>CAZJKL010000127.1:0-1509 GCA_964546655.1 uncultured Bacteroidales bacterium | reverse complement strand
ATATTCAGATTCAATCAAACTCATCTCTTTATCCGTTAAATTGTCGAGTCCGTAATACATACTGTTTTATCATCCTGTTTTGTGCCATATATAGATTGTAACAATTTTTCCAGAGCAGTCTACTTTTCGTTACAATTCGTTACAATCTAAATTTGTAGTATATTGTATTATGTGTAATATGTTATATAATCGGAAAATAAACAAGAGGGTAAAAAATATGAATAATCAACTTGAAAAAAGTTTTTTTAATAAAAAAACTACTTGTTTACTTACAGGTTTACAAGATTATCAATTCGATTATTTTGTTAAACAAGCTAACATGATTGAAAATAAATTAAGATATAATATGAATGATATTATTTATATCTCTATTTGTAGCGCGTTAAAAGATGTTAGATTAACATGGGTTGAGATTAAAGATATTTATAATAAAAGTTTTGGGAGTGTAGATGATTTTAGAAAAAAAGATTTTTCAAATATCTCGATAATTAATTTATCAATGACTAAAGATGGTTTTATATCACCTCAAATCTTTTTAAAAAATGAATTAAGTGAAAGAAAATTGGATAAAATAGACTTACCAGAGTCTTTAAAAAATCATGATGATATAACAGATAAAATTTTTACTTTAAAAAGTATGTTCATTGAAACTAATTTTAAACATGATACTTACTTGATTTTTGTCTATAAAATTATTCAAGAAATTGTAAATAAATCAAAATATCTTGATTTAAAAGTAGATGTAGAGAATATTTTATTATTAGCTTAATCATCTGTACCAAATAACTCATGATCTTCCATCTTTTTGATTCTGCGTTTAAATTTATCAATAGAACGCATAGCGGTTTCAAAGTGCAGACTTTCTTGAATCGCCGTTACCTCTGAATACATATCATAAATTAATTTTAAAGATTTAATTTGTTCATTAGGGAATTTTGCTAAACCTTGCTGATACAAGTCAAGTCTATTTTTTGTCAGAATACTAACACTAACAAATAAGTCGTAAACAATAGCCACTGTAGTAATTTCTAAATCTAAATCAGCAGTTTCTAAAGCAATATCGTCACCTTCTTTTCCGACATTATCAAGATAATATTCGATAGGTTTGACGTGCCATGATTCTCTAATCCGTTCTAAATCATTAGGATCATCTATTGTAGGATTAGGCGAGGTATCTCGCTCTTGTTTATTGATTGCTGATAATGCTTTAGTAGCGGTTTCTGAATTATCTTTAATAGATTCTAGGTATTTTTTATGCCAGATTTGCACAGTCTTTAAGGCAATTTTAAATCCCCTAGTTTCAATCCATTCAAAAATATACTTGAAACTATACCCATTTTTGGCTAAAGATTGTATCTGTTTTAAGTCTTTTTCTGGTAGTGTTTCAATTTTAGAAAAATTTTGACGCGGCATTATTTTAATTGATAGGAGTAATTTTTTAGACTACTCCTAAAAGACTACTCCTAAAGTATATTACAAAAAATTACAGTGTTTCAACTAATCGGAAAA
>CAZJKL010000126.1:0-1546 GCA_964546655.1 uncultured Bacteroidales bacterium | reverse complement strand
CTAAGAGGGTCCCATAGCTCAGCTGGTTAGAGCACCTGACTCATAATCAGGGTTAATTTAGTTCAGTAACCAATTCCTTAGACACAATAACAACTTAAAAAAACATTTTTATGTTTTAAATAAATGATTTTAATAATATGTTAGCTGTAAAGCAGAAAAAGATTTACATAACGATATAATTTTTATAATTAACAAATAGATTATTGCAAAGCAAAAAAAAAGGATTAAATTTGCAGAAAAGATTGAAAAACAATGAGCAATAGAAATTTAATTAGATTTGATTGGGCAATAAAACGATTATTGAGAAATAAGGCTGATTACTATGTATTAGAAGGTTTTTTATCTGAATTATTGAAAGAGAATATCGTAATAGAAAATATATTAGAAAGCGAAGGTAATCAGAAAATTAGTAAAGATAAATTTAACCGAGTAGATGTGTTGGTTAAGAATTCTAAGGGAGAATTGGTGATAATAGAAATACAAAACGATCAAGAATATGATTACTTTCACCGAATGTCTTATGGAGTATCAAAAACCTTAACTGAATATATAAATTTAGGTCAACCATATAAAAATTTGAAGAAGATATATTCAATCAATATAGTTTATTTTGATTTAGGACAAGGCGAAGATTATATTTATCATGGAAAGACAGATTTTACCGGCTTACATAAAAAAGACAAATTATTGCTATCGACCAAACAGATAGAATTGTTAGGCAAGAAAGAACCTTCGGAGATATTTCCAGAATATTATGTAATAAAAGTAAATCAATTTAATGATGTAGCCAAAGACACCTTAGATGAATGGATTTATTATTTGAAAAACAACGAGATAAAAGACACATTTACAGCAAAAGGGATAGATAAGGCAAAGGAATTGTGGAAATTGGATAGTTTAAGTGAAGAAGAATATAAGACATACAATAGACATTTAGAGGATTTACGCTATAGTGCAAGTATGATATGGACAATGAAGGTAGATGCAGAAGATAAAATAAAAAAGGACAGAGATATCGAAATTGCAAAAGAAATGATTAAAGATAAAGAATCAATAGAGAAGATTATTAAATATACAGGATTGACCAGAGAAGAAATAGAAAACTTATAGAAAAGCTCTACCGCTAACAACTGTTTTGCGTAATGCGGGGTTTAGGTGAAGCTGGAAAATTTAACAACAAAAAACAATCAACACGGTTGGATAGAGAAGCGTTTCAAATAACCCGCACGAACGCAAATCCGCAACCGTTAAATAAATTAAACTCCTAATATTCAAATTAAAATAATATTTTATTTTTTTTCTTTATTTTTTTTGTATTATTAACTAATATTTTTAATTTTGCACAACTTAATATTAAAAAGGTCCCATAGCTCAGCTGGTTAGAGCACCTGACTCATAATCAGGGTACCGAAAGCTTTCGGTACTGGTTCGAGCCGATTTCTTTTTTAATCAGGGTTAATTTAGTTCAGTAACCAATTCCTTAGACACAATAACAACTTAAAAAAACATTTTTATGTTTTAAATAAATGATTTTAATAATATGTTA
>CAZJKL010000125.1:0-1550 GCA_964546655.1 uncultured Bacteroidales bacterium | reverse complement strand
ACTTCCTTATCAAGCCGTGATAAATTTACAATATTTTTTCTAACCGCAAGTAAATTTGCTTTTTTTAGCAGCCAATTGTAAGCAAAATAGTGTTGTGCACTGGCAATTTTCTTTCTAGTTAACTTTAATCTTCACGTAACAACCAATCTACAACATTTAACTTTTGGATTCCATCTATGCTAGCATTATCAAAATCTAAAGTTAAAAGATACTTTGGATAATTGTCTTTGATTGTTTTAAATGCCGAAATCTCTCTATTAAATGTTTTTTCGTCATTAACAGTAAATGCTACTTGGTAGTATTCTCGTTCATTATTGTTTTTTTGAACTACAAAATCAACCTCCTTATTGTTGTGTTTGCCAACATATACTTTGCCTCCACGTCTTAATAATTCAAAATATACGACATTTTCTAGTTTATGGCCTAAATCTGTATCGTATTTATTAGTTGTTGTAATATTTCTTAACCCTAAATCTACAAGATAATATTTTTCATTTGTTGATAGTAATTCTTTACCTTTTATGTCGTAACGTGGAGCAATATACAGAATATATGATTGGGTTAGATACTCTAAATACTTAATAATGGTGTTATGTGATATTTTTTTTTGTGAGTTTTTATTAAGTACTGAAGCAATATTAGTCGATGAGACATAAGACCCAACAGAATCAAATAGAAAGCTAATAACACGGTGCAGATTATGGATATTTCTAAGATTATATCGCTTTGCAATATCTTTGATAACAACCGTATCATATATATTTTGGAGATAATCCTTTACCAAATCTTCACTACTTAGAGAAAGGGTAACCGCTTCGGGGAAACAACTCTCATTAAGATATTTACGAAATAATCTGTCTGTATTATTTTCTTCTTTATATGCTAAAACGTATTCTTTAAATGAATAAGGCTGAATATTAATGGCAATGTACCTACCAGTCAAAAGTGTTGCTAACTCACTTGATAATAAGTAAGCATTTGAACCTGTTATATATAAATCTATGTTCTTTTTTACATATAAACTATTAATGAGTTTTTCAAAATCGTTAATCAACTGTACTTCATCGAGAAAGATGTAATAATTTTGGTCTATTTTTATACCCTTTTTGATTTCATCATATAATGTTGTCCAATCTGTGAAGCTTAGATTTTCTCGTTCCTCAAAATTGATGAAAATTATATTATTTTCAGAAACTCCACTCGATAATAACTCATTTTTAAATGCTTCTAAAAGAGTGGATTTACCACTTCTCCGTATTCCTGTAATGACCTTAATTAAATTCTGGTCTTTGAGGTGCCTTAATTTACTTAAATATGTTTCTCGCTGTATCATTGTTATTTTTTGACAAAGATATAACTTATTGACGAAAAATCAAAATACCATAATTTTTCGTCAATATCATTCTTTCAGTTGCTAGTGCACAACTTCTTCATTTCTTGTTGTACGTGTTTGTTTTCAATAAATCGCAAAACAAAGATATAAATTACATTGCTTCTCCTGTTTTGTGCGCGACGTGATCGCTCTAAAAAACACCCTTTGATAATCAATG
>CAZJKL010000124.1:0-1686 GCA_964546655.1 uncultured Bacteroidales bacterium | reverse complement strand
TCCTGACTTTGTCAATGCGACACCCAACAAAATTAGTCCCCAAAATTATTATCAAATAATTTCGCGATAGATTTGTGTTTGTCGGTCAGGAGCATTGTTTTAATTAGAGCTTCCTTACTTTTTTGTAGTTTTACCTTAACAGTAGTTATTGTTTTAGCAATAGATAAAACCTTATCTACACTTATCTTTATTCCCTTGTTTTTAAGGATTCTTTCCAATTCTTTATAGACTTTATATGCCACAAAGCAAATACATACGTGGGCTTCAATACGATTTTTTGTAAAATGAAACATTGGTCTCAGTTCTAAAACACCTTTTGTAACCCTAAACGCTCGTTCTACCTGCCACAATTCGCTATACTGCAGATAAACCTCTCTCCCCGATAATTTTGTGTTTGTTATATATCCCTTTAATCCATCCCATTTTGAATCTTCAGCAATTTTTGAATAATCAATTTCAACATCTACATTATTTGCAATTTTCAAAAATTTATTATATCCTCGTTTATTTATTTTATCCTTTGTTATTACGCCACTTTTATACTCTTTTTCAAGTCGTTTAATTCCTTTTTCACGATTATATGCATCTTTTTTATTCCGCTTTTCAGAATAGCCCAAAATCAATTTCTGTTTCTCTGTTTTTTGATAATCATAAAAACTTCCATCTGATTTATTTTGCGATAAAATCCATTCTGTAACTGCTTTGTTCTCATTTTTTATTCTTGCTCCAATAATATATTTGTATCCGTTTTTTTCTAGCTCTATAATATTTTCAGTACTCATTAAACCTGAATCAGCGACAACAATAAAATCTTCCAAATTAAATTTTGTAACAAAATCTTTTACAACCGGCAACATTGTATGTCCTTCATATTTATTCCCTTCATGAATTGAATATGCAAGAGGATAACCTCCATTACTAACCAAAAGACCTAAAACTACTTGAGGTAGGGCGTGTTTACCATCTTTTGACCATCCCTTCTCACGAAAACCATCGCCTTCGTCTGTTTCAAAGTAGAGAGTGGTAACATCGTAAAATACAACACCAATTTTGCCTCCAAGTACTTTCATCGTATGATTAACACTTATTTCTTGTATTTTATCTTTTTGAGTATCTGATAATTTATCTAAATATCTATATATTTTATTTAAATCAACATCTTCATCAAAATATGATTTTAAATAATCTGATGTTGCTACTTTGCTCTGTGGTTGACAAATACGAGAAACTACTAAATGTTTTAATATATCATCATTAACTTTATCAAAACCAATATTTTCATATACAGGATTTAATATTAATTGTGTTCCATTAAGTAAAATATGCTCAACCTTGTTTAGAAATCCTTCTACTAGTTCTTTTTCTTCTTCTCGACGAACTTGCTCAAAAAACATATCTCGGACTCCTTTTTGTTCTAAAATCCATTTTTTCCCCTCTAAATAAAGTTCTTCTATTGTTCTGGAATCGGAACTGACACCTATTGTTTTAAGATAGTGACATTTAAAATTGCGTTTTTCTATAACGACAATACTTGTGCTACCTGACCTATTTATTTTTTTACGTACATACATGCCATAAATTTAACCTAAATATTTTTGCGACACCCTAAAAGGTGTCGCAAATTTTACAACAAGCTTATTATCTGATTGTTATGTAACTAATGAAAAATCAGTGATAAAGTCAGGA
>CAZJKL010000123.1:0-1711 GCA_964546655.1 uncultured Bacteroidales bacterium | reverse complement strand
GTGTTGAACTTTTTTGCCGCCAATTGTTGGCAACATAGTGTTGTGGTTAGTTGATTTTATTGTCCATTGTAATTTTCAATTTTGTTGTATTTTAATATATATTCTTTGTTGTTATAATTTGTTTTTAACCAAAGTTTTTTATTTGTCAACTTTAATATTGTCCATTCATTATAAGATTCAAATGGGGCAATTGGAGGTTTGTGAGATGAGTTTAAACTATCAGTATCTATATACCAATAGTAATAGTCAGTTGTAATTGTAGTTTTTGGTTTTTGAATATCCCAATGACCAGAACATAATGATTTGTTATTATCAGAAAAACCAAGATAAGTATTTGTTAAGTTCTCAAAATAATCAATTTCCAAATATATACCCATGTATTCATTATATAAAAGAGTAGAATCTTCATTATTAACTAAAAATTTATCTATTTCAAATTTCCCTGTTAATCTGTTTACTTTTGAGCGAAAACTAATTAAAGGGCCATCTTCATATTTTTTACATCCTGATAAAATCAAAGTTATTATAGCGATAAAATATAAAATCCGTTTCATTTCTTTTAGTCTATTTGTCTATGTTTTTCAATTTCAATTAAAATTCAGTTCTTGTATTCTAATTTTACTTGCTCTAATTTTAATAATTTAATAAATTGTAAATCTTTTTCATCTTATTATACAATTTCTCTATCAAGTAGAGATTCTCATTGATTATTTTTAGAACGGTCAAACAATTAACCACAACGTTGATGGTATGGTGTCGTGCGGGATTACGAAGAGATAAGCTATCAAGTTACAACTGACCTTTTTTACGAGCCACGAACCTTCGCGAACCTCTGAAACCCGCATGCACTATACCATGTGTTGTGCCCCGTTATTCATTGTTTTTTTAGTTCTTTAATTAATCTTTCTTTATCTGTTGGTATTATCTTGCTCCATGAAACAATAATAAAATCGTATCCACCAGACTCAACCTTTTCCTCATTTGTCAATTTAATAATTAAATCATTCGAAGCACTGGAGCAATTACCTAATCTATTTTTAACTAAATCAAAGTACTGTTTTTTAGTCTGAATTCTGGCTCCGTTGTTTCCGAAAAAGAATCCGACTCTAAGATTAGTAAAATCATAGTTTGCTTTATGGTCTTTAAATGCTTTATTAAAGTACTCAGATTCAGATTTTGTCAATATTGGATTGTCGTCAAGTCCAAGTTGATATAAGTTTGTAGGCTTTTCATTTTCACACTCTGACAACTTATCAATTATTTTTCCTACGAGTTTCTCATCAATTTCTTTTTTTTGAGTGTCCATAAGAATTAGAACATCAAATCCATTCGTTTCTTGTCGCTGGATTGAATCTAAGACAATCATTTTTATGCCTCTACTTTCATCGGTCTCTGTCTTTTTGTAATAATATTTGAAGTAGTCATTTTTACTTCTCAGGTTTATTCCCATATCAAGAGATATGAAAGCAGTTTTTTTCTCACTAAAATCAAAGTCCAGTCGTTGATTTTTTAAGAATGTATCTAAGTAATCAGATTCTGCCTTATTTAAAACTGGATTATTGTCAATTCCTTTCTCTATGTCTTGACAAAAAGCAAATCCAAAAATCAGATTAAATATTAAAATCAAGATTAGTTGCTTCATATGCAGTCTGTTTTTAATTCTGACTAACGTTAAATTTAAACACTCATAATCAACGAGTTACTAAATCCA
>CAZJKL010000122.1:0-1723 GCA_964546655.1 uncultured Bacteroidales bacterium | reverse complement strand
CTTGCTAAAACGCTCAACACCGATGTTCCCGGCGTGCCGGTTGTCGTTTACAATCCGCTGTCGGTTTCTCGAACTGATATCGCTGAAGCATCAATACCAGAGGCTTTGGCCAATGCCAATGCTATAGCTGTGTTTGATGCCAAAGGGGCAGAAGTTCCTTCGCAACTCACAACAGGATTCGACGGGGAAAGACGCCTCTTGTTTCAAACTAATCTTCCCCCGGTGGGTGCTGTTGTGTATTCGCCCCGCGAAGCGAAACCGAACATCAAAAACAGTAATTTGCAGGTAAGCAACGATCAGTTGGAAAACCAATATTACCGTGTGAAAATAGATAGTAATGGTGATGTTTCCAGTATTTACGACAAGCGATTGGGCAAGGAGATTCTCGAAAAACCGATTCAACTTGAGTTTGGCGTAAACTTCCCCGACACTAAACCGGCCTGGCGCATTTACTGGAAAGATATCGTGAAACCTGCCCGCAGTATACTCTCAAATCCTGTACAGGTGAAGGTTGTTGAAAATGGTCCGCTACGTGTTGCCATAGAGCTGGTTCGTGAAAACGAAGGTTCAACGATTAAACAACGGATTCAACTTTCGGCAGGAGCCGATGGAAAACGGGTAGAAACCCTGAATCAAATTGATTGGAAAAGCCGCGGCACCTTGCTCAAAGCAGCCTTTCATTTTACTGCCAGCGCTCCCGAAGCTACCTATAACCTTGGTTTAGGAACCATCAAACGGGGCAACCGGACCGAAAGACAGTACGAAGTTTCACACCATTCCTGGATTGATTTAACCGATACATCAGGCGACTTTGGAGTTTCCATCCTTTCGGGCGCTAAATACGGCAGCGATAAAGTAGATGATAACACCCTGCGCCTTACGCTGATTCACGCTCCGGATACGAAAGAAAGCCTGCAGGAAGTACTCGACGATGGCACGATGAGCGAGATGCGCTGGCAGGACTGGGGACGCCATGAGTTCAGCTTTGCACTTGTGAGCCACAATGCCGATTGGCGAAAAGCGAAAACCCATTGGGAAGCCATTCGGTTCGAACAACGTCCGGCAGTGTTTGAAGTTCCAAAGTACAAAAGCAATGCAAGTTCATTATCGATGTTTACTCTCAGCAACGACCAGGTAAACATCCAGGCTGTAAAAATGGCCGAAGATGGTTCGGGCGTGGTGGTGCGGTTGCAGGAACTGAATGGACAAAGCGCCCGCGGAGTGAAACTTTCAGCGGTTTTACCCATTGTTGCGGCTGATGTTCTGGATGGTACAGAGCGCCCCCTTCATTCCAAACTAACCGTCAAAAAAGGTTCACTTATTCTGGATTTTGAGCCTTACGAGTTGAAAACTATTCGTTTGAAAATCCCGGTTGCTAAACCAATCGTCCCATTCACCCGCCCCTTGCCCCTGAACTACGATACCGATATTTTCAGTTTTAACAGTTACCGCGAAGATGGTTACGACGATCGAAATCCCCGAAGCGAGGGACATCGCGGTACCATGGATGGAAAGGGCGGAAGTTACCCGGCTGAAATGATAGAGGATACAGTTCGGCTGGGGAATGTGACCTTTGCAATAGGTCCGAGCAACGAGAAAACATACAATGCAGTGGCCTGTCTCGGACAAACCATCGACTTACCGGCGGGTACTAAGGTACTGCACATATTAGCAGCTGCCGATGTCGATACCAATGTTCAATTTATGGCAGGTGGAAAGTCTA
>CAZJKL010000121.1:0-1780 GCA_964546655.1 uncultured Bacteroidales bacterium | reverse complement strand
CCAGTGATAATGTTTAATGATTTAGGTGTCTCCATCTTGGTAGTATCAATATTTTTTGCGAATTTTTTAAGATTGGCGGCGGCGTCTTCTATATATCCTACTCCGAGCTTTATTTCAAAAGCAGCATAATCACCATTACGTTTCTGTATAATAGCGTCAACTTCTAAACCATAAGAATCATTATAATGAAATACGTTTGCATCATTTGCTTTTGCATACACATTTAACTCATGTGTTACCAACGATTCAAATAAAAAACCTGCATATTTTATATCTTTTAATAATGCTTCTTTGTCTAATCCTAATACTGCTGTAGCTAACGATGTATCACATAAATGTCTTTTAGGTGATTTGCGTAAAGATGCAGATGAACGAATATGTGGATTAAAAGCAGGCTGTTCATACAATATCATTAAGCGAGAAAGTGCATCAAGATATTCTGATATTGTATTTCTCGATAATTCATTTCTATCAGAAGTTTTTACATCTTGCTCTAATGTCTTATTATCTACTAAAGTTGCAGTGTTTCTTGCAATTGAACGCAGTAAACTACGTACTTTTAATGGGTCGCGTTTTACTCCTGAAACTCTACTCATATCAACCTCACAAAGTAAATCAATATATCCGCTGTTCATTACGATTGCATTTTTTGTGTTTTCATTCAATAAAGTAGGCCATCCGCCTATCAGCATTTTATCAATAATAAAATCGAGTAAAACACCTTCATCGTAAATATCAGGGAAAATTCCCTTTAGTAAATCCGATACTTTAATTTTTCCAGACGAATGACCTAATTCCTGCCAAGTCATTGTGTCCATTTGTACAATAGTAAAACGTCCAGCACCGCTATGCAGTTTAATGTTATCGTTGGGGTTTGCTGATCCTGTAAGAATAAATTGTCCTTTTGTTTTACGATTGTCAACTTCATGCCTTACATAATTCCAAATTTCAGGCTGTTCTTGCCATTCATCAATTAATCTTGGCGTATTTCCTGTTAATAAAAGTTGAGGATTTGTTGCCATAATAAAAGGAACCTGTTTATCCCTATCCATTTCTAAAACGCTTTTTGCATATTGTTTAGCTGTTGCTGTTTTCCCGCATGATTTAGGCCCTTTTATAAGCACTGCTCCCGAAGCAGATAATTTATCCAGTATATCTTCTTCAATTATTCTTTTAATGTAACTCATAATTAACAATATAGTTTCAGTGCAAAGGTATAAATATTTTATTGTTGTGCAAAAATTAGATATTTTATTGTGCAAAAATCAGGAAAATTATTGTGCAAAATTTAGAATAATTAATATTTTGACCATTTTTTTTCACGCAATCCACGATAGGAATCGGGATGCAAAGGAGCAAAGTTTTATAAATTATTTGCAGTTCTTTTAATCTCATATTCAATATTATTACTTTAAATTTTATTATTTCTGTCATTTTTTCTTTTAATATCTTTCTTCTGCGTTAATCTGCGACCTCTGCGGAAAACCATTTATATTTTTCTCCCGCTGATTACGCTGATTGTTTTTATTTTTTCTTTTAATATCTTTCTTCTGCGTTAATCTGCGACCTCTGCGGGAAATCATTTATATTTTTCTCCCGCTGATTATCGCTGATTGTTTTTATTTTCTTTTTTATTTTTTCTGCAACATCTGCGGAAAACCATTTATATTTTTCTCCCGCTGATTACGCTGATTGTTTTTATTTTTTCTTTTAATATCTTTCTTCTGCGTTAATCTGCGACCTCTGCGGGAAATCATTTATATTTTTCTCCCGCTGATTA
>CAZJKL010000120.1:0-1786 GCA_964546655.1 uncultured Bacteroidales bacterium | reverse complement strand
TGTAATAATTAAGTTTCTGCAAAACAAGGCACGGATTACAAATCCGCGCCAGCCTAGGATGCTTCGTTCCTCAGTAGGACAAAAGCAACGGTTCTCTGTAATTAATAACATATAGCCCTTGTCACTAGTTGTGCGAAGAATGTTTCTTCGCACAAAATAGTTAGTTTTTAACTAACAAAAACCAGTTGTTCGTGGTTTTATAACTACGAACCAAATAAAGGCTTTACAGAGCAGCAATATTTTTAAGTTTACTTCTTTTAATAAAAGCGTCGATAATATCTTTGATAGTAGATTTGTCTTTATTGTCGAGTTCTTCCACGGCTTTAAATTGGTTAAGCAGTTCGCTGTCTTTAATGCTTTGTTGGGCTTTTTGTTGTGTGTTACCATAAACTAAAAAGTCGATAGAAACATTAAAATAGCTTTAAAATAACAAGCTAAGCATTTTTAGTTATAGGTAATCCTACGTTCTTAAGTGTTTCATTAGCTTTGTTTACCTTTTCTTGAAACAAAGGCATATCTTTAAATTTTTTCAAAGAATTATCAATTTTTACAATTGGTATCTTTCTTTTATTTAAATCGTCGATAATTTTTTTTGAGTCCATATTAAACTATTTTACGTTTTACAACAAAAGCATCGTATTCAATTTCTTTGTTAAAAAGAATCCAAGTATCATCTTTTAACCCAAATACTTCAAAATCATTTCCAACTTTATCTAAATATTTACTAATCCCCATTTTATATAATCTAGTTCTCGACTTTGTACTTCCAGTTGCATAAACCCATGCATTAGGATTTAAATCAGTAAAAGCATAAACCGCAGAAACAACAGTAGCCAACACTTTGTCGCTATCTCCGTTATTTGAAACAACTTTGTCGTTTAATTTCCCTGTTTCAGTCTCTTTATCTCCAAAACCAAGATTATAAAAATCTTTTAAATGAGTTTCACTAAATTTAATTATTTTTTGAATTTCCCCTTTTGGTCCTATACTTGTAAATTCAAAGATAGACAAAGAACTTTCTGCACTTAATTCATATTTAGGTAAATCCATATTTTTTTATAAATATTACACAAAGTTATCAAAAATATTTTTTTATTTATAGTTGAGATAAATTTTTATTAAAAAAAACAACAACCAAGTTATGTAAAGTGTTTTACAAAGCTGCAATATTTTGAAGTTTACTTCTTTTAATAAAAGCGTCGATAATATCTTTTAATAGTAGATTTATCTTTATTGTCGAGTTCTTCAACGGCTTTAAATTGGTTAAGCAGTTCGCTGTCTTTAATGCTTTGTTGTGCTTTTAAAAATGAGTAAACTTGAAGATAAAATAATGTTGCCAGAAGAGGTAATAATTAATAAAATATACCTAATTAGAGGTCAAAAAGTAATGTTAGACAGAGATTTAGCCGAATTATATGGGGTTAAATCCACTCGTTTACGTGAACAAGTAAAACGTAATATAGAAAAATTTCCGGAACATTTTATGTTTCAATTAACAGAAGCAGAAACAGATATAATGGTATCGCATTTTGCGATACCTTCCAAGAAACATCTTGGAGGGTTTTCCCCATATGTGTTTACTGAGCATGGGGTTTTACAATTGGCGAATGTTTTAAAAAGTGGAATGGCAACACAAATGAGCATTAGAATAATTGAAATATTTGTAAAAATGCGAGAAATGATTGCTGATAATATAAACGTAAAATTAGAAGTGGAAGCAATTAAAAAAAGACTTGAAAATCAGGATAAAAATATAGAACTAGTGTTTAGTTACTTAGATGAATTA
>CAZJKL010000119.1:0-1841 GCA_964546655.1 uncultured Bacteroidales bacterium | reverse complement strand
ATTTTCATACGTAAATAAATTAAAAAATTAAGCCAAATAATGGCACTTTTGTTAATAAAATTATAAGTTAATACAAAAGAAAAGAAAGCACTTGTCAAAAATGGCAAATGCCAAATAGATTGGTTAAATAAAAGACAGCTAAGAAAATTTAAAATTTCATACACGTGTTAAAATCACACTCTTGGGTACTTAGCTGTTGAGGTCAGTTTCATAATCGACTTCTTTCTTGTTCGCAAACAAGGGATGTCAGAAAAAATCGACCTTTTTGTATATGATTTTACACAGCGTTTTCTATAGTAGTTATTTCGGTTAATTCAACATTATAACCAAGTTTTACAAACTCACTTTTTAAATACGCTTTTCTTTTTGATTCATTTTTTTTGTTGATATAATCAGCACCGAGTTCTTTATATTCACATTTATCTTTCAAGATATGATAAACAGATTTTAGGATCGAATGTCCTACTGCTATTAAGGCTCGCTTTTTGCCTCGTCTTACTGCTATTTTTTGATATCTTGCTCTGTAAAATGTGTCTTTTGTTCTTGTTGCTGCCCAAGCTATTTCGGTAAGTGTTGATTTTAATTGTTTATTTCCGTGAGTTATGCGTCCACTTTTTTTTTACCCGCACTCTCATTATTACCAGGGGCGATTCCTGCCCATGAAGCTATATGCTTTTCTGTTGGAAATACACTCATATCTAAGCCGATCTCTGCAACTAAATCTTCTACACTCTTGGAATTAATACCAGGTACTTTTTTTAACAACTCTAATAAATTATCGTAAGGCATCAAAATTATTTTTATTCGTTGATTTAAGTCTTCAATAGTTTTTAATGTATTTGAAATTTCTTGTCGAATAATTTGAAGCATATAAACATGATGTTCTGTAACAAAACCTGTACAGGCTTCTAACAACTCTTCTTTGCTAGCTTCTAATTTTTTGTGATAAACCTCATCGATATCATCCATTGTTATTTCTTTACCATCGCATAATTTGTCTATCAATTTAGTTCCTACACTGCCACTTGTCGAACTTAAAACACTTGATAATTTGATATTTGCATCTTCTAATATTCTAATAATTCGATTCTTATTTGATGCATTACTTTGTATTAATGATGTTCGATAACGAGTTAAATCTCTTAATTCTCTTTGTTCTTTAGCTGGAATATAACTCGGCTTTAAAAGCCCAGCTAATAATAGTTTACAGAGCCAAGCACTATCTTTTTTATCTGTTTTATGCCCCGGAACATATTTCACATGTGCCGCATTAACTATCCAAATCGTCAGATTTGCAGGCTCTAAAATGTTATAAACTGGCTTCCAATAAACACCTGTACTTTCCATTACAACATGTGTTATACCATTCTCTAACAACCAATCTCTCATTTCTTTCAAAGAACTTGTTACGGCTCCGAATTCCTTCGTTTGCTTCTTAAGACCATCGCCGTCAATGGTCGCCACAATAACCTTCTTGTGTACATCAAGTCCGCATCCTCTCGATACTACTTGCTTAAATTCAACTTTTGTACTTTCCATATAAATTTGTATTAAAATTGTTAATAATACAAAAATAATAAAAATCAAAACTCAAAGGTTGGTGTCGCACAAATTTTCATTCTCTTGGGTGTCTATTAAATTGTCATGTGGGTTTCATAAGATTTTAATTTCTTAATTTTTTGCCGACAAAGGTAAAACGGAATTGCACTAAATAAAATAGCAATAATAGTTAAAGTCATTAAAAGCTTAGATATAGTTATATAATTTGATAAAAAATAAGCTATCAATACAAATATTAAATTAGAAAAAGCTAATACAAATGTTGATTTAACATGAGATAA
>CAZJKL010000118.1:0-1863 GCA_964546655.1 uncultured Bacteroidales bacterium | reverse complement strand
CCAAACAAATTATTTTAATTACTTTGTTTTTTAAAATAATTTTTAGTAATTCGCTTTAATTTAATTTTAATTACAATTTAATTTAATGACAATATGACTGAAAAAATACAACAATCACTAAGAGAATCTAGTGTAGCAAGGTGGATAGCTCTTGCATTAATTTCATCTACAATGTTTTTTGCATATTTCTTTGTTGATGTAGCTTCTCCTTTAAAAACTATGCTCGAAACTCAATATCATTGGAGTTCTGAAGCTTTTGGTTTTTATGGCGGCCAAGAATTCTTTTTTAATGTGTTTTTCGGTTTCTTAATAATATCGGGAATTATATTAGATAAAATGGGTATAAGATTTACTTTGATTACTTCGGGTATAACTATGTTACTTGGAGGTCTTATTAAATTTTATGCTTTAAAATATATGGACGTAGAAGCAACTACATATTTTCTTGGATTTACGTTCCCTAATACCGTATGGATGGCTTGTTTTGGTTTTGCTGTTTTTGGTATTGGTGTTGAAATGGCAGGTATTACAGTTTCAAAAACTATTGTAAAGTGGTTTAAAGGAAAAGAACTTGCTTTAGCTATGGGATTAGAAATGGCTGTTGCTCGTTTAGGTGTTTTTGCTGTAATGTGGTTATCTCCTATTTTTGCTGGAGACGGAAAAGGCCCAGCTAATTCATATTTATGGGGTTGTGCATTCTTGTTTATTGGTCTTTTAACTTTCTTTATTTATACTTTTATGGATGCTAAACTTGACAAACAAGAAAGTTTAAACTCAAATGGAAGTTCAGAAGAAGAATTTAAAATTAGTGATATAGGTAAAATATTTGCAAACCCTGGTTTTCTTGCAATTGCAGGTTTATGCGTTTTGTTTTATTCAGCAATATTCCCTTTCCAAAGATTTGCATCAGAAATGTTATCAAGTAAATTATTAATTGAAGAAGCAACTGCGGCTCGTTATGTTTCAATGTTCCCTATCGGAGCTATGATCTTAACTCCATTCATAGGATTTTTCCTTGACAAAAAAGGTTGGGGAGCAACTTTAATGTTATATGGTGCTATATTATTAACTGTATCACATTTAATTTTCGCATTGGTTCCTGCAGAAAGCTTCACTCCTATTATAGCAATTATTACAATTATATTATTAGGAATATCTTTTTCTTTGGTTCCTGCTTCAATGTGGCCTTCACTACCTAAAATTGTTGAAGACAGATATTTAGGTTCTGCTTATGGTTTAATTTTCTGGATTCAAAACTGGGGATTATGGGGAGTTCCAATGTTAATTGGTTATGCTTTATCTGCTTCAAATCCAGAGGTTGTTGCTTTTATTGAACAAAACTCAGAAGCGATTAAAGCTGGTACAATTCAAGCTCCTGTTAAAAACTATACTGTTCCTGAATTAATATTTGCTGGCTTTGGCGTTTTAGCAATAATATTAAGTATTGTTTTACGTATTGTTGACAAGAAAAAAGGTTACGGTTTAGATTTACCTAATAAAAGATCATAAAACTTAAAATATATAAAATAAAAAAAGCGACCAAATTGGTCGCTTTTTTTATTTATTTAAAATTCATTTTAATCATTATTTTTAACCATTCATTGAAATTAAGAATTCTTCATTAGATTTTGTTCCTCTAATTCTATCTTGAAGAAATTCCATTGCTTCCATCGAGTTCATATCCGACAAATGCTTTCTTAATACCCAAACTCTGTTCATTACTTCTTTTGGTAGTAATAAATCTTCTCTTCGTGTTCCTGAAGGCAATAAATCAATTGATGGGAATATACGTTTATTTGATAATTTTCTCCTGTTTTCGGCTTTGCAACACCCTAACAATTTAGGTTAACAATATCGAATAAT
>CAZJKL010000117.1:0-1883 GCA_964546655.1 uncultured Bacteroidales bacterium | reverse complement strand
ATGACAAGACTCACGCATCCGCGTTCGCTTGCCACAGCAGATATACTATACGTTATCGGTTATTTTATAGCCTAGAAAATAGTAATAAATCCCAAAATTAACAGACGTGATTATAAAACAAGTATAGATTGAATTATTTTTAAAAGCACTTTTTAATTTAACAACTTAATATATTAATATACAAATCTTTAGTTAGAATTTTATAATTTCATATCAAACAATGAGAAAACTTATATTCTTAACACAGATAATTATTTTAATAATGATAGCTTGTAATAGCTCAGACAACACAAAAAATAAAAAAGTTCAGTTTGAAAAATTTGAAATAAAAGATGAGGAAAATCGGACTGGAGTAAAAGATACTACGATTCAAACACGGTCAATCCACCCAAAGTTATCTGTTCTCGTGCTACCTCCATATGACTTAGTTGCAAACGGAGGATTTTCACCACACATTAAAAATTATTTAGAGACGGAAATCTCGAAAGACACTTCTTTAATTGTTATGGAATTTCCATATAAACAATTGATGAAAGTTCCGTATCAAAATGTATTTGATAAAAAATATTGTCAACCAATTACTGATATAATTGACTCTGATGTTATAATAATGTCAAAACTTGATTTGCAATTTGGTGAAATGTCAATAGATAAATGGAGTTTTCAAATTAGGATATACTACCCAAGCTCTGGCAAACAAATAAATTCAAGTCTTAAAGCAGAAAATTTAAGTGATGTTGAAATTGAAAATATAATATGCAATAAAAGGCAAGAATTAATTAATGAAATTAAAAACAACCGATAACAACGGCTTTGCGTCATGCGGGGTTTACTGGCGGAAGGTTGGCAAAACAGTTAAAAAAACAAAAACAACACGGTTGGATAGAGAAGCGTTTCAAATAACCCGCACGAACGCAAATCCGCAACCGTTGCCAACAAATTAAAAGAAACAAATTTAAAACAAAATAACTATGAAAACAACGAACTATATTTTATTGATAGTTTTAATACTGTCATTATTTTCATGTGGACCAAAAGCTGAAGAAGCACCATATGAATCAACTGAAGAAGCAACAACGGAGGAAGTAGCTCCTGTCTCTGAAGTATCATCAGAAGAATCATCAATTAGAGAAGAATACGTAACAAAAGAAGAAAAACAACATAAAGCCGAGGGTTATATAAGTTCGTCGGCAGCGGTTGAAAATAAAGATAGTAAAAGGAAGTTTGTTAGGACAGCAGAATTGAAGTTTAAAGTAAAAGACGTAATAGAATCCACATATAGAATAGAAGCAATTACAATAAAACAGGGAGGATTTGTTACATATACAAATTTGACAAGTACAATAAATTCAACTGAAACGAATAAAATAAGCAGAGATTCTCTACTAGAAACAACAAGATATACCGTAATAAATAATATGACAATACGCGTTCCAAATACAGAGTTGGACACAACATTAAAGTTAATATCACGCGAGATAGATTATTTGGATTATCGCATAATAAAAGCAGAAGATGTATCATTAGATATATTATCAAATGAATTAAAACAAAAGCGAACAGAAGAAACTAATGAAAGAATAACCAAAGCAATAGATAATCGCGGAAAGAAATTAGATGAATCAATAAGGGGAGAAGAATTACTATCTGATAAGAAAGCAGAATCAGACGAAGCAATGATTTCAAATTTAAAAATAGAAGACAAAATTAATTATAGTACCATAGAAATTAATTTATATCAAAGAGAAAGCATTAAAAATGAGATACTATCAGAAAACAAACAAATAGAATACTATGAACCAAATATTTTCATCAAAATAAAAGAATCGTTAATAATAGGTTGGGAGATAATAGAAGAAATAATAGTATTTTTATTTAAAATA
>CAZJKL010000116.1:0-2212 GCA_964546655.1 uncultured Bacteroidales bacterium | reverse complement strand
CCGTTAGCATTCATTGTAAAAAAAAAACAGAACAACATGAAAATAAGTTTAAGCATTTTGATTTTAATATTTTTAACTGGACTATTATTTCACAGTTGTAATAATACCATTTACCCGTTTTATATTCCTTCAAAAGCCCCATTAATTCCAGAGAATAATATTTCTAAGGACATACCTCGTTACCCTAATGGACAATTATTCTCTTATTACATTTTGGCGAAACAAAAGCAGGAACAATTAGGACTTTCTATCCCTGAAAATGGTCAAGACAGTTTATTAATGAGAATGTGGTTTACGTATCCAACAGGGACATATCAGTATGCAGAAGTTGTAGAATTGAAAGTAGATACAAATCAAAATATTTCAGCAAAATATACAATGCTTAAGATTTTTTTTAATCACTCAAGAAGATACGAAGTTATTAATTGGCATTGGGACACAATTATGACACCCAAGTGTGGTTGGACTGCGTTTATGGATACTTTGCAGACTCTAAAAATCACTAAATTACCAACAATGGAATTTTTGCCAAAATATATTGAAAGAAACGGTAAAGATAATTATGACTATGGAAACCATTTATTGACAGTTTCGATTGAAGTAGCAACAAAAAGTGATTATAGATTTTTTCAATACAACAATTTTAAAAAATATATTGACATAGACGAAGTTAATAGAATGTATAGATTTGAACGATTTCAAAGAGAACAATTAGGACTTAGACAAAATGATGAAGAATGGTATTAATTATGAATTCTGAATTGAAAATAATAAACAACGAAATGCTAACAAAGGCTAAAATCAAGCGGGCGGAAAGTGCTGATATGAAGGACGGTACAACTAATGAACTTCATAGTAGTTTGACAGTGAAGTGCTCCGAAATGCCCGCCAGCTTTTAGCCTCAACCGTTGTGTGGTATTTTAAAAAGATGATTTATATTAAAATTAAATAAATAGATTCTATATTTATTTATAATAATTATATTTTTCTAACAATTAAAAATAAAAAAATGAAAAACAAAATTAAATACGAATATTTAATTGCTATCATTGTTGTAGTTTATATAATTGGAATGATAATTTTGGCTAGAACCAAAGATGAATACAAGCCTATTTCAAATTCTTCTAACGTTTATTTAAGTGATAGTAATGCATTAAATAATAATGAAATTTCATCTAATAATGATAATGAAAATATTGAATCAGTTGATGAACCCATTGAATATACTATAATTAAACTGGAAAAATTATATAATATAAAAGCAAGTGTTGATGTAAGAATAAAAAAAGAATTATATAAATCAGAAATTGAAAAAATAGCATATAAAATAAAAGAGTCTTTAAATAAAGAATATGAAAGAATTTTTATTTGTTATTATTTACCTGGGATGAAAGTAGGAGAATTAGCTTGGGCAACATCACATTTTAATCCAGATATAGAAATTACTATGACTTCACCTTTTTTTGATGATAGTAAAACTGTTGCCGTTATTTCAGATTCAAAATTAGAAATTGTATTAAATAAATTTTTTAATAAATTTAGTTCGGCAAAAATTATTGGAAAATGGAATGCAGGAGAAAATAATATTTTTATCTTTTTTAAACTGAAAGGTAAGGCATATTCAATTGCAATAAATATTGATAATTATGAATTTCGAGAAGAACATGAATTAATTACAAAAAGTAAGAATGGACATATTAACTATATAATAAAAGATTTAACAGATATAGAAAGATTAAAAGAAGGTTATGAGTTAATAGATGAATATACCGATTATTATAAAATTGAAGATAATGGTGATTTATCTTTCTCTGATAAAATTGGGTTGATAGAAAGATATATTAAAATTTAATAAAATGGGAGAAAAATATAAAATTAAAAGTTGGCATGTAATACTTGTTGTGGTTGTTTTGATTTATTTTATTGATAAATGCTCAATGGAAGACGAGTCTAATAAAATAATTGAATATAAACAACGAGATAGAATTGAAAGATATTACAATGATGAAAATGGTAATCCCAAAATGAGAGAAACAATATACTATGATGGTAGACCTACGGAATATAAATACTATAAGCATTAGAATTCTTAAAATTATATAGATAAAACACCACACAACACTATGTTGCCTACAATTGGCTGCTAAAAAAAGCAACATTACTTGCGGTTAGAAAAAAATATTGTAAATTTATCACGGCTTGATAAGGAAGT
>CAZJKL010000115.1:0-2230 GCA_964546655.1 uncultured Bacteroidales bacterium | reverse complement strand
GGTGAAGATTGTGAAAAGTGAGATGTGAAAATCGTGAAAAGTGAAAAGGAAGATGATAAATTTAATTTGGGAGATGAGAGTGAAAAGTAAATTAAGTTGTTGGAAATTAAACCCTTGGGGTTATGGAAACCCCAAGGGTTTTGGGCATCGCCGTCAGGCTAATCGCAACTAGTTATTATTCAGTACATTACAAATGCAGCGTTTTGTAATAATTTCTATGTAAATAAATGCAGGTGTTCTTTATTCATTGTCGAATGAATTGGCATCTGATCTTAAAACTTTTTTTACAGAAGACGCAATTGAAAAAATTGCAAAGGAAACTGAATTCGTTAAAAGAGAATCTGGAAAAATTAATGGAGTTACATTTTTGAATACTATTCTTACCGCTAATTTTGACAATAATAGTTTAAGTTTGAATGATTTGTCTAGCGATTTTGCAAATTATTATTCAATTAAAATAAGAAAACAATCTATTGACGAACGTTTTTCAAAACAATCGGTTGAGTTCTTAAAAAAGCTTGTTGAAGACAGATTAAAAGAAATTTTGAAGAAAAACATGTCAGCATTTACTTTTTCAGATAATTTTAAAAGTATCAGAATTAAAGATTCAACTTCCTTTCAACTACCTGAAAATATGACTAATAAATATCCTGGAAGTGGTGGCTCAGCATCTTCTTCTCAAATAAGAATTCAATTTGAATACGATCTTAAAACAGGCTATATTTTTGAATTAAGTCTGAGTGGATTCAATAAAAATGACCAAACAAATGCAGTAAACACTCTTTCAACAGTTGAAGAAGGCGATTTATTAATACGAGATTTAGGATACGTATCTATTTCTGTAATGATTTCAATTAATGAGAAAAATGCTTTTTTTTTGAATAGATTAAATACAACAACCGAAGCGTATTTTAATTTTGATGATAATAATCCAATAAACTTCATTAACATAGCGGCAGAACTTAAAAAAAAACAACTCCAAAGAATTGAAAAACACGTTTTTATTGGCAAAAACAAACAACTTAAAGTAAGGATGATAGTTGAACGATTATCAGACGAAACCATAGAAGCTAGATTACGAAAAGCAAACAAAGAAGCCGAAAAAAAAGGAGCTGTAATGTCAAAAGAAAAAAAGGCACGTATGAGTTTAAATATTTACATCACAAATATATCCGAAGACTTACTGCCTGTTGAAAAAATAAGATTTTTATATAGCATGCGATGGCAAATAGAATTGATTTTTAAAGTGTGGAAAAGCATAGGTAAAATTCATGAAATAAAAAAAATGAAAGTAGAGAGATTTGAAACGATGTTATACGCAAAACTACTTTGGCTAATACTTAATTGGTCGGTATTTTGGCGTATTGCAAAAGATATTTGGTTAAAAAATGGCATAATATTGAGTATGTATAAAACTTACAAATCATTAAGAAATATGCTTCCTGATTTTAGATTTGTTTTATTAAAAAAAACAACAATGGTTCAATATATTAATCAAATAATTACAATAGCACCTGATAATATGCAGTTTGAGAAAAAGAAAGACTCATTAGCGTTATACGAAATAATAATAATTCTTTGTTATAGTTAGTAATTTTATTGAAATAAATAGCATTAAATTAAAATATTTTTATATATTTATTTGATTGATATATAATTAATACGTATATTTGTAACAACTAAATAAAGAGCTACTTGTATTGTGCTAATTACTAAATACTTATAATAATTTAAAATGAAAGATTAAAATGAAAGAAACTGAAACAAAGCAATCCCGCTGCTTAGATGCTCAACGGGATAAAAAAAATATCTTTTTAGCAAATTTTTGACAAATTATTTTTTTTAGTGTAAACGGTAAGATAAAAAAAAACAGCATGAAATGTAAAATATAAACTTTTTAAAAAATGTAAATATAAGTATTTCAAACATTTAGAGTATTAACCTGACGGCGATGACCCTAACCCAGTGCAAGAAAAACTTTTTATTGAAAGTGCAAACCAAAAAGGAATTGCAACAATTTATAATTTATTTGGCGATACAATTGAAACACATATTATTGATAATATTGGCTTAAATATAATAAACACCGAAAACTACCCCAAAGGCTGTTATTTATTAAAATTTCAGAATGAAAACTATTTGAGGGTAAAGAGGTTTACTAAGATGTGAAAGGTGAAACAGTTAACAATGAAAAATCTGATTTATCAGCCTTGTATTACAATTTTTAATG
>CAZJKL010000114.1:0-2239 GCA_964546655.1 uncultured Bacteroidales bacterium | reverse complement strand
TAATATTTAAAATTTTAAAGTTATGAAATATATATTTATTACATTAATATGTACAATAATTGGATTAAGTGTTTTCTCACAAAATCAAGAATATTCATCTAATTTTATAAAAAGATATATTCAAGCTGAAAACAAATCAAAACAATCTAATGCTTCATTACACGATGGTTTATGGAAGTCTCACTTTTTAATGGAAGCGGCTAAAAATTGGTCATTGCTTACAGAACAAGCGAAATTATTAGTAAAGCCTGGATTTAAAAATAAAGGAGAAAGCGATAGACCTCAGTTTGATACAGAAGAAGTTTATTCATCAACTTATTTTACTTTTCACTACTCTTTATCAGGAGAATATTCAATAGATGGTACTGATGATGACCAAAGTGGAGACCCTGATTATATTGAATGGATGGCATCATTATTTGACCAAGTATATGAGTCTTTTGTTGATTTAGGATATAATATGCCTCCAGCAGATAATGGTTACGGTGGAGATGATTATTATGATGTATATATTGGTGGAGATCTTAGTGGAGTTCCTGCTATTGAATCTGGAACTTATGGTTTTGTGTCTCCTGAAGATTTGATAGGAGATAACCCTGATTCACAGTTAGAAGAAATAAATTCTTTTTCTAGTTGGATGTGTATGAATTATGATTATTCATGGGTTGATGGTACAGAGGAAATAGCTGTTTCTGTAACTATTGCACATGAATTTATGCATTCTATTCAAATGGGGTACAATCAAAATATGGATAGTTGGTTTAAAGAAGCTTGTGCTACTTGGTCAGAAGAAGCAAATTTTCCAGGATATGATGATAATTTCCAATATTTAATGACTGTTTTTGAAAAGCCAGATGTTGCTTTAAATTTGGATGATTGGTCTGATAATTTAGAAGATTCACCTTTAGCTGGACATTGGTATAGTTCGTGGTTATTTGTAAAATACCTAACCGAACAAACTGAAGATGCAATTATACCACCTATTTATGAGTCATACCTTGAAGAAGAAGACGCGTCTGTTATAGTAAATAATATTTTAGAGAGTGAATATTCAACAAGTTTTGATGAAATATTTGAAAATTATTTAGTTGCAAATAAAATTATGAGTAGTGAGCAAACTTTTGCACCTTATATCTATGATAGGGCAGATGACTATAATGTATTAATTGATAATAATGGTGGTTTAGTTCAAGAAGGAGAAATTGCATACAGTGGTTCAGAAATAACTTTTGATAGTGAAATAGATGGTAATGGTCGTTTGATGAGACTAGGGGCTGATTATATTTCTTTGACTGTAAGCGGAGATTTCTTTATTAAGCTAACTCCAGAAAATTCAAATTCTGAAATTAATGCTTTATTATATGCATATAATTCAATTAACGGAAACTACAGAGTTGATAATCTGAATTTAGTAGGAAATGATTTAACTCATAGTGCAAATTATTCTAATAATTTCGATGAATACACACTAATTGTTTATCGTTATGATGATTCAAATGATACATTGTCTGAACAATATAGTGTTGTAGTCTCAGATATTTCAAATTCAATAAGTGAAATATCAAAATCACAAATAAGCTACTATCCAAATCCAGTTGTAGAACAATTAATTTTTAGTAATAGTGATGTTGTGAAAAATGGATATGTTAATGTTTTTGATTATACAGGAAGAATAGTTATTGCCAAAGAATTTGAAAAATCAATAAATGTATCTGAACTTGAAAAAGGTATTTATTTTATTGAAGTTAATGATAATAATAAATTATTATACAAAGATAAATTTATTAAAAATTAATAACAAAATAGGGGCGATAAAACGCCCCTATAATTATTTTTACACTTATGAAATACTTAATAATAATTTTAGCTTTATTGGGCTGTCAATCTACATTTAAAATTGCAGATATTCAAAATAAAGAGCCAATAATAATATTAAAAAAGACATCATGTAAAGGAAAATGTCCTGAGTATGAGATATGTGTTTATAAAGAAGGTTATGTAACTCTTAAAGGAATAAAGAATTTTGAGTTAATAGGGGATTTTTATAAAAAAATGGATAAAAAACAAATTGATTTTTTTATTAATCAATTTGATAAAGCAAATTTCTTTGAATTTAAAGATAAGTATTTATCAAAAAAGACTGATTTACCAACAACATTTTTAACTTTTAATTACAATGGCAAAAGCAAAAAAATAATGGATTATTCAGATGCTCCAAAAGAATTAAAAGAATTGGAAA
>CAZJKL010000113.1:1596-2248 GCA_964546655.1 uncultured Bacteroidales bacterium | reverse complement strand
CCCTACCACAAATATAATAAATTATGTTAAATAGGGTCTTTTGAATAAATATTTTATAATAAAAAAATAAATAAAGATTTAAAAACTAATTTGAAGATATGTAAGAGTAAAAAACTATAATTTAAAATCAAAAAAGCTCAAATCATCTATCAACTTTCAACAAACACAGAAATTCTTTACATTTTATCGTTAAAGTAAGTGTTGATAGATTCTTGTTTTTTAATAATTATAAAGTTTCAACTATCAACATTTCATATAAAAAAAAAGAAGTGTTGAAAGTTGTTTTCTATATCTATCAACACCTATTTGAGCCTTATATCTGAAAGAAAAAAGGTTTTGTTGAAAGTTGATAGATGTTTTGATGAAAAAATAAAAAATTATAATTTTATTTTAAAAAGAAATTTCTGAAAAAAAATAAAAAACTAATTTCAATATAAAAAAGTGGAAAATTAATTTAAAAATTTAAAATCATCTTTCAACCTTTCAACCGACACCATTTTTATTCGATTATATCTATATAATTTAGGGTTGAAAGAATTTTTCAAAAAAAAATTGAAAAAATTTATAAATTTTTAGATCACTTATTTTAAAGTTTAGAAAAACTTTAAAATAAGTGATCTAAAAAAAGTTTTTTTTGATATAAAAAGGAAAA
>CAZJKL010000113.1:681-1533 GCA_964546655.1 uncultured Bacteroidales bacterium | reverse complement strand
TTTTTCCTCGAATTGCCTTATTATTTCAGATTCATTATAAAAAGAATAAAAAGCCTTTTCATCGATCAATATTCTTTATTGTTTATGAAAATATATTATATTTTAAATAATTATGACAAGATTAATAGTTTTTGAACAATTTGGTTGTGAGTATAAGGACGCTCATAAAATTTATGTTTTACGAAAAAAAGATATTAATGATGCTCTAATTGATGAATTTTTATCAATAATGGATGAAATCAATGTCTCTGACCCTACTTTATTTTATGAAAAAAGTAAAATTTGTATATTAGCTAATATGGAAATTTACAATTTTTTCTTAAATAAATTAGAAGAAAGAGTGAAAAAAGATAAATGAATATAGAAAATGGTTTGATAAACTTTATCTCTTTCAAAATAAGACTACACCATATTTTATCCGTAACGATATGCTTAATTTACCTAATTATCATTGTATAGCAAGGCTAAATATTAATTGCATGCCAACCCAACCTTTTGTTTTTGAAACCATAAAAAGGTAAAATCGATTTATAAAGCAACTACCAAGAAAATGAATAATATTATATTAAATAATAAAATTTATAAAGAAAAAGAATTTTTTTTAGTGAATTTTGGCTAAAACAAATCCCATCAGAAATTTTCCAACTTGAGCATGTCGAAGTTCTTAATCTTGGTAATTATTCACTTTTAAATTTGTATAAATTCTTAGATAATCATATTATAAAACGTTTTGATTTTGGAGGCAGAGATGGGTAAGAGAATCGAATCATTACCACCTGATATTACCAAATTAAAAAATATTCCTGAAAATATTTGTAAATTAAAAAACCTTGAAATACTTGACCTAAGAGA
>CAZJKL010000113.1:0-541 GCA_964546655.1 uncultured Bacteroidales bacterium | reverse complement strand
TGCATTTTAAACATAAATAATATTTATATATTTGATAACCCTTACTATAATAAATATTTAGAACTACTTAAATGTAAATCTAATTTATACAAATAAAATACTATTATTCATCTAAAAATTTATGCAATAAATTAAATTAATAAAAATCTAATTTATATTAAAAAGTATTATATTCTTTTTAATAAATAAATGTATTACAATTTAATTCTTTTTAGTTGTGAAATACAATAAGATTCTTTTTCCTTATTTCCTAAAAAATTTAATAGTAATATAATTGAGTTCATATTATAATTACTAGCTATTCTTACTATTTCAGGAGTAGCTCCAGATTCTGTTCCTCCAGCAATTCCAGTAACAATTAAAAGTTTAGACTTATAATATATTTTTTATTAGTTTAGATTGATCCTTATGGACTTTATTCCAAGTAAAGTTGCTTTGTTACAATAGATTTAATTTAATCGAAAAATATTAAAAACATACAAATTTCATTCAACTAAGGAAAACTACTTCAATTATTATTTTGAGATATAAATTAAATATA
>CAZJKL010000112.1:0-2457 GCA_964546655.1 uncultured Bacteroidales bacterium | reverse complement strand
TTAAGTAATTGATTATCAGTTGTATTATATTGTCATTTATCTTCAAGCATTTTTTTAAATGTCGTGTCTCAGAATGACAAAAAAGGGGCTGTTAAAAACAACAAAAATCTGTTCTTTTTAAAAAAACTTTATTAAAACAACAATTAGCATTAAGCAACTTTATAGTTTTTTAATATACTTATTATTATTTTATTTCAACTTTATAGTTGTTTAATAAAAAATATATTATTTTTGCAAAACAAAATTAATGTATGAGTACAGAAGATGAAGTAGCATTATTTTTAAAAGACTTCAAGGAAAAAATGAAGTTTTGGGATGTACTTTTTCGTGACGATAGAGGTAAAAACGCACAAGCTTTGGTAGAATTAGAACTTCGTCCAGTTGAACGAAAAACCATATTAGAAGCTATAGAAACAAAAGATTATAGTGAAGGCCCATTAGAAGAAAATTTATATGGAGGTTCTGATATGTGGGTATTTGGCAAAACAATAAAGAAAAGAGAAGTGTATATAAAAATTACAATAGGTGCAATTGGAAGCAATGTAATATGTATTTCATTTCATTTAGCACAACACAAAATGAACTATCCTTTAAAATAAAAAAACATGAAAAGTCCAATTACAGGTAAAGAAATGACATTGACCAAAGAGAGAAGGTCTATGAATTTTAGAAAAGAAACATTTACAATTGTTTTTCATTATTATAAATGTGAGGATAGCGAGGAACAATTTACCACTACATCATTAGATGAAGTGAATATGAATCAGGTATATAACCAATATCGAGAAAAATTCAATATTCCATTCCCTGATGAAATAATTAAAATTCGCGAAAAATACGGTTTGTCTGCAGTAAAAATGTCAGAAATATTAGGTTTTGGCGTAAACACTTATCGACAATACGAATCAGGAGAAATACCTAGCACTGCTAATGCCAAATTAATACAAATGGCAAATGACCCTAAAAAATTTATTGATATGGTTGAACTATGTAGTGAGTTAGATAAAAAATTTAGATTAAAGCACATTCAAAAAGTTAAATTATTGGTTGAAGAAAGAAAAAGAAATATTTTTAATTTGAATTTCAAAGAGTATTTATTAGGCACCCATTTGGCAGACATTTATTCGGGATACCGAAATCCAAACTTTGAAAAGTTTACCGAAATGGTAGTATTTTTTTCGGAAAAAAATCAGCCTTTCAAAACCAAAATGAATAAGCTTTTATTTTATGCTGACTTTTTAATGTTCAAGAAAAGTTGTTTTTCAATAAGTGGTGTAAGATATAAAGCTATAGACATGGGTCCAGTACCACATAATTTTCAAAGCATATTTGAATTTTTAGCAAACAAAGAAGAAATTGATATTTATACAACTGAATTCTCGCAAGGATATACTGGCGAACAATTCAAAGCAAGAAAAAACAGACCATTTAATGCTAGTTTGTTTTCTGAAACAGAATTAGAAGTCCTAAACAAAGTTGCAACCGTATTTAACCCTACAAGCACCAATGACATTATTGAGTTAAGTCATTTGGAAGAAGCATGGAAGAAAAACGAAAAAAACAAAAGCGTAATAAGTTATGAATATGCATTTGAGTTGAATCAACTCTAAAAATATAAAACGAATAATTATCACTATAATGATTTAGGCGAACTAAAGATATTAACTTGTTGGGTTTAATGGTTGAAAAAATATCATTCTGCTAACCTTCAATATATTAAATGAAAATATTACCTTTGACAAAAAAAAGATATGTCAGAAATTAGAGAAAAATATATAAACCCTTTTACTGATTTTGGATTTAAGAGATTATTTGGAGAAGAACCAAATAAAGATTTACTACTTGATTTCTTAAACGAATTATTAAAAGACCAACAAGGCAAGATTACTAATTTAACTTATTTAAAAACAGAGAAATTAGGTAAGACAGAACTTGATAGAAAAGCAATATTTGATTTGTATTGCGAGAATGAAAAAGGCGAGAAATTCATTGTCGAAATGCAAAAAAGTAAACAAAATTTCTTTAAGGACAGAAGTGTTTTTTATTCAACTTTTCCAATTCAAGAACAAGCAGAGAAATCAGATTGGAATTATGAATTACAAGCTGTTTATACAATTGGAATATTAGACTTTATATTTGAATCAGATAAAAAGGATTTAGATAAATATCGTTATGATGTTAAGTTGCAAGATATAAAAACGAATAAGGTATTTTACGACAAGTTGACATTTATCTATTTTGAAATGCCAAAATTTAATAAGACAATTGACCAACTTGAGACTCGTTTTGATAAATGGTTGTATGTTCTTAAGAATCTGAATAAACTTGATAGATTACCAGACAACCTAAAAGAAGAAGTTTTTGAGAAATTATTCGAAGTTGCAGAAATAGCTAGATTTACGAAAGAAGAATATATTTCATACGAAGATAGTTTAAAGTATTATCGTGATTTGAAAA
>CAZJKL010000111.1:0-2471 GCA_964546655.1 uncultured Bacteroidales bacterium | reverse complement strand
TGTGTAAACTGGTCGGGTTCGAGATTTTAATTATAACATATAGTAAGAAGGATTTATATTTCTGTTAGAAAACAAGGAAAAAATAACAATAAAAACAATTATCTTTTATATTTTTACCTGAAAATATAAAAGCAAAAGTATGAAAGTTCATTTTATTGCAATTGGTGGTAGTGCTATGCATAATTTAGCAATTGCTTTACATAAAAAAGGATATATTGTAACAGGCTCTGATGATGAAATTTTTGAACCATCAAAAAGTCGCTTAAATAAATACGGATTATTACCTGCAAAAGAAGGTTGGGATATTAATAATATTACAAATAACTTAGATGCTGTAATTTTAGGTATGCACGCAAGAATAGATAATCCTGAACTTATAAAAGCACAAGAATTAGGCTTAAAAATTTATTCGTATCCTGAATACCTTTATGAACAATCGAAAGATAAAAAGAGAGTTGTTATTGGTGGAAGTCATGGTAAAACTACAATAACTTCTATGATAATGCATGTTTTGTTATATAACAATATTGATTTTGATTATATGGTAGGTGCAAATATCGAAGGATTTGAAACTATGGTTAAATTAACAAAAGAAGCAAAAGTAACTATTTTAGAAGGTGACGAATATTTAACCTCACCTATCGACAGAAGACCTAAATTTCATTTGTATAATCCTGATATAGCTGTAATTAGTGGTATTGCTTGGGATCATATAAATGTTTTTCCTACTTTCGAAAATTATATTGAACAATTTGAAATTTTTATAAATAAGATAACTGAAAATGGTTGTTTAATATATTGTAAAGAAGATGAAAATGTTTCTAAAATTTCTGAAAATAGCAAAAGAAATATAAAAAAGATTCCATATAAAATTCATGAAAATATTATTAAAGACAATAAAACATACTTAATAAATAAAGATGAATTAATTGCTATAGATGTTTTTGGAGACCATAATTTACAAAACATATCGGCTACAATAAATGTTTGTTTAGAATTAGGTTTAAGTTTAGACAAAATATATGATGCAATAAAAACTTTTAAAGGTGCTTCGAAGCGATTACAATTACTTGATAAAAACGAAAAAGTAATAATATTTCAAGACTTTGCACATTCACCTTCTAAATTAAAAGCAACTATTGATGCTGTAAAAAAACAATTTAATTCAAAAAATGTTACCGCTTGCATGGAATTGCATACATTTAGTAGTTTAAATAAAGAGTTTTTAAAAGAATATAAAGGAGCAATGGATAATGCAGATGAACCTATAGTTTATTATAATCCGCACACAATTAAGCACAAAAAATTAGAAGATATAAATATTGAATTAGTTAAAGAATCATTTGCTAATAGTAATTTAAAAATTTATACCGAATCAAAAGAATTACAAGATTATTTATTGTCGAAAAAATACAATAATGATGTGTTATTGCTTATGAGTTCAGGAAATTATGACGGCATTGATTTAATTTCATTTGCAAAAACTATAATTGAAAAAAACAATTAATGAGCAAATTTTTAATTATACAAACAGCTTTTATAGGAGATGTAATACTAGCTACTCCGATAATTGAAAAAATACATCAATTTTATCCTGATTCTGAAATAGATTTTTTATTAAGAAAAGGAAATGAAGAGTTATTGTTTGAACATCCATATATTGGAACTTTACATATATGGGATAAAAAAGGTAAAAAATATAAAAACTTAAAAGAAGTAATTAAGAAAATTAAATCTTGTAAATATGATTATGTAATAAATTGTCAAAGATATTCATCAACAGGATTAGTAACTTTTTTATCTAGAAGTAAAAATAAGATTGGATTTAGCAAAAACCCGTTTTCATTATATTTTACTAAGACGATTAAGCACGATTTTAAGAAAGGGAAGCACGAAGTATCGCGAAATTTAGATTTAATAGAACACTTAACAGATAATACATTTGTTAAACCCAAACTATATCCTTCGTTTAAAGACAAAGAAAAAGTAAGAGATTTAATATTAGAAGAATATTATTGTATAGCTCCGGCTTCAATTTGGAAGACCAAGCAATATCCTATTGATAAATGGGTTGAATTAATTGATTTAATGCAAGATAAATATGTTTATTTATTAGGAGCAAAATCTGATTATAAATTATGTGAAAAGATAAAACAAGGAACGAAGAGCAAGAGAATTATTAATATGGCGGGAGATTTTAATTTATTGCAAACAGCCGAGATAATGAAAAATGCCACTATGAATTGGGTAAATGACTCTGCTCCTGTGCATATAGCTTCATCAGTAAATGCGAATGTTACTGCAGTATTTTGCTCAACAATACCTGAATTTGGATTTGGTCCATTATCAGATAATTCAAAGACAATAGAAGTTAAACAAAATTTAAATTGTCGTCCATGCGGAATTCACGGCAAAAAAATATGCCCCGAAAAACATTTTAATTGTGCCAAATTAATTGATGTGAACCAACT
>CAZJKL010000110.1:0-2521 GCA_964546655.1 uncultured Bacteroidales bacterium | reverse complement strand
AAGATTTCCATATACTTGTACTATATCTGAGTTGTTTGCGAAAATGGCTACCAACTACTTATTATATGTAAATATGTGTTACTTTTCGGTTTTTCCAATTTGCTTAATTTGTTTGTTTTTCATCTCTATTTGCATGGTATCCAATGGACTATGAATATTAAGTATCTTCTTCTCACTTAAATGAGTGTATATTGTTGTTGTCTTTATACTACTATGTCCCAAAAGTGATTGTATATACCTTAAATTAGTCCCGTCTTCTAATAAATGGGTTGCAAAACTATGTCGTAATGTATGAACTGTTGCCCTTTTTGTTAATCCTGATTTTTCAACTGCTCTACGCATTATTTGCTGAACACTACTTGTACTATAAGGCTCTCCCTTATATTGACCCTCAAAAACCCATCCGTTAACACTGTTATTTAATCTTCCATAAGTTTCTAAACTATCAATTATGCTATAAGGTAACATTACCATACGATCTTTCTTACCCTTCCCCCCTTTTATATGAATCTTATGCTCTGCCATCAATATGTCTTCCCATTTCAAATGTACTATTTCACTAAGCCTAAGCCCTGCTCCATAACCTAATAAAAGCAACATCTTGTGCTTAACATTTTGCACTTGCTCAAATATACTAAAACACTCAGATTTGGTTAAAACACTAGGTAAATGCGACTCCTTTTTAGGTCGAGGCAAATCTAATTCAAAACCTACTCGCTTTAAAACATTTGTATAATAAAACAATAATGCATTTATTAAAGTATGTGCCGTTGATGATGATAGGCCTTTTTTCATCATATTGCCTAAATGTTTTATTACCATATCCCTAGTTAATTCATCAGGATCTGGATAATTATTCTCACGCAAAAACAATAAAAATGAATTTGTATAACTTCTTAATGTATTATAACTATAATTCTTAGCCATCAAATAATCCATCAATGCATTTACATATACTTGTGCCTGAACTGGTGTTTCTTTCTGAATATTTTCAACTGTTATCTCTAAATTTATCCGCTTAATATTCGGAATATTATGCTTTTTTAAATATTTCTCAGGCAAATTATTTACAATACTTAATCCGAAATTCTTAGCTATTAAAAATAAATTTGCCAACATTATCGGGGCTGCTGGTAAACAATAACAGTTGTGTTGCTTACTAAACCTACTTCCCTGCAATCGCTTAACTTGCTGTATTACAGACGACAAACTTGGCATCTCTACCAAAAACATACGCTTGTCTTCAGGAAATGGATTTAATATAAATTCACCATTCGAAAAATTATCGCTCTCGTTAATATGATAATAATTGTCTGGAAATAAATTTGGAATACCAAGCAAAGCTTCAACTTTCGTTTTTACTGCTATATGCCTATAAACCATATAAGAATAATAATTCTTGTTCCAATAAACTCCCTTTATTGATTTTAATGCATCAGCTATATTATCAGAATATGCTATTTTTAATACCCAATACTTTCCTATGTCTTTAACATAAACAGCAGAATATTTATTACTTGTTATGGTAACAGACTTTTCAGTCTTATGTTCGGAAACACTTTCGTGCCGAATGTCATCTTGCTTTGTTGGCAAAATTATGTGAGCATTGTCGTGGCTACTTTTAAAACCAGGCTCAATAACAGTAATACTTTCTTTTTGTTCACTTATTATCTCTATTTCAGAAAATGTATTTTGTATTTTTTTATAGTTTTCTTTATTGTAAAGAACATACCAACATCTTTGAGTCTTACTCCAAGTAGCACCCAATGACTTGCATTTTAACTTATCTTGCTCATTATTAGGAAAATAAATCCCAATTTGATAATTACCTCTGTGTTCTATTTTCTTTATACGAATCATTAATACTAAAAATTAAAATCAAACATAAACAAGACTTTAACCTAAATTTTACTTTGTAATTATTACACTATTAATATTTTAATGTTTAATTAATGTAACTAATGCAAATATTAAAAAATAAATTTCAAAAAAACAATATTTATTAAATAAGAAAATTATAGAATATTTTTCAACCTAGATATAGCTCCGCTTCCTGACCAATCAACACAACCAGCCTATTATCGGACACTATATCTGTTTTAATTTTCATAATCTTATAATAAGACCATTTTAATTATACAATATTAGTTGTTTTTTTATTCTAATTCAAAAAATACACTTACTTTTTTTATGTATTTTTAGTTTATAATACAAATTATATTTTCCATTTACACTTTTAATTAAAAACTATTAGTAGTAAAGTTAGCCATAAGAAAGAATGACCGTTTTGCAATAAACAGAACAATAATTATATAAGAAAAGAAGCAATGTAATTTATATCTTTGTTTTGCGATTTATTGAAAACAAACACGTACAACAAGAAATGAAGAAGTTGTGCACTAGCAACTGAAAGAATGATATTGACGAAAAATTATGGTATTTTGATTTTTCGTCAATAAGTTATATCTTCCTGTTTTGTGCATTGAGTCACCCACTTTTTAAATTTCCATATTAAGTAAAT
>CAZJKL010000109.1:0-2532 GCA_964546655.1 uncultured Bacteroidales bacterium | reverse complement strand
TGTACATATTAATGTAATAAATATATATTTCATAACTTTAAAATTTTAAATATTAGTATTTTTTTAATTTGTCCACGTTAATTCTAATGCAGTACATTTTGTTGCATCAAAATCAATATTACCTTGCCAAATAATATCGCCCAAATCGTCCATCACTTTATATGAAAAACTTTTTTGTTTTAAGTTACCTAAATCTTTTTCAACTGTAATTGAACCATTCTGTCCACAATCAGGAGATGAAGTAAAATAAATATTTGCTGAAGAAGAGCCAACAACTTGATTGTCTACATAGTATGTGAGACTTGTTGAACCATCATTAACTAAATTATTTGCTGTTGCTTGTCCATACCAAATTACAACTGTTCCTTTGTATGTGCAACAACCTGAACAAGATTTATCTGCTTCTGTGTCATAATTAGTTGCATCTACATCAGTACAACCTTCTTTTTTTGAACATCCAGAATTAAAAATCACAAAAGCACTAATTAGTGCAATTCCTAAAATTGAAAATACTTTTTTCATGTTTTTATTTATTAAGATTGCTACTCTCAGGCCTAAAGTAGTTAATAAATGAAACGTGGGACTGACAACCTTATTCGCTATCGAGGTTCTGGAAACCCACAGTACAAATAAGGAAAGCCCACGTCTACGACGTGAGCATTTCACTCATTATTCTTGTACTGTTTGAAACTTCCAGATTTCGATAGCAAGAATAAAAGCTACACGCTTAATATTTTGTTACAAATTTAAAATAAATTAACTTTATTAACCTAAACCTCCTTTCTTTTTTTAATTAAAATATTTTTTATTGTTTTATTTATATGATAAATTATCTTATTAATTATTTTTAATATCCTATATAACCATCTTTTCAAAGGGTTGGTGCTAACTAAAATATATCCCCAAAGTTATTTTAACAAACTTTTATTTTTAAAAACATTAAAGTATCGGTTTTTACAAATACAACTATTTTAAAAGCGTTGGCAAACAGGCTTTTTTGGTTTTTTGTGTCGAGTTAGTGGGTCGGCAAAAAACCAAATGTGCCTGAAAGTGGGTTGGCAAATCGGATAGCATCCCAACGGTCGCGGCTTTGCGATGTGCGGGTTTCTTTGAAACTCTTCTCTCTCTAACCGTGTTGTTTTTGTTTTATTAAATGTTTTGCCTACCTTCCACCGCTAAACCCCGCATAACGCAAAACCGTTGTTGCCATTCGTTTTTATTCAATTTCCTTTTTACCATAACTACCGCCATATCCTTTGTTAAAATAGTCTATTTGTAAATACTTTTTTTTATCAATTAATTCACTTGTCCATGGATTAATTCGCCAAATACAGTATTTAGTTTCGATTGTACAATATTCAGAATAATTCCCTTTGGTCTCTTTACTTATTTCTTGTTTTATTTCAAATAAAAATTCACCTACTAAAGGTTCTGTTCTTGAAGAAATATATTTCATTTCAGATTGAAAATCTTTACTTGTATCTAATCCGTTTTGTGAACATATTTTTAATGCTTTATCGTATGTTAAACTAAAAATTTCATTTTCATTATTTTTTAGCTCATTAAATCCTATGTAAAATTCATTTTTTTCATCAATAAGATTACCTAAAGAATCTAATTTAATTTCAAGAGTACAGCCTTCATCATATATATCATCTTTATCTAATTTAATATAATAATCTAATTCAAATTTGTTTGGTATTTCTTTTATTGGTTCTCTCCAACTGCCAAGCCACTCAGATTTTTCAATAACCAAAGAATCTTTTTTTTCATAAGTAACTTTACTCAAGTTGCCATAAAATTGATATTTAACATTTTTGTCAAAAAAATCTTTCCCAAATTTATCTATTATTAAACTATCTGCTTTTAATTTCATTAAGTCTAATATTTTAAAATGTGGATATACTTTTTCATTATAAATCCATGTTCCATTATCATAATTTATTGTATAAATCCAAATACCATCAGATGTATTTTCAGTCCATTTTCCTATTGAAATTCCATTTTTTCTCTCCCAGCCTTCTCTACTTATTATTGAAGTATCTTTCTGGTATCTAGCACTATACAAAACAGAATCTTTAGTTTTATAGGTTTTCGTTATAATCATATAAACTGAGTTATTTTCGATTTTAACAATAGATAAATCTGTTTCTATTATGGTGTCTTTATTATTAGATTTGGAACTATAATCAAAAACATCAAGGTTAATATTCTCATTAAAAGACTCTTCTATTGCATTGTCCAGTTTATTATTTCTACTAGAATCTGCCTTTGATATTCTTTTTTCTGTTTGGCTAAAAGTAAAAGTAATTATAAAGAGCAAAGAAAACATTAAATGTAGTTTCATTTTAAATACGTTTTTAAAAAAATTATTATCAAATAGAGATTTCAATCCGTTTTTCGGGGACAAAATGAATGGCAACGGCTGTGGCTTTGCGTTGTGCGGTTTCTTTGAAACGCTATACTTTCCTACCGCTGTTGATTATTTTTTGTTGTTGAATTTTCAAGTTCCACCAAAACCCCGCATTACGC
>CAZJKL010000108.1:0-2562 GCA_964546655.1 uncultured Bacteroidales bacterium | reverse complement strand
CACCAGTTTGCTAAACTGACGTACGGGTAACTGTACCGGGGGTTCGAATCCCCCCCTCTCCGCCAAAACATAAAGCAAAACGCCTGAAAGTATTAACTTTCAGGCGTTTTTGGTTATTAATGAGAATTTTAAAATACACACTTTTTTAAACAATACCTAAAAATCCTTTTGTACATTAGACAAAATAACAATTAAATCAAAAAAAAAGATTTAATGAAATAAAAAATCACAATAGATGTCTTTTATGTGGATAATTAAATTATATTTGTTAATAATATTATTATATTTAATCTAATTGCTATATAAATTGATGTCTAATGGTAAAAATTGAAGAAATACGTATAAACGGCTATAAAAACATTGAATCAGCTGATTTAAAGCTTGGTAATTTCAATGTGATTATTGGTGCTAATAACTCAGGAAAATCTAATTTTATACAAACCATTTCCTTTTTAAACTATATTATTAATTCATCTTCGGATGATGTTGAAAAAAGTTTTACCAAAGGTTTAAATACAACATCTTTTAATGAGATTATTCCATTTCTATCAGACAAAAACATAAGAAATATTAAGGATTTGGAAGAAAAAATTCAACGTAGTGGTACAATGTCGTTTGAATTAGTCTTTTCTAATACAGAAACCAATAGAATATTTACATATTTTTTGGAAATAGAATGGACAAGTTTAATGTATATAAATAGGTATAAAATCAAAAACGAAAAACTAGAAGTAAAAGAAACTAATAAACCAGGAAAACCTTTAAGAATATTTATTAGAGAGAATGAATCTGTTAAGTATGGAACAGAATATTCTAAAATGGATGTTGTGAAAAGAATTCCCGATTATATTAGCGTTGTTAGAGTTCTGAAAATAATAAGTGATGTAACAGAAGATTACAAAGATGCTTTAGATTCTCTTAGTGAAATATTAAAAACCCCTATTTTTTATTTTTCACATATTGAATTACTAAAATCGGATAAAGAAAGAATAAATGCTTTTAATGGTAGAATTGTTTCTTTTGAATTGGAAAATGAAATAATTGAATTAGAAGAAAGTAATAAATGGTCTATATTTAAAAATGCTATTCAGAATATATTAAATATAGATGATGTTTTAATATATAAATTTGGTGGCGATAATATAAATGAAAAAATTCCTTTGACAAAATTTTTATCTTTTAAAAATCAGGGAATGATAAAATCATTACGTCAGTTTTCAGATGGAACTATATTAATTATTGCATTAATAACAAAAATATTAAATTCTGTTCACCCCAAAGCTTTAATAGACTTAATATCTTTTATTAAAAGTTTTTCCGAAAATATTCAAGTTATAATTACATCGCATTCAATTGCACTTTTAAACAAAACAAGAATTGAAGATGTTATTGCAAGTTGTATAGATGAAAATGGGTTTTGTAACCTCTATAATATCAATAGCAGAAAGGAAATAAAAAATAAATTTAAAAAGTCACATGTAAATTTCAGTGATGAACTTTTCTTTAATCTCGATGTTAAAAATGAATTTGAATAGATATGGCAAAAAATAAAAATTCTCTCTTATTTCTTTATGAAGGAGAAACTGAAGAAGAGTTCTATAAAAAAATATTTTATGATTATATTGAACCAAGAAAAATTCGTAGAAATTATGGTATTTTAAAAGGTGTTTATAGTTTAAATGAAAAGGTAAAAAGCAAAATTGAATCATATTTGATTAATGACAAATATTTATCATGTAATAATATTCATGTATTTATTGCTTATGACCGTGATGGTACTAGAGAAACAGGTTCATTATTAGATATCGGTTCAATAAAAAGGGAGTTTATATATAAAAAGTCAAGAATTTCTTCTATAAATGAAATAGTTGCAACACAAGATTTAGAAAGTTGGTTTTTTCATGATTTGGAAGGAATATATAAATATTTAAAAGTCCCCAAACATTTGCAAAATTTATCTGCATACAATAACGTTGAAGCAACAAATAATAGAATTTTATCTTCCTTATTTCATCGATTTGACAAGCATTATCAGAAAGGGAAACGTGTTCAAGGTTTTATAAACCAATTAGATATTGATAAAATTTATAATAACGTAGATGAGTTAAAATCGGCAATATCAATAATTTCTAAATTATGCTAATTTTTTGTCTATAATAATTAACAACCACTAAACCCCTTTTAAATTTTATAGCTGACCTTTATCTTATGTTCATGCGTTCATTTTTATACTTACTCCGCTATTTTTTATATTTGTTGCTGTGTGTAGTTTTATTTTAGACCAAGGCATGAAACTAGTTTAATTAAAATACACAAAACAAAAAGAGCTTCAAAAACAGTAAGTCGGAACTACAATCCGACACTTATTTTTAAAGCTACTTTGCAGAAATAAGAAATTTTCATAAATATTCTTTATTTTAGAAAATTAACTTGTTGTATAATATGCAATAATTATTGTTGTTATTATTGTTAATGCTGATAAAATTATTGCTATCCAACTTCTAATCTAAGTCCATTTCATGTTTTTTAAAGTAACTTCTTTAAGCCTTTTATTTAAATTAT
>CAZJKL010000107.1:0-2563 GCA_964546655.1 uncultured Bacteroidales bacterium | reverse complement strand
GGGTCTACCAATGACAAGTTTTTTAAGTAATTGATTATCAGTCGTATTATATTGTCATTTATCTTCAAGCATTTTTTAAATGTCATGTCTCAGCAGGACAAAAGTCACAAAACAAAATTAATAATGGTGGTTAAATAACTTATTTAATATAAAAACCAGGCGCGGAAATGTTTTCCGTGCCAATTAGAAGTTTGGCTATACAGTTAACCAAGTTCGGCGGTAGTATGTACAGTAGTAGTCGTAGTGTTAAAAGCATGTTTAGTCTGCAAAAACAAATTTATTAAAATATTAAAGGATCGTTTTCGTTTTAATCTCAATTATTGTATGATTTAAATGCATTTTTCTTAAAAACAATTGCATTTTCTTGAAAAAAACAATTAAAAAACTTTTTATTAATATTTTTACTTTGTAATATTGCAACTAAATTCCTTTGACAACTTAAACTATTTTAAAGGTTGTTATTATCTAATTAGGAAAAATTCATTTTTTATATGTTTATAAATTTTTATAAATAAAAGTTAAATAATTTATTAAATAATCTATTAAAAATAAATGCACGATATTTTAGAACTAAACAAAAAGCTTGTTTCTGAATTAAGAGAGATAGCTAAGAGCGAAAACATTAATGATGTTGAAAGTTTAAAAAAACAAGATTTAATATTAAAGATATTAGATATACAAGCATTGAAAAATAATCCTAGTTCTTCTGACGAAAAGAAAGAAAATAATAGCAAACAACCTCGTCCAAGGATTTATAAAAGTGCAAAAGTTTCAAATCAAAAGCCTAATGTTGAGTTATTTAAAGAAAATAATGCTAATGCTATAAAATCTGAAAATAATCAGCCAAAAATTATAAAAGAAAAAATAGTTAGAGAACCTTTATTGTTTGAGGATACAATTGTTGAAACTGAAAACAATGAAAAAAATGTAATATTAGATGATTTAATAACTACTCCAATAATAGATGAACCTCGCGATATAGATATTGATGAAAATATTTCAATATCTGAAATTGTAAAATCTACAGAAACAGTTGTTGATACATTAGAAGTTGTTAAACCTTTAGAAAATGCAGTGGATTCATCTGAAAACACAGTAAATAAAGAAAATAATATTATTCCGAAAGAAGAACAGAATAATAACAATAACAATAATAGCAATAACACTAATAACACTAATAACAATAATAGCAATAACACTAATAACAACAACAACAACAACAATAATAATAATAATTATAGAGAAAGAGCAAGAATTGAATATAAATATAATTTTGATGAAATAATTTCAAACGAAGGTGTTTTAGAAATAATGCCTGATGGTTATGGGTTTTTACGTTCATCAGATTATAACTATTTATCATCACCCGACGATATTTATGTTTCTCAATCACAAATTAAATTATTTGGGTTAAAAACAGGTGATACCGTTAACGGAACAATAAGACCTCCGAAAGAAGGCGAAAAATATTTCCCTTTAATTAAAGTAAAAAGCATTAATGCTTGTGAGGTAAAAGTTGCAAGAGACAGAATTGCTTTTGAACATTTAACACCTTTGTTTCCACAAGAAAAATTTAATATAGCAAGTCAAAAAGATAGTCCTTTGTCGGTTCGAATTATAGATTTATTTGCTCCAATAGGAAAAGGACAAAGAGGGTTGATTGTAGCTCAGCCTAAAACAGGTAAAACAATTTTATTAAAAGAAATAGCAAATGCTATTGCAAGCAACCATCCCGAAGTTTATTTATTAATTTTATTAATTGATGAACGACCAGAAGAGGTTACAGATATGGCAAGAAGCGTAAAAGCCGAAGTTATATCTTCAACTTTTGATGAGCCAGCAGAGAGACACGTTAAAATTGCTAATATAGTATTAGAAAAAGCAAAACGTATGGTAGAAAGCGGTCAGGATGTAGTTATATTACTAGATTCAATAACAAGATTAGCAAGAGCATACAATACAGTTTCACCAGCATCAGGAAAAGTTTTATCGGGTGGTATTGATTCAAATGCATTGCAAAAGCCAAAAAGATTTTTTGGTGCAGCAAGAAAAATTGAAGGTGGCGGTTCATTAACAATATTGGCTACTGCTTTAACCGATACCGGTTCAAAAATGGATGAAGTAATTTTCGAAGAATTTAAAGGTACAGGTAATATGGAACTTCAATTAGACAGAAAATTATCAAATAAACGTATATTCCCATCAATTGATTTATTGCCTTCAGGAACACGAAGAGAAGATTTATTACTACCAAAAGAAGTAATGAACAGAGTTTGGGTATTAAGAAAGCATTTGTCGGATATGAACTCGATGGAAGCAATGGAATTTCTTCAAGATAGAATTAGAGGAACAAAATCTAATGAAGAATTCTTAATTTCAATGAATGGTTAAAAATAATGATTAAAATGAATTTTAAATAAATAAAAAAAGCGACCAATTTGGTCGCTTTTTTTATTTTATATATTTTAAGTTTTATGATCTTTTATTAGGTAAATCTAAACCGTAACCTTTTTTCCTGTTTTCGGCAAAAAATTTCGGCAAAAATATAACAATCACAAATACA
>CAZJKL010000106.1:0-2567 GCA_964546655.1 uncultured Bacteroidales bacterium | reverse complement strand
AGCAAAAAAATAATGGATTATTCAGATGCTCCAAAAGAATTAAAAGAATTGGAAAGATTAATTGAAAATATTTCTAAAGAGCAAGATTGGATTTCTATTAAAAATTAAAGGATAAGCTGTCTTTAATATCAGAAAATTTAATTTTGAATAAGGTGAAATTTTAAAAAAAAGCAGTTGCCAACACTATGTTGCCTCAATTGGATGATAAAAAAAGCAACTCAACTTGCGGTTAGAATAAAATTTTTATAAATTTATCACTGTTTGATGTTGGAGTAAAAGTTCCTCTAACTTTAACAAAAAGCTCAGTTTTTAGGTGTCATTTTTAAAACAAGACAAAACCAAACTTTCAATTATTAACAAAAAGACCAAAATGAAAAAAATATTTCTTTTATCTACGGTTATTCTTGGACTAATACTTCAAGTGTATGGGCAATTGGACACTTTGAAAATTGATAATATTGTCAATGAATGGTCTGACGCACATAATAACAGTGATTATTATAATAAATTAGATAAATTGTTTGCTCCTAAATTATTATTTTACTGTCAAGAACTTTCTAAAGAAGAATGTTTAAAGAAAAAATACCAGCTACTTGAATCTGCATATAAATTTAAACAGAAAATAGTTTCTAATATTGAAATTACAGCCTACGAAAGTGGAATAATAAAATGTGATTTTACTAAAGAAGTATTATACAAAAATAAAACTAAAAACTATCCATCATATTTATTGCTAAGACTGGAAAATGAAAAATATTTAATTGTTGGTGAAGGTGATAAAATCACAGACTCTAACCTTAAATACAGTTTAGATTTAGGAAAACAAATCACAATTTTAAATAGTTCCGAAAATTTATCAACTGGTAGAAAATACAATTTAATCTTCATTTTATTTGGTGTAATTTTGTTAGCAATAATCATATTAATATATTTTACTAAAAATAAATCAAAAAATATAAAATCAGAATCAATTGCTGTAAGTGATAATATTATTGAAATTACGACACAAAGCAATTCTGAAAATAAAACAGAAAATGTATTTAAAAGTGAAACTGAAAACAATTCAACAGTCACAATTGAAAACATTAAAGAAAATTATGATGAAAGTAAAAAAGAATATTTGAATCAAGCTTTTACTCAAACCAAAACCGCAATCACTAAACTATTTGACACGGTTGATATTGTTGACCGTGCTCTATATGGTAAGCGAATGAGAATTTTTATTTTAGGTTCAGTTTTAGTTTTAATTGTAGCACCTCTAATAGACTTAATACTTGGTATTAAAAAAGATTGGTTTACTTTTTATTCAACCTTTTCATTTTTTATTTTTATTCTAATTCTTTTTCTTTCACTTATTAGTTCATGGCGAGATGACACTGGTAATTGGAGTATAAAACGAGTATTTTCAAAGCTTCGAATATATTTTTCAAGTATAAAAGATACGGCTATAACAACTAGTACAAATTCTATGGATGAAAATCTTTACAAATTTGGAAAATTTTTATTTTTTAGTGGTATTGGATGGAAAGCCCTTCAAAATATATCTGTTTTTATTAGAAAGCCAATTGAACATTTTAATATTAATCTAATATCATTAAGGAAATTTGAAAAGTTTACCAACATTTATTATTGGATTCCTATTGTATTAGGTATTGTAATTTTAATTTATATTTATTACAAAAATCCTAATATACTTAAAAGAATAAAAAATGAGTTAAGACATTTGTTTGGTTTTAAGCAAAGTGAAAATTCAAAATATACCTCAGACATAATAACAATAGTAAACAATTCGGAAAATGACTTAGTCATTAATGCTCGGACTGAACAACAAATAAATACAGTTATTGCAAGTAGTAATTCTAATCTTTTTAACGATTTTGCTGTTGCAATTCAAAATTGGAGTCCACGTGGTGCTTACTATGAATACGAATATCAGGACAGACTTGAAAGACACTTGACAAAGTATCTACCAGAAGCATCAATAAAAACTGAATTCCCAATTGGAGATAAATTGCACGGAAATAAAGGTCGTGCTGATATTGTAATTAATGATACTATTTTAATTGAATTAAAAAGGGATTCAAGTGCTGGTGCTATTCAAAGAGCAAAAGGACAAATGGTACAATACTCTGACCTATGGCAAAATAAAGGACCTGTAATACTATTACTTTGCGACTATGATTATGAACATGCTAAACTTGCATTCTCATCGACAATGAATGATTTAGCAAGACTTGAAAGACCTGTATTTACAATTGTGGCGAAAACAAAGAAAAACGAACGCCTAACAAACGGTTAAAAATTAGCTAAAAGTTTAAGAGTCACTTTGGGAAAGTTAAAACAACCTGTCTTATCCTGAAATAGCTTGACAAAATAAATTAAAACTAGCTAGAGTTTTGTGGGAGTATAAAATAGATTGTGTAAACTCGATAGAGAAATACGCAAGTTTGAATTTAAAATTAGCTTATAGTTCCCTTAAAGGCTAAAAACCAAATTTCGAATAAAAAAATTAAAAAAATAATATAACGATACACAATATGTAATAAATAGTTGCGTTACTTGTCTAA
>CAZJKL010000105.1:0-2583 GCA_964546655.1 uncultured Bacteroidales bacterium | reverse complement strand
AAAAAGGATTTTACTCATATTTTTGTTTGATTAAAACTTTTTAAATAATCAAAGTAACTTAATCTTTTTTTATCTAATATTAATTCAGAGTATTCTAAAGCTTTATTTAAATTTCTAATAGATTGACTGTAAGTATATTCTTGATTTTCAATCATAAAAATAATTTTATTAGCTAATGAAACTGGGTCATTTATAGGAATTAATGCAGACTTATCTAATAACTCAGGAATACCTCCTATTGGAGTTCCAATGCAAGGCAATGCCCTTGCCATAGCCTCAACCATAGCTCTTGGCAAGCCTTCTGTTCTGGATGGCATTAGAAGTATATCTGACTCATCAAGTTTATCCCTTATTGCTTGTCCTGCACTGATATTACCTAAAAATTCAATATCATTTCCTAAGCCATTTTCCGTTGTCCGTAGAATCATTTCGTTCATATATTTACCATCACCCAACCAAATTAAATGAAAAACATATCCATTCCATTTCAAAATTTGCAATGCATCAATAACTACATCTGGAGATTTATACATTTGATGCAATGAACCTACCGCTATTAGTTTAATTTCAGAACTTAATATTCTTTTTGGTGTACTTACAAATGCTTCGTTTGGTAAGAAAACACTTGACACGCCTATACTGAAATTTTTACATGGATATCTTTTTTGTAAAGTTGAATTTGTAACATAAAGAGCAGCAGGTGCTGACCAAGCAATTCTTTTCAATGTCAAATAGGCAATAATCCTAATAATTGGTCTAAAAAAGTTATCAATCGAGCCTTTTGTTAAACCATCGTATGGATCTGCAATTACCTCAATACCATACGGAATTTTATGTCTTTTTAGATAAGAAATTGCTATTGTTCCCATTCTTCCTGGAACTCGGCAAATAATGCAACTATTCTCAATATCAATTTTTTTGATATATGAGGACATTTTCCATTTTATTTTTAAATATTGCTTCAAAAAGCCATAGGGTCCAACGTAATAAGGAAGCTCTAAAACTTCTATTTTTTCATTTTTTGTAATTATATTTCCAATTAAATCTTCAGTAATTTCTCCATATCCAACTCTGGCAATAATGAATACTTTGTCAAAATGCTTTAAATACCTTTCAAATAAAAAGTATGAATAACTATTTGTAATACTATATATATTGCCATCCTTCGCTTTTAAGTATCTTGCTTCTGTTATAAAAATTAAGTTCATAATTGTAATATTAAAGAATTAATTGCTGATAAAATTCATTGAATCTTAGAGCCGAATTATAATTATCTATTGCCCAAGCTGACACATCTAGTTTATTTTTTAAATCTTCATCAAAATACATTTTTTTTATATGCAGAACTGCATTTTCAACATCATACGGGTCAATAAGTTGATTAATAAGTTTGTCCGGTACAGTTTCGCATATCGATGGTATATTTGATGCTAAAATTGGGACTCCACAAACCAATGCTTCGATAAGGGCATTGGGTTGACCCTCAGACAATGATGGAAAAAAATACATATCAAATTCTTTTAGCAGAAGAGGAACATCGTTTCTATAACCACAAAAAATTATTTTATTTAACAATAACTTGTTTTTAATTTCTATTTTCAGATTTTCAGTTCCCAGACCAATAAAAACAAAATAAATATCATCAATTTCTGAGCAGACAATTTCTGCAACTTTAATTATAAATTTTTGATTTTTAAGTATATCGTTTCTTCCTGTGTGTCCAATTAAAAATGAATTTGTTGGAACCACCACCCCTTTAATTTGGGGTAATGCAGCTTTGTTAAATATGTTTATATCCAAGCCATTTTTGATAACTTTAAACTTGCTGACATCAATATTTTTGTTTTGAAAGAAAAAATTGATTCCAGCTTGTGAATTCGAGAATATTTTCGTAGAGAATTTTATAACAAGTTGATTTACAAAAAAATTATATGCATTATTAAGTAATGTTGGTTTATAATGATTTGTTGACTGACGATAAAAAGCATAACGGTTTTTGACATTTGCAAATTTTGCAAGAAACATATACACTCCTGCAAAATTTGCAGTAAAATCACATACAGTGTTGAATTTTTCTGCTTTAAATATTTTGTAAATTTTTACCCAAGTTTTAAAACCCAAATAAGAAGTTTTAAATAATAGTATATTTGCACCAGTTCCAATGTAATCGTTATATAACAAGCCATGGTCTTCATTCTTCACAATTACAGTAATGTCTAATTTACTTGAATAAATTAGCATAAACCGTAACAAATAAGTTTCAATGCCTCCAGGATCTGTTGTAGGTATAAGAAAACAAATTTTATCTTTCATTTGAAAATAATTGATTTATAATTGTCGTAAAGACCTCAAAATAAATTTTAATAGTCATTAGTAAATAAGATTATTTACACCTTTTTCAAGAGGTGTAAATTACTATTTTGTATTAATTAAATTACCTAATTCAGGAGATGTCATAAATTCTACTTCAGGCCATTTCAAAATAATCCTTGAAATTAAATTACTTAATAATTTCAAATTACGACTTCTATTGTTTTCATCTATACCTCCAATATAATTAACTCTGTGTGTAATAATTGTTGC
>CAZJKL010000104.1:0-2664 GCA_964546655.1 uncultured Bacteroidales bacterium | reverse complement strand
AAGAGAAAAACAAAAATTGAAATCGCAACTTAATGCTGGGATTAGAAAAATTTATAGACGGACACATATTGGCTTATCTGCAATTTAATTTTGCTTTATAGTAACAAATAAATCAAAATTCATATCCAAAAAAAAATGGATGTTTTTGGGAAAAGAATAAATTATTATTTAATTTTAAAGAATGCAACTTTTTTAATAACAAGAAGAAATGAAACAAGATATAATAAACAAAATTCAAGATATAATAGAGAACAAAGGCCTCGATGAAAAAGACCTGTTGTTTCAACTAAAGAATATACTTTATGAAACAGAATTACAAAATAACATCACAAAAGAATCAAAAAGCATTGTAGAACTTGTTTCTGAAAACTTATCTCAATTAAATGGAGAATTTAGTCAAGGAAATGTAATAAAAACAGGCTTTAATGAGTTTGATGAATTGTTTGGTGGTTTTGGGTTAGGTGAGTTTATTGTTATAGGCGGAAGACCTTCAATGGGAAAAACGCAATTACTTGTAAATTTATCTCTCAATATTTCAATAAATACGCCAATACTTTATTTTACTTTTGATTTGTCTGAATTTTTATTAACAACACGTTTTATTTCATCTATTTCAGGCATTGCTGTAAATAAACTATTGCAACATGACCTTACAAACGAACAGAAAAATGAATTAGCATCAGTTAAAAATAATTTCAGTAATCACAAAATATTTGTGAATGACAGTTGCAACAACTCTTTCACTGCATTAAAAGCTCATTGTCAAAAACAAGTTCAGGAAAATGGAGTAAAAGTAATTGTTATTGATTATTTACAAATGATGAGTTCAAATAAATATCGTAACAATAGAGAGCTTGAAATTAGTCATATTAGTAGAGGGTTAAAAAACATTGCTAAAGATTTAAATATTTGTGTAGTTGCTTCAAGTCAATTGAGCAGAGCAGTTGAATTAAGAGGCGGAGCAAAACGACCTCAGCTTTCGGATCTACGAGAAAGTGGAGCAATTGAACATGATGCAGACAAAGTGATTTTTATTTACCGACCAGAATATTATGGACTTACAGAAGATGAGGAAGGCAATAATACTGATGGTTTAACTGAAATCATTCTTGCGAAAAACAGAAACGGAAGTTTAGGAACGGTTAAACTTTTAAGAGATGCAACCTTTACTAACTTCAGAGATTTTGATGAATATAAAAAAACTTTTTCATTTTCAAAAAGTAGATTAGATGAAATAGATAAACCATTTTAAACATAAAATATATTGAGCCGTTGCCTAAAAATTATGAGTCAAAAATTTAGGACTTGGTGGTTGTGTTCCTGCAACCCATGAAGAAGTAGAAGAATTGAATTGTCGCTATTTATTGCGATGCTCACTTTGTTCCGCTTCTCATAAATAGCATATTTAAGTCAAAGATAATTTGCAACGGCTCTTTTTTTAAAACATGATATCAGTAGAAAAAATATTAACAATCTCTAGAACCAATAAAAGTAACCTTAAAAAATACTTTTATGGTAAATATTGTAAATTGAATGAAGCATTAGAAAATTTAAAAAAGCATGAACTTAATGCTTTACTTATACATACTATTGAAAATCCTACTGAACTTTGCAAATTATTAAAAACTTCTTTTTTTCAATTAGAAGAAGTAATTAATAATCCCAAATATATAAACTACAAAATTAAAAAAAAGAAAGGTGGCGAAAGGCAAATATTTGCACCTGAAAAACAATTGAAAACAATTCAAAAGAGACTCAATTATTTTTTACAAGCGTATTATTTATGTATAAAGCCAAAAGAAGTGCATGGTTTTGTAGTTAATCCTCATTATTTGGGAACGCATTGTAATATTGTAGAAAATGCAAAAGTTCATACAGAAAAAAAGTGTGTATTAAACATTGACCTAAAAGATTTTTTCCCAAGCATAAAAGCAAAACAAGTGAAGAACCTTTTTACTTCTCCCTATTTTAATTTTAATGAACAATTAGCCAACGCATTGACTTTGATTACAACTTATGAAGGTAAACTTCCAATAGGAGCACCAACTTCACCAGTTATTTCAAATTTTATTTGCCACCAACTTGATAATGACTTGAAAAATTATAGCGAAACAAACGGTTTTGCCTTTACTCGTTATGCCGATGATTTAACTTTTTCGTCTGATTTTAAAATTTCAGAAGACAATATTATTGATATTATTAAACTAATTAATAAAAATAACTTTGAAATAAATGAGAAGAAACTTCGTGTGAAAGCTTCAAACCGAAAGCAAACTGTTACGGGTTTAACTGTAAATAAAAAAGTAAATGTTGACAGAAAACTATTAAAGAAAATTAGGGCGATGCTTCATGATATTACGACTAATGGAATAGACATAGCAACTCAAAATCATTTTAAATTGAAAGATAATATTGAAACAAGACATCGCACAAAATTAATTCAACGGCTAGATGGATATATAAACTTCGTTGGGCAAGTGAGAGGAAAAAATGATTTGTTATATATTAAACAAAAAACTTCTTTTGATAATATTTTTAATATTAAAACCAAAAAATAACCAGCGACACATATTGGCGTATTTGTTATTTTATTTTGCTTTATAATAACAAATAAATCAAAATTAATGGATAAACAAAAACACGGAATACCAGCATTAATATCAT
>CAZJKL010000103.1:0-2837 GCA_964546655.1 uncultured Bacteroidales bacterium | reverse complement strand
TACAAATATAAGAATATTATTTCTTTCCAACAAATTGATAGTCAGTTATTTATATTGTTTTTTTAATGTTTTTTTGCCCTGCAACATTCTCAAAATAATTGAGTTAAACAATGAAATTGTTAATACAACTATTGAGATTAGAAAGAATTATAAAATTAAACTTCCTGATGCAATAATTGCTTCAACAGCTTTATGTAATAATTTAACAATAGTTACTAGAAATATTAAAGATTTTCAGAACATTAAAAATGTTAATGTTATAAATCCTTATCAAGAAAATAAATAATTCTATTTCATATTTTCGGGAAATTATTCTAATCAAAAAATTACTCATTTTTTTTCATGGTTTAGCATTTTTTGCGGGATTTAGTTTCGTCCCTACGGTACTTTATATTGTTTTTGTGTTTTGGTTTTTACCAAAATGTTGCTCCTACGGAGCTCTTTTTTTATCACGCAAAGGTGCAAAGGACGCAAAAAGTTTTTTTTATCAAGGCACGACCTTCGGCTAGCGCGGATTTGTAATCCGTGCCTTGGTTTATATGAACTAAGTTATTTAACCACCAGTCTTAATTTTGTATTGTGGTTTTTGTCTTGCTGAGGAACGAAGCATCTCCTTTATGCAGATATAAGACCCTTCACTGCCGTTCAGGGCGACAAGGGCTATCATCAGGCTGGCGCGGAAATGTTTTCCGTGCCTTGATTTACCATAATGTCGTACCTACGGTACTTTGTATTGTTTTTGTGTTTTGGTTTTTACCAAAATACGGCTCCTACGGAGCTAATACTTTTTTTATCACGCAAAGGACGCAAAGGTACAAAGGACGCAAAAAGTTTTTTTTTATCGAGGCACGACTCAAAGTCGTACTCCGATTTTATTCCAAATTTTGTTTTTGTTTTTGTTAGTTGCAAACTAACTTTTATTTAGTTCGTTTCCGAAAGTTTTCGGAATCAAACTACGAACAACTTGGCTCGAAACTGGGTTTGGCTTATCGCTAAAGGTTACTAACTCATTGCCTAAATGGTTGCTGCCGCTGTAGTTTCGGTTGCCTATTAGGTTTGTTTTATAAAAGCACTCTTTCTTACATATAACATTTACATATCACTTTAAATTAAATTTTGTATTTAAACAACTGATATTCAATACATTTAATTGTTTTTAAAAATAAAAATACATATAACATTAACATATTTTTATTCAATACATTTTGAAACTATCATCCATATTCCAGTTTTATCTGAACCATGCCTTTCAATTAATCCAAATTCTTTCAACTTTTTTATATTATTTAAAATACCTGTTTTGCTAAGATTATTATTTTTTGCTAATTCGTCGTAGGTTACACGATTATTAAAATTTATTTGTTCCAAAATTTTAATTTGTGTATTATTTAATTTGTCTTTCCAGTTAAATATCCATTTTGAAAAATCTACTGGCCTATAAAATGTAACTGAGAAAATTCCTGAAATATTAAATTGCGGCGAAGGCAATCCAGAATCAAACATTGCTTCACGCATTCGAACAATACCTGAACCAACTTTTTCAACCAACTGTAATCTATGAAAAATCCCGAAAATCAAAGGATTTCTAGTCAAACTACGTTTCCCGAAATCTTTTTCTGAAATTCCATTAACCAAGCCTCCTGGATTAGTTATTTCAACTCTGTCATCATATATTTCAATATTAATAACTGCTCCTTTCTCAAAATAATCACGATGCGATAATGCATTTATCAATGATTCTTTAAATACAATTTCTGGAATTTCTAATATTTCAAGCCTTGGCTTTGTTCCTTGACTTTCAATTTCATACCTTAATTCAAGTTTAGATTTAATATAAACTAAAGCTTTTTCGTATTGTTCTAACAAATCACCTGAATAAAATTTATCATCAAGAATATATCTCTTATTTTTCCCTTTAAAATGAAGACAACGAATACCTGAATTTTGAATAAATTTTTCGGGTGTTTTTGCAAAAAACAAAATGCATCCATTTTTAATTTCTCCTTTTTTATTTACTAACTGTAAGTTTTCAAGTAAATTTATTTCTTTTAGCGATCCAGATATCTTAGATAATTCAATAAATTTTTTAAACTTTAAATTATCAAAATCTTGTGGGTATTTAAAGTGTTCATTTATTGTTTCTTCAAAATAAATTAAGTTTTGTTGTTGGAAAAAATTTCGCATTTCATCAGGGAAAATTAACTTTTGACTATTTGAACCCATTCGGACATAAATTGACCCAGAACAGATATAAGGTTTATTGTTACCGCTAGGACATTCAATTGCAATAATAGTTTTTCCATTATAATCAAATTCTTCTATTTTAATTTCAGGTTTAGGATTAATTGAATTAATTGTTGCTTGTAAATTCGAGCGAATTTCATTAGTTATTACAATACCTTCAACATTATTATCATCATTTATTCCAACAAGTATAGTTCCACCAGAAGAGTTCAAGAAAGAACATATCTCATTAGAAATGTCTTTTGATAATCGTTTTTTAAATTCAATATTATATCCTTCTCCTAATTTTAATAATATTTCAATTTCTTCTTTTGTCATAAAATTTTATTTATGCCCAAATATAATTATTTCTTTAATTTGATGTATATAAAAAATAACTTTATAAGAAGATAAGCATTTGAAGCTAACCAATTGTTATTGCCGCTTATTGGAGTGTAATCGGTGTTAAAGTAGTTTAAGCTATACGAATATATATTTTGTTAGTTTGCAAACTAACTTTTACTTGGTGCGAAGTTATAAAACTACCTCAGTTATGCGATCCCGAAAGCTCCTAAAAACCGCAAGTTATTAACAATAAATTCTGTAAAACATTA
>CAZJKL010000102.1:0-2863 GCA_964546655.1 uncultured Bacteroidales bacterium | reverse complement strand
GTTAAATAACTTAGTTCGTATAAAACTAGGCACGGAAAACATTTCCGCGCCAGCCTGATGATAGCCCTTGTCAGCTGTTTTTTCGGGTATTGAGGTTTTATAGTTTCCAACTAATTGAGATGGAATATTTTTGTTTTGGTTAAAACTAAATTTGTTTTTGAATAAAATTTTATCGGAGCTTAAAGCTACAAGACCTCCAATTAATGCAGCAATAATCAAATATAAAAAGTTTTTCATAATTGTTAAATTTTAGAGTTAATATTACATACAAAAAAACGCAATAAAAACTTAAAAAATTCAACAATAACGTCGGTTTTAACACTTATTAAAAAATATTTAAAAAATTAACAAAAGTGTTATTAAAATTAAGCATTAAATTAAGTATAAATTAATGAAAAACTTAAAAAAAGTTAAAATAAAAACTTTAAAAGAAAATAACCTTAATCTCTAATTATCATAAAATCAACACGTCTGTTAATATTCATAGTTTTATCTTTAGAAAGAGGACGAGTATCACCAAAATAATTAATATATAGTCTGTCTTTAGAAATGCCATAAGTTTTAGTAAGAACATTAAGAACAGCTTCGGCTCTACGTTTGCTTAATTCTCTGTTATAAGCAGAATTTCCAGATAAATCAGCATATCCAAGAACTTCAATTTTAAATGAAGGATTTAAAATTAGAAGTCTAGCAATAGGAGCAATGCGTTCAAAGTTTCTTTCATCAATTTTAGTGCTGTTAACCGAGAAATAAATTGAAGGTAAAACAGTTGCTAATAAACTATCAAGAGAACCTGAGAAGGCTTGACCTTGGAAATTAACTTTATTTCCTTTAGGAGTATTCGGTTCTTTATCAAATGAATCAGGAACACCATCACTATCGCTATCAGTTCCACTATATAAAGTTTCTAAAGAAATAGAGATCCCTTGGAAGTTAACCAAAGATCCATTTTTAGTATTATTATCTTTATCTAAACCATCAGGAACACCGTCTTTATCTTTATCTAAAGCAATACCAACATCATTAACTCTTGCACCTCTTTGTGTATTTGGTTCTAAATCATCAATATCAGCAATTCCATCACCATCACTATCTACAGCAACACCTCTTCCATCAACTTTAGCACCTGCAATCGTATTAGGTTCAATATCATAAATATTAGGAACACCATCTTTATCATCGTCAGCATTAACTAATTCATAAGGAGTTGTCCACTGAAGATTTTTTTCTTTTTTACCAAAGTGATAAGTTAAACTTAAGTTCGTATAATTATAAACATCTTTTTTATTTCCACCAACATAAGTGTCAATTTTATCGGAGTTAACAAACTTAATTACATTATTAATACCAATATCAAATTTCTTAGTCAATTGGTATTTAACGCCAAGTCCTAAAGGTAAAACTAATTCAGTAGTTTTCTTTTCTTTTACAGTTCCTTCAGATGAATAACCATAACTAGCAATAAAAGCATCAGTTGATTTAACTCTTGAAACAGTTCTGAAGTCAACCAAACCTAATCCTAAATTAGCAAAAATAGACAAACGGCGATTAGTTTTATTTGCATTTAAAATATTAGATAAATTAACATTTCCAGATAAATAATATTCAAAAACAGAAGCTTTAAAATTATAAATAACATTGTCGGAAATAAACATTGAAGATTTAAGATTTCCACTTAAAATATTAGCTTGAAGTCCGAAAACAGGAGTAAAAGTCTTTTCAATAAAAAGACCATTTGCCCAACCTTTATCTTTTTTGTAATCACCTTTTGGATACCATTCATATTCACTGTAATCACCGTAAAAAAGCATTAAACCAGTGTTAATACCAACAGAAAATGAATTATAGTTTCTACCAGCTTGTTTTAAAGGGTCGTAGGGTTTTGTATCATTAGTTATTTCTTGCGAAAATATATTAATCAAAAAGATAAAAGACACAGCAAAAGTTAAAAATATTATTTTCATTACTTTAAAGTTAAATTTTAAATATTCTAATAACTTACAAAAATAGATTTTTTTTTTATTTGTTAATAAATTATATCGCTTGTTTTTTTATTTATATAAAAAAAGTAGAAATAAAATACAGTTGGAATGCAGATTAAAATATCGAAAATAAAATAAATCCGTTTTTTGAAAAATGCAATAAGATAAATAAAATGTATTGTTTATTGAAAACAAAAAGTATATTGATGTGTTCTATGTGTATAAAGTAAATATATGTATTAATACTAAATATGAATTTAAGTTAATAGGTAGTTGTGAATTCGATTTAATAAAGAAAATCATCAAAAATATAAATGAAATAAAAATATAAACATTAAAAGTTAATTAAATTAAATGTAAAAAAATATTACTATTTTAGTATTCTTGAAATAAAAATTATTATTTTTAGTAAAATTTTGACAAAAAATTAAATTTTAGGATACAACTTTAGAGATGATTTTTACGTCATAATTAATTAAGATATAGTTTTTAACAAATAAACCCTATATAATTATGAAGATATTAACCAATAAATTGTTAATGCTTTTTTTGTGCATTTTTTTATCTCAAAATGTATATTCACAAATACAAACTTTTTCAAATACAACAGTAGAAGCTTGTAACAGTTGGAACTCAAATAATGCCTGGGCCACAGCTTTAACGAAAACAATAACTACTTCTGGGTTGCCAATTACTGGTTTATCTACAACAGGTACCGTATTAAGAGAGGTGCGTGTTAGATTAGGAAATTCAACATGTACAGGAGATTTAAGAACATATCAATTACGGGTTACAAATCCACAAGGTGTACAAGTTATACTTACTTCTGGGCTTTCAACTACGCTTACATCATTTTGGGTGGATATGAAATTTAGAGATGA
>CAZJKL010000101.1:0-2982 GCA_964546655.1 uncultured Bacteroidales bacterium | reverse complement strand
AATGTCTATTAGAGAACATCGTCTAAAAAAAACCATTAATTTTGTCCATTATACCAAAAAAAATTAAAGTTTCACAAGTTTATTTGGAATGGACTATTTTTTCGTTGTAAATAGAAAAATTCAGATATATACTATAATAAAACAGCTTTCTTATTAATTAATCTTTTCTTCTATTCAATATAATTTTTTGAATTTTATTGAATACTCTTTCAATTGCAGTTAATATTTTTTTGAAAACATTATAATATAAAGTTATATAAAGAAAGATAGTCATTACCCAAATAACAATTATATTAACCCAGTATGTATCCATATATCCAAAGAAGAATTTTTTCTGAGGGGCATAGTAATGAGAGAAAATATTACCTCTATGAATAGGATCCATATAAATTGGGTCAACTTGTTGAAATAATTCACCATCTAATTCTACAACCCTATTAATCTCGTTTTTATTTGTAACATATTCGGTAAGACTCTTGTTTTGATATTGTTTTTTAATTTTTATAAATTCTTCTTGTGAATCAAATTTACCTTGAAGCTCTATTATTTTATCGTCTTTTTTTCGATAAGATAAATTGTATAATTCAATATAAAATTTATTAGCTAAGTTTAAGTAGTCTCTTGTTCTATTAATTACATTTTTTGAAAAACTAGAATAATTTAAACTATCAACATATTCAAATTTTAGTAATGGATTAAACATATCTCCTATTAGATGATTCATTAAATTTATTTCAATTAAATGTTTTTCTATTTCAGACTTAAGAATATTAATATCATTAATTACGTCTTTTTTTCTGCTTTTATTATCTATTAGTGCTTCACATTTATCAACTTTGGCTTTTAATCTTGGTATCCAAAAATTCTTTTTAAAATCGGCAATACTCATTTGTTTATCATAATAATAAAAAGCATTTTCAAATTTATTATTTTTAAACTGATTAACTGCCAGTGCTTCATAAGCCCATTTTGCAGTCATTATTTCGCCAATAATCGGAATTTTATTAGGGTGTGAAATACTTGGATTTAATTTTTCGAATTTTACCATTGCACCACTAAGCAATAATTGAGGTATAACAATAAAAGGTATTAATATATAAATTGTAACAATTGAATTAAATGATGCTGAAATATTTAAACCTAATAAATTAGCAAAAGCTGCTGAACTAAACAATACAATCCAATAATCTAAAGTCATATCTTTAATATCAAGAATTGTGTTTCCAATTACTATAAACAAAATTGTTTGAACTGCTGATAAAAAGAACATTATAGATATTTTTGACATTAAATATCCCGACCTACTTAGATTTAAAAATTGTTCGCGTTTTAATATCTTTTTATCTTTAAAAATCTCTTCGGCACTTACTGTTAATCCAACAAATATTGAGACAATAACACACATAAATATGTATATAGGAATATTTTCATTTTCTCTAAAAACATATCCTTCGGTTGTAGCAACATCAACATTATAAAATTTAACTACATAAGCCAAGATAAACGCTAATAATGGTGATTCAAGTAAATTTATTAAAATATACTGCCTATTAGCTAATTTTGAAATAACATCTCTTGTAATAAAAACATTAACCTGTTTAATCCAATTTGGTATTTTAAAAAGATGATGTGGTAATTCTCTTTTATTTTTTTGGTTTTTGCAAGTTTTGGATTTCTTGTTTTCTATATAAAATTCATTCCATTTTGTTGGAGAAATTCTTCTCTCAGAAGTTAAATTTCCATATTCATCAACAACTTTTGATTCAATAATATTAAAAATTTGCTCAGGATTTACATTGCCACAATTAGGGCACTCTCCTTGTGTATTACTAGCTTGATGAGAAATAGATTTGAAATAAGTTATTGAATCAACCGGATTTCCGTAATAAACTATATATCCTCCTTGGTCTAATATGATTAAATTATCAAACATTTTAAAAATGTCTGAAGAAGGCTGATGAATAACAACAAAAACTAACTTTCCTTTTAAAGTTAATTCTTTAAGTAAATCCATAATATTTTCAGAATCTCTTGATGAAAGTCCTGATGTTGGCTCGTCAACAAATAAAATATTTGGTTCTCTAATTAATTCAAGTGCAATATTTAATCTTTTTCTTTGACCTCCACTAATCTTTTTATTTAAAGGTGTTCCAACTTTTAAATCTTTAACTTCAAAAAGACCTAGACTTGTCAACATCTCATTAACCATTGTGGTTATTTGCTCCGATGAATATCCGTCAAAACATAGTTTTGAATTATAAAATAAATTTTCGAAAACGGTTAAATCTTCAATTAAAAGATCATCTTGAGATACATATCCTACGACTCCTTTTAATAAATCTTTTTCTGTATAAAGATTATACCCATTTATTAATATTTCACCGCTAGTCGGTGGATTCATGCCATTAAAAATACTTAATAAAGTGGTTTTACCAGCACCACTGCCACCCATTATGCCAACTAATCTACCTGAATATTCTTCAATATTTAAATTTCTAATTCCATATACATTTTTACTAAAAATATATTCAAGGTCATTTGCTTGGAATACTATTTTTGTTTCAACCTTATCTGATAAAAACGACGATATAATATCGCTATAATATATAGATTGTACTTTTGAACTTCTAATTGAAGACCCAACAGTTAATACATAGATTCTTTCTTTTTTTAATATTTGACCATTTAAATATAATTCATCATTACCAATATATTTAATAATATACATATTTACACTAGAAATATTAAGAACTCTTATATGACCATCAAGAAATTCTGAATAAATATGTTTTATTGGTTTTTTATCAAAGTATTGATTATTATTAATAATTAATAATTCGAGTAATTCAGGTAATTCTTCTAAATCCTTTTCAATAAAGAATTTGATTTTGCTATATTCCTCCTCTTCGATATTAAAAGTTGCAGTAACAGTTGTTAAAATTTCTAATTCTAATTGAGTAGGTTCTCCACTAGCCAACATAA
>CAZJKL010000100.1:0-3116 GCA_964546655.1 uncultured Bacteroidales bacterium | reverse complement strand
GAAAATTTAACAACAAAAAATAATCAACGCGGTAGGAAAGAGTTGTGTTTCAAAGAACCCGCACAACGCAAAGCCACAGCCGTTAGCCCCAATTTAAAAAAAGAAAATATGAGTAGATTTACATATACATCGAATATTGAATTAAATATTATTTATGATGTAGAAAAAGCAACTAAAATAGTTTGTTTTGTTCAAAAGAATGATAAACTGATAATAGAGAATATCAAAGAATTATCTGTTGCTGTTTATGAATTTATAATAAAAGAAAGCCAAAAAGGTAATGTTAAAGATAATTTAGTATTTCAACATGTGTTTTCAACATTTTATGGTTTAAACAACGCTGGTTTGACGGATTCTTTTAAAAAATTATATTTTGTTGTTTTTGATGAGTGTATTGATAAAGGTATTTTTGATATTAAATATATTTTAAATAGGTTAAAAGATGAAAAAAACAGAAGAGGGCAAAGAAATATGCAATTTTCATTTGCAACAAAAATGATTCATACATTAGATATATTTAAACCTATTTATGATAATGAAATAGCAAGACTTTTTGACTTTAAGCAACCATATGGACAAAAAGATTTTGATGAAAAATTAAATACCTATATAAATCAATATGAACAAATAAAATTTACATATAACAAAATAATAGAAAAAAAACTGCTTGAAAATGTTATAGATATGTTTAAATTACGTTTTGTAAAATATAATATTTCGGATTATAAGGTTCTTGATTTTATTTTCTGGACAGCGGAAAAGGAAATAAATAATAAAAAGAAAGCAAATTAAGAATACATATATGCACATTTTTTAAGTTGTAAATTTATGAAAGTAATATTAAGTAGAAAAGGTTTTGATTCAAGCTATGGAGCTCAACCAAGTCCCATACTACCTGATGGAACATTATTGTCATTACCAATTCCATATAATAGAGGAATTCTTTTTTCTGAACCTAAGTATAATAACGAATCGTATCTTGATATTATAAAACAACTGAGACCAAGAACAAATATAGACAAAAATACATATTGCCATTTAGACCCAGACATTAGAATTGAAGCAAAAGCAAGAAATGAAAATTGGAAAGGTCTTTATGGACAATCAGGTGCAGCACAAACTCACCTAGACAATATGAATGTTGATATTGATGATGTTTTTTTATTCTTCGGTTGGTTTAAAAAAACTGAAATGACTGAAAAAGGACTGAGATATATTAAAAATGCTCCTGACTTGCACGTTATTTTTGGATATTTTCAGATTGGAGAAAAATACAAGGAACGTACACAAAAGATTACGAATATTGAGCATCATCCTCATGCAAATTTTGACGAAAAAAATGACTGTATTTATGAAGCTTCAAATGAACTTAGTTTTATTAATAAATATAAAGGATATGGCTGTTTGTCTTATAATGATGATTTAGTCCTTTCTAAATCAGGAATGCCTAGAAGTAAATGGCAATTACCTGAGATATTTAAAGAATTACAAATTACATATCATAATAAAAACTCGTTTAAAAATGATTTTTTTCAATCTGCTGCAAAAGGACAAGAATTTATTATAAAAGATGGAAACTTAATTATTGATTGGGTTAAGAATATTATTGTTAAAGGGACAAAACATAACAATTTAAATTAATTGATTTTTGATAATTATTTTTTAATAAAAAATTTATAAGATGCAATCAACGGAAAAATATCTAAAAGTCTATCGTACAAAGAAAGAAGAATTGTCAAAGAAAAATGAACTTTGGAGATTGCGTATTACTGAGGAAGAATTTTTAAAAGAAATTGATAGACTCAAGCAATATGAAAAAAACAATAAAGAATCTAAACATTTAAATGATTATCATATAGAAAGAAACATTGATACCTGTATTGAAGTAATGCTTATGAATAAACCAACTACAGAAGAAGTAATTGCACAAATAACTTCTATGACAAAAGCCTCTGAAGAACAGTTTGTAAGTGAAGCTACTGAAATTCAAAACAAGTTGCCTTTTATTAAAATACCACTAAGAAGTAGAGATGCAAGGAATATATATGTTTGGATTTTCAGAAAACAAATATCAATTGATATGCTCCCTTTAAAGGTTAAAGATGATTTTATTAAAACTAAGCACTATGAAACTCTTAAAAATATGAAAAAAATATAAAAACAGGGGCTAACACTATGTTGCCCACAATTGGCGTCTAAAAAAAGCAACTTTACTTGCGGTTAGAAAAAAATATTGTAAATTTATCACGGCTTGATAAGGAAGTGAAATTCCGCCAACTTTGGCAACAAGCTCCGTTGTGCGTCAGCTTAAAAGACAAGACCCCGATAATGGAAATACCACCTTAATATAAAAGAAGTGATTATGAAGGGTGGAACTTTTCAGGGACAACTTTCAGCATTTCAATAAAACAATCTTCCCATTGACTTGGAGATAGATTCACGATTTTTAAGTTCAAATTAATTCCAAATTTTTCGGAAATCTCATTAACCTGACTTTTTCTGAATATTAATTTTAAAGCCGTTCTGACAGGTAAATTAGGTTTTTGTAACAGAAAGGATAGAAAATTTAAATATTTGACTTTCTGATTAAAATCAATATGTAAAGGTTTTCGTTCAATTTTAAGAAAAGCAGACTTAACAGTTGGAGGAGGTATAAAACTATTAGGATTTATTTCGTAAACTATCTTCAAACTATAAAATGTATGATATAGGATAGTGTAAGGATTAAAGATTTTGTCTACAAATAACTTTTTAGCAGGTTCTAATTGCAGGAAAATTGAACCGCCCTGAAAACTTTCCATATTTTCAAACATCAATATTTTTAAAATTTCTGATGTTATACCAAATGGTATGTTAGAAACAACCTTAAACGAAAAATTAGGAATTTTATAATTCCTGAAATCACATCCAAAAACTTGAATGTTTTGAGTTTGTTTAAATTTGTGTTTTAGATGCGTTATTAACTCAAAATCATTCTCAATCGCAATGACTAATTTTGCCTTTTGTAGTAGATGTACAGTTAGAAATCCTTTTCCTGCACCAATATCTAAGACCGTATCGTTTTGATTAATTCTTGATTGTTTTATTGCATCTTCAATTAGCACTTTGTCAATTGT
>CAZJKL010000099.1:0-3178 GCA_964546655.1 uncultured Bacteroidales bacterium | reverse complement strand
TTCTGAATAAATGCAAAATAATCTAAAGCATAGTTATTTGGTATTTTAAACTCAAAACTCACTGTATCCATGCTTCCATTAATTTTGCCCGGATCAAATTTATGATATCCAACGCCTCCTCCAATTTTGATCGTATTGTTTACATTAGGGTATAAAGTAATATCAGTTTTTAAATAATTATCAATAATATTTGAATTCCAATTAAAAACAGATAGGTCATCTTCGCTTTTTAATTTGTATAAATAATTACTATAAACATAAGTTAAATTAAAGAATAGTTTCTCATTAAAAATATGATTCCATCTAATAGTTCCGGTTTTATTTCCGTAATCCATTGACATTGTATTCCCTAGTCCAAAAACATCTCTTCCAAAATATCCAGATAAAAACAATTTATTATTATTATTAATATTGTAATTTAATTTTGCATTTAAATCATAAAAATAAACTTTACTTTCTTTTGCTAAAGAGTCTTTTGCCAAAGGAAGAAATAAATCAAAATATGTCCTGCGACCAGATATAATAAAAGAACATTTATCTTTTATTATAGGTCCTTCAACAGTTAAACGACTAGATAAAATGCCAACACCGCCTGTTACTTTGTAATTTTTCATATTACCATCATTCATTCTAATATCTAAAATTGAAGATAATCTTCCACCATATTCGGCAGGGATACCACCTTTATATAATGTAATATTTTTAACAGCATCACCATTAAATACTGAGAAAAAGCCTGCAACATGAGATGCATTGTAAACCGGAGCATCATCTAATAAAACTAAGTTTTGATCAACACCTCCTCCTCTTACATAAAATCCAGTTGAGCCTTCAACCCCAGATGAAACACCAGGCAATAATTGTATTGATTTTATTACATCAACTTCTCCCATTAATACAGGTATTTTTCTTATTGTTTTAATAGGAAGTTTGGCAACACTCATTTCGGTGTTTTCTATGTTTTCATTGTTTTTAGTGCCGGTAACCTTTACTTCTGAAACCAATGTGTTAGATATATCCAATGAAATATCTAATCTTACATTTTCTTTTAATTCAATTTTTTTATTTATTGTTGTATATCCCAAGTATGAGTATGTAACCTCATAATCTCCTTTTGGTAAACTTAATGAATAATAACCATAAACATTTGTGCTTGTTCCATAATTTATGGATTTAACACTAACTAATGCTCCAATTAATACTTCTCCCGAAGAAGCATCTTTTACATAGCCACTAATTGCCAACTTACTTTCGGCAGAAATAGAATATTGAACTCCAATAAATAAGATAAATATTTGGAATAACAGTAAAATTTTGTGTTTCATATATTATTAAGAATAATTAATATAATTAAATTTAAGAATTACAAAAATACTTTTTAAATAAATCATTAATCAAAAATTCTTTTATAAAATTTAAAATATTTTTATTAAAATTTTCATTTAAATAATTTTTTAATTTAATTTTAACAACAATCAATTAATTATTAATTTAATATTTTTATATATGTCAAGAATAGCTAAAATTCAAGCCCGTCAAGTGTTAGATTCAAGAGGGAATCCAACTGTAGAAGTTGATGTTTACACAGAACAAGGTTTTTTAGGAAGAGCAGGCGTGCCTTCTGGTGCTTCAACTGGTATTCATGAAGCAGTGGAGTTAAGAGATGGCGATAAAGGTATTTATATGGGAAAAGGTGTTTTAAGAGCAGTTTCTAATGTAAATAAAGTTTTAAATGAAGAGTTGCAAGGTTTATTAGTTACAGACCAAGCTTTAATTGATAAAATAATGATAGAACTTGATGGTTCTGAAAATAAAGGTAACATTGGAGCAAATGCAATTTTAGGTGTTTCTTTAGCAGTAGCAAAAGCAGCAGCTCAAGAAACTAATCAGTATTTGTATAAATATATTGGTGGAATTAATGCTTGTGTATTACCTATTCCAATGATGAACATTTTAAATGGTGGTTCTCATGCAGATAATAGTATAGATATTCAAGAATTTATGATTATGCCTGTTGGTGCACCTACTTTTAGTGAAGCTTTAAGAATGGGAACAGAAGTTTTTCATAATTTGAAAAATGTTCTTAAAAAATTAGGAAAATCAACTAATGTTGGTGATGAAGGTGGATTTGCTCCAGATTTAAAATCTAATGAAGAGGCTGTTGAAGTTATTTTAAAAGCTATTGAGAATGCTGGATATAGACCTGGCGAAGATGTTTATTTGGCTTTAGATGCTGCTTCTAGTGAATTTTATATTGAAAAAGAAAAAGTATATCATTTAAAAAAATCTTCGGGAGAAAAATTATCTTCTGATGATATGGTAAACTATTGGAAAGAATGGACAAAAAAATATCCAATTATTTCTATTGAAGATGGATTAGCAGAAGATGATTGGAAAGGTTGGGCTAAATTAACAAAAACTATTGGAGATAAAGTTCAAATAGTTGGCGATGATTTATTTGTAACTAATGTAAAAAGATTAGAAAGAGGAATTAAAGATAAATCAGCAAATTCAATTTTAGTTAAATTAAATCAAATAGGAACTTTAACCGAAACTATTAATGCAGTTCAAATGGCTAAAGAAAATTTATTTACAACCATTATAAGCCATAGATCAGGCGAAACATCTGATACAACCATTGCTGATTTTGCTGTTGCTATGAATTCGGGATTAATTAAAACCGGTTCAGCTTCTCGCTCTGATAGAATTTCAAAATATAATCAATTATTAAGAATAGAAGAACAACTGGGTGATTCAGCTATTTATCCAGGCAAATCTTATAAATATGCTAGATAAAATAAATTTATTTTAATAATTTTAAAACCGATAGAAATTAATAGTTCTATCGGTTTTTTTATTTAATCTAAGCCCTTTTTTAATAGAAGTATATTTTGAAATAATAAAAAATATATAATTTTATTATAAGATTATTAAATAAAAACTTTATATTTGCACTTTGTTTATTGAAAATACTAGCAAGATATATTGCGGGGTGGAGCAGTGGTAGCTCGGCGGGCTCATAACCCGTAGGTCGTTGGTTCGAGTCCAGCCCCCGCTACAAAAAGAACCTCATCAGAAACGGTGAGGTTCTTTTTTTTTTTGATATAAAAAGAAAATCCTAAAACAAATAATAATATATAAATTAAGATAATTGTTTGTTCGAGTCCTCCCGATAGCT
>CAZJKL010000098.1:0-3271 GCA_964546655.1 uncultured Bacteroidales bacterium | reverse complement strand
TATTTTTCTCTCTATTTTTTCTGCGTTAATCTGGGGTAAACATTTATTTTACTCCTGCGGATTACGCCGATTTTCGCTGATTATTTTTATAATTTTTTCATTTTCATCTTACAATTTTTTTTCTGCGTTCATCTGCGATATCTGCGGGAAACTATTTGTTTTTTCTCCCGATGATTTCGCTGATTTTTTATTTGTTTTTTTCAATTAATACTCTTTCCCCATCTATTTTTGCCCCTAAAGACAAAAAATAATTTTTAAGTTCTTCTGTATAAAAAGAACCATTCCCTTCGCCATTTAATCTTAGAAAAATTCTTCCTTTAGCATTTAAATGATTTTCAAAGACATCATTTATAAAAAATTTCCATTCATCAACTGCCCAAACTTTTGCTTTTTCGTTTTTGTAAAATTTGGTTTGTAAATGATTATTAAAACAAACACCAAAAGCAGTTATTAAATCAAATTTAATATCAAATTCAGGCAGTTTTTTATATTCTTCGATTTCAAAAACAGTTCTATTAACATCAAGTATGTCTGTTAATTCATTAAACATGGGAATAATATCTAAATCCATTGATTTTACTGTGTGACCATAATATTTGCAAACGAAAGGGAAATACCCAGCACCTGTTCCAATATCTAATATGTTTAAGTTTTTTTGTTTATGAACATTTAAAATATTTGCATGCCATAAATCCATATTCATCCATTTTTCAATATCTAAATATTTACTATAACCAGGGTATGGAGAAGCATCTTTATATTTTTGTTTTATTAAATTAAAATTTGTCTTATCAACAGAGTTTAAAATTTTTTTTAAATCTCGTTTGTGGTTTAATATTTCAAAAATTTCCGATAATGTTTTGCCTTTAATTTTCATGATATTTTATTTTTTTATTCTTTTGTAACCTTTGTTCCTTTTAGCTTGTTTTTAATAATATTATGAATATTATTAAAAATCATATTTATAGTTCTAAGTCTATATTTATATTTATAACCATCAATAACTGTATAAATATTATTCCCAGTTATATGGTGAATCCCATCTTTATATTTTGAGGATTTTTGAGGATTTATTATTGTGTTTTTAACTTCTTCAAACTCAAACTCATTTAGTTTAATAATTTTATTAATTACAAGATTTTTTCCATAGTCTTCGCTACAATCCTGGGCAGGACGAAATATCTCCCCATTATTAAAAAATATTTTTCCTCCAGATCTTGCAGAAGAAATATCAACTTTCACCGGATTATTTATATGTGGAGTCCAATCAGATTCAAGGCAATCAGAATGATAAATATATAGTTTGGAATTAGTCTCAAAATAGTTTCCTGTTTCAAAGGTGCAAAACATCCACCATTTATTATTGTAAAATAAGAATTCAGAATCAGAGAACTTGCCAGTTAACAATAATCTTTTTTCCCATTTATTCGGAAATTCTAATGATTTATATAAAAATAAACCATTGCCATTTGATTGTTCTGGGATGCAATACAAATTAGAATCATATTCTATAAGTGTTGGGTAAGATAAATGACTGTTTTCTTCAATAATAATTGATTTATTTATAAAATTATTATCTAAAAATTCGACTATAGAAATTACCCCCTTTTTTTTCTTTTCTATATATTCTTCGAAAAAAATATAAATTTTGTTGTCTTTTGAATAAAAAAAAGGATCAGCAATAAAACCGCTTGAATATTTCATCCATTTTACATCATCCTGTTTTTTGTTTTTCACAAAATCTAATATATTTGTATTGGTTATTCCGATGCAAAATAATTTAGTTCTATAAAAAAAAACATTAATAAATTTTTTAATCACTTTTTTAGAATTTTAAGTATTTTTATTTTAACTAAGTTTATAAAAGAAATCTTTGTTTTATAAACTTCAAAACTATTTATAAATATTTTTTCTTTATACATACCCGCAAAGCCACTTACCCCAGCATCAAAAGAATAATAATTGTTGTCACTACAGTATTTTAAAATTTCAGTACATAAGAAAACACCATAACTTAAACTGTTTTTTAATGTAGCTATATTAATTAATGAAATAGATTTGTAATCATCAACAATTAATGCAATACAAACAATTTTTTTCTCTACTTCTAAATATACTATTTTTTTCCAATTATTGTTTAACCTGGGGTTATTATCATCAAAAAGGGCCAAAATAGTTTCCCCATTATGAAAAAATTCTTCTCTTAATATATTATAGTTTTCAATAAAAAACAACTCATTGCCAATAAATGGTAAAAATTTAATATCATTTTTTATTTTTTGTTTAATTCTACTATAGGTATAAGAAGTTGGAAAATGTTTTTTATAATTAGAACTAGTTTCTGTTTTAATTTTTAAAAATTCATTGAATTCCAAAATTTTTATAAACCAAAATAAATGTCTATTTTCCCTGTTTTCTCTATTAAAAATACCGTTAAGTTTATTGTATTCATGTCCTTTTATTTGATAATCACTTGAAACAAAAATTGGCAGAGGCGAAAAATCATTATATACTCCAGTTTTTAATATTTTTATTTCAGAACTAATATTGAAATAAATAAAAGGTTCTTTTAAAAGTTCATAATTAAAAGAATAATGCCAAATATTATAATATGGGTTTAAATTATAATCTTCAATTTTTTTTATAGCTTCTTCTTTATTTATTATTTTACTTTTCATTTTTAATATTGTTAAGTATTAAATAACGATCAAAATTATTTTTCACATTTAAAATACACCCAATAACTATCACTTTTATAATCATTAATAATATTACCATTTAAATCGTATGCAATAATATTTTTAAATCCAATTTTTAAAAGTTCCTCAAATTGATATTTAATATCAATATATATTAATTTAAAACTAAAGTTATGTACTCCATCATTAAAAAATAAATATTTTTTATTTTTAATATTATTTTCAATATTATATCTATTTATCTTGTATAATCTTAATAATTCTTTAATAAATGGTTTTATTAATTTTGATTTTCTATACTTATAAAATTTTGGTATATTAATAATATTATGTGTTGAAAAAACAAAATAACCACCATCATTTAATTTTTCATATATATCTTTTATCCCTTTATTTCTGATATCATATTCAACATGATCAATTCCATTATAAGAGAACAAAATCAAATCAAATTTTTTGTCAATTTCATCTAATTCTTGTAATTTATAATTTTTGAATGAGATTTTATTCGGATATGTTGAAAAACGCTTTTCACATGATTTAATCATATTTTTAGCAATATCAATACCTAA
>CAZJKL010000097.1:0-3382 GCA_964546655.1 uncultured Bacteroidales bacterium | reverse complement strand
AGAAAGGAAGACTAATATCTTCCTTCTCTTAATTTTTTATCGGACAACAATAATTAAAAATAAAAGAATACTTTTTATATTTGTGAATAAATCCTTAAAAAACAAATTAATAATATTAAATAAAATTTAATATGAAAGACAAAAAACACATTATTTTAGTTCCTACAGATTTCACAGAAGTTGGAAATAGTGCAATAGAATATGCTATTAGCTTTTCAAAAGTTACAGGTTTTGGTATTGCAATTTTACATGTAATCGAAAAACCATTAATAAGAATTGGAGGAGATAAAACTTTTGACAATAAAATTATTCAAGAAGGAACCATTATGCGTTTAGAACAAAATGCAAAATTAATTAAAGAAAAACATAATATAGACGTTGAGATAATTGCAAAACCAGGAAATATTTTTGATACAATTAATGATGTTGCAGAAGAAATAGATGCAAACCTTGTTATAATGGGAACACATGGAGTAAAAGGAATTCAAAGATTCGTTGGAAGCAATGCTTTAAGAGTTATTTATGATTCAGAAATACCTTTCATCGTTGTTCAAAACAAAGTTGTTGAGAGCCAATATAATGATATAGTTGTTCCAATAGATTTTAGAAGAGAATCAAAAGAAAAAATTGTTTGGTCAATATATATAGCACAAAAATTTAATGCAAAAATACATTTATTGTATCCAACCGAAAAAGATCCTTTAATTAAGAAAAATTTGATTGCGAATTTAGCTTATACTCAAAATTTATTAGAAAAAAACAACGTTGAATTCGTTATAAAAGCTTCTGATAAAGATTCTGAAGACCTAGCAGACGAAACAATCAAATACGCTAAAGAAGTTAAGTCAAATTTAATTGTAATAATGACTTATCCTAAAGAAGGTTCAGGTGGAGCAGCAGAATTTTTCTTAACACCAGATCAACAAAATATGATAACAAATAAAGCACAAATACCAGTTATGTGCATTAACCCTAGAAAAACTTATATAAGCTATTCTAAGGTATAGTAAAACAAACTTATTTCTAATTCAAAATAGAATTACTTTCATTTAGGTAATTCTATTTTTTTTTATAGAAGACGCAAGTAAACTGCTTGTATTTATTCAATAAAAGATTTCTGTTGTAAAACAAAGCAATTGTTATTAATAAGAAAGTAATAGCAGGAGCTTTATATCTAACTATATTCCCTATAATAGGAGTAGTGTATCCAATAAGCAATAAAAGAGCAAAGGCAAACGACAAATTAAACAAAATTACCTTTTTGTTTTTAGAATAGTCAAGAAATAAAAATCCGAGAGCCAGAACTAATAAAACCATAATGTTTTCGATAAAAAACAATAAATACAATTTAGAATTATTCGAAAAACACAAAGGTTCAAGAAATGCATTCTTTAAAGCATAAGGAAAAAACATTAAAAAACTTTTAAAAGAAGCATCTAATTCAGGTAAATCAATAAAACTTCCGGCAGGATAGTAAAAAAGCAATAAATAATAACTGCGATTCTCATTATTATTAATTAACGGAGACGATAAATTTATTTTACCATCATTATAAGTATAATATTTAATACCCTTTTTTAAAACAATGCTGTCGTTTAGGTTTAAGCCAGGGTAAGCATTGTTAAAATCATTATAATCTATATAAATATCATTCTTACTATTAATATTGTCAGACAAAAAATAACCACCACGTCCAATATTACTTTCATTATTCATTTTAGAAGCAATGGTTTCAAAAGCTTTGTTATTAAATAAAATTAAAACAATAGCTGAAAACAACAATAAACCAATAGCAGATAATTTGTTTTTATATAATAAGTAAGAAGTAAAATATAAGAACAAAGCAAAGCATAATATTAAAGCAATATAAAACTTTGAAAACACAAGCAATAATAATGAAAGCAAAACAAGTAATATATTTACCAGACTATTGCGATTTAAAAAATTATAAACAAAAAGCCCCAAAGCAAAAAAGATAATGCTTTCTTTAAGTAAGCCACTAGACCAAATAGCAATAGAAGGCACTAAGAAAATAGCAATTAAAAGTTCAAAACGCCTATCCTTATTAAAAACAATAAAAGATTTAAATAATAACACTTGACCAATAAAGCCAATTAAACACATAAATAAAGTATGTATATATATATTATTAAAAGAAACAAAATGAAATAAAGAGTTTAATCGAATGATTGTTCGTTGAGAGTTAAATAAATCATTACCTTTGTTTTTAGTGAATTTGATATGTTCCTCGGTTTTGTTTTTCCAGTTTTTTAATAAATCTAAATGATTTTTAGCTTTAATATCACCTGTATCATCAGAAACAAGTAACTTTAAGTAAGAAGAAGGAGATATATACGCTATTTCATTTAGCTTTTTACTATCATCAAAATATTTAAAAACATCAGAAGTTTCACGTTGGTTGTAGTTGCTTTGATAGAAGAATATTAAACCAACACCAATAAGAAGTTTAAACAAAAACAAACAAACAAACAAGTAAGGTTTGAAAAAAACAGAATTTAATCCCTTGTATTTATATATAAAGAAACAAAAAATTAAAGAGTAAGCAATGAAAAATAGAAATCCAACCATAAAATTAAGTTAAAAACATAAAGACAAATATTAAATAAGTTAAGTTAAAAAGCAAAAAAATGAGAATAAAACTGAATAAATAGGAAAAAGTTCAAAAATTTCTCGCTGAAAATCAGGCAATAAAAAAATATTTGAAAAAAAGATGTAAAAATATTTGCATAAAAAAAAAACACATCATACTTTTGCATTCCCAATTTGATTATAACAAACGATTGGAAAAGTTCAGAAAAAAGATTTTTGAAAAAAAAATAAAAAAAGTTTGGAAAAAATTTGCAGGTTAAAAAATGTTTATTAATTTTGCAACCTCGTTTAGAAAAACGAAATTTAAAATGAACACAAGTTCTTTGAAAAGTTGAAGAAAATTTGAAGTGCGATAATAATAACGCCTAGAAAAAAATACAGGTATTAAATCAGAAAACATAATAATGATTTATACTTACAATGAAGAGTTTGATCCTGGCTCAGGATGAACGCTGGCGGCAGGCTTAACACATGCAAGTCGAACGGGATTATCTCGCTTGCGGGATATGAGAGTGGCGCACGGGTGAGTAACGCGTATACAATCTACCTTTAATTGGGGTATAGCCCAGAGAAATTTGGATTAATCCCCCATAACATTTTGAAATGGCATCATTTTAAAATTAAAGCTTCGGCGATTAAAGATGAGTATGCGTCCCATTAGTTTGTTGGCGAGGTAACGGCTCACCAAGACTACGATGGGTAGGGGGCCTGAGAGGGTGATCCCCCACACTGGTACTGAGACACGGACCAGACTCCTACGGGAGGCAGCAGT
>CAZJKL010000096.1:0-3781 GCA_964546655.1 uncultured Bacteroidales bacterium | reverse complement strand
AAGAATATCAAGAATATGAAGATAGTTTAAAATATTATCGCGATATAAAAAACTCTTTAGATACAGCTCGCGAAGAAGGAATTGAAAAAGGCAGAGAAGAAGGCGAACAAATAGGAATTGCAAAGCCAATAATAAATGCTCTACGTAAAGGCAAAAACGTTGAAGATATTGCTGATTTTAATGATGTTGATATAAAATTAGTTCAAAAACTAAAAAAGCTTTTGGATAAATATGGAAATAATGCCGAAAAGCATCTTGATGAAATAAAATAAAAATTTTCACTTTGAGGCGACAGCCAACTCCATATAAATACGCATCTCACTACAGCTACGATATTCACGGTAACGTTGATGTGCTTTTGCAACAGTTTACCGAACTGCCAGATAGCTACAAGCGAGTTGATTATGAATACGATTTAATTAGTGGCAATGTAAACAAGGTTTATTACCAAAAAGGACAACCCGACCAGTTTACACACAAATACGAATACGATGCCGACAATCGCATAACTAATGTTTATACCAGTACCGACGATTTAAGCTTTAAGCAAGATGCAAAATACTACTATTACGACCATGGTCCTCTTGCACGTGCCGAAATAGGCGACAAAAAAGTGCAGGGTATCGACTATGCTTACACTATTCAAGGGTGGTTAAAAGGGGTGAACTCCGAAACCTTAGACCCAACAAACGACCCCGGCAAAGATGCCCAAAGCCAAACACATAAATACATAGCTCGTGATGCTTTTGGTTATAGTTTAGGTTATTTTAATGGTGATTATAAAGCAATTAACCCAAATGTTAATTTAAATTCAAATAATTTTATTGCAAATAAGCAAAATAACACTAATTTAGCAATAGACTCACCAGATTTATACAATGGCAATATAAGCAATATGGTAACCACAATAATAAATATTGACCCTCTGTCGGGTAATTATGGTAAAGCATTGCCACAGCTTACTGCTTATAAATACGATAAGCTAAACCGCCTTGTTCAAATGAAAGCCTATAACGATATAAACCTTTCAAATAACACGTGGGGAAGTGGAAGCACATTTAACGAAACAGCTTATAATAACAATTACCAACAAACCTTTACTTATGATGCCAATGGTAATATAAGAAAAGTGTTAGCCAAAGATTTTACAGGCTTAACAATAGACGACCAAACCTTTGGATATAATACACAATCAGGAAAACTAGTTAGTAATAAACTATATTCAATAAATGACAATGCAAGTGCAACCGGAAATTATGATATTGTAAGCGGACAAACAGCATTTGATAATGTTAATTTAGGAACAAACAACTATAAATATACCGAGATAGGCGAATTAAAAAGCGATGTTCAAGACGAAATTGCCGATATAAAACGCCGAGCCGATGGTAAAATAACCGAAATAATACGCACCAATGGCAGTACAAAAAGTAATTTAAAATTTGATTACGACCCAATGGGCAAGCGAGTAGCCAAACATGTATATACAAGTGGTGGCGTATGGCAAAAAACAGAGTATTATGTACGAGATGCACAAGGCAATTTATTAAGTGTTTATAGCTATACAAAAGACGGCGAAACGCCACAATTTAAGCAAACCGAAAAATATATTTACGGCAGTTCACTGTTAGGAATAGACGTAAGCCAAACCGACCTATTAAACAGCCCAAATAGCGAAATAAAAAAAACCTATTTAGGCAACCGAAACTACAGCGGCAGCAACCATTTAGGCAATGAGTTGGTAACCTTTAGCGATAAGCCAAACCCAGTTTCGAGCGATAACGAAACCATAAACTACTACACCGCCGAAGTAGTATCATCAAAAGACTACGGTCCATTTGGCGAATATTTAACCAACCGCACATTTATGCCAAACAACTACCCAAACAGCTTTAACGGCAAACGCGACGACGCCGAACTCAACGGCTGGCAAGACTACGGCGAAAGGTTTTATATGAAGTATATGAGGCGTATTAACGACCGCCCCGACCCAATAATTGTTTATGGCAAAAAATACCCCGAACTTTCTACTTATCAGTTTGCGAGCAATACGCCTATTAGTGCAATTGATTTGGATGGGCTGGAAGGTTATCAGTATTTAGAAACTATAATAAACAAAAATGGGACAACAGAGACTAAACGTATAGTTGCAGTTGATATATATGTTGCAACAAGTAAAACTGCTGAATCAAATCATTATCAAAGTACTGATATCCCAACAATTAAAACAAATTTAGAAAATGAATATAATAAAGGACTTAAAGATGCTAGTGGAAATATTGTAGAATTTAGGTTTAATATGATAGAATTTGATGCAGACAAAACTATTCCTATAGATAAAGCAAAACAGCTAAAAATAGATCCTAGTAATTACACTTTGTCTAAAGATAATATACAAGTTGTAAAAGGTTTTGTAATGGAAAGAGCAAAATTTAAAGGTGAAGGACGTATGAACATATCTCTTTCTATTGTTGGCATTAATATTAAAGCAAAAAATAGTTCTCATACACAAGCTCACGAAGTAGGACATATATTTTTGAATTATGATGATAAATTAAATCCAACAACTAAATCTGAGCATCAGAAAGCGGGAGGTATTTTTAAATGTAAGGTAGAAGATGAAAATGGAAAAGTTATCACTCCTACAGAGGATGTTAATCAAGAAAATGTTGATTTAATATTAAAATCAGTTCCTGAAATAAAAAGTAAAACAACAGATGAAACAACTACAAAATAAAAATATAAAATATTATTTCATAATTATTTCATTAATTATATTTACAGTAGCAGATTGCATTGCTCAAAATAATAATTTTAATAATAAGGTTTTGATATTTAAGATTGAGTATTACGATAATAGTAATGTAGAATATTGTTATTCAGAAGAATATTCTTTGCTTGAAATAAATCAAATAAATAACTTTAAAATCATAAAAAATGATAGTATTGAATCCCCCAATATATTATATAATATCACATATAACGGAGGTTTAGTTTTTTTTGATCCTATTGATATTTATACTATTGGATGTTGCGAATACGGAAGTGTAAATAAAGCTATTGATAAATTAATCCATAAAAATCTTTCTAAAGATACAGTTGAACTATATAAGGAAACTAATAAAATAGAATTAAATAGTTTTAGTAATTATGATAGCTATAAATTGTCGTTTATTAAAGGGCCTATAAAATACAATATAATTATTTGGGTTGCTGAATTAAAATATTGCATATGCGATTTATATATGTCTAGTCCTTCTCAAGAAATTTATGGCGGGAATCAAGGAGCGTATTTAAAATCAATAGTATCTATAAACAAACCTAGTAAAGAAATAAAAATGCAAGTGAAAAAAATATTGAAAAAGATAGTAAAGATTGATTTTTGTCAGTAGTCCCTGTTGTAGTTTGTAACTGGTCAGTTTCTACGTAATTCTGCAGTAAAAAGCAAAGAAAGCATTAAACAAAAAAGTTCTTAAACATATTGAAAAAAGAAATTGGCAAAGACGGCAACAATAGCATTGCAAACAATGCAAATAGCAAAATAGCAAAAGACGTGTTCTCGTATAGCTTAAACTATTTTACAGGCGATTATGCACCAATAAGTGGCAATAACAACTGGTTAGCCCAGTTGTGCGAAGTTTTTAACTTCGCACCAAGTAAAAGTTAGTTTTTCAAACTAACAAAAAGTGTAATTAAAAAACTACAGGTTATTAAATGCGAAGTTACCCCCGAAAGCTCCTAAAATCCGCAAGTGTATTTTTTTAAATTTAAAATAGCTTTT
>CAZJKL010000095.1:0-3825 GCA_964546655.1 uncultured Bacteroidales bacterium | reverse complement strand
GATTTCAAATCGTCTTTGAAACGCAAAATTAGTCTATAAAGAACAAAATTTCTCAAGCCGTTTAATTTCCATCGTGTCTAAAAGTGCAATTCCGTGAAGTTAAAGTTTCTTTTTCAAACAGCGATAAACCAAATGTCAATAAATGGTTTTTTGTTTATATTTCAGTCCAGTTTTGTTGAACTAATTTCGACGTTTTTTTAACCAAGCTGTAAATAAAAATGTGACACATAACGGAGCTTGTTGCCAAAGTTGGCGGAATTTCACTTCCTTATCAAGCCGTGATAAATTTACAATATTTTTATTCTAACCGCAAGTTGTGTTGCATTTTTTAACCGCCAATTGTGGGCAACATAGTGTTGGGCTTAGTTGTTCTTTTGTTCAATATTTAATTTCATATAACTTGGGTATTTAACTGAATATATTAAACTCAATTCTTTTAGTTCATTAGAACCTAATTCAAGTTCCCACGTAATTTTCCCAGTTTTTTTATTTACTTTTCCATTTGAAGCCTCAAGTTTTTCAATAATTACTGAGCTGTTTTCAGATATAGGAAACTGATCTTCTATAATTATTTTAATTTTTTCGTCTTTATTATTTTTAATTGTAATACTCCAATTTATAGTTTCTATAATGTTATTACCTACAAATCGCTTTTCATTTTTTTCTTTCAACAAAGTTCTATCAACTATTATATTCTTATCTCTATTCAATGAAATTGATAATGTATCTTTTGTATTTTTTGTATCAATTTCAGATTGACCAGTAAAAATACCATTGTAATAAATACTTGATTTACCCGACAATAAATTCATTTTTTGCCAATTATTAATTTCAGTAATCAAAAAAACGTCTTTATCTAATTTTGGAACACATGAATAGATATAATGAACAGGAACTTTAACTTCTTTTATTTTAACACTATAATCTTTACCATCTGATGGAATTGAATATGGAATATCTATTTTATACTCTAGGCTTGTAATATTTGTATTTGATTTATAACCATCAATAAAAGTAACTACTTCGTCACTTTTTAATTCTTTTACGCTACCTACTTTCGCTGCATAGTTATTATCTGAACGTGCTGGCATTCTTGTTATATTTTCTGATGTAATGGTTATACCTGATGAAGTATTGCTCATGTCTATCATTGGGGATTTATATTCAACTACTTGAACAGACCCTGCTACCATAGCTTTTTGTTTAATATTAAAATCCTGAAAAGTAATTTTACCAGCATTTAAAACAATTTCTTTCATTTCTAAATTTTCATATCCAACACTTGATATTTTAATATCATAATATCCAGATTTTATAGGTTTTATTGTATATCTCCCATCAAAATCAGTTGTAACACCAGCTATTGTTTCTCCATTTTTGTAAACTACAATATTTGCAAAAGGGATAGGATTTCCGTTTTCTTTATCTGTAACAATACCTTGCATAGCAGATTGTCCATCAATAATAACTTTCTTTTGAGAATTATTTTTTTTATCTGCAAACCATGGTTCTAATTCTGGTTTTATGTTATTTAAAGAAGGTCGGTTTGTTGATAATGTTAAATTAACATTATTCCAATCTTCTCCTGTCGATTGGTAAATGCTTGCATTGTAAACTAAATTTAATGGTTTACTGATATCATTTACTCTAAAATCATATAAAGGCAACCATCCTGCCGATGAAACGAAGTAACTAATTCTAAAACTTGCATTTATCTGAATTTCACTACTAAAAGTGAATGTAATTTTACTGTATGTTTTATTCTCTTTTGATACTTTTTTATTAAGTTCTATATACAAATTCTGAATATTTTCTTTTACTAAATCAAACTCATTAGTAAGTTTCAGTATGTTCTTTCTTATTTCATTTAATTTTAATCTGTAAAAAATTGAAGCTTCTTTTATTTCTACTACCGATGAACCATCAGACTTTTTATTTAAAACACTGTTGTCTATCAATATTTTTTCTTCAATATTGTATACACTAATCTCATTTGTTATTTCATTTAACCTATTTTTTTGAAGTTTTATTTTTTCTTCATACTCTAAAACAGTTTTACTTTTTTCTTTTGGGTAAGTTAATTCATGTTTTACCAATAGAATTTCTCCTTTTTGATTATTGTCAATTTGAATACTTTGAGAATTTATCTCAGCGGGTAAATTTTCTAATATTAGCAAATGTTTGCCTTTTGAAACTACAACATTCACTTCTCTTGTAATTTGTGCTCCATCGATAAACACTGTTACATCTTTAATTTGTGAATTAAGTTTTACTGTGTCAATTTCACTACTGTATAAATTTACAGTAATTAGTGATGCTAAAATTAATAATGTTTTTTTCATAGTTTTTCTGTTTTTTTTCAATTAAGCCCAACGGCTGTGGCTTTGCGTTGTGCGGTTTCTTTGAAACACAACACTCTCCTACAGCAGTTAATTATTTTTTGTTGTTAAATTTTCAAGTTTCACCAAAACCCCGCATTACGCAAAACCGTTGTTGGGTGCTGGCCTTCTTTTTTATTTTCTTTATATTTAGAACTGTAAACTTGGATTAAAAGGCGAGCTTTTTTGCAATTTGTTTTTCGCAAATTGCAAATGGGCTTGACTTTTTCTGATTATTTGATCCTATAATATATATTTGATACAGAACTATTTTTTGAACCTAAAATTAATGTATCTTCTCCTATTTTATTTACTTTATACTCTCTAGTATCTCTTAAATCAGAAATTGGAGTAAATTTAATATATAAATATAGAGAGTCTTTTTTATCATTTGAGATAAATCCTTTATCCATTATCATATCATCAATGTAGATTTGATATGTTAAATCCTCATTTATTATCAAAATAATGTATTCTTTAACTTCAGTTGGTATATTCCATTGAGGACCATCTACTTTATATAATTTCCATTCTCCATATATATTCTTAAATTTTTCATTATTAGATGGTTCTTTTTCACACCCATATAACGAATAAATAAGGATAAATAGGAACAAATCGATTATTCTAAATAACTTTACATTTTTCATATTTTTATTTATTAAACTTATATCCAATACCTACTTTAAATAAAAGTTGAAAACGTGTATCGTTGAATATATTAGTATTTTCATATTCAAAAGAATTTTCTTTATTTACATCATCTATTTTATAACTTTCGGTATGATGCATTAACCCTATTCCAAAATTTTGATCAATATAAAATCTTTTTGATATGCTTACATTAATGCCGTATCCGATATTATTTGTTATATAATTATGTTTTTTTGTTGATTTCGAACCATCAAAATAATCTTGTTTTATTAATATTCGAATATATTCAACATTATATACAAAGAAAGAATTTAATACTTTTTTAGTTATTTTGGGAGATAGTTTGTACGATAGTTCAAATCCATATTTTCTATTACTAATATATTCTTCAGTGGATTCAAAATGGGATATTCCAATTAAAGAAAAATATTCTCGCAGAAGTTGAAGTTTTGGCCCAAAAAAAATTGAATGATTATTCTTAGTTATTGAAACACTAGGAGTTATATAATCTCCTAAATAAATCTTATTATATGCATAGTTTACATATACACCGAACTCTGGATATGTCCATTTACTTTTAGATACATTCACTGTGTCTTTAACTTGTGAATATGATTTTGTTAATGAAAAAATCATTAACACTAAAAATATAAAATTTTTCATAGATAAAGTATTATTCCTGTTTAATAATTTTAATTGTTTCAAATTTATCTTTCATGATTATTTTTAGAAAATATATTCCGTTGGATTGATTGTTTATTTGTATTTTAGTATAATTAGTTACATTGGTTTT
>CAZJKL010000094.1:0-4500 GCA_964546655.1 uncultured Bacteroidales bacterium | reverse complement strand
CGATTTGATTGGGCAATAAAACGATTATTGAGAAATAAGGCAGATTATTCTGTATTAGAAGGATTTTTATCTGAATTATTGAAAGAGAATATAACAATAGAAACCATATTAGAGAGCGAAGGGAATCAAAAACTTAATAAAGATAAGTTTAACCGAGTAGATATGTTAGTTAAAAATTCCAAAGGGGAATTAGTGATAATAGAAATTCAAAACGAGCAGGAATATGATTATTTTCACAGAATGTCTTATGGAGCATCAAAAACACTAACAGAATATATAAGTATAGGCGAACCATATAGGAATTTGAAGAAGATATATTCAATAAATATAGTTTATTTTGATTTAGGACAAGGCGAAGATTATATTTATCACGGCAAGACAGATTTTACAGGCTTACATAAGAAAGACAAATTATTATTGTCGACCAAACAGATAGAATTATTAGGCAAGACTGAGCCATCAGAGATATTTCCAGAATATTATGTAATAAAAGTAAATCAATTTAATGATGTAGCCAAAGACACCTTAGATGAATGGATTTATTATTTGAAAAACAACGAGATAAAAGACACATTTACAGCAAAAGGGATAGATAAGGCAAAGGAATTGTGGAAATTGGATAGTTTAAGTGAAGAAGAATATAAGACATATAATAGACATTTAGAGGATTTACGCTATAGTGCAAGTATGATATGGACAATGAAGGTCGATGCAGAGGATAAAATAAAAAAGGACAGAGATATTGAAATAGCAAAAACATTGAAATTAAAAGGAGTTGAAATTGAAATCATAATTCAATCTACAGGATTGACTAGAGAGGAAATAGAAAACTTATAGAAAAGCTCTACCGCTAACACTATGTTGCCCACAATTGGCGGTTAAAAAAAGCAACTTTACTTGCGGTTAGAAAAAAATATTGTAAATTTATCACGGCTTGATAAGGAAGTGAAATTCCGCCAACTTTGGCAACATAAATCCGTTGGCAAAAATTATAAAAAATACAACTTCAAATAAAATGCGACTTTTAATAACATCAATTTTGATATTCTATTCAACTTTTATATACTCTCAGATTAAATCAGGAGAATATGAGTCCGAATTAAAGATTGCTTACAATCCAGACTCAAAAATAATAACTGGATACTTTGCTAATTATTCAGGGTATGATGAATCAACTAATAATCCTCGATTTTCGTGTATTTTTTATATTTATGGATTTTTTACAGGAAAAGAATCAATTATTGACACATATTACCCATTAGATGATAATGATACGATTAAGGGAGTGCTTAAAATAAATAATTCTGATTTAATTTCAATAAAACTTCCAGAGGAACATGGGGGTTGCTGGAATGTTTTTCATTTTGCTGATGGATTTGCAGATTTTAAGATTGTAAAAGAGATTAATTGGCTAGAGATAAGATATATTAATGTTGATAAATCATATTTTTATAATGATACAAATGCTAATTCTCAAAGAAAAGCTTATTTAATAAAGGGTGATATAATTTATATTGAGAAAATTAAAGGTGAATGGGTTTATTGTAAGTACTTTGGGAAAAGCATAACAGAAGGATGGATGAAAAAAGAAACTATAAATAATTAAATAAATAACTTTTGCCAACACCGCATCATACCCCATAGCCGTTTCGCAAGTATTCGGGCTTTAAATCCCGCATTGGCGGCGGCAACGGGCGATAAATTTGTAGCTCCGCAGATACGGCTACGGTGCATATGCGAAACGTTGGGATGCTATCCAATTTGCCAACCCACTTTCAGGCACATTTGGTTTTTTGCCAACCCACTAACTCGACACAAAAAACCAAAAAAGCCTGTTTGCCAACGCCTAATGAATAAATAGTTATATTTGTAAAAAGAAAACTATTTATTAATGTTTTTAATATATAAAAGTTAGTTATATTTGGATATATAATATAGTTATAGCCCATTGCTGTAGACGCGAGAAAAAAACGACATCCGAATAATATTTTCATTACCAAATTGACTGGTAAGTACTTTCTAAAAATATACTTTGACGAACTTTATGCGACAAGACTTTTATGCACTTTATGTAGCAGGACTTTTAAGTACTATGTGTAATAAGACTATGCTGATAATTTGAAGGCAACTTTAGACTGAAAAATGGTTTTTAAAATTATCTTTACATCAAAAAAATTGACATCGCAAATAATAATAAGACAAATAACATGAAGAAACTAGAGAAAATATTACTACTAACATTTTCTGTAATATTTATAATTAATATTTGGATAGATGACAATGAGGTAACACAACCTTTATTTGGTTTTACACTAATTATATTTTCCATTATCTATTTGTTTTTCGGATACTTTATTTTTAAAAACAACACCACACTAGTCAATAGCAAGTTTCTTCCAATTCTAAATGGAATTTTTGTTTCGATTTGCATACTTACATTAATGGGGAAATTAATAGAACCAACTTTTTCAAAATATATCATAATAACTACAGTTCCATTATTTTTAATTACAACCTATTATGGATATAGATCACTAAAGGAAACAAATATCGAAGAAGTCCAATACTTGAAAAAAGCATTTCGTAAAAACACAATTTATTTTGTAAGCTTTGTTGTTATTATGATTTCTCCTGCAAAAATATTTGCTACAATTATTTACGGTTATAATTCTTCAATGTATAATCAAACTTTACAAATATTATATTTAAAAGAGGCTAAGTCGTTTAGACAAAATGATGAAATTGAAAAAGCAATAATATGTATTAAAAAATCATTGGAATACTCAGAAATTCGTAATGACAGGAGTAGCGACTTATATCAAAATTGTTTAAACGAATTTGGTAGCATTTACTATAAAGACGGAAAATATCGTGAGGCGGATTCTGTATTGAATTTAGTTATTTCAATATATAATTTTGAGGATTATAATAAAATCATACAAGTTTATAATGAAAATTATCAAGAGCAATATTTTTATGCAATATATACAAAGGCTCAAATTAATTCTTCGTGGGGCGGCTATTACACATCGGATTCATTATATCAAATAGCCCTCAATTATTATACTGACGATATCGTTTTAGCCTATATATATTCTGATTTAGGTTATGTGAATAGTATGAGAGGGAAATTTAAAATTGCAGATTCTATTTTAAATCTTTCAATAAAATATCATCAAAAAACAGATATTGAAGATAAAAACAATTATTTATTAACCCTATTGGAAATTGCAGAAAATCATATCAAAACATCCAACTTCAATTCAGCTGATTCTGTGCTTAAACAAAGTTATTCATTTGCCAGAACCGAATTTGGATTAAAAAACATTGAAGTTGCAAATGTTCTTGATGTATTCGTTACATTATATATTAAAATGGCAAATTATGATGAAGCTGAAAAATTTTGTTTAGAAAGTATAATAATTAAAGAATCTGAAATTGGAAAAACGCATTCAGATTATTTAGACTCAAAAATAGATTTAGCTTCAATTTATATTTCAAAATCAGAATATAAAGAGGCTGAAGTATTACTAAAAGAAATGGAAACTATTATACAAAGGGATTATCATCCGAAATCTTCTATTGCAATAAAGTTATTCGATGTTTTAAGTCAATATTATGAGGACTTCATGAATTATAATGAAGCACAACTCTATGCAGAAAAATCATTAGAAGGTAGAATATATAAGTATGGAAATTATAATATTAAAACTGCTATTTCTTATCATAATCTTGCATCAACTTTTTATTACCAACAAAAATATTCTGATGCTGATAGCTTATTCAATCTTTCTCTTAAAATCAGAAAGTATTATTCAGGAATGGAAAGTCCTGAATATTTATCATCTCTAAATGGATTAAGTTTAATTTTAATAGAAAGGGATAGTTTATCAATTGCAGAAAAATATCTTAATTATTGCCTTCTTACTTATGAAGAAAAATTTTGTATTGAACAACCAGATTACGCAATAATATTAAGCAATATCGCTGAATTAGACATTAAAAATAATTTATTTCCGAACGCAGAGGAAAAATTATTAGCTGCATTACAAATATTAAAAAATGTATTCCCAGAAAATCATATAAAAATAGCTAAAACATATTATAACTTAGGTGTTTTACAAAGTAAGAAAGGGAATATTAAAGAAGCCGTTAATTATTTAGTAAAATCTGTTACAATTTATCAGTCATTATTAGGGAACTCTCATTATTTTGTTAACCATATTAGAATTGAAATAAAGAAACTTCAAGCTAAAAGTTTAAGAGTCACTTTGGGAAAGTTAAAACAACCTTTGGTGAAGTTAAAATAACCTTTGGTGAAATTAAAACAAGCGATGTAGAATTTAAAATGAACGATGTAAAAGTTAAAATGACCTTTGGTGACTTTAAAACTAGCGATGTAAAAGTTAAAACTAGCGATGTAGAAGTTAAAACAAGCGATGTAGAAGTTAAAACAAGCGATGTAGAAGTTGTAACAAGCTTTGGCGAAATTAAAACAAG
>CAZJKL010000093.1:0-4679 GCA_964546655.1 uncultured Bacteroidales bacterium | reverse complement strand
AATAAATCAAAATTAATGGATAAACAAAAACACGGAATACCAGCATTAATATCATTTTTTATTCCAGGATTAGGACAATTAATAAAAGGGCAAATTTTAAAAGCTATTTTAATATGGATTATAGGAGGTGGTTTATGTATATTTTTCTTTTGGACTATTATTGTTCCTATTCTTATTTGGGCTTATAATGTTTATGATGCATATAATTCAAATTAATAAAGTAACGTTTAATATTTGTTTTGTTTTTTTATTTGTTTTATTTTTTGTAATATTGGGCTTATTAAAAATAACCGATATGAAATATGGATTTAAATATTGAAGTATTTGACAAAATTAATTCTTTAACAAAAGAATTTAATAGTATTACAGTTCAGCAAGAAAAAAACATATTTAATAATATTAATAATTTATTGAAAGATTTTATGGTAGTTTATGGAAAAGAAAAACAAAAACTCCCTTATCACATTAATATTTTAGACTTATTATGGGCAAATGAAAATGCTCATAGTCGAATATTTTCAGAATTATTAAAACAAAAAAACGGTTTAAAATTTGAACTGCTTGAAAATTTTATTAACTACTTAAAAACATTAAATTCTTATTTTGATTTTAAAATTATTAAACCAAAAATTACTTCTGAAAAAGATAGAATAGATTTATTAATATTAGATGAAGACTATGCTTTAATTATTGAAAATAAAATTCATAGTGCAGTTGACCAAGAGGTTCAAATTGCAAGATATATAACAAAGGTAAAAGACAAAGGAATTAAAGAAAAAAATATTTTCATAATTTATCTAACTCGTGATGGGGATAAAAAACCTTCTGACCAAACATGGGGATCTAAAGAAGAAGATTATAAAAAACGATTTAAAGAGAGATTTTTTGAATTGTCTTTTCGGGAAAACATTTTGCCTTGGATGAAAAATGGTGTTTTACCTAATTGCAGAGTTAAAGACGTGTTTTTGAAATCGACAATTGAGCAATATATTGATTATTTGGAAGGAATGTTTAACAAAAGAGAAATACATAAAGCCATGAATGAAGAACTTAAAAAACACATTATTAGTGTACTCGAATTGGATTCAAATCCAGAAGAAAATATTTCAAAACTTGAAAAGAAACTAGAAGAAATATTAAAACTTGAGAATCAACTTAAACCATTAATAAAAGAACAACAAGAAGCATGTTGGACAGAGTGGCTAAAAAGATTAAAAAAAGATTTTCCAAACTGCGAGATAGTCGATGGAAGTAAACATAAAAAGTTAAAAAAAGTTGGAGTTATTCTAGATTATAATAACTATAAATTTTCAGTTCTGATTGAACAAAACTCAATTATTTACTATGGCATATGTAACCCTGATGTTTCTCCTGAGTTAATTGAAAAAAATAAAATATTTACAAAGCCATTGATTGAAGAGTTTAAGGAAGAAAAACATTGGTATGGCTGGAAAAGTACTTCTTTTAAGAATGGATACGAAAGACTTAAAACACTTATTATAGAAGTAAAAGAGGCTTTAGCTAAAACTAACAATGCATAAATAAAGCTGGTGGTAGTGGGTCATATGTTAGTTATACAAACAACGGATATTGGCTTAACCCCAAGATTGTAGATACGCCTTTTGCAGGTGTAGATATTAATTTAGAGAAAAGGACTTTTGATCAATTAGAATGGAATAAAAAAAATATTGATAAAATAGTGGAATCCATAATTAAATAATGCTTTACTAACACTTCTAATTAAAACCTAATTAAAACAAACCATCATTAACATTTCAAAAAATAACTCAAAATAAAGATATTGTTATTTATTACTAAATTAAAAAACATTCTATAAAAAAACAATCAGCGACGCATATTGGCTTATCTACAATTTAAATTTGTTATTATAAAAAAGGTAAGCCGAAAACTTTTTAGAGTAGGCAAAAATTAAAAATTATTTTATTATGGCAAATTTTTATTGTGAGTATTGCGGACAAAAATTTTCAAGTGTCGCATCTCTAACCTCAGCAAGTTGTCCAAAACATCCATTAGGAACAGGTAAAGGCAAACACAAGCTTTATGAAGGTAGTGAAAAAGCAAAATATACCTGTAAATATTGTGGGCAATCATTTAGTTCTATTAGCTCTTTAACATCAGCAAGTTGCCCAAAACATCCAAATGGTATTGGTAAAGGTAAACACGCACCAGCATTATAAGTTATGAATAGTTTTACTGCCATAGATTTTGAAACTGCACAAGGCGAGAGAAATAGCATTTGTCAGGTTGGACTTGTAAGAGTTGAACATGGAAAAATAACCAATGAAATTAATTTATTGGTGCAACCTCCAAATAATTATTATTGGGGTAGATTTATTGATATTCACGGTATAACACCCCAAAGAACATTAAATGCTCCTACATTTGATAAAATATGGCATAAAATTGAACCATTTATAAAGAATCAAACCGTTGTAGCTCACAACGGTTTGTCTTTTGATTTTCAAGTTTTAAATAAAACCCTCGAGTATTACGGAATGCAAGAGCCTTATTATGAAAAATATTGCACTTACCGTATTTTTAATGCCAATCTTGCTTCGCTTTGCAAATATTATAAAATCCCATTAAATCATCATGATGCATTAAGCGATGCAAAAGCTTGTGCCGAATTGTATTTAATACATTTGAAAAATGGATAATAAAATATTTTCGCAAACAAAATATGTTTAATTATATATTGGAAAGCATTTGAGTAGTTGAGGTCTTCGAAGTTTTTCTCTGTCAAGCCGATATACTTTTGATGCAAATTACAAACTTTCAAAGCACCACAAACCCCGCTATTACTTATATGCATTGTTGTGTATTCGGTCGTTTTTATTTTTGTAAATTTTTCAAAATATTCATAAAACTTTCAGATATCAAATTCTCGTCGGGTATTTCAGAAAATGCTAATGGTATCAATTCAGTTTTATAAGTTGGACTTAAATTTGTCCACAAAGTAGAAAACTCTCTGAATAAAGGCGAATCTTTGAGTGTTTTTGTTTGCCAACCTTTTGGAAGGTCAAACTCTTGTTGGTCTTGAATTAGCAACTCAGATAACTCTTGTTGGAATTCAAATGATTGTATATATTTTGCACACTCTTCTTTATTTACCAGATAATACAAATCGTAAAAATGACGGATTTTAGACGATAGTGATTTTACAACATCATCTTCAAACGAAAAACGAATTAGTGAAACTAACTTTTCTACGAGAGTCCTTCGTTTGTCTAAAACATTAATTTCAAACGGTTGCATTTCGTATTGTTCTATTAAATCTTGGCGATTTATTTTTGTAAGATAATCAGCAAGAAAGGAGGATATTTCATGTTTTATATATGGATATGGATTAGCATAAGTGTTTATTTCTATCAAAAGTTGTCCTGTTTTTACTACCGAAGAAGTTAGTCCAATCATATTTTGATACTTATAAATAGCCTTATAAAAACGTGAGCCTTTGCTTGTTACATTGGGAATTACGATTTCTTCCAACTCAGAAGCCATATCTTTGGAGAGTCGTTTTATCAACATTTTCAATTGATTTCCCGAGAACGAATTCACATCAACAACAGCAATATCAATATCTTCTGAAAATCGGTTTGTCAGGCGGTAGGCTTTTGAAAGCGAAGTCCCGCCTTTGAAAACGACTTTTTCAGCGTATTCGTTTTGTGCCATTCGTTGCAACGAACGAGTTATCCAATAGTCTTTTTCGATAAATTCAGGTCTAATATTTAGTGAGTTTGCTGAAAAATTGAGCAACTGTGTAAATATAGTTTTATCCTCGTGCAATTTCATCGTATGTTCCATTTTTTTTGCGTTGGCAATGTTTCTTGAGGGATTGATAAGTCGTAAAATGTTTGAAAATTAAGAGCTTTCCTCAGTATTTCAACATCTTCATTAGGATTTAAGGTTTCGAACATTGCACCAAGTAAAGCAATTGCTTGCGGTGTATATTTTAGGGCAAGTTTTTTGATTTTATTTCTCTGAATATCAGTTAATTTCGATATTAAAAACAGTAGTCTTTGACAACTATCCTTAGGAGTTACATCAGGAATTTTTTTAAAAAAACGCAGACAATCAAGCAGTTGTAGTAATGGAATATTTTCTTTTGTAATTGTGTTCCACTGTTTTACAAATTTGATTCTGTAAAAACTTCGTTTCGTGCTTTTCTTATCCTTAATTGTTCCAATTTGCAAAATGGCAGAAACTTGTGTAGTTAAACCAAATTCGTTAAAAATCTGATAACCCGTAATATAGCCTATTGGTTTCCCATTTTCTTCAAGCAAATCTTTTACAATTTGGTAACTATCAGGCATAAGTTCGCCAAATTCGGTCGCCTTTGTTTTATAATATCGTCCCTTTGACAATCGAAGAATTTCTTTTGATTTTGTCAAATTTTCCAACACTTTATTGACTGATTTTTGCTTGGTTACATCAACAGGAAAATCGCTTGCGGTAAAAACATAACCAGAAGTAAAGCCTTCAATTTTTGTTATTACTATATTTGTAATAGTTTCAGCCATTTCGTTTTTATTCCTGTAAAAACACGAATTTTATTATTTTAAAATTTCGAGATATTTATATATTTTCAACTGCAAATATAAAATAATTTTCGTTTTTATTCCTAGAAAAACACGAAAATATTAATTGCAAAAATTTTG
>CAZJKL010000092.1:0-4898 GCA_964546655.1 uncultured Bacteroidales bacterium | reverse complement strand
AATAACAACATAATACAACTGATAATCAAACACTTAAAAAACTTGTCATTGGTAGCGAAGTGAAAAATCTAAATACATTGAATATTAAATTCTTCGCTTTGCTCTATTCGGTACTTGCCCCCAACAGGTGGCGACATTATTACCTTTTGCCATACACTATATTATAATAGCATAAAAAATAATATATAAAAAGCGTAATTTAATTTTGCATATTTGAATTTGATTTTGTAATATTGTTTCGATGTAATTTAACCCTATTTTATTTTTTATTTAAAATTATACTACCAAATGTTTCTTAAAATATTTATAATTTAAATCTTAATACTATGAAAAAGTTTACTGTTTCGTTATTTATTATGCTTGTAACATTAGCCATACAAGCTCAAGATTATTTAATACACTTTGCTGGTAATGGTGCTACATTAGAAACTGTTTATGTTGAAAACCTTACAAAAGGTACTTATATTACAATAAACGGCAATGATGTTTTGCATTTGGTTACTGGTGTTGGCATTAATCAAATTGAAAATGAAAAATTTGATTTAAAGGTTTATCCTAATCCTATGGATAATACTTGCAATATTGAGTTTTTTAATTCGGTAAAAGGCAATGTTGATATTAATATTTATGACATAGCTGGTAAGGCAATTTTTAATTATAAAAACTTAATTGAAAAAGGCATACATCGTTATAATTTTTCGGGTATTTCGAAAGGTACTTATTTAATAAACATAAAAACACAAGAAAATAATTATACAAGCCGTATTATATCGTTAAGCAATACAGCTTCAAATTTTTCTTACGAATATTTAGGTAAAATAGATTACACTCAAAATTTGCAAGAAGTTAAAACAAAAGAAACAAAAGAACCTAAAGGCACAATAATAATGTATTTTAACAATGGCGACCAGTTAAGGTTTATGGGATATGCCGGAGGTTATGCTCAAACATTGTATGCTTCGCCAAATTCAAATAATACTTATACCTTTAATTTTAATTTCCCGCCATCTGGAACACCAATAGTAAGGTTCGATTCGGTTTATGATATAACAACAAACAGTTTAAAAACAAGTTCAGTAGTATTATACGAAAACGGTAATGCCGTTAGCGAACGAGGCATTGTTTATGCAATAACTCCAAATGTAACAGTAAACAATACTAAAATTACAAATGGTATAAGTTCGGGAGTTTTTAATACAAACATAACAGGGCTAACGCCAAACACAAAATATTATATAAACGCCTATGGTTTTAACACCTCGGGGCATGGCTATGGGCAAGAAAAAACCGCAACAACATTAGCCGAAGCTACAACCACCACTGCAAGTAATAACACTTTAACAAGTTTCACAGCAGGTGGCACTGTAGGTGTTGGCGGAAGTGCAACCATAACCGAACGAGGCATTGTTTATGGCACCGCACCAAACCCAACAAAAAACAATAATTTTGTAATAGCAAGCTCTGCCACAACAGGTGATTTTACGGTTGATATAACTGGTTTAACCGAAAACACAACATATTATTATCGAGCTTATGTTGTTAATGCTGGTGGTATTAATTATGGTAGCCAAGGTGAAACAAAAACATTATTGACGACTATGAATCTCTTAGATGAAAGAGATGGTACTGTTTATAAAACAGTAACCATAGGTAACCAAGTATGGATGGCAGAAAATCTAAAATATTTGCCAAGTGTAGTTGGACCAGGCACAGGTTCGAAAACAACACCTTATTATTATGTGTATGGCTATAATGGCACAGTAGTAGCCGATGCCAAAGCAACATCCAATTACACCACCTATGGTGTATTATACAATTGGCCAGCGGCAATGAATGGAGCTACAAGTAGCACAGCAAATCCAAGTGGAGTGCAAGGAGCTTGCCCAACCGGGTGGCATTTGCCAAGCGATGCCGAGTGGACAGAATTAACCGATTACTTGGGTGGTACAAGTGAAGCAGGAGGAAAACTAAAAGAAACCGACACAACACATTGGACAAACCCCAACACAGGTGCAACCAACGAAACCGGCTTTACAGCCCTTCCGGGTGGCGACCGTAAGAATGATGGGAAGTTCTACTATGTTGGATACGACGGTTACTGGTGGAGTACTACGGAGAACGATAACCTTTTCGTCTTGCCCCGGCGCATGCACTACTATCTCAGCGATGTTTTCAGAAGTGACTACTATAAGGAGTCGGGTCTTTCTGTTCGTTGTGTAAAAGATTAGAAATAAATAAAATAAATAAATTATAAATTTTAAAAAATAAGAGATATGGAAGCAATAGAAATAAAAATAGAATGTGTTAAGATTATAATTTCAATTTTAACACCAATAATAATATTATGTTTAGGTGTAAAAATAAATAAAAATTTTGAAAAAAATAAATTAGATATTTTAAAAGAAAAAGAATGGCAAGTTCGTTGGGCAGATTTGTTTTTTGAATCAGCAATAAGGTTTAATAATAGTATTTCTAAAATAGTATGTTTATTAAATGATATTCAGAAAATAAACAGTCAATCTAGTAAATATAATGATATTATTAATGAGTTAAATTTAAATATTTCAATTATTGAAAATGAAAATTGGCATATTCAAAATTTTACACAGTTTTCTAGTGTTTCGGGTGATAAAGTTATGGAAAAACAAAAAATATTATTTGAAAAGATAAGTGCCTTGATAAAAAACAACAAAGGTAATTTCGAAGAAATAAGAAAAATTCAATTTGAATATAATAAAGCTGTTAAAATAACTCATAATGAAATTTTAAAAATTAAGAGTTAGTGAAAAAGATATGTAAATTATAAAAAGTTTGTATGTTACAATTAATAGAAATAATAGAAATAAAAGAAATTGTAAAAATAATTTCAACAATTTTAGGAACATTAATTGCCACTTGTACTTTTTTTATTTTGAAAAAATCTTATTTACAACCATTAAAGATAGAAACAAGAAAAAAACAAATTGCCATTTTGTCTCAACTAATAGAATTAATACGCAATAAAGAATATTTACTTGTTAAACTAGAATATAATAAAGTTCTTATAAATAACACAAAAAAGCACCTCAGTGAAAACAATTTAATAACACCTAAACTATTAGAAAAAGAAAACTCATTTCCTTATGCCTTTTTACATAATAATGTTAAATTAATACATGTATTTGAAGAAGATAGAATACAAAAAGAGATAACCTCAGATATTAAATGTATCTATTTAACAGAAACTCAATTTGAATTCTATAATAATCTTAAAAATTATTCAACAAATCCTTTTTTACCAAACGAAATTCTAACAATTTTGAATAAAATAGTTAGTGATATAGAAATAAATTATGGAAGAATAATGGTAGATTCTATAAAAATATTTATTAATGATTTTATAAAGTTGAAAAAAGAAAATATTTATAATACAATAAACTTAGATGGTATTTATACAGATTATTTTGTGAAAAAATATCTAAATCATAATGATGATTTAGATGAGTTGTTTCTTCAAATTAAAAAAAAATTATTGATAAATTAAATTTAAGAAAATAAAAACAATGGAGCAACAATATTCTCGAGCATGGCAATATTTCGAATATCATGCAAAACAAAGAATAGATACCTTTAAGTTTTACATTACCTTTTCAACATTTTTAATGGGAAGTGTTTTTGCTGTTTTAGATACAAATATTTTATTTAAAAACATTATTACGATAGCGATTTTATGTATTCTAATATTGTTTTCGGTATTGTTTTGGTTTTTAGATAAAAGAAACCGTGATTTAATTGAAATTGCAAAAAAGACTATTATTGAAATAGAAGCTAATCAACAGATTGATGAGAAATTTAAAATATTTACAAAGGCAAAGAAAGAAGAAGGTATATATAAAAAAGTTTTTTGTTTAATTTTTAGTATTTTTATTATACTGTCATTATTAAGTATAATTTTTATATGCTATAACTTTTAATAAAATGCTTGAGCTCTCGAAAAAAATTGATTACACTAATCTTGAAGAACAAATATTAGCCGAAGATTTAATTTTATTATGTAAAAAGGCAATAAAGTATAATGTTGCCAGTGTTTGTATATTACCAAAGTTTATAAAACAAACAAAGCAATTATTAATAAATACAAATATTAAATTGTGTACGGTAATATCTTTTCCAAAAGGGAACAATAAAAAAATAGAAAAAATTAGCCAAACAAAACAAGCCATAAGCGATGGAGCCGATGAAATAGATATGGTTTTTAATTATAAACTACTAAAAAAATATTGGAGCAAAAAAAAATTACCTAAAATAATTGAAGAAGAATTAATAACAGAGATTTTCGAAATTTCGAAAATATGTAATTTAAATAATTGTTTATTAAAAGTAATTATTGAATCGGGGTTGTTAACTAAAGAACAAACAAAAATTGCAGCTGAAATTTGTATAAAAGGAAATACAAACTATATAAAAACATCAACCGGCAAAGTTAAAATTGGAGCAGAACCACAAAAAGTTAATGTAATACGAGAAGTTATTAATAAACTTAATACAGATGTTAAAATAAAAATATCAGGTGGTATAAGAACATTAGATGATATAAAAAAATATGATAAATATAATATTTCTCGCATAGGAATGGGCTATAAATCGGCTGATGAAATATTTACAAACTTTAATTTAGCATAGTTTTAAAAGCATAAAAGTTAAGTAAATCAGGGCTAAGTATTTAATATTTCGAGAAAATTATTTATCTATACCTTGTTTTTTAGTAGTTTGATTCCGAAAACGAACCAAATAAAATTTAGTTTGCAACTAACAAAAATTAGTAAGACCCCTCTGGGGTCAAAGGTTTGTAGCCATTAATTTGGCTACAAACCTCAGGACTTCTTCGAAGTCTAAGAAAAACAATATAAAGTCCAGTA
>CAZJKL010000091.1:2100-5005 GCA_964546655.1 uncultured Bacteroidales bacterium | reverse complement strand
TGTTAAATTGTAAGTTGAACTTGAATATTTTGTATTTTTATGAAAATATTCAAGTGTGATTGATTGAAAGAATTGAAATTTTAACATAAAAAAATGAGATGTGCTCTACTAACTTCTCATCCATTTATGCAAAACAATTAAAAGCCAAATTCTATTATATAAATAAGTATTGCCTACGCTGTATTTTTTTATTAACTCTTCAACATAATATAGAACAAGTCTCATAATAATTTTAAAACATACAGTCTTATAAAGTTATATTTATTGTTTATACATATAACATTTCATTTATATTAACCATTTTTTACTATTAATTTTTATTAATTTTACATAAGCTTAAAAATTCAACTTATGCGTAAATTCTTATTTAAGTTTGTATACTTAATTTCTTTAAGGTATTTTTTTCAAAGAAAAAGTAAAAACAAACTTTATATATTGATGTTTCATCAGATTAATAACGATAACAGAAAATTTTATCAATCTGTTCCCAATATTGTTTTTGAGAAAATTTGTTGGTTTATAAGTAAATATTTTTCTGTTATCCATATTTCAGAAATAGAAGAATACTTTAAAAAAACTAATAAACCTGCTGTAGTAATCTCATTTGATGATGGACATTATGATATTATTAAAAATGCTTTACCAGTTTTAAAAAAGTATAATTTAAAATTTAATGTGAATATTGACACTGAAATTTTAGAAACAAATAAACCTCAAGATTTTGTTAGAGTTTATGATATATTAAATCAAATAAAGATTGTGTCCTATCATAACAATAAATATATGAATAGACCAATTACTATTGATTATAATAATTCGGCTATTACAGAAGCGAATTTCACTGAAATTTTAGGTAATCTTAATAAACAAGAAAGAAGGAGTTTTACTGAACAAATGTATGATGAACTTTGTGATGGATTTTACTGCTTTTCAAAAATGATTTCAAAAGAAGATTTTAAAGAATTATTAGAAAACAACATTGAAATAGGTTCTCACGGTCATTCTCATACATTATTAACAAAAATAACAGAAGAAGAAGTATTTGAGGAACTAAATATTTCAAAGAATATTTTAGAGAAATTAACAGGTAAGAACTGCGATATTATTGCTTATCCAAATGGATTGTATAATGAAAAGGTTGAGAAAATAGCTACAAAAATAGGATATAAGTATTTCCTCAGAACAGACGATAAAATTAATATTATTAATAAAAACAATTTAAATAATTACTTTTATCGAATAAATATGTATCACAGAACATTTGAAGAATGTATTGCCAATATGTTTGGATTTCATAAAATGATAAAGAAAATATGAAAGAAAAATTTTATGATGTTGAAGAATTTGATTTTAACAACAATTCAAAAAGAGATGAGGTTTTTACACTATTAACAAAAGTTTTTCCTTACTCAAATTTTAATAAAAATTGGTGGAAATGGAAATATAAAAATAATATTTTTGGAGAACCATTAGCTTGGGTCGCTTGTGAAAAAAACACAAATCAAATAATTGGGACACGTTTTTTATGGCCATGGAAATTTAAAAGAGGGGATGAGACAATCTTAGCCTACCAATCTTTAGATTCAGCTACAGATCCAAGCTATTTTCGCAAAGGTATTTTTTCTGTTTTAACATCTGAAGCTATTATAAAATCTAAACAATCAAATTTTTTGATATATAATTTTCCAGGATCAAATTCATATTCTGGATATAAAAAATTAGGTTGGAATGATTTAGAAAAAGTTTCTTGGCTTATTCTACCAATAAATGCTTTAAGTTTTGCTAAGCAATCATTTAATATCTACTCTGATAATAGTTCAATAATTGATGAAAATTTAATAACCCCATCTTCAGACTTTGAAATTCTTGTAAATAATAGCTTTTTTTCAACAAATTGGGATAAAGACACAATAAAATGGAGATTTTCGGAACACCCTTTTTATAAGTATTATTATTATGATAAAACAGATAAATGTATTTTTAGAATTTCTAAACGAAAAAAATGGATTGAAGCACAATTAATTGTTAGTGATTTCAGAAGCAAACATTCTTTAATGTCTTTCTGTAATTTTCTGTCAAAACTAGGGGTATCATTTTTATCCATTAATGCTTATAATAACCAAACATATAAAATTGCTGAAAAAATATTATATAGTTTTAAACATAGCTCTTATATTAATTATGTCTACTATTATCAAAATAAAAGTAATATTGAATTTAACCCTAAACTTGAATTAGGAGATATAGATTATTTTTAACTTTTTACAAAATAACATTTTATTGTATCTCCTTTGCCTAAAATTGATAAACAAAAATTTATTATTTTCTTAATAGTAATAAAAAAATAATTACTTTCAATTTTTACTCGTATTACCTCATCATCAGACTTTTCTGAAATATATTTTTCTTTGTTTTTGAGATTACTTTTACTTGTTTTATATCGCGTAAAGCTAATTCCAGTTGTTGAAATAGATTTAGGTTTAAATCCATTTTTATTAAACAATTTTTTAATTGATCCTTTTGTATAATAACATAAATGACCAGGGTATCCTACAATATTCCATTTATCTTTCAAAGAGCTCTTGAGAAGGAATTAAAATTAGGTGTTGTTAAATATAACATTCCACCTTTTCGGAGTATATTATTAAACTTTTTTATTTCTTCTTGAGGATTATTAAGATGTTCCAAAACTTCAAAAGAAGTTACTATATCAAAAAAACCTTCTTTATAATTATTCTTATTTAATTGTCCATGATATATATTTATACCTTTCCCCTTACATATAGATACCGCCTTATCAGTCATTTCTGTTCCATACACTTCCCATCTACGTTTTTTAGCTTCATCTAAAAAATATCCTATTCCACAACCAACATCAATAATTCTATTTGTCTTTCTATAGCTT
>CAZJKL010000091.1:0-2011 GCA_964546655.1 uncultured Bacteroidales bacterium | reverse complement strand
ATTGGCGATAAATAATCATTTCTGCCATATCCATCATAATGTTTTATGAGTTCTTCAGTAGTTGGTATTTTCTTTGAGAACACAAATCCACAAGCTTCACACTTAACAAGATAAGCTCTTTCGAAATCACCTAAAGTATATATATTATTGCTATTACAAATCAAACAATTACTGTGATAATTCATACTTAAATATTATTATTTACAAACCATTTATGCAAAACAATTAAAAGCCAAATTCTATTATATAAATAAGTATCCCCTGCTTGATATTTTTTTATTAATTCTTCAACCATTTTATAGTTAACTAGGCCGTACGTTTCAACTATTTGCTTCGATAAATTCTCTTCTATTAAATAAAACAATTCATTCTTTAACCATAAATCTAATGGAATAGAAAATCCCCACTTTGGTCGGTTAAAGTAATCCTTTGGAATATAATCATACAAAACTTGTTTTAATAAATATTTTTGCTCTCCATTTTTAATTTTTAAATGTGGAGAAACATTTAATGCAAATTCAACAATATTGTAGTCAAGTAAAGGAACTCTTGTTTCTAAACTATATTTCATACTTGCTCGGTCAACTTTTACCAATAAATCATCTTTAAGATAATTTTTAATATCAAAAAGAGCTTGTGATTCTGCTGGGTTTAATTTTCTCTCAAAGTCTTTTAAATTTTCGTTTAATAAAAATTCACATTTTGTATTTCTTAATGAATTAATTTCTGATTTAGAAAAATAATATTGCTCTTGTGAAAAAATATGGCTTTTTATATCTTCTTTATTTACATACTTTAAAAGATGAGAAACTCTTTTATATTTATTTGAAAGTTTTGAAAATATACATGAAGCAGATGCTCCAAACAGTCTATTAATAGTATTATCTAATCTATTAGCCCATAAATATGCCCCATAACCATGAAAAAGTTCATCACCACCATCTCCAGATAATGTCATAGTAACATACTCTTTTGCTAATTTAGAAACAAGCATAGTCGGAATCGCTGATGAATCGGCATAAGGCTCATCATAATATTCGAAAATATCGGGAATTAAATCAATAGCATTTTTATAAGAAACAACAAATTCATGATGGTCGGTTTTTAAATAATTGGCAATATTTCGAGCATATTGTGATTCGTTATTTTTGGCTTCATTAAACCCAATTGAAAATGTTTTTATTGGGGTTGAAGATAATGATTGGGCAATAGCAGTAACCAAACTCGAATCAATGCCACCGCTTAAAAAAGTTCCAAAAGGAACATCACTAATCATTCGGTATTTTACCGATTTTTCAAGTAATGATTTTAATTTTCCTTTTGCTTCAAATTCATCTGTTATTATGCTTTTTGAAATTTTTTCATCAATATCCCAATACTTACTAATTGAAAAATTTATTTTTTCATTATTATTTTTTACAACAGCAAAACTACCAGAAGGGAATTTATTTATCTGATTATAAATGGTATATGGTTCGGGGATATATCCAATATGAAGAAAATCGTTAATAGCATTATTATTAATAGAGAGTTTATTCTTAATAAAATCTAATTTTTTTAATGCTTTAAGTTCAGAGGCAAAAATAAAATTCTTTTCATCTAAATAGTAAAACAATGGCTTAATCCCAATTCTATCTCTGAATAAATATAAATTATTAGTTTGTTTATCGTAAATAACAATAACAAACATTCCGTTAAGCATATTTACAAAATCTAACCCTTTTAAAGCAAAAGCTTCGATAATTACTTCGGTGTCAGAAGATGTTTGGCAATTTAAGTTTAACTCTAAAGCTATCTCTTTAAAATTGTATATTTCTCCATTATATACTATAACATACCTTCCACAGTGTGAAAAAATTGGCTGATTAGCTGATTCAGATAAATCAATAATACTTAATCTACGATGACCAAGCCCAACTATATTATCAACGAAATAACCAGAAGCATCAGGGCCACGATGCCTCAAAGTATCGGTCATATTTACCAAATACTCTTTGTTTAAAGAGTTATT
>CAZJKL010000090.1:0-5005 GCA_964546655.1 uncultured Bacteroidales bacterium | reverse complement strand
TTTTCTAATTTCCCTATTTCAGGTGGAATAGAAGTCAATTTTTGCATAGCAATATCTAGTTTTTTAACTTCTAGTGGATTTTTCAAAGCTTCTTCTAAGCTATAATATGTTTTTTCGTCTTTACAATACTGAGAGGGATCACTTTTAAAGGAAAACAATGCAATTAACGTAGAAAATGCCAAGATTAAAATTGTAATTTTATATTTCATACTTCTTACTTTTTAAACACAATAAAAATAAAATAAAATTCATTCATACGATAAAAATATAAAAAAATAAACTAAAACAACAAACATTAATAAATTATTTTAATTAGATTAGCTTTTTATATTGTATAAAAGTATTTTTTATATGGATTTTGCCCATTTAAGTTTAGGCTCAAATTTAGGAAATAAGTTAAATAATATTCTTTTAGCTAAAGAAATTATTGGGAGAAAAACAGGGAAAATAGTATCTGAATCATCTGTATATAAAACAAGTCCTTGGGGTACTGATAGTGATAATTTTTATTTAAACCAAGTTATAAAAATTGAAACAATTTTAACTCCTCATGAGTTAATTAATAAGATATTGAAGATAGAAATTGAAGTAGGAAGAATTAGAACAAATAAAAAATGGGAAGACAGAATTATTGACATAGATATTTTATTTCACTCAGATTTTATTATTCATTCAGATAATTTAATTTTACCACATCCATTACTTCATAAAAGAAAATTTGTTTTAATTCCTTTAAATGAAATAGACAAAAATTTAATGCATCCCATTTTAAATAAATCTATATCTGAAATTTTATCAATTTGTTCCGATGAAAGTTCTGTTTCTTTGTATTAATTTACTGTAAAGATATTTTAAATTTGCAAAAAAAACCCTTAAAAAATTTTTTAATAAAAAAACATTCTTTATTTTTGAGGCTTAAATCACAAAAAAGTTTAGATATGAACAAACAAATTTTAATTACTTTTTTAGCAATAGCAATGTTTGCTGTTAGTATTCAAAAATCTAATGCCCAAGCCAAAAAATGCGTTTTAGATAATGTATCAGTAAATGCAAATTTTGGATCTTTGCTATTTTATGGCGATATTAAACAATATGACTACTATCCTGTAGCAAAATTCGATAATGAAAGATCTTGGGGCGGTGGTTTATCTTTAACAAAAACATTTAACTCTTATGTTGGTCTTCAAGGTCAATATATTGTTGGTGGTCTTAAAGGAACAAAAAGAAACCTTGCTTCACATTTTACAGCAAATATTTCTGAATATAGCTTAAGTGCAGTAGTTAATTTATCTAATGTTCTTTTCCCAGAAGTTAAAGACAGAAAATTAACATTTTATGGTTATGGTGGTATTGGTATTGTTAGCTTTAGAAGTCAATTATTAGCATTAGGTACCGATAAATTTATCGCTGGTTACGGATATTCTGATACTGACGAAAAAGTTAAAAAAACAGTAGAAAACAATGATGGTACTTATTATAATAAGAAAAAAACAAATGAAACTGTTTTTCCATTAGCATTAGGTCTTAAATATAGAATTAACGGCAAAATTAGTGTAACTCTTGAAAGTTCATTAAGAAGTGTTAATACTGACAAGTTAGACTCTTATAAAGCTATTGGTTCTGCAAAAGATAAATATGGTTATACTTCATTAGGTATTTCTTATAAATTCATCACAAACGAAGCAAAAGATCCAGAATGGATTACTCCAATTGAAGCAAATGCTGAATTAAGTGGTGCTTTAGCTAAAATTGATGGTTTATCAAAAGATGCTGATGGTGATGGCGTTGCTGATTTCTTCGACCAAGAACCTAGTACTCCAGAAGGTATTTCAGTTGATGGTAGTGGTAAATCTTTAGATATTGATGGTGACGGTATTGCTGATTATTTAGATGCTGACCCATTTACTGCTAAAGGTGCTGTTGTTGACGAAAAAGGTGTTGAAAAAGATGCTGATGGTGATGGTGTTGTTGATAGTAAAGACTTAGAACAAAATTCAATAAAAGGGTCTCTTGTTAACTTCCAAGGTATAACTATTGATAAAAAAGATAATAAAGAAATCGAAAATTATTTACCTTCTTTATTCTTCCCTGTTAATGTTTATAAAGTATCTAACTATGATGTTGAATCTGTAAAAAGAATTGCTATCGTTGCTCAATTGTTACAAAACAAAGCTGACTTAAAACTTAAAGTTATTGGTTATGCTGATGCAACTGGTTCTGCTGATTATAACATTGAACTTAGTAAAAAAAGAGCTGAAGCTGTAGTTGAATATCTTGTAAATGTTTTTGGAATTGATCCTACAAGATTAACACTTGAATATAAAGGCGAAGAAACTCCTCTTGCTAAAGGTTTAGATTATATAAACAGAAGAGTTGATTTTAAACCGATTAAATAAATTATTATAATATTCTTATAAAAAAAGGAGGCTATTATGCCTCCTTTTTTTATTTTTATAACTTAACTATATTATAAATATTTTTATTTTTTTACTTTTATAAAAAATTGATTTTAATGAGTAAAAATATAATCTTAATATTATTCCTTAATATTCTTCCTTTAATATTGTTTCCTCAAAAAAGCATTTATTTGAATGAAAACAAGATTAATTTAAGTATTGAGAAAAACGAAATTTATAATACACTTATTAATGAGTTTAATATAAATATTGATTTTAATGCAAATAGATTAATTAATGTTCTTTTAACCGAAAATTACTATAAAGTATATGTAAAATATAATTCATTAAAATGTTCCGATATTGTTTATAAAAATTTTAATATTTCAAATTATATAAAGCCTGATAATATCTCGGTTCAATTTGATATTTTTAACAATAATATTAAGCTAAAAAGCTATACTTCTAAACTGTTAAAAGAAAAAGAAACTTATACTACTTTTGAAACTTTTTATGATAGCATATTGTTATCTAACTTATCTGTTATAGTTAATAATGAATCATTGATATTGACAATTGAAAACCTAAATGATATTAATAAATATAAGAAAGAGATTGATGATTATTATAATATTGATTCTAGGTTACTAGTCCTAAAAGACAATTTTAAAAATATTGATATAGCAAACTACAACTCGGTTGATGAGACCTTGAATAAAATAGGTCAATTAAAAAAGACCGTTGAAACAATTGAAAAGCAACCTTTGTTTAAAGATTTAAATATTAATGAAAACGACCCTATTAATATTCTTAACAAAATAAATAAAATAAAGTTTTCTTTGGATTCTATGCTTAGAATTTCTTCTTCAACTAAAAACAATTTGCATATTATATATTATAACGATGCTTTAAATTATTTTAATAACAATGAATATGATAAAGCAGAAGAAATGCTACAAAAAACCATTAGCATTAATAATAAATTCCCCGACAGTTATCTTTTATTGGCGAAACTATCTTTTATTCAAAATTATTATGCCGATGCTATGTATAATCTTATTGATTTAGCTGAGAATACCAAACCATCGGACTCTATAATTAATCAAGCAAAAATTTTAACTGCTGACATTATAAACATTTATATTAAAAAGGCTCAAACTCAAATTGACAATTCGTTTTTTCAACTTTCTATCGAAATTCTTAGCAAATTAGATGAGTTTTGCAATAAAGTAAATTTCATGAAATGCCCCGAACTTGTTTCTTCTACTCAAAAAAATGCAAGAATTGGGTTCTATAACTCATTGTTCGTGAAAATTAAAAAAGAGATTGAAACTGATAATATAATTGAAGCGAAAAAACTACTTTCTCAGGCTGAAAAATTCAAACAAGAATACAGCTTAATTATTTATAATGAATCTATTAATAATGAGATTAAAGCTGAATTATATTATAAAGAATATCTTTTAGAGTTAAAAACAATTTCAACTATTATTCAAAGCAATCAACTAACAAAATCTTCTGAGAAAATTGATTCGCTGCTATTATTTGTAGAAAAGTTGATTTTGCCAAATAAAAATTATCAATCTATTATTTCGAATATTATTGAAAAACATATTGAAATAGGGAATAAATATTTATTGTTGAATAAACTTGATAGTGCTATTTTGATTAAAGATAAAGTAAATTCTCTGTCAATAAGATACAAATTGCCTTCTTCGTTAATAGTTTTCAAATCAATTAATGGTTATTCATCTTTGGTTAATAATAAATTGTGTAATAATAAAATTATAGAGTTTAATAGCCTATTATGGAATGCTGAGGAATTAGTGAAAAATCTAAACTACAGAGATGCAGATGATATAATTGTTAATTTATTTTCTAATTATAATAGTTCTGATTGTAATTATGATTTTAAAAAAGCTACCTTTTTAAAAAATCAGATATCTCAAATTGTTAAATATATAAGATTGATTGATTCTATTAACCTGAATATAGCTCAATTAAAATATAATAATATTGACGAATTATATAGTAAAGCAGAAGTTTTTTTCAATGAAAATTTATTATATAAAAAAGGGATTCTTCACTTAAAATACATTGATTTTATAAAAAACAATAGTTCTAAGTTTATTTTATATAATGCTAATAATTATATGAAAAACAATAACTTAGACGAATCTCTTTATTTATTAAAAGAGTTAAGAATTAGAAAATATACTGATGAAAATATTAAATCTATACAAGAAGAATTAGCAGAAAAAATAGCAATAAAGGATAACAATGAAAACAATGCTCTTTTTCCTGATGATAACTTATTAAAATACACCAACAATGATGAATGGTTTAAATACTTTAACAAGAATTACATTAAGCAGATTAAAAAATTAAAGAATTAAAGAGATGCTTCGCTACAGCAAGACAAAATAAACTCTTATTGGCTGGCGCGGATTTGTAATCCGTGCCTTGTTTTACAGAAACTTAATTATTACAATGTTCGGCATTGCCGACCGCAGAACTTATTTTAGTTGCTTTAAAATAAAACAGTCTGAAGGCCTGTAAGAGCAACTTAATGTTTTTATCGCTTTTGTTCTGTTGGACTTCGAAGAAGT
>CAZJKL010000089.1:0-5249 GCA_964546655.1 uncultured Bacteroidales bacterium | reverse complement strand
GATAGTCAGTTATTTATATAGTTTTTTAATGTTTTTTTGCCCTGCAACATTCTCATAATAGAAATTAGTAAAAGCGTTGATTTACAAATAAATGTCCCATCCTAAATTAAGGGTTAGTGAACTGAGTAAATATAAATATTATTATTTAATTTTCTACCCCTCTACAATCTTAATTTCGTCTTCGGTTAACTGATAAAGCTGATAAACCATTGCATCAATTTCTTTATCGGTTTTATTAATAATGGTTTTTATTTCTTGTGCTTTGGCTTTTTCGTTTTCGAAGTAATCGAGCCATTCGGCTTGTTGCGAAAGAGATAGTTTTATTTTTTGTTTTTCGAGTTCTTTCGAAAACTCATTGAAATTTAGATTATACCAATCTTCTAATTTATTTGTAATTTTTAGTTCGTTATATTTTGATGATAATAGTTTAATAAATTTTGTTTTAATTTCTTGTAGTTCTTTGTTTTTAGAAAGCATTGTATCGGCTTTCTCGATGAATGGTTGCTGAGCAGAAAGAGATGTTTTTTTAATTGGGATTAAATCTAGATTTTCAATAGCAACAGCTGTTGTAAATTCCGCTCCAATATTAAAAATATTATCATAATAAAATGAAATAACTTTAGAATTTAATAAAGCTAAAATATATTTTGATTTATAATTTTCATCGGATATAATTGTCCCATTTATGGTTTGCATATAATATAATTTATTTTCATCTAAATATGCATTAATACCACCAGAAACATGTTGAGTTAATATTTTCTCAGAGCATTCAAAATTTTCTTTTTTTCTGCTTCTAACTAAAACTTTAGTGCCTTCAACAAAATAGATATACTCATAAGTGTTTTCTGCCAAATATCTTTTAATATTACGCCCTCTGATTATTGGTTTATATTCTTCACTTAATTTTGTATTAGAAATAAATTTTTTCTCATCACCAGCAATAATACCTTGTAATGTGTATGAAATTTTACCTAATAAAATGTGATTAAATAATAATTTATCAAGTATAAAGGATTTTTCTTTAGTTAAATAGACATTAAATCTTTTGCCTAAACATTTATTAAAAATATCTTGATTTATTTTCGATTCATAAATACTATTTTCAATTTTAGTTTCATAGTTAAAAATATTAACTTCATTTTCTAAATTAATATTGGAGTTTTTAGAAAAAGTCAAAACTGTCATTTCTCCTGTAACTCCATCAAAAACTCCATTTTTAAAACTCAATATTGAATTTAATTCTGTGTTATTTAAAATTAATTCTCGGCATTTTTCGTACTCATTTGAACGAATTAGGTTCCTATGAATAATCATTCCATATTTACTTTCTTTGTTCATTTTATTAAAAGATTGCTCAACAAATAAACCAAATAGATTCAACCTATCAGAAGCAGTAATAAATTTCTTTTTATAATATTTAATTTCTTCAAATAGCATATTTCTCATGTCAACATACGGCGGATTACCAATAACTACATCAAAGCCGCCATTATATTCTTTACGGAAAGCGTGTTGCAAAGTGCAACATATATCTTTTGTAAAAGCTTGCAAAGTTTTGTTTTGGGGAAGTTGGTGCTTGTTTCGGTTGTTTTGTATATATGATATAGTATTATTTAATTGTTCGTCGGATATTATTTCTTTGCATCCGTATTTCTGCGTCCATAGATGTGCCTGTGTTTCTCTGCGGGAGTTTTCTTTTTCTATCGGCGAGGGGGTAGAGATAGGCGTATACAACGGAGCATGCTCCGTAGAGAGAGTCGTATCGCTAGACGAGGGGGCTTCTATAGACAACGGAGTATCTATAGACAAGGGAGCTTCTCCGAACAACGGAGTATCTATAGACAAGGGAGCATGCTCCCTTGTCTGGGATAGGGATTCCGTATATATAGTAGCATCTACCGACGGGCGGATATCTCTCGACAAGCGAGTATGCTCGCTTGTTGTGCGGGGCATAGGTATAGTTCGTCCCATTGCTATGTTGCAGGCACGTGCACTCATGCTTTTTGTTTTCTGTATTATTTTCGGAACTTCTTCTTCTTCGCATACAAGTAGTATGTGCATGTGGTCGCCACATATATTGTATGCTAGTATATTTAGATTGTCGCTTTTTACTATTTCGGAAATTGTTTCACTTACTATTTCTTCTTCTTTTGGTGAGAGCCATACTGGTTCGCCCAACTTTACGTGGTTGTCGAACATTCGTTGTGAATACCTTGAATTATGTGTGGCACAGGTTATATGCCACATCTTTTTTTCTTTTTCTTTAAATATTTCGGGAAATTGGTTTTGCCAGTTAAAGGCTTTTTCACCAGCAATAGCTGGGTCGTCAATTAAAGAGTTTCCGCATTTAATGTTTTTATTAAGAGATGTTAGCTTTCGTCCTTTTTGTGCTGTGCGAAGCCATAATGAGAGCTTTGCAATTTCGATGCTTTCGTCGTTTAAATCAACACCGTATAAATTGTTTTCAAGTATGCTGTTTTCAATGTCAGATAATAAAAGTTTTTCGCCTAATACTTTTGATTGTAATTCGTCAACTATTTTATGTTCGTCTATTAAATAGTTTAATGCTTGATTTAAGAAAGCCCCCGAACCACAAGCAGGGTCGCAAATAGTAAGTTTTAATAACCAGTTGCGATATGTGTTTAATTTTTCAATTAATTCTTTTCGTTTGTTTTTTCGTTTTTCGTAACCAAATTCATCTTCGTTAATTCCTAATTCGATTTTCTTTTCATTACATAATGTACCGAGCGTGTTGTCAACAATGTATTTTGTAATGTATTTAGGAGTATAAAAAACACCGTCTTTTTTTCGTTTAGATGTTTTTTTGCTGTTTTCAATGAGTTGTGATTCATTGTTTTTAAGAGTGTTTTCTGTTGCCAACAACTCTGCCTCTACTTCTTCAATTTCGTTTAAGCTATGTTCGAAAATATGTCCGAGAATATTTACATCAACATCGGTTTCATAATCATAATCGCTTAATTTAAAGGTGTTGTCGTGCAGTAAGTTATCGTCAATTTTAATATTGTCGAGAACTTCATCGGGTTCGAACAAACCACCGTTGTATGCAAATATTTCATGCTCTTTTCCTTTATGTCCTGTGTTTAAATATCCGAAATACTTTTTAAATCTATCGTATAAAGGCACGTAGTTATCAAGGTCTTTAAGCTTTTCCCATTGAAGTATAATTTCTCTTATAGAGTTTGGCGGTATTAATAATCTGTCTTCGGCAAAAAATATGAAAAGAAATCTATCTAAAAGTTTTTGTGTTTTCTTGTAAAGTAAAAGTTTGTCGAATTGTGGATTTATTTCAACTATACTTTGAAATATTAATCTTTTAAAAGTTGAATAATCGCTATAAAGTTTTTTGGTTATATTTTCTTCTTGTGTTAAAGATGCTTGTTTTATTTTAAGAGGAAGATCGTTTAATATATTGTCTTTTGATAAGCATAAATACAATAGAGAAAAGCCATCTTTTGATAAATTGAATAGATTAAATTCTTCGTAATCAATAGCATTCTCGATATAAAAACGAAGTTTTTCAAAGTTAGAGGTAATAATATATTTGCAATTGCTTTGATTGTTTTTGTAATTAAAAGCTTGTTGTTCTACCTTATCGAGCTCAATTGTATCAGTTCCTTTTAATTCAATAATTGCAATTGGTTTATCATCTTTTAAAATTGCACCGTCGGCTTTTTTAGCATCTTTTTCGTTTTTGTATTCTGTTGTAATATTAAATTTAGGTTCGGGATTCTTAGTGTAACCGAGTACGTTTACAAATAAATCATTTAAAAACCCTTCTTGATATTGTTCTTCTTTAGATTGTCGAATATTGTTTTGCTTATCAATATTACCAAAATTAGAAATAAATTTATTATATGCTGTTTCGACTTGCTGTTTGTCGAGTTCTTGCAAATACTTCTTTAATACCGAATGTTGAAATAATGACATCTTTAATTTTAGAATTTAATTTAATCGCAAATTACAAATTATTCTTTAATGATTATTTTCTTTTTAAAAAGTTATTATTTAAGTTGTAGAAATAGATATCAACTAGTATTGTTTTTTGTAACTATTTAGTAGTTGTAAAATAATTTGGGTTTAAGCCATTTCGGTAGATTTTGAATTAGAGAAACGATTATTTAAAATGAATTTATGGTTGGGAGTGAATTATTCTCCGCATATTTAATGGGAAAAGCATGTTTATTCTCCGCATATCTTTTTTTACTGAATGGGGTAACCTTTTTTAAAACATTAAATAAAACAATTTTATAAAATAGTGGAAGGGAGTATGTCGTCCCTACGGGACTTTATATTGTTTTTGTTTTTTGTTTTTACCAAAATGTAGCTCCTACGGAGTTAAATATTTATTCTTTACCCTTTTTATACAAGTGGTACGAATCAAAGTCGTGCTCCATGTTGTTTATGTAGTTTATTTTTATGTTTTTCTAGTCCTTCTTCAAACTTGGTAAATGACTTTTTATTATTTGTTAGTTACATTTGTTTTTATTTTTTTGTATTTTTCAGTTTCTTCTAAAACAAAAATATTTAACATAAAAATTTTTATTTTAATAAAAATCATATCTTTGATTTATGAAAATTTCAGCCAAAAATATTGAAAAGATAAGAGCTTTATGTGGTAAATATAAAGTTTTGAAATTGTTTGTTTTTGGATCAATTTTAACAGATAAATATAATAAATCTAGTGATATAGATTTTTTAGTTGATTTTTCAGATGTTGATTTATATTCTTATGCTGACAATTATTTTGACTTTAAAAAAGCATTAGAAAAAATATTTAAAAGACAAATTGATTTATTAGAAAATAAAGCAATTAAAAATCCTTACTTTAGAAAATCAATAGACTCTTCTAAACAATTGATTTATGGATAATAACATAAAAACATGGCTTTATGACATATTACAATCAATTAATGAAATTGATAGTTATTATGATAACAAATCAATGATTTTTGAAGAATATGTTTCAGACATTAAAACAAAGAGGGCTATTGAACGTGATTTAGAAATAATAGGAGAAGCCGTTAATAGAATTTTTAAAAAAGACATGAATTTTAAACTTGATAATGCCGAGAAAATTATTGGAACTCGTAATAGAATAATTCATGGATATGATAAAATATCAGATGATTTAATATGGAGTATTGTGATTAATCATCTCCCTAAATTAAAAGACGAAGTAACTAATTTGTTAAATGAATAATTTGGTTTATATATTAATTTGGTTT
>CAZJKL010000088.1:0-5444 GCA_964546655.1 uncultured Bacteroidales bacterium | reverse complement strand
CGGATATCGAGCCCTTCAAGAAACGCTACAGTGACAGCTACAAACTAAAGTACTCCTGGGATGTTATTGGCATTGGGCTTTACCATAGGATAATTGAACGGCGGCTGATAGTTGCATTAAAGAAACTCATGAATCAAGGCAAGACTTCAGTTTCAAAAAGCTATCCCAAAAATGACAAACAGATTCATTCCTGGAAAATAGCATAATAATGTGGTCAAAATAATAAATAGAAATTATTAACAATTGATATAAAAGGAAGGAATTATGAAGAATAGTTCAATATTTTATCTGGTTATAATTCTATTAATATATAGCAACTTGTTTGCAGCACCTCCAGCTTCCCAAACTTCAGAGTCTAAAACACAAAAGCAAGATAGCAAAGATATAGAAATTAATAATCTTAAATTAGAAATTCAAAGATTAAAAAATGAAATGAGCAAAATCCGTACTATGGATAATGGTTCTGGACCGCCTATCATTCGGCCTTCAAATATGTCAGAGGATGAGTTCATTGAAATACATAGAGAATTCCAAAATAAGCAGGAATCTAAAAATGGCGATTATCCAACATCACTTATTATGGAATATAAGAAAATGATGCTTGAAAACCCATCAGAGAGATCATATTGTTATCTTTACGATAGATTACTACCTGATTCAGAAGAAAGATCAAAATTAACAGATATGATGATAGAAAAATGGCCAAATTTTTATTATCCTTACTTGATTAAACTATTATTCTTGAAAGCCCAAACTACACCTCAATGTACAAATATTGTAAATGTGATAGAAAAATTATTATTTTTAAAACCTGAATCAAATCGATCAAATGAATTTAAAAATGAACTTCAATATTATAAAAAAAGCATTGAAGGAATCAATATAGCGACAAATTTGAAATTAACATATGATTTATCAGAGATGAGAAGAAATAATTCTTCATCTAATATTAATGTTATGGAGAATGGAATAAATAATATAAATATAAATTGTTATATAGAATACAAAAAAGAATTAAAAAGAACAACTATAAAATTTAATTATTTAAAATTAATCCAAGAAAATGGTACATTAATTCTTGTTTATGAATTAAGCTATAGCGGATATTATCCTTGGACTCAATTTGCTTATGTTTACAAAGATGGTAAGGAATCAAATAACTATGAAACATCTCTTTATGTCAATTCAACTGAGTTATTGTCTAAAAATGGTATTATAACAATACGAATTAGACCAGATATACTTCTTGATTTCAAAGAAATTAGATTAGTCCGTTTTAATAATATGTAGTGACTGTGAACGAAAACCCCTTAACCTTTATGTGATAACATATTTTCAGACAGCACCGGAATATGTTTAATTTCTCAAATTTAATTGTGATCTGAATCATCATTATCCGACATGTTTTTGAAAGCAATTTGATATTATTGCATAATCGTTCATCAACTTTAAAAACTTTTATCACTATAATATATTTAACAGTTGCTGAAGGGAATTATAAGTGAAGCACTCATTTGAACGATTCTCATAGACCAGTTGTCTGCATATGTGCAGAATCCCATTGAACACAATAAGCACATAATTTTTTGAAAGAGCATCAATGTATTGTACAAATTGTGGAATGAGTATAGAGGCGGGGGCAAAATTTTGTACTAATTGTGGAAAGGAAGTAATAAGCAGGGAGCCCCTTTCCTCAATTTACTCTACAAGAAGGGAAAAGGAAAAACCGAATGTCTCTACCCATCGAAAATATAGATCAGGGAATATTGTACAATGTGACCAAAACAGAAACAACAGATGGAAACAGCTCTTATCGTATTCCTCAAATTACTTTAAATGGGGGAAAAATTCTGTTTTTTTATTTACATTAGTTTTATGTGTAACTGGAGTGTTGTTTGCTTTTTATGCTATCAACACGAATAAACCAAATGCTGAAATACATAATAAATTTTCATTTAATGAAAACAATAAAATCGCAGAAGATTCTACAAAAATTACACCTGATCAGTTGAAGAACGATTCTCAATTGGCAAGTGATAATGAATATGTAGAGCGGAAGCCAAATACCATAAACAGAGACAACCAAACAGAAAGAAATGCTGTAAAAGCATCAGATCATACGGATGATAATAATATAAAGTCATCCTTAGATGTTTCAGTATCAATTCCAATCCATGCTGTAGGAGACACATATATTACAGAAGTAATAAAACTTGGTGATCAGAAGCCATATATATCAACTGAACGTCGTATTGTGTCAGTTGATAAAGATAAAATAACTGTTGAATCTATGAGTCTATTAAGTAAAAAGAAGACCGTTCGGTTATTGGAATTTACACCCGAATGGAATCTAATTCAAACACGGAATCCTGTTGATGGTGACCTATATTATTTGCCACCATTGCAATATATTAATTTCCCATTATTTCCAGGAAAAAAATGGCAACAAAAGTCCGTTGAAAAGAACGCAAAAACTGGGATCACACGTGAGCATAACCTGAATGTGACTGTCGGTGATTGGGAGACAGTAACTGTACCAGCCGGTACATTTAAAAGCATAAAAATTACCACAAATTCAGAAGTGATTGATACTTCAACGGGAGAGAAGAAGTCAGGGGTTGATGTATCATGGTACTCGCCAGATGCTAAAAAAACTGTAAAAACTGTTGCTACATCCAAAAAAACTGATGGTACAGAAGAACAGCAGGAAATACGTTTAGTTAGTTATAAACTAATGTGATCTGAGTTTCCTAAAGTGCCTCGCAATGTCATTGAGATTACTTTAAAAAATTGGAGTTGATGCTGTGTATTGTAATAACTGTAGGAATGTAAATAAAGATAACAATAAATTTTGTTCTAACTGTGGATATCCACTTACAAACAATAAAAATAAATTGTATAAATATTTTATTATCCCAATGAGCATATTGGTGATTTTATCTATTATATTCTATATTGTAGCGTTTATACTTAATAAAGAATATAGAATTGAAAAATCAGTCAAAGAGACGACGCGTATAACTAACGATATTTTGACCTTTTTAAAAAACACTAAAATAGATGTAATTAAACAAGATTATATCATTATTAAAGATAATATTCAAAATAGTTCTTCTAAATTAGAAGAACAGCTAGTTATTATTGGGGAATTAAAAAATGGAAAGAATTATAATGAAGCACACGATTATATACTGTCATGCTTTAAGGTGATATACGCTATTCAAGGTCATCTATATGATATTAAAGAACATACTGATAAAATAGATCGATATAAATCTATATATGAATATTGCAACACTCCAGAACTAAACGAAAATTTTGAGTTACTAGTTAAAAGCTATCGTAGTGCAACCAAAGTATTTCAAAAGGATATCTTATTGAGTTATATAGTTATTGAACCTCATGGAAATATAAAGACATTTGCAGGACTAATGGAAGTTGATTATCGTACTAAAGTTTTAGATGGATGTGATTTTCTCAAATCACTCAAGGTAAATAATGATATTTTATATATATCTTTTGATTATTTAAATATTAATAAAGTGTATTATCTCGCTAATGTTGATCTTGTTCTTGTTAGTATTCAGGGAGGGAACATTGGTCCTATCAGTACAATCATTGTTGTGGTCTATGAAAATAACTCAATAACATTATTACATAATCCTGATCTATGTTTCAATGATCTTATGATAAATATTCCTGAAAATACTATTGATATAGATATTGGATATGAAGAAGGACTAAGAAAAAGTTCTAAATTGGGTATTAATGATATATTAAAAATTGAAAAGACAAGAGATAATGCACCTAAACCGCTTGATGAAGAACACTGCAACCAATTGTTTAAAATATTAAAAGAAGATTGTCGATATTATTCAATTAATGAGTTTAGCGAAGCTATGAAAGGGTGGACAAATATCGCATCACAACACCCTTTGGTAAATATGAGATTGTTTGAAACAATGTGTGTAGATAGGAAAAATTCAAATAATCTTCCAGAATATAATTTGTTCAAACAGAAAGTTTGTGGTTATTCGTCAAAATAATCTGGAAACGACCTTTAAATCTGGACGATTATTGAAGGAGGAAAAGGAGAATGGTTTGTCCCAACTGCGGAAATGCAAATGAAGACACAAATAAGTTTTGTTTTAACTGCGGAACACCAATTGTAAATCATAGAGATAAAATAATTTCTGATAGTTCTCAATATTCACATCGGAATAATAATGCTATAGATACACTCGATAAAGTCACAAATCCATTTATAATATTTTTTTCTTTTGCACCAGTTATGTCCGCAGCAATTTCGTTTACAATTACACAAATTAATCATGGTTATGAAGGAATGTTCTTAGGTGTATTTGTTCTGACTATAATAATTCTCGCTGCTTTATTCTTTTTTACTCCTTTTCTAGATTCAAGATTATATGCTGCTTTAAAAACTCTACGCTGGTTTCAAATTTATAAACATGTATTTATCATTTGGTTCCTTCGTATTGTTTTGTATATATTAATAAACTATTTAGATTATAAAATTGGGTATTCTATGTTTGAAAAATATTATTCTTTTACGGATTTTACTATCTCGACAATTTTATTTTTTTTATTGTATGGAATTTATTTTTATTATGTTTCTATAAAAACAGATAAATTTATCTTAGAGATTATTACATCTTCTTTGATATTTTTGCTTTGGTTCACTGTTTTTAAGTTATTACTTATTGGTCATACTTATGTTTATTCTCAATTTTTTACTCTCTACATCAGCATTATTATTCATTTTTTATATTTTATGCTGATTCTATTTCTTATAAAGAATTTCAGCAGAATAGGTGAGGGAACAAATAAGTTATTTCAATCTGCACATGATCGTTATTCACGATCGAAATCGAATATTCAATAGTTTATCGCTGTCTCAAGCGGATAAATTGTATAATTAATGGAACAGGAACTAATTGATAGGAGATACCTATTTATGAGTAATGAATATATTAATTCTAAAATCGATCAAGCAATAAAAAATTTTAAGTCAAAAACCGGCAAATCACCAACTATGATTTATTTCACCAAATCAGATGAAATTGATTTATTAGACGCTATGGAGACGTTTCCTGATGAATTAAAATCTTCAATAATTCAGAATGGAATACGGAAAGCATTTGAAAATGAAAATAATAAGATATTTGGGATGACTATATCTTGGGATGCAAATGAATTTAAGGTCGAATGAACGTTGATGCTCTCGTAACAAGTCGATTTTCGTATTTTTCCAGCATCAACATATTTTAATCATAAGGTGCTAAAATCCTGTTTTGGCTATTTACGTCTTCATCAAAGTTGAATTATTCACTTAATCTGAAGTGCAATCCAGTTGGGAGATACATGCCGATTTATAGTGGTCCCCAAAATCCGGACAATAGTATAAGATGGTTACCTGTGACAGA
>CAZJKL010000087.1:0-5557 GCA_964546655.1 uncultured Bacteroidales bacterium | reverse complement strand
CCAGGAAAAGTTAAATAATTTAAAGAAGTCCAGATTTTAGACCCAGTTGAAATTTCGAGTGATTTTAAAACATCACTATAAGAATAGTTAACTGGATTATAGTATTTATTGTAATCTTCTTCTATTACGCTATTCATACTTATTCTTATGCTGTCTAAACCGGCATTACAAAGCTCTTCTATTGCCTTTGGATTGCTTGCATTGGTATTAATATTTATTACACCTTTTTTAGTTTGTCGCCTAATTTCTTTAATTGAATCTCGAATTACCTCCCAAACCATTAAAGGTTCACCTTCACAACCCTGTCCAAAACTAGCAACAGGAAGAGGAGCTTCTTCTAAATGTTTAACAGTTAATTCAACAATTTCTGCTACTGATGGAATAAAATTCAATCGTATTTGAGGCGATGTAACACAATTTTGTTTTGGTTGATATGAAATGCAACCCAAACATCTTGCATTGCACGAAGGTGATGTTGGAACTGGCATTTCCCATCTTCCCATAAAATAGTTTCGAGCTGCAGGACATAAATAAACTAATGCACAATGAGATAGATGTTTAAGCAATCGGTTCGATGGATTCTTTTTTAATGCATCTTTGGCATTTCTAATAATTATTTCTTGATGAAATTGGTCGCAATCTTGGCGTTTAGATTTATCAACTCTTGTTGCGGCAACCCAAAATTTATCATCTAGCCAACCAACAGCAGTATAGTTATATAATGGCAAAATTACTGCTTTATCACGTTTTTTATATGCCGACAAATATAACTGAGTATGAGCTGGTGCAACAAATGCAGCAACTGCATTTTTATTTTCTAAAATATCGAACTTGTTTTTTTCTTTATTAAAAAAAACCGGATTTCTATCTGGCAAAGTAAAAAACTCGCTACCATCAGGCATCTCAATAAAATCGGTTGGTTTAAGTTGAACAAAGTCATTCCCGGTTCTTCCAACCAATTCTTTTGTTTCATCTTCAAATAAATTACCCTTATTATCACTAACTAATAAATAAGGTACCTTTCGTGGATGAATAGTTTTTTCCATTTAATTTATGTTTTTTTGAATAAAAAAAAACTGCCATTTAAGGCAGTCATTTTTTTACTTTTTCTTAGCTTCTAACTTTTTCTTAACCTCATTATATTTATCCATCTTGCCTGTTCGGTAATACAATCCTTTTAAATTATTCAACAAATAATCATCATCAGGACTTAATGTCAAAGCTTTTTCTAAATAAGGTAAAGCTTTTGCAAAATTTTCATCAGATTGTTTTTTCAAAGTTGTATAAACATTTTTATCTTTTGTATTATTAGCACTATCATTAAGTTCAACACCTTTATTGTTATACATAACACCAATATTATAAAGAGCATCAAGATAATTTGAGTCAATTTCTAATGCTTTTGAATAAGAAACTTGTGCTTTTTCTTGGTTATTCATTTTATCGTATAAAGTACCTAAAGCAAAATGCATGTTTTTATTATTTGGTTCTTTTTCAATAGCTAAATTTAATTTCTCAATAGCTTCTTGTTGTTTGTTATTTTCAAGATAATAGTTAATTTGTTCAATTAATAAATCAGTTGAAGCAGGGAATTTAGCATAACCTTGTGTTAATACTTCGGTATATCTATCTATATCACCTTTTTTCTTATAAACTTGAGCTAAGTATAAATAAATCAGACCTTTGTCTGTATCTTTTTCTCCATAATTATTTTTAATACATCTATTATAATAGCTTATAGCATCATCATATTTTTCTAGCTTTTCTGAAGCTAAAGCTGCAAGATAAAAAAGTTTAACATTTAACTGACCTGTAACACCTGAGTATAACATATTTAAAACTATAGCCTTTTCATATAATTCTAAGGCACCTTTATAATCTTTCTTTTCGCTATATAAAATAATACCTTTATTCGCTAAACTGTTTTCAAGATAATTTATTCTTTGAGTTTGAATTTCTTGTCTAATACTTGGATCAATTGATTTAGATTCTGGTCCATTTGAAGATAAAAGAGTTATTAACTTAATTAAATCATCGTTATTATTTATGTCTAATTTATGATATTCAATATTTTTTAAATTAAATTTTAAAGCATTTAAATATCCTGTATATGATTTAATCATTGCATCTGGAGCAAGTTCACTATACATTTTTTTGTTTTCTTCATTTTTGCCATACATAGCACTATCACTAATTCCATGATATACAATAGCATAATATTTCCAAGCTTTTGCATCTTCAAACGTTTTTGGATGAACAACTGCTTTATCAATATATTCTTTTGCTCCTTTTAAATTCTTATTATTAATTAAATTAATGCACGATAAAACGGCAGGATTTTGAGCAAAAATAATTGTACTTGCTAAAATAAAGCTAAATACTAAAGTTAGTTTTTTCATTTCTATAATATTTAATGTTTTTAATTTAAGTTTTCAAAAATATAAAAATACATTTTCATAACACAATTTTAATAGCATTTATTTTATTAAGAATGGAGTTTATTAAAAAAAATCTTTTTGAACAAAAGAAACACAAACTCTAATTCCTTCTTTCTCGCTTTCTGTTATAAGTTATTGGCTTCAATTCGCAATATAGTTTCAGGGTCGGCTACATCGGTAAGGTATTTTTTACCATCTGCTGCTGCTAATTTCAGTCGGAGACAATTTGACACCGACTCACTTCCCTCGTTTCTAAGCCGTTCGCTTAGCTTGTTCCAATATTTTCTTGCTTTCTGATAATCGGGTTGTTCTGTTAATACCTGTACTATATCAACCACAGAAAAATACCATACCTCTTTTTCTTCATCGTATTGACGACGAATTTTAAATTTATCGAAAATTGCTATGTTACCTTCCATTGTTTTTTGTTTTCAATGATTTACTCGGAATGATGTTTATTGAAAAGTTGCAATCTTTTTTCTAATTCTTTAAATTGTTCTTTTTGAACAAAAGAAACGCAAACCCTAATTATTTTTTTCTCACTTCCATTTATTTTTCAATAATTATATTCTCAATAATAGAAATTAATTGTTTTACTGGTTCAAAATAAGGTTCTACCTTATCTTTATCAAAATCAAATAAATCATCATAATCACCTTTCTGTCTCCAAGTAAATAGTTGAGAATAAATTTTTCCATATTCTTTTGGAATAATAGCAGTTTTTATGAAGTGTTGAGTAAAATTAGATTTAGCTCCATTATGAGTTGTTGGTTTCAATTCTGAATTGAGTAATAATGCCATTACAGCATAATAGGCAGAATAATATAATCTATTTATTGCGGAATTCCATTTATGCTTTTCTGCAAGAATTTTGGAATCATCATATGTATCCCAAGAGCGCTCAATTCTATATTTAACTAAATCTTCTTTAGTACCTTTCATAATCGAATTCCATCTTTTTGAATATTACCATATAATGGAGTAAATGTATGGTATTCATTCCAATCTTTTTTTGTATAAAGCAATGTGGATATCACTTCTCCTGTATCTATCTCTATATCGTAAAGGTCATCAATTAGTTTTGTTTCAATATTAAATGTGATTTCTGGAAAATTTAATAAGATTAATAAATCCCAATCTGATAATTTCTTCGAATCTCCTCTTGCCCTTGAACCGTATAAAATAATTTCAGCATCAGGATAAGAACTATATACAACCTGACGGATTTTACTTAATATTTCAGAATCTCGACTCATATTACAAAAATAGTAAATTTATTTAAGATATTTTACTAAGAATTGTGTTTATTGAAAAGTTGCAATCTTTTTTCTAATTCTTTAAATTGTTCTTTTTGAACAAAAGAAACGCAAACCCTTATACCTTCTTTATCACTGCCTGTAATTTTCAAAGAAATTGCACTAATTCCGTAGTATATTAATCTTTCGAGTAATTCCTCTCCAGTAAAACCAGGGTAATTAACAGTAAAAAAGAATCCATCTGCTAATGGATCGCCCATATCATTATCATAAACTAAATAAAAGCCATTTTTCATGAATAAATCTTTCATCACTTTTGCTTTTTCTGAATATTTTATGGCATCATTAACAAAATTATATTCTCCTTTGTTTACTGCTTTTAAAATTTCATAAAGAGCATATTGACCAGAATGAGTTGTTCCGCTAGACAAACAATAAATATGTTCAAAAAGCATATTATGTCCAAACTTATTATTTTTAAAGAATCTAACTAATGCCGAATATTCTCTATTATATAATTCATTTGAAATAGCCATAATACTAATTCTTTGCCCAGCATAATTAAAAATTTTAGAGCTTGATATTAATAAAATATAGTTTGAAGTATATTTTGCTACTGTACTTTGATAAGGTGGTTCACCTGGTTTTGAAATATCTTTTCTTATATCCATTCCAAAATACGCCAAATCTTCAATAACAATAACATCGTATTTAGTAGCTAATTCACCAATAATTTTTAATTCATATTCGGTTAGGCAAATCCATGATGGATTATTAGGATTTGAATAAATTAGTGAGTGAATATTTCCTTTTTTCAAATAAGACTCTAATTTTTCTTTTAATTTATCTCCTCTGTATTCAAAAATATCAAAACGTTCTGATTTTATATTAAGCATATTTAGCTGTTGCTTATGAACAGGGAAACCAGGATCAATTAACAATACAGTGTCTCTGTTTTCCCAAATTTTAGTTAACATTAAAAAACAAGCATAAGTACCTTGCATTGAACCACATACAGGCAAACAACAAGAGCTATTTACATCAACATTTAAAAAATTCTTGACAAATTTCGACATTTCTTGTTTTAAGTCACTAAACCCTTCAATGTTAGAATAAGTAGCCGCAACGCCTCTTTTTAATGCTTCTATTTCAGCATTTAAGGCTATATTATTTGGTGCGTATCCTGGGATACCCATCTCCATTCTGATAAATTTTTTATTTGTTTGTTCTTCGATAATATTTATAAGTTTGCACATTTCTCGTATCGAAGCAGTTCCTATATTTTTTACGCCAGAATTTTCAATACTTTTTAACACCACCTCAAAATCTATGGGTGTGTTTTTATTTATACTTTTCATTATTTTAGTTTTATCGTTATTTCCTAATATTATATCTTATATAAAATATAATGTGTAAAATTAAATAATGATATTAATATTTGCAATTATTAGTAGGTTTTATTCGAATAGTTAAAATTATATATTTGGATTATGATCATATACTGTAAAAAAGCCTTGTCGTTCTAAAAAACGAAGCATCTCCTTTATTTGAAGAAGACCCTTCACTGCCGGGTGACAAGGACTATCATCAGGCTGGCGCGGAAATGTTTTCCGTGCCTTGGTTTTATATGAACTAAGTTATTTAACAACCAGTCTTAATTTTTTGTTATGGCTTTTGTATTGCTTAGAAAAGATATTAAAAAAAATGCTTGAAGATAAATAGCAATTCAAGGCTGGCGCGGATTTGTAATCCGTGCCTTGTTTTTATATGAACTACGTTATTAAACCACCACCATTCTTAATTTTGTATTATGGCTTTTGTCTTGCTGAGGCACGAAGCATCTCCTTTATGCAGATATAAGAC
>CAZJKL010000086.1:0-6227 GCA_964546655.1 uncultured Bacteroidales bacterium | reverse complement strand
TTTGTTCTTCGGTAACGTCTTTAGTATCGTTAGGTATTCGTTCGAACTGGAAGCTTTTTATCTCATAATTATTTTCTTCTAAATATTTTTGAATTGGACCAAAAGATTGGAAGTGAGCATAAACAAAAACCTCGTTTTCTTCAACAAACAATTCTTCAACACCAAGATCAATCATTTCAAGCTCCATAGATTCAATATCCATATTTGAAGTGTAATTTAAGCAGAAATTACATTTATGCTCAAAAATAAAATCTAGCATACCTGTAGTTCCAAGAGAACCGTTATATTTCGTAAAATAACTTCTAATATTAGCAACAGTTCTTTGGTTGTTATCGGTAGCAGCTTCAACTAAAATTGCTACACCATAAGGAGCATAACCTTCATAAATTCTTTCTTCGTAGTCTTTTGTATCTTTTTCAGTAGCTCTTTTTATCGCTCTATCAACAGTGTCTTTCGGCATATTTTCGCTTCGAGCACTATTTAATAATAATCTTAATTTCGAATTAGTTTCAGGGTCGGGACCGCTTTGTTTAACCGACATTGTAATTTCTCGTCCAATTTTAGTAAATGTTTTCGACATATTACCCCATCGTTTAAATTTCCTTGCTTTTCTATATTCAAATGCTCGTCCCATATTAATTTTTTTTTTAGTTCATTAGAAAATTATATTGCAAAATTATAACATTCTCTCAAAATAATCAAAAGATAATTATAATTTTGTTTTTCAAAAAATAAACAGATGGATAAAATAAATATTGAAGAATTAATATTAAATTATATTAAAGAAGACGTTGGAGACGGAGATCATACTTCATTAGCATGCATACCAAAAGAAACCGTTGGGAAAGTGAAATTAATAGTTAAAGAGAACGGTATAATAGCAGGAATAGGCGTTTCTAAAACAATATTTAGTTTAATCGATAAAAACATTAAAATAGTTTATCATAAACATGATGGAGAAACTATAAATAAAGATGATATAGTTTTTGAAGCAGAAGGCAATTCAATTTCATTACTATTAGCCGAAAGATTGGTTTTAAATTGTATGCAACGAATGAGTGGAATAGCAACAGAAACTAAAAAATATTCGGAAGTAATAAAACATACAAAAGCAAAAATTTTAGACACAAGAAAAACTACACCAGGCTTTAGAATTTTCGAAAAAATGGCAGTGAAAATAGGTGGTGGCGAAAATCACCGAATGGGATTATATGATATGATTATGATAAAAGATAATCACGTTGATTTTTCGGGCGGAATTGAAAATGCAATTAATGCAACAAATAAATATTTAAAAGAAAACAAGAAAGATTTAAAAATAATTATTGAAGCAAGAAGCCTTGAAGAAGTAAAAAGCATATTAAATACAGGCAATGTTGATAGAATAATGTTAGATAATTTTTCGATAACCAACACAATAAAGGCAGTAAGTTTAATTAATAATAAATATGAAGTTGAATCTTCGGGAAATATTACATTAAACAATTTATTAGATTATGCCGAATGTGGCGTTGATTATATCTCGATAGGAGCATTAACGCACCACATAAAAAGCTTAGATTTAAGTTTAAAAGCTGTATAAGAAATATTTGAGTTTAATCTTCAAATTTAATAAACTCATCATTTTTAATAACAACTATATTATTAGGAATTTTTATGTTAATTCTTAAATCTTGATTACGCCATTTATTAGCTTCACCTAATGAAAAATATTTATCAAAATAAATTACCGAATCGGTTTGATTAAAGTTGTATTTAATTTGATTTGTTAATTTCTCTGCTTTTTCTCGTGTTTCACCTTTAGAAGACTTATTAATAATTATTGAAATATTTTTATCATTAGTTCTAATAATTTTAATTTTCGGTTTAATATACGTAGCCAAACTATCATTATTTTTTGCTATTAAAAATTCGTCTTTAATCACCATTATTTCATTGCCTTCATAGTTAAACTCAATATTTTTCAGATATAAAGTATCTTTAATATTATTAATAACAACCTCATTTTTAGAATTATAAGATTTTGAGAAATTTCCTGTCTTATTTATAATCATAACAATAAAAATAATTAACGAAACAATCCATAAAAAGAAAGCAAAACCAGCAAATCCTTTATGACGTTTATTAATTCCAAATATTAGTTTAACTCCACTAAATATAATTCCTAAAACAGGTAATCCAATAATTAATAAAAGAGATGTTGTTAAAAGCAATCCATCTTTATTGTCAAAAAAGTAATAAATAATAGAAGAAGATTCTGAAACAACAAAAGCATCAGTAAAAAACGATAAAAAGCCAACAGAAGTAAAGAAACTTATTAATATAGCAAATATCAAAATAAGTCCTACGAAAGTAATTATAATACCAATAAAAGTTACAATTAGTTTTGCTGTAAAGCTTATTATTGTTCCAAAAATTTCGATAAATTTTTCAGCCTTTTCTTTACCCTTTCCGTTTTTAAAACGAGTTTTAACATCATTAATTTCATCTTTAACATTTTGCTCGATATTATTTAAGTTAATTGGCCTTCCTCTCATTTCATATTTTTGAGCAAGAGTTTTTGCTTCGGGGATAATAATCCAAAGAAGAACATAAAATAAGAAAGGAATGCTAAATCCAACTAAAATAAAGAAAATAAAAATTACTCGAACCCAAACCGAATCAATATTGAAATAAGTAGCAATGCCACTACAAACACCACCTAAAATTTTATTGTCAGTATCACGATAAAAACGTCGAGGAGTTTCACATTTTTCATTCTCTTCATTAATATTGTTTTCTGAAAAATCAGCAGGAGTTCCCATAGTTGCGATTAGGTCATTAACATCATTTATATTAATAACTTTTTTCGAAGAATTTATTTTTTCGAAGAAAACTTCGGCAATACGAGATTCAATATCTTCTAAAATTTCTTTTCGTTCTTCCGAAGAAGAATAAAACTTTTTTATATCATCTAAATATTTTTCTAAAACTATGTATGCATCTTCGTCAATGCTAAATTCGATGCTGTTAATATTAATATGTATCGTTTTTTTCATGATAGTATTTTTTTATTTTAATAAATTTTCAACTGATAAAACTAAATCGTCCCAGGTTTTATGCAAATCGTTTAAAACAATAATCCCTTTTTCTGTGATGAAATAATACTTTCGAGGAGGTCCTTGTTTCGATTCCTCCCATCTATATGCTAAAAGCTCAGAGTTTTTTAATCTATTTAATAAAGGATAAAGAGTTCCTTCAACAACAATAATTTTAGCTTCTTTCAATATATCTATAATTTCGGAAACATAAGAATCTTTGTTTTTTAAAATAGATAAAATACATAGTTCTAATGTGCCTTTTCTCATTTGAGCTTTTGTATTGTCTAATTTTATATCCATAATAAAGTTTAAATTATTAAACAAAAATAATAAATTTATAATACTATGCAATGCAAGGTAGTAATTTTTTGTAAAAATTATTGTTCTCTATATAATTAATTGTGATTTAATATCATTAAATTGAGACAAATAGAATTAAAAATTAATATTAAAATTTTAAAACTAATAGTTGTTAGTGATTAATTTTGCATGTTATAACCTAATCAAAATTAACATTTGTTTATATTTCGTTTAATAAATTCAATTATTTTAAATAAGTTTTATAATAAACTTTATAAAATATTTTATAACATTGCTAAAAATAGTAAAAACACAAAACATTTAAGTTTATAATATTTAACTTTGTGAAGCAAAAATTTAATAATATGTTGAATATAAAAGAGGTAAAAGCACTATTAAATTTACTTGACGATCCTGATGAAGTTGTTTTTCAGAATGTTAAGAATAAGCTTAATTCTTATGGAAAAGAAATAATTCCTATTCTTGAAGATACATGGGAAATATCTGAAGATAAAAAAGTTCAGGATAGGATAGAAGAGATAATTCATGATATTCAGTTCGAAAAACTTTATGACGATTTTAATAAATGGACAGAAGAAGGAAGTAATATTTATGAAGGATATGTGTTGGTTACAAAATATTTATATCCCGATTTAGATATTAACTTAATTGTTGATATTTTAAATTCGATTAAACATGACATTTGGTTAGAAATTAATGAAAACCTTACTGCATTAGAAAAAATTCGTGTTTTAAATCATGTTTTTTTCGATGTTTACAAATTTAGAGCTGTAATTCAAGACACTAATAATCCAAATTTATATTATATAAACAGCGTATTATCTTCAAAAAAAGGCAATAATTTATCGCTGTCTTTAATTTATTTAGTTTTAGCTCAACAATTAAAATTACCTATTTATGGTATAAATCTTCCAGACCATTTTGTTCTTGCTTATTTAAACGACTCTTCGATTCGTAAATTTCCTGAGTTAAACGAAGAAGTTTTGTTCTACATAAATGTTCAAAATAAAGGTTCAATTTTTAGCGAACGAGAAATAAACTATTATCTTAAACAAATGAATCTTGAACCTATTCAAGAGTATTTTCTGCCTTGTTCAAATATTATTATTATTAAAATTTTAATAAATGAACTTATAAAACTATACGAAGGCTTAGAAGAACCTGCAAAAGTTAAAGACTTAATTTTACTTAAAAACTCATTAATTCTAAAAAGCTAAATTTAAATTTGAAACATTTATTTTATATACTATTTTTTATTTCTATTGCTAATATTGGGTTTTCACAAAAAACAATCGAAATACTTAATGCAAATTCATTAGAAAGTAGTCCGGCTTTTGGAAAAGATACTTATAGATATATCGGGAATGTTGTTTTTAAACATAATGATGTTTTAATGTATTGCGACAGTGCTCATTTTAATACAAAAACCAACATTATAATTGCTTATAGCAATATTCATATAATTCAATCGGATACCTTCCATATTTACAGTGATTTTTTAAATTATTATGGCGACTTAAAAAAAGCCGAATTAAGACAAAATGTTAAACTGGTTGATGATGATATGGTTCTTAAAACCAATTTTTTAGACTATTTCTTAACCGAGAAAAAAGCTGTTTACTTTAATGGCGGAGAAATAATTGATTCGCAAAATAAACTTGTTAGCAACGAGGCTTATTATTATACTGAAACAGATTTATTGCAGTTTAAGAAAAAGGTAAGTCTTACTAATAAAAAATATAATTTAACTTCTGATACTCTTCATTATAACACAAGAACCAATATAGCTTATTTTGTTGGACCAACTAATATTATTAGCGATAGCAGTTCTATTTATTGCGAAAGAGGTTCGTATAATACAAATAATGATGTTTCTAACTATTCGAAAAATGCTAAAGTTATAAATAAAGAACAAACAATAGTAGCCGATAGTTTGTATTACGATAAAATTAAAGGAATTGGCAAAGGTTTTAAAAATGTAACAATTACCGATACAATTAATAAAACAATTATAAAATGCAATCATATTATTTTTTATGATAAAGAAAAAAGATCGATTGCTAACGACAGCTTAGTTCTTATTTTTATTACCGACGAAGATTCACTATACCTTCATGGGGACACTTTAAGGACATATACCGATACTATAAAGGAAAAACGAACAATGTGTGTGTATAACAATGTTAAGCTGTTTAAAGTAAACTTACAAGGCAAATGCGATTCATTAATTTATAGCGAAACCGATTCAACTTTTAAACTTTATGATGAACCAATATTATGGTCAGACGAAAATCAGATAACCGGAAAATTTATTCAGATACATAAAAATGCAGATAAAATTGATTATATGGATATTTTTGAAGAGTCGTTTATAATTTCGCAAGTAGATAAAAAAAGGTTTAATCAAATAAACGGAGATACATTATATGCCTATTTTCGTGAAAATGAGTTGTATAGGATAAAAGTAAATAACAATGGCAAAGCAATTTATTATGCCAAAGACGATAAAGAATTATATGTAGGCGTAAATATAGCAAAATGTAAAAATATGCTAATTTTTGTTGAGAACAGAAATATAAAAAGCATTACATTTTTAGACAAACCCGAAGCAACATTCAATCCATTAGATCAAGTTTCACAAAGCGACTTAATTCTAGATGGTTTCCTTTGGCATAATGAAATAAGACCAAAAAACAAGAATGATATTTTTAAAGATTAACAAGCTACTATAAAGATGCTTCGCTTCGCTCCAACATGACAAAAGCTCCAGTTCTCGTTCTTCAGAGTGATAGCTCTTGTCACCCTGAATGGTAACGAAGGGTCTAA
>CAZJKL010000085.1:0-6323 GCA_964546655.1 uncultured Bacteroidales bacterium | reverse complement strand
CTGGGTTCAGAACGTCGTGAGACAGTTCGGTCCCTATCTGTTGTGGGCGCTAGAAATTTGAGAGGACCTGACTTTAGTACGAGAGGACCGAGTTGGACAAACCTCTAGTGTATCTGTTGTGACGCCAGTTGCAGTGCAGAGTAGCTACGTTTGGATGAGATAAGCGCTGAAAGCATCTAAGTGCGAAACTTACCTCAAGATTAGATTTCTTTTAAGGGTCGTTAAAGACGATGACGTTGATAGGTCACAGGTGTAAAGGCAGTAATGTCAAAGCCGAGTGATACTAATTACCCGTAGGTTTCTCAATAAATCTTTCTCCTCTTTTTATATTTTAAGTATTTTCCTTCATATATGTTATGATATTTACGATTTTTGGTGACTATAGCAGTAGGGACCACCTCTTCCCATACCGAACAGAGAAGTTAAGCCTACTTGCGCAGATGGTACTTGGTTCAAGCCTGGGAGAGTATGTCGTCGCCTTTTTTTAAGCCACTCATTTTTTGAGTGGCTTTTTTTTTATACTCCTTCCTCTTTTTTTTTTATAAAATTTATTGTTTAATTTGTTCATGTTTTTTACATTAACTATTTTAGTGCTATGATTAAAAGTGCTATTAAATATTACCCATTTGGTATGACTATGCCTGGCAGAAGTTATAATAGTTCTAGCTATAGGTTTGGGTTTAATGGTATGGAGAAAGATGATGAAATTGTAGGCACTGGAAACTCCCTAAATTACAAATACCGTATGCACGACCCTCGTTTAGGTCGATTCTTTGCAGTTGACCCTCTTGCTGCTAAATACCCTTACAACTCACCTTATGCATTTATTGAGAATAGAGTGATTGACGCAGTTGAATTGGAGGGTTTGGAGAAATATCAGGTTAATCAACAATTTCCTTTAAGTAGTACTCAACCCACAACAACCGTAACTCAAACTGCACCTGCCACTGGTAATAATGCCCAGGTTACTGTTACTCATGGTAATGCCTACTGCAATAGAACAGAAACAGACAAATTCAGACCAGATGCTCCTATTCCTAGGACACCTACGACAACAAATACTACTTTTACAGAAACTATAACTCAACCTCAATGAAATCTTTTGTATTAATATTTTTCACACTCATTATTATTAGTTCGTGTATTTCTCAAAATATAATTGATTATTATCCAAATACTTTTAAAACACCAATAGTATTTGATAAGAATACTATAAGATTTTTATATGATTCTACAAAAAATATTGAATCTGAAATAATTGAAAAATGTTTTGTAAACAAAGATAATGATACAATTTTTAAATTTAATGATTCTATAGAAAAGTTTTATCCATTATTTAAGCGCGTATCCAATGATACTTTTGCTTTGTTTTCTTATCTGAGAGTTAATGAAAGCTATTTAAATAAATATAGGTTTCTTTTCGATGCTGTATATTATACTGTATTTATTAATGGTCCAAAACCATATGTGTTAAGCAATTACTCATTGTATGCTGATTGTTTTTATTATCCAAAAGTATTTTATTGGTTTAATGACTCCTTGTTTTTTGCATATAAAAGTAGTGATACAATAATTTTCAATAATATTAAAAAACAATATTACTCTATTAAATCAAATTTAGAGATAGGACATATAGGTAATAATGACAGCAATAAAAATGAAAACAAAGATTATATATATGGGAGTTTTGTTGAAATAGATACGCCATATACATTTAATACTGACTTTTATAATAAAAACAATTTATTTTTTCAGATAAATGATAGTCTGTTTAAGGATAGTTTAGCTATTTGGAAGGTAATTAACTCCAAGAAAGTAGAAAATTATATATTAAACCCAATGTTTTGTTTTTCAGTAAATAATACTAAATACTATTTTTATGTTGTTAAATGGGAAGAGTATAATTTATATGGTGTTTTAGCTATTAATGAGGATAAAACACATAAAATAATTGAACTTTGTATTGATAAAGATTCTTGTCATAATATTTCAATAAAAAATAAAAAAATTATAGTTAAAGATTTTAAGCAAAAAGTAGTTAAAACTATATCACTTTAAAAAGAAAGATCTTGTTGTTCGAAGAATATTTCCCTGTTCGCCAGAGGCTGTACTAGTAGTACATCATATGATGGCAGTGATAATTCACAAGATAAAAGAGTAGACATATCTGTTCAATAGATTAATAAATTAATAATTTAATTATATAATAATGAAAAATATTTTAATTTTTTGCTTTTGTATAGTAATTGTAAATATTTGTAAGGCAGATACAATTCCTAATGAAGTAATTTTTTGGGATAATAATATGACTGTTTTTAGGGATAAAAACAAAATAGACACTTTATTCTTTGAGCATGTAATATTAAATGATAGCTGTTCATCAGGTTGGCCGTATAGAAAAAAAGATAATAAAAAAATATATGATGATTCATTGTCAATTAGAATTTTATCAGATAATGATACTTTAATGAGAGTATGCAAATTTACAAATAATCAATACGTATTATTTTCGTTAAAAAGGAAACAATGTTCAGATACAGTTTATGGTTATGGTTATAGTGATTCCGGTAAAACAGATGAAAAGTTATCAATTCTCAATTATAATTGTTATTTTCTTACCGGAAGTTATACTGTATATTCAGATAATTGGATTTTAAAACAATCTGGAAATTATGAAATTATGTTAAATGAATACTTTAATTTATATCCACTAAAACATGGGTTATGGTATTATTTTAATAATAACGGAGAAATTGAGAGAAAAGAAAATTGGGATAAAGGCAAGCTAATTAATACAGAATATTTTTAAAAATTCACCCTAGTAAGAATAGCTAATGATATTTATTTTTCAAAGGATAAAAAAAGGAAAAAATAGAATTAAAAAAGTTTTAAAACAAAAAAGTTCTTAAACATATTGAAAAAAAGAAATCTCCGTTGTGCGAACGTTTTCAACTTCGCACCAAATAAAAGTTAGTTTTTAAAACTAACAAAAACAAGCTTTAGTTTGGTAATGTAAAAAAAATAGTTTTATGTATATAATTGTAGTTAAAAAACTACCATTTATTAAATGCGTAGTTCTGAAACTACGCATAACGCAGATATAAAATCGTAATTCGTAATTTTCGTAATTTGTAATTAAACAACTAAAACTTGGCTTTACCGTCGAGCAAATCCTTCATACGTTTTTTGGTAAGCATCGAGTTAATAATTTTAAATAGGGCGTTTTTTTCGTCCTCGTCGAGTTGGTTAATTAGCATAAGTTGTAAGAAATAGATATTTATTCAGAATATTTTTATGAATATATAAATATATTTATTCTATTAAGTTGTATTTATGGAAATGTTTTGTTATTTTCGAAAAATGAAAAACATATAAATATGAGTAAACTTGAAGATAAAATAATGTTACCAGAAGAGGTAATAATAAATAAAATATACCTAATTAGAGGTCAAAAAGTAATGCTAGATAGAGATTTAGCTGAACTATATGGAGTAGAAACCAAATATTTGAAAAGACAGGTAAGAAGAAACATAGTTCGTTTTCCTAAAGATTTTATGTTTGAACTTACAGAGAAGGAATTTAGCGATTGGAGGAGCCAATTTGTCACCTCCAAATCTGATATGATAGGCTTACGTTATGTTCCGATGGCTTTTACAGAAGATGGAGTAGCTCAACTTTCAACCGTATTAAAAAGTGAAAATGCCATAAAAGTGAACCTGCAAATTATTAGATTGTTCAGTAAGATGCGAGAAATGCTATTAACCCATAAAGACATACTTTTAAAACTTGAGCAATTAGAAAAACAAGTTGTTCAAAATAATGAAGACATCCAAATGATTTTTAGTGCATTAAAACAGTTGCTCCATTCACCTGAAAAACCTCGCAAACGAATGGGATTCAAAACAAGTAATGATAAAGAATAATACCAACTAAATAATCGGGGTACTACTTTGAGTTGTACCCCGATTAAAAAACTTTGGGTAACTTTGCACCTTTGCGTTGCTTTGTGTGAAAAAAGTTACCAACTAAAATTACAGCACTAATTTTTTAATTTTAATTTTAGCAATAAAGGCGTCAATAAGGTTAATGATGGTGTTTTTATTAGTTTCTAATATTGTTTTTAGGATTTTTACCCCCATAAAAAACAGCAAAAACTTTAATCGTATTTGATTTCTCAAAAACTTTATAATGAATTAAATAAGGGAATGGTTTGATTTTTAAGCACCTAATCTCTTTGTATCTGATTGTAAACAATAAAGGTTTTTTTTGAATAATCTTTTCTTGTTTTTTAAAAGAATCCCAAAATCTTTTTCCAAGTCCAATCTGCTGATTATTATACCAATCAATAATACCTTGTAAATCTTCAACAACTTCAGAATGGTAAATCAATTTATATTTCATGAAAATTTAAACTTTAATTTTTTTTTCCAAAATTTCGGAGTTAATGAAAGTTTTTGATTTATCTCCCATTCTTTTAAAAACAATTTTTTTTTGTTCTTCAGATATAAATTCATCAGATTCTTCTATGGTAATAAAGTCGAAATTTTTAACTAATTCTAGAAAAAATGGAAGTTTATTGTTTTTAATATTTAAAGTAATTTTCATATAATGAAATTTGTTATTTAACAAAAATATAAAATCTAAAAACATATTTAATTAATCTTTAATAGTTTTTTAATTACTTTATAAATTATTTTTTACCTTGCATTATCAAAACAAAACTATGGGTTGCCAAAAACTGACTTTAGAGCAAAAAGATGCACCAAATTTTTGGGAAGTAGATTATTACCCACTTGGTATGACTATGCCTGGCAGAAGCTCCAACTCTTCTAGTTATAGGTTTGGGTTTAATGGGAAAGAAAACATTAACGAAATAGAAGGTTGGCAAGACTATGGAGAAAGAATGTATAATAGGTTAACTTGCAGATTCCCTTCGCCTGACCCAATTATTATTTACGGTAAAAAATATCCCGAATTATCTCCTTATCAGTTTGCAAGCTTGAATCCAATTTTAATGATTGATTTAGATGGGTTGGAGGGAGTAAAACCTGAAGGTAATATTCCTGTAGCAAAGATACAAGTTCTTAAAGATTTACCTGGCAATTCTTATCCTGTTCCTACTAGTGAAGGTTATGATGAAAACTTTTTTAATAAAGATAGAAATATTCAATATTATTGGGTTGAAGACTATGGGCACGGTTCGGAAGGTGGAACATATCAAAAAGGTTATGTATTTGCAAATGAAGTGCCTAAGAATGCTCCTCCAAATCAAATAAATCCTAATAATATTATTCAAAGAAGTGGATTTAAGGGAGGGTCAGGTGTTTTAGATAAAAGTTTAATAAACGTAGGCAATGTACCTAATCAATATGATGGGATAGCAGTATATATTCCAAATGATATGATAGATACATATCGTCAAACATGGATAAATGAAGGAATGGAAGAAGATTATGGTGTTTGTGCTGATGATATTATTTTTCTAAATAATCCAACAGAGGCTGGAAATGAAACGGAGTTACATTTTTTAAATTCAAATAACAATACTCAAAGTAATAACAATACTCAAAGTAATTAAGTTTAAATGAAATCAATTATAGGGCTAATAATTTTCGCTTTTATATCGATATGTATAATTGGTATTTATAGCTTCACTAAATTTGAAGATGAAGAATATATATATTGGTCAAAAGATAGATTATTAACTTTGGCTGATTTTAAAGGAGAACCCCCTAGAGAATTTGCGAACTCCACAACAATTGCTTTGATACAATGTTCATGGGAATATAATTTAACAAAAAAAGAAATTATTGGTAAAAATAAAATGCATAAAAATGAATCATGGGTAAGAAAAGATTTAAAAACTGATGAATATATATTAAAATATGGTATTGTTGATGTTGAGAAAACATTAAGTCATGAGCAATTGCATTTTAATATTTCAGAGTTATATTTAAGAAAGTTTAAGAAAGAATATTTAAGAGAAACACAAAATTTAATGATTCCTCCTTCATCAAAAATAAAATCAATATTTTATGATTTTAGAATAAAAAATAAAGACAGAGATAGATTATTTGATAAAGAAACAAACTTCTCATTTAATTATAAAGAACATGAACGATGGAGTATAATGATAGAAAATGAGTTAGATGAATTAAAAGATTATTCTGGAACATTAGAAGAAATTATTGAATTAATAAAAAATAGAAATTCAGAAAAACAGTAACCCATTGTTGTGCGAAGAATGTTTCTTCGCACCAAATAAAATTTAGTTTGCAACTAACAAAAATTAGTAAGACCCCTTTGGGGTCAAAGGTTTGTAG
>CAZJKL010000084.1:0-6477 GCA_964546655.1 uncultured Bacteroidales bacterium | reverse complement strand
ATTAAAAGTAATTAAAGAAGATAATTAAATTAGAAAATAATCTCTAATACCAGTCATTAGCATACGAACAGCAATAACAGCCAATAAAAGGCCGGCAAGACGTTCAAGAGCAGATAAAATTCGTTGAGAAAAGAACGAACTAGCCGAAATGCCAATTAAAAGCAGAACACTAGAAACAAGCCAAGCCAAGGAAACCATAAAAAACCCAGAAAAAAGGTTATCATAAGACTGAGCTGCAATAATTATAACAGTTGCTAAAGCCGATGGACCAACCATTAAAGGAATAGCCAAAGGAACAATAAACGGTTCTTTATCTTTATCAACCAATTTATTTGAGCTATCATCAGGAAAAATCATTTTTAAAGCAATAATACCTAAAACAACGCCGCCGCAAATATTTAAATCAGAAGGACCAATTTGTAAAAGACTTATAAAACTAGGACCTAAAAAATAAAAAAAGAATAAAATAAAGAAAGCAATAAAAGATTCACGAATAACAATTTTAATTTTTGTTTTTTTGTCATAATTAGAAAGTAAACTTAAAACAACAGGAAGATTACCAAAAGGATCTAAAACAAAAAATAAAGTTATGGCTAAAGAAAATATGTTCATACAATTAAATAAATAATAGTTTTCATCAAAAGTAACAAATTAAAGTAAACAAACCAAAAACAAATAAAAGTCTTATAATTAATATTATGTTAAATGAAGTTTTGTTAAATGCAATTTTTATATGTTCTGTGGTTAATTGTTAAACCATTAAATTTAAAGTATGCTTACAATTTAATTAAACCCCTTTTATCTTCGTTCAGCTTGAGAAAAGTTTAGATTTAGAATAAGCCATTAATATCTAAAATAAAAAAACAATTATTTTAAAGTTGTGCTTCTATTTTGAATTGCATGAATAAAAATTTAAATATTATTAAATGCAGATTTCATTCTTTCTTGTTCATCTCTGCTAACATTATATTTTTTAGCAATAATTCTCCAGTTTTTAACAGTTTCTGAAATAGATTTAATTATTTGATTTGCTTTTATATCTGAAATTCTAAAATATTGTTTTACACTTAAAGCAAGATTAATATTTAAAGAATTGTCGGTTTCGCTGATATTAAGTTTTAGTCCCGTTGAATTAGGTATTGGATTAATATCAAATGCTGGAGAAAGAATCCATCCTGAATTTGAAAGAATAAAGCCATGATTTCTTAAATGATCATCAGTATTTGATATTAAAATATAAAAAACTATTCTTTTCCAAAGTTCTTCTAAATCATAGGTTGGTTTTGCCCCATTTTTAATAATAAACTCGGCTAATTCGAGATAACTTACACCATTCTTGTAATCATTCCCATCATTATAACCTAAAAGAGTCATAGCAGATGCAAAATGCAATCTGGTTCCATTTTCAAATCTGTCAAATCTTTTAGTAAGGTATGTATAATTATTATTTGAAAACTTTTGAGCAATTCCATAGGCTACATTTAGTCCGGCTTCTTTAGCTAATTCATTAGCTATTATTTCCCAACCGCCAATATTAATATCATCAAATTTACTTGGAAATTTTGCAATCCATAGATGTCCATTTTTATCTATAATACTTGCTTTTGGCCTTGCTCCACCAAGAGATGAGCCAGGATTAACAAGCATATTAAGCCATTTAATATATTCAGGATTATCAATAGCATTATCATCTTCTAAATTAAGGCTAATTTCTTCTAATGTTCTTAATGATATCCAAGGTGGAGCCGCTAATAATTTATCATTATTTAAAAATTCACTATTTTCACTTCTTTTAAATCTTAAAGCCCCCATTCTATACTGATCATAAACCCCTAATAAGAAATCTGTTTCAACCAACTTTTTTTCAGGACGATTTTCTATTCTAGCATAAGCAGCTTCTCTCCTAGTCATAAGTAAACGCCCCCATCTGTCTGGAGAGGAGTCTAAAAATAGTCCAAAATTTAACTTTTCATCAGATAAAAATTGTTTTCCCGAATAAAGAAAAAGATCAGGGTCAAGTATTTGTGCATTTTTATTATTTAACCATTGTTTAGAGTATTCAAAAGAGAATACTTCATTTCCTCTTATAAACTCAGACGTTAAAATTCCCATTAATTGATTTGAATTCAATTCTACCCAATCTGCATAAACCAATATTTCTGTTTTATTATTATTTTTTTTCATAAACTAATTACTTTTTAGAAGCTCTTTCTCTTCTTATAAGTTTCGCATCTTGAATTTTACGACCAAGTTCATCATCTTTAGCAATTAATAAAAAATCTTTTTCAAGTCCCAATACAGATAAAACAGCAAGATAGGCTCCTATACTAACTGTTTCACTCCCTTTTTCTATCGAGCCAAGAGTAGTTCGTGAAATATTCGCTCTTTCTGATACTTGTTGAGTACTATAATTACGTCTTAATCGGGCTAGTTTAATGTTTTCTCCAATTTCTGTAAGAATTCTTTTATTTTTAGGAAACAATATTGTTTTATTTTTTGACATAATGATTAATATATTATGCAAATATAATAATTAATGATTAATATATTAAACTTTATAAATAAAAAATAATTGTTTTTATTAAGAGAAACATTTAAAACAAAAAAGCCCATAAATTTAGGTTTATGTTTTTTTTTGTTTTAAAAATAAAAAACTCTAATTATAAAAATTTCCAATAGTTATCGTGTGAAATTACATTAAACTCAAAATTTGAATATTTTTCAGCAAAATCTGTAGGAATTTTCACTTTTTTTGTCGGACTATATTTGCATTCAAAAAGAGTAAGTTTACCCTCATAGTCCTCAATTAAATCTATTTCTTTATTCTGATAATTTCGCCAAAAATATAATTTAGCATTGTTTTTTGAGTTTAAATTATTTTTTAATCGTTCTGAAATAAAAAAGTTTTCCCATAATGCTCCAATATCATTACGTAAACTTAATGGATTAAAATTATTAATAATCGCATTTCTAATACCACAGTCATAAAAATATATCTTATTGTTTTTACTTATTTCATTTCTTTGATTATTACTAAATGCGGGCAATTTAAATATTACATAATTTTGTTCTAATAAGTTAATATACCGTTTAACAGTATTAACATGAGTTCCAATTTTATTTGATAATTCATTAAGAGAAACCTCGCTTCCAACCTGTAATGCTAATAATTTCAATAGATTATACAATATTTCTGGACGTTTTAAATTTTCAAACTGCAATATATCTTTGTATAAATAATTTGAAGCAATATTTTCTAGCTCTTCCTTTGCATATTGCTCATTTTTATTGTAAACTTCAGGATATAATCCAAACCGTAATATTGTTTCGATTTGTGCATTTATAGTTAATATATCTGTATTGTTTTTTACTTCTTCTAATGATAGTGGTGTCATTGTATAAAAACGCGACCTACCTGTTAATGGCTCACCTGTTTGTTGGTTAAGATAAAAAGCAGAAGAACCAGTAGCTACTATTTTTATTTCGGGATATGTATCATGAATAATTTTTAATATTTCTCCAATATTTTTAATTGATTGTGCTTCATCTAAAACCACAAATTTATATTTACCCAAAAAATTAAATAATAATTCTGAATTTGTTGTTTGTAACATCTCCTTATTCTGAAGTAAATCACAATTTATATATTTTGAGTCAGCAAAAGAGTCTACTATTGATTTCATTAAAGTTGTTTTCCCAACTCTCCTTGCTCCTAGAAGTACAACTACTTTGTTTATGCTTATAGCATCTCGAATCTTATTTTCTAATATACGTTGTATCATATTTGTTTTTTATACAAATATAAATAATTTATATGTAACTGCATAAATTTAATATAATTTATGCATATAACTATATTTTATTAATTTAGTATGAAACAAAAAAGCCCCAATATAATTCTATTTAAATAAGCATTATAAATTGTGAAAAATTCTTTATTTATTAAAATAATACATAAATAAGATTAGTATATTAACTTTATTTTATTATATTTGTTGAAAACAAGACAAATATTATGGCTTTACTCCCTTATTCAGAAGAACAGATTTTAGACCGACTTAGATTCGAAAATCCTTGGTGGTCAAACGGACAAGTTGACGATTATTACATTAATATGGAAAGGCGTCTTTATTTCGATTTGTTTATGCCATTAGTTTGTGAAACAGATATTCCCAGAGCAGTTGTACTTATGGGACCAATAAGGGTTGGTAAAACAGTAATGATGCATCATGCTGTGCATGGGTTAATAGAAAAATATATTGACCCTCTTAAAATTGCTTTTATCTCGATAGAAACCCCTATTTACAATAATATAAGCCTTGAACAACTTTTTATTTATTGTCGTAAAGCAACCAAACAAGAAGATTCTAAAGGTTGGTATATTTTTTTTGACGAAATACAATACCTTAAAGATTGGGAAGTTCATCTTAAATCATTAGTAGATAGTTCCCCGAATACCAGATTTATTGTTTCTGGTTCTGCTGCTGCCGCTTTACGTTTAAAAAGCAATGAAAGTGGTGCCGGAAGGTTTACCGATTTTATGTTGCCTCCCTTAACGTTTAACGAGTTTTTGCATTTAAAAAAATTGAACCGCTTAATTACTGATAGTAAAATTGATTGGGAAGGAAGTTTAACAGCTTTTTTTAGTACTAATAATATTAATGAACTTAATAAAAATTTTATAGATTATATTAATTTTGGCGGATATCCCGAAGTTATTTTCTCTGAAAAAATTCAAAGCAATCCTGGTAGATATATTCGTAGCGACATTATTGATAAAGTTTTATTAAGAGATTTACCTAGTTTGTACGGAATACGAGATGTTCAGGAATTAAATTCGCTTTTTACTGCTATTGCATACAATAGTGCTGGTGAAGTTAGCTTAGAAGAGCTTAGTAAAAATTCTGGTGTTCAAAAAAATACAATTAAACGTTATATCGAATATCTTGAAGCAGCTTTCTTAATTAAAGTTGTTCACAAAATTTCAAATAAACCTAAACAATTTCAAAGGGCAACTCAATTTAAAATATATCTTACTAATCCATCTTTGCGAAGTGCATTGTTTTCGCCTTTGCAACCAACCGACCCTTTTATTGGTAATATGGTTGAAACAGCTGTTTATGCTCAATGGTTGCACCGTGAGTGGTTTACTCCTTTTTATGCTCGTTGGCAAAAAGGTGAAGTAGATATGATTAAATTAAACGATAATAATCTTCAACCTCAATGGGCTATAGAAATAAAATGGAGTAATCATTTTTTTGACAAACCTGGTGATTTAAAATCATTAATTCAATTTGCAAATGATAATAACCTCAAAACAGCCTTGGTTACAACAATTGACAAAGAAGGAACGAAAGAAATAAATGGATTGAAAATTTTATATGTTCCTGCTGCTGTTTATGCTTATACTGTTGGACGAAATACTATTATTCAAAAACAAAAAAGCCCATAAAAACTAAATTTATGGGCTTTAAAATTATTAAAATTTAATAAGATTTATTCAATAACAAACTTGCCATTAAAACTTTCTTTTGTATTTAGGTTTTGAAGTTTGTAAAAATACATTCCACTTTGCATTTTACCTTTTTCTATTACCATTACATTAACTTTACTTTGTTGTGTTTGTAATAACTTACCTGTTATGTCGGTTATTTGCAATTGATAAGTTTCATTGTTTCTATTTTCAAACTCTAATTTAGCTGTTTGGTTAAATGGATTTGGGTAGAATTTTACTTTAGCTGTTTGTTTTACATATTCATCTACAGATAACTTGGTTATATTATACGTCAATGTTGTCATTGTTGTATTAGTAACAACCGGCGGATTATAATCAAAGTAAATATAAGCTGTATTATTTACTACCGTATTATCTTCTAAACCACTTTTTGCTTTAATTCTGTATTTTACAAAACCATTACTAAGTGGTTCGTTTGTGGTGCTATCAACCAGCATTATACTATCAAATCTAAATTCAACTATACCATCTTTAGTATAACTTGTTTGCAAATTATGGCTACTTGCCAATACTTCAAAAGTATTTAAATCTAAATTATGGCATAAAGTATCAATTATAATTACTTGATATGCTGTATCATTACCTGTGTTTTGGAAACGAATAGTATAACTAAGCGGTTCATTCATTAATACAAATTTTTCATCATAAACTCCTTCTGGATAAACAGCTTTATCATTAGGGTCGTAAGAGCATCGCACTATTATTTTTGATGTATCTGAAAATTCACCTACTTCATAAGGATTTTTTATAACCAATATACTTTCTAAAGTATCTCCCATTGATGTAAAATCAGGCATTCTTAATCTTAATAATATTCGTCTTTCTTCATAAGGTCTTAAATCTGAGAAACTCCAATAAATTGCACTTGTATCAGAAGATAATGAATCATATGTCGGGTCAGATAATATTATTTCTTTTAATTTTTCATCAGGATAAAATGTTAGATAACCATTCCCTGTTAT
>CAZJKL010000083.1:0-6975 GCA_964546655.1 uncultured Bacteroidales bacterium | reverse complement strand
AAACAAGGCACGGATTACAAATCCGCGCCAGCCTTGTGTTGTTTGTATCGTCAAACATAATTGGCACGGAAAACATTTCCGCGCCATTTATTATGAATGTTTTGTCATGCTGAACGGCAGTGAAGCATCTCCTTTAGGAAGATATAAGACCCTTCGTTACCTCAGGGTGACAAGAACTTTGCTCTTTACTTTTTTGTCCTGCTGATGCACGAAGCATCTCCTTTGTTTATATAAGACCCTTCACTGCCGCTTTTTGTCCTGCTGAACGGAGTGAAGCATCTCAGTCTGGCGCGGAAATGTTTTCCGTGCCTAGTTTAATACGAACTAAGTTATTTAACCACCATTCTTAATTTTGTGTTGTGGCTTTTGTTCTACTGAGGCACGAAGAGCATCTCCTTTATGCAGATATAAGACCCTTTATTACTACTTAAACCTTTATTAAGACTTTTTTGTTAATAAATATTTAAACTGTTTGTTTTCTGTAGTTATTAATTTTATCATAAATTTGAAACTTATCTTTAATTTACACTTATTTAAATGTTTTTTTATGAAAAAGGTTTTAATTATTATCTCGGTTTTTATTGCTTTAATTGTTGCTTCTTTATTTATTATTCCAATCTTTTTTAAAAATGAAATTAATGCTAAAATAAAAGAGGAAGCTAATAAAAATTTAAATGCAAAATTCGATTTTAAAGATTTCGACTTATCTCTTTTTTCTTCTTTTCCAAATTTTGAAGCTACTCTTAATGGTTTAACTATTATTGGTGTTGATGATTTTAAAAATGATACTTTGGTTAATATCGAAGAGCTTAACTTAACTATTGATTTAATGAGTGTTTTTAACGGAAATTATTCAATTAATATAATAGAGCTTATTAAACCTAATATTAATTTAATTGTTTTAGAAAATGGTAAAGCTAACTGGGATATTGCTAAAGCAACTGAAACTGACACTACAAAAACACAAGAGCCTTCGGCTTTTAAATTAGAATTAAAGAAATTAATTGTTTCTAATGCTAATATTAATTATCGTGATGATGAACTTAATTTTAAAACTAATTTATATAATACTGATATTGATTTAAAGGGTGATTTATCTCTTTCGCAAACTAAAATTGTTACTACTCTTAAATCTAAAAATTTTACAATGGAATATGAGGGTATGAAATATATTAAAGAAGCTGTTGCTGAAGTTACTTCGGCTATTGAAGCTGATTTAGATAAATTTGTTTTTACTTTTTCTGATAATTTAATTAAAATTAATGAATTATATCTTACTGCCGACGGTAGCTTTTCGATGTTAGACAATGGCTATGGTATGGATATTAAATATAAAGCTAAAGAAAATTCTTTTAAAAACTTCCTTTCTATGATTCCGGCTGTTTATATGAAAGATTTTGAAAGCGTTAAAACCGCAGGTAAATTATCTATTGATGGTTTTGTTAAAGGTGAATATAATGATAAAGATATGCCTGCTTTTGGTGTTGATTTGGTTGTTAAAGATGCTATGTTTAAATATCCTGATTTACCAAAATCGGTTGATAATATTAACATTACGGCTAATATTAATAGCCCTAACAGCGACCTAAATAACTTAACTGTTAAAACCAAGTTTTTTGCTAAAGTTGCTCAAAACCCAATTGATATCGACTTATTTCTTAAAACTTTAATGACCGACCCTTTTATTAAAACAAAAATTTTAGGTAAAGTTGATTTAAATTCTTTATCTGATATTATTCCTTTAGAAAAAGGTGAAAGCATTAACGGAAAAATTGATGCTGATATTAATTTAGAAGGTAATTTATCGGCTATTGAAAATGAAAAATACCAAGATTTTAAAGCTGAAGGTAAGTTTATTATTATGGACATGAATTATAAAAGTGTAAGTTTAGACGATAATATTAAAATTGCTGCTTTAGACCTTAACTTTAAACCCGAAAAAGTTGTTCTTAATAATTTTGATGCCGTTATAGGTAAAAACGATATTAAAGCTAATGGTAATATCGATAATTTATTAAGTTATGTTTTAAGTGATGCTAAGCTTATAGGTAAATTTAATATGTCGTCGAATTATTTTAACTTAAATGATTTTATGACCGAAGATGAAACTGCTTCTACAACCGAAACAGCTCAAGAAACCGAAATGTCGGTTATTGAGGTTCCTGAAAATATTGACTTTGAACTTACTTCTACTTTTAATAAAATTATTTATGATAACTTAGATATTACTAATGTAAAGGGCTTGTTAACTGTTCGAGATAAAAAAGTTACTTTAAATAATTTAACAATGAATGTTATTGGTGGTTCGGTTGGAATGAATGGTTATTATAGCACCGTAAATATTAAAGAACCAGAATATGACTTTGTTTTTGATATAAAAGATTTTAATATTAAAACTACTGTTGAAAAATTTAATACTATTGAAAAATTAGCTCCTATTGCTAAAAATGTTACAGGTTATTTTTCGGCTAATATGAAAATGAATGGTAAACTTGACAGTAAAATGGAACCTGTTTTAAATAAAATTAATGGCGGTGGTACTATTTCTACTAAAAATATTATTGTAACAAATTCTAAATCAATTAGTAAGATTGCCGATGAACTTAAAATGGAAAAACTTAAAACTATTACAGTTAATGATATGAACCTTTCGGTGAAAATTGTTGATGGTAAAGTTGTGGTTGAACCTTTTGATATAAAAATTGGTGATGTTAAAGCTAAAATTGGTGGAGAACAGTATGTTGATCAAACAATAAACTATCTTCTTACTACCGAAATACCAAAGGCTTCGTTTATAGGTAAGGCCGAAAGTGTTTTAAATTCGAAACTTAATAAAAACAAAGTTGAACTTGGAAATACTATACCTATTAATGCTAAAATTACCGGAACTATAACCGACCCTAAGGTTTCGTTAGACTTAAAACAAGGTGTTAATAATGCTGTTGATGATCTTAAACAAAAAGCTAAAGATGAACTAGATAAGAAGAAAGCTGAACTTGAGCAAAAAGCTAAACAAGAAGTTGATAAAAAACGTGCTGAAGCAGAGAAAAAACTTCAAGAAGAAAAAGCTAAAGCTCAACAAGAAATCGACAAACAAAAACAAAAAGTTCAACAAGAGGCAGATAAAAAGAAAAAAGAAGCCGAAGATAAATTAAAAAAAGAAAAAGAAGCACAAGAAAATAAATTAAAAAATCAGGCTAAAGACAAGTTAAAAGGCTTTGGGCTATAAAATATTATTTATGTTGAAATATTTATTTTGTTTAATTTTTATTTGTTCGCTCAACGTTTATTCGCAAGAAGAATGTGGTATTGAACATAAAAACAAAAAAGCAATTAAAGCTTACGAAGAAGGTATGGTTTATTTTAAAAAAGGTAGCGATTTGGCTATTCCTTTTTTTAGAGAAGCTATTGAACGTGACCCTCAGTACATTGAAGCAATGGATGCTTTAGGTGAATTAAACTTAAAAAATTACAAAGAAAACACAGGTGCAGGGCCAACTAATAATGAGGCTCCTTATAAAAATGCCATGAAATACTGGCTTATGATTCTTGATATTTGTCCTTCATATTATTCACATAATATTATGTATAATGCAGTAGAATACTATTGGAACTATTGTGAATGGGACAAAGCATTACCTTATCTCGAAATTTTAAAAGATGTTAAAGGCATTGGTAATGACAACAAGGCTAAAGTTAATTTATGGTATAAAGAATTAATTAGTTTTAACGAAATAAAGAAAAACCCTGTTCCTTTTGAACCTAGTACTATAACAGGTGTTTGTTCTAAAAATAAAGAATATCTTCCTTGCCTTTCGGCCGATGGCGAAACTTTTTATTATACCCGAAATGTTAAAAGAAGCAATAAAGAGTTTGTTACCGGACCTGTTGAATTAGAAGAGTTTACTTTTAGTAAGCGCATCGAAGATGGAAATATTTTTTCGTCGGGCGACAGAATGGCTCCTCCTTTTAATGTTATTGAAGGAAATCAAGGCGGAGTTACTCTTTCTATAGATAATAAAAAAATGTATTTAACAATTTGTGCTCCTTCGTTTGATGGTTTTAGTAATTGTGATTTATATTATAGTTATTACAGAAAAGATGGTTGGAAAGACCCTGAAAGAATGTGTAAGTGCATTAATGGACCCGACTGGGAATCACAACCATCACTTTCGGGAGATGGCAAAACATTATATTTTGTTAGCGACCGTTCTGGAGGATTTGGAGGTTTAGATATTTGGAAAAGCGAAATGCAACAAGATGGTTCTTGGGGAGGAGCCGTTAATTTAGGTTCAACTATTAATACCTCGGGCGACGAAAAATCGCCATTTATGCATACCGATAGCAAAACATTATATTTTTCATCGAACGGAAAACCTGGTTTTGGTGGTTATGACATATATTATTCGAAAATGTTAGAAAACAACCAATGGGATATTCCTAAAAATATTGGATATCCTATTAATACAAAATCTGATGATTTAGGTTTTTTTGTTAGCACCGATGGTAAATATGGTTATTTTTCATCAAATGTTATTGACCCAAGTGGCGATTATGAAATTTATGGGTTTGAGCTTTATGAACAAGCAAGACCTTATGAAGTTATGTTTTTAAAAGGACAAGTAAAAAAAGAAAACGGAGAACCTTTAAAAAATTCGCAAGTTGAAATAAAAAACTCTCGCACCAACGAAGTAACAAAAGCTATGGTTGATGAAGAAACAGGCGAATATGCTGTTGCTGTTGCTTTAATGAATAAGAAAGACGCAAATAATATTGATAAAACAAACTTAAAACAAGACGACTATGTTTTAAAAGTAAGTAATCCCGAATATGGTTACACATCACAACTAATTGAAACTGACGAAATAAAAGAAGAAACAAAACAAGACATAATAAAAGTAGGCGACATAAAAACCGATAACAAAACAGCAATAGTAAATGCAGGAGAAACAAAACCCGAAAAAGTAAAAAAAGGGATAAGCAAAGTTAATTTTACAGTTAAGCCATTACAAGTTGGCCAATCATACACATTAAATAATATACATTTTGAAACCGACAAAGCAATAATAACAGGCAAGTCGAAATATATATTAGACGATTTTATTGATTATTTACAAAAAGCAAAAACATTAAAAATAGAGATACAAGGTCATACAGATAATGAAGGTTTGCAATCTCGCAATATGGCATTATCATTAGAAAGAGCAAAAGCAGTGTATGACTACATAATAGCTAAAGGAATAGAAGCAAGCCGCTTAAATTACAAAGGATATGGCGACACCAAACCAATAGCAAAAAACGATACACCCGAAGGAAAAGCACTAAACCGCCGCACCGAATTTGTTATACTTGAAAAGTAGCCTTATGATTCAGAAGTATAAATATTATTCAAGTGCTTATAGGTTTGGGTTTAATGGACAGGAAAAAGACAACGAAATAAAAGGTGAAGGCAACTCATTGAATTTCAAATTTAGAATGTATGATTCAAGAATTGCTAGATTTTTTGCTGTAGATCCATTGACATCAAAATATCCTTATTGGACACCTTATCAATTTGCTGGATTAATGCCAATCTGGGCAAGAGAATTAGAAGGCTTAGAGCCTTTAATTGAGACATTACATCTAACTCAACCGTCAGGGTTTACAAGCAAGGGGCTACTCAACTATCAAAAAAATATGACATCTATATCGTTACACACTGTAAAATACGGAGCAATTGCAATGACAATAGTTGGAGGTTGTGTTGCTGTTGTGGCTTCTGGAGGATCTGCAACTCCTGCTGTAGTTACTGCATATAATATTATTTCAGGAAGTTTGGCTTTTGCTGGAGGGTCGGCTTCTTTAGTTGCAAATATAAAAAATGATATTAATAGCACTGAAAATTCAAGAAATGCTGTTAATGCAATACCAGAATCACCTTTGTCTTTCGTTGCACTGACTATTGATGTGATTTCGGGGGATAAAAATTACACATTAAAAGGAACAGTTGATTTAGTTGAAGGTGTATATCAATTTAAACCTTCAAAAGAATCTAAAGATGTTTTAAATACTATTGGTAAAACAATTACTGATGTTAACACGATAATAGGGGCTTCAGAATATGTAAAAACCTTAGATAAAGCATTTGATTCAAAAGAACAAATTGATTATGATAAGTCTAATTCATCCAGTGATAATAATAATAATAATGATAATAAATTTAAATCAGGAACAGAGTCAACGCAATTTAGTAAGCCTTAAATATTAAAATTATGAAAAATTTTAAAGGAATTTTATTTAGTACTTTTATATTCATTATAACATGTTGTATATTTTTTTACACATTTTTTTATAAGAAAGACTCTATAAGTATAAAATGTAACAATGTAACAATTAATTCATTAATGATATCTAAATCTACAAATATTAATGAATTAATTAAACTTTTTGGTAAATATAGGTATGTTGATGGTTTTTATATTTTTGATGAAAAAGGAATTGTAGCTCTTTGTAATAATAACTATATTCAAACTATTCACATTAGTATATTAAAAACTAATCATGAAATAATGCCTTTATCTAGATTTAATGGAAAAATAAATATTAATGATATAGGAATTGACAGCAATACAGATATTAAAAATGTATTTGATATTAATGATAATTATATCTATTGTAATGGTAATTTTTTTGTCAAATTTATAAAAAGAAATAATAAAATATCTAGTATCAGAATCACTTTTTAAGTGTCACTTTCTATGCCCACAGTTGTTCGTAGTTTCATAACTACGAACCAAGTAAAAGTTAGTTTTAAAAACTAACAAAAACGACCCCCAACCTAAATCCTTCCCCCAAGTTAGCGTCAGTTTCTACGCCCTTCTGCACTAAAACTATACGAATATTACTCATGTATTAAATTATTTTCAGCTGTATTCGTGAACCTTCGATGTCTTAATTTTCGTAATTACTCATTCGTAATTCGTAATTTTAATTGGT
>CAZJKL010000082.1:0-6978 GCA_964546655.1 uncultured Bacteroidales bacterium | reverse complement strand
AGCAAAAAAATAATGGATTATTCAGATGCTCCAAAAGAATTAAAAGAATTGGAAAAATTAATTGAAAACATTTCTAAAGAGCAAGATTGGATTTCTATTAAATATTAATTTGTCTTCAATATCATAATTTTGAATTTTGAATTAAGTAAAATTATATTTTTTTTAACAACTACCCCCATTTCTCACAATTGACGTCTGAAAAATTAACTTAGTTTGTTTTGAACAAAAAATATTGTAAATTTGTTTCGGTTCGACTTTTTTTGGTAAAAGTTGCCGCTAACTTTTGCGATAAAGAACCCCTAATTTATTTAAAATATGATTATTGATATTGATAAAGATTCGGGATTTTGCTTTGGTGTTGTTAATGCGATAACCATGGCAGAAGAAATTCTTGAAAAAGAAAATATTTTATATTGTCTTGGTGATATTGTTCATAATGGAAAAGAAGTTAAAAGGTTATCGGCCGAAGGACTTAAAATAATAAATCACGATGAACTTAAAGAACTTAACAATTGCACCGTTCTTATTCGTGCTCACGGCGAACCTCCTGAAACATACAAAACAGCTAATAAAAACAATGTTATTTTAGCCGACGCTTCTTGCCCTGTTGTTCTTAAACTACAAAATAGAATTAGACAAGGCTACGAAGAAATAATTAAAATAAATGGTCAAATTGTTATATTTGGGAAAGAAGGTCATGCCGAAGTAAACGGATTAGTAGGTCAAACACTTAATACTGCTATTGTTATTAATAATATAAACGAACTCTATAAAATTGACTTTAAACGTCCTGTTTATTTATATGCTCAAACCACAATGAGCAAGTTAGATTACAGCGAAATTATTGATAAAATTAATGAAGATTTCAATAAAAAATCTGAAAACTATATTTTTAAACATTTTAATACTATTTGCGGACAAGTTTCTAATCGTGGACCAGAATTAGAAACCTTTTCAAAAAAATATGATGTAATAATGTTTGTTAGTGGTAAAAAAAGTTCTAATGGCAATATGTTGTTCGAAATATGCAAAACAGCTAATAAAAACTCTTACTTTATTTCCGAAAAAGAAGAAATAAATTTAAATTGGTTTATTGATTGTAAATCTATAGGTATTTGCGGGGCAACTTCAACCCCAATGTGGCTGATGGAAGAAATTAAAAATTTTATTACACAAAATGTTTAACTTGCATTTACTTTTTTTGTTATTATCTTTGAATTTATTAATATTGCAACCTCAAATTTTAATATTTATATAACATGACAAAGCAAATTGTTTTTATTGTATTGCTTATTATCACTTTAGGCGTTTTTGCTTATAGTATCAAGCGATTATTTTCGTTTATGAAATTTACTAAACCGTATGCAATTAAAAATTACGGTAAACGCTTCCAAATTATGATGGAAGTTGCTTTTGGGCAAACAAAAATTTTCCGCCTTCCTATCATTGGATTTATTCATGCACTTGTTTTTTGGGGGTTTTGTATTATTCTAATAGGAAGTGTTGAAATAGTTATTGACGGTATAGCTGGAGCAGAAAAAGCTCTATCTTTTTTAGGAATTATCTATGATTTTATTATGGGTTCAGGAGATTTTTTCGCTTTTATTATTGCCATAGCTATAATTATTTTCTTGTTTAGAAGACTGTTCCTTAACATTAAACGCTTTAATGGAAAAGAAATGTCGCATTCTAACCACATGGACGCTAATATTGCACTAACTATAATTTTATTATTAATGTTATCATTACTTGGAGCTAATTCGGCTTATTATGCTATTAATAATGAAGCTTCTTTAGGTGTTTACCCTGTTAGCAAGTATTTAGCAAGTATTTTTGTTAATATGAACGAAAGTTCTTTATATATTACCGAACAAGCTTTTTGGTGGATGCACATTATATTAATTTTCGTTTTTGCTAATATGCTTCCTTACTCTAAGCATTTCCATGTATTTTTATCGGTTCCTAATGTTTTCTTAACTAGATTACAACCTTTAGGAAAGTTAGATACTATGGAAAGTATTACAAAAGAAGTTAAATTAATGATGGATCCGCAAGCAGCATACAGTGCTCCTGCAACCGAACAAGTTATTGAACGTTTTGGTGTACTTGATGCTAATGATGTTACTTGGAAAAATTATTTTGATTCATTAGCTTGTACTCAATGTGGTAGATGCACATCTGTTTGTCCGGCTAATTTAACCGGCAAAATGCTTTCTCCTCGTAAAGTTATGATGAATCTTCGTGAAAGAATGAATGAAAAAGGACCTGGTTTAGTAAAAGAAGGCAAAGATTATAATGATGGAAAATCTTTATATAAAAATTATTTATCTTCTGAAGAAATTTGGGCTTGCACTACTTGTAATGCTTGTGCACAAGAATGTCCTATAAATATAAATCACCCATCGCTTATTGTTGATATAAGAAGATATATTGTTATGGAAGAATCTGCAGCTCCTGCTGAAATTAATTCTGTTTTCTCTAATATCGAAAATAATGGTGCTCCTTGGCAATTCTCTCCAGAAGATAGAATCCTTTGGACTCAAAATATAACTATTGATAAAAATAATTAAAAAAATATTTAAGATATGTCTGAACAAAAAGTTATAAATGTGCCTATAATGGCCGATTTGTTAGCTCAAAATAAAAAGCCAGAATACTTATTTTGGGTTGGTAGTGCTGGTGCTTTTGATGATAGATATAAAAAAGTTTCTCGTGCTTTTGCTAAATTATTATCATATTTAAATATTGATTATGCTATTTTAGGTGTTGAAGAAACCGACTCTGGAGATACTGCTCGCAGGGCTGGAAACGAAATGCTTTTTCAAATGCAAGCAATGATGAATATTCAAGTTTTAAATGGTTATGAAGTTAAAAATATTATTACATGTGACCCTCACGACTATAATACATTAAAAAATGAATATCCAGACCTTGATGGTAAATACAATGTTATGCATAGCTCTGAGTTTCTTGTAAAACTTATTAATGACGGAATTTTAACTTTAACAAAATCGCCTTTCGATAACAATACCGTTGTTACTTATCATGACCCTTGTTATCTTGGAAGAGCTAATGGCGTTTATGAAGCACCGAGAAAATTACTTAAAGCATTAAATTGTAATTTTGTTGAAATGCACCGTAATAAAAGTTTTGCATTATGTTGTGGTGCAGGCGGTGGTCAAATGTTTAAAGAAGCAGAAAAAGGAGATAAAGAAATTTTTATCGAAAGAATAGAAGATGCTATTAATGTAAATGCGAATATAGTTGTTACTTCTTGTCCTTTCTGTATGACAATGATGACTGATGGAATTAAGTATAAGAACAAAGAAGACAATATGAAAAATTGCGATATTATCGAATTAATTAATATGTCATTAGGCATATAAATATTTAATAACTTATTTATGCCACAAGAACAAAAAAGTATTTCTTTTTTTATAAAAGTTAATATTATCAAATGCTTTAGTGTTTTTGTGGCTTTCTTTTTTTTTATTTTCTTAAATAACGCCTTCTCTCAAGAAAAACTTATTATTGACAAAGATTATGAAATTAGAATTGATAAGTTTATAAATAAAAAAAATTGCAATATTCACACATCTTCAAAGCCTTACAATTATTCGAGTATAAAAAACTTTATTGATAAAGATACAATTTATAAAGTACGAAAATTTAAACCTTGGTTTTATAGAAAGCTTCTTAATGAATCTTTGTTTATTATTGATACAACCAATCTGCATGTTGAAATTAATCCCGAACTTGATATAAATTATGGAAGTAATTTAAATAGTGGCGAAAATCCTTTTAAAAATGTTAGAGGATTATCAGTTAAAGGCAATATTACAGATAAATTATTTTTTAACACTAGCTATTTTGAAGTTCAGGATAATTATTTAGATTATGTTGCAAATAGGATAAAAGTAAGTCATGTTGTTCCAGGTAATATGCTAACTAAACCTTTTAAAGAAAATTCAAGGGTTAATGACTATGGTATTGCTTATGGTTCAGTTTCTTATTCGCCTTCAAAACATTTTAATTTTCAATTTGGACATGATAAAAATTTTATTGGTGATGGATATAGGTCTTTGTTGCTGTCTGACAATGCTGTTATGTATCCTCATCTAAAAATTACGGCTAATTATGGCAAACTGCAATATGTTAATATGCTTATTTCTTTTCAAAACAGACAAAGACCTTATACCGAAGTTGGTGGTTATCAAAAAAAATCGGCATCAATTCATTATTTAAGCTATTTATTCGGAAAGTCATTAGAAGTTGGCCTTTTCGAGGGTGTAATATATCAAGTTGCTGACTCAACTAAAAAAGATTTCAATTTTAATTATATAAATCCTGTTATTTTCTCAAAAAGCATTATGTATGGCTTGCGAGACAGAAATAATGTTTTAATTGGGTTAAATTTAAAATATAAAATAACAAATCTTCTTCAGGTTTACAGTCAAATTGTTATTGATGATATTGATACTAAAAACATTATAAATAGCAATTCTATTAATAATAAAACAGGCTATCAAATAGGAATGAAATGGTTTGATGTATTTGGTATTAATAATTTATACTTACAAAACGAATACAATAAAGTGCGACCTTATACTTATGCTCATATTTTTGAAGATCAGAGCTATACGCACTTCGGACAAAGTTTAACTCATCCACAAAATGCCAATTTTCACGAATTAGTTACAAGAGTTAATTATTTCTACAAACGATTCGAGGTGATGCTAAAAACAAATATTGTTCAGGTAGGAAAAGATACTATTTTAAATGAAACTCATTGGGGCAATAATTTATTTTTATCGGACTTGTATGCAGAAAATAATATTGAAGAAAACAATCATAAGTTTTTGCAAGGTTTAAAAAGTGATATATTTATATGTGATTTAAAATTAAGTTATACCGTAAATCCAAAAAGTAATTTACGAATATATTTAGGCTACTTTATTAGAAACGAAAAAAATATTATTAATAAATTATCCGAAGGAATGGTTTATTTTGGAATTCAGACAAACTTTAGAAATCAGTATTTAGATTTTTAAAAAAGCATTCTTAATTAACTAAAACACAAACATTCTTAAAAATATTATCTTCTCCATTTTGTGATAAAATTTTTGTCAAGACAATATAAACACCATCATTTAATCTTTTATTACCATCATTTGTCCCATCCCAAAAAAAAGTCTCATCAACACCTATAAGCTCATTATTTACTAAGGTTTTAATAATTTGCCCTTCTGTATTAAAAATATAAATTGAACAAATATTTCCCATTGTTCCTAAGTTTAAATTTACATTTAAAACATCGTTTAATCCATCATTATTCGGCGAAATTGTTTCAGGAAATATTGTTATATTATTATCTTCTTTGATTTTCAAAAACTGAGAATTTATATAGCCCGGAGTTCCATAACCACAATTTTTTGAAGCCGAATGCCAATTAGAATTTTCGTCAGATGAAATATCATAATTAACTTTTTCTAATGAAATACCCTCAAAATCGTTTAAAAGTTGAAAATGCATATTTTCATTGTAATTAAAAACATCTAAAACGATGCTGTCTTCACTAGTTATTACAACCGTTCCTTCGGTATTGTTATAAGGAGGCAAATAATTTACTTCATAAATATTTCCTTTATTGCCGTATTCACTCTGAATATTAATTTTATTATTTGTTAAAGCAATATAAGACCCCGGAAATAAAATATAATTAGTTTCTATAATATCGTGATAATCAGAAACTTTTTGTTCATAATCATCCCACTCTCCTATTTTTATTTTTTCAAAATCAATAAATTTTTCGGAACGATTATATAGCTCAACATAATCTACCCCATTTCCTCGTGGATTAAAAAGTATTTCATTTATTACAATATCATTTTTCTCAGCTTTTTCTGGTAAAATAAATTTTAAATTAATAGTTGTATCTTTAATCTTATTATCAGAATAGTCGAAAAAATTGCTTAAAAACAAAGTATAATCATTGCCATTATTAAATTTTACCGGGAATAATAAATTTATTTTACTATTATCAGAAGAATCTGAAATACAACTAATTGGATAAATATTATTATTTAATATAACATTATTACTACTCTGAAATTTAATGTCTTCATTAAACGAAATTCGCAAATTATTAAAATCAATATATTCAATACTTTTCACATAAGGTAACTCATTATCTACGTAAGGGTTGCCACTTATGCAAATGTTTGAAAAATTGAATTTATCGCATCTGGTAGAAGTATAAATACACAAAACACCAAAATAGCTGGTTGAATAATAAATATCATCTAAACAACTACCTTCTAAAGTATAACTTTTTTGAGATGTTGAATCAACAAACAACTGCCAAAATCCGATACTATCTCTAGTAACCAAAACCGAAACATTAACTATATCAGAATTTGTTTTCTTATTAACACCATCAATAATTTTAGTTACATTATTACCATCTTGCCGGTATAATGAAATTTCGTCATCGGTATTTCCAACCATTAAAAAATATCCATTTAATTCTTCTTTTAAATTACTTTTATTTGAAACTAAATATATTTTACAATAATTTGAAGAAGACGGATTAAATTCCATTTTTACATTAAACTCCCATTTGGCATTTATAATATTATTTTTATTAAAAGAAATGTATGCCGAAGAAGATTCATAAGGAGCATTTAATTTTAAGTTATTATTATATAAATCGAATTTATTTGTATCGCCAATAGCAATCTCATTTAATTTAATGCTATCATTAAACAAATAGCAATCTTGGCAAAAAACATTTTTTTGAAAAACTATAAATAATATTAAAACAAAATATTTCATAGCACAAATATATATACTTTATTTTTATCTTTATGCTTTTGCGTGGTTATTTATATCTTAAAGTATATTGAATTAAATTTGTTTTATAATTTTGCAATTAAAAAATTTCAATAACTTAATAAAAATATTTATTTGAATGGATTG
>CAZJKL010000081.1:7030-7879 GCA_964546655.1 uncultured Bacteroidales bacterium | reverse complement strand
GATGCCTCAAAGTATCGGTCATATTTACCAAATACTCTTTGTTTAAAGAGTTATTAAAACTATAATATCCTGTTAATCCGCACATTGATTAATATTGTTATTTATAATATTGGCAAATTTTTCTGTTTGTTTTTCTCGACTGTATTCTTCGATATTAACTGAGGTATTTTCAATATATTTGTTTTCTAAAAATTCATTATAATATTTAATTAAAGAATTATAAACATCATTTTGGTCATCGCAAAAAACACCAGAATTTGTATGTTTTAAAAAAGATTCAATATTCCCTTTATCATTTGTTACAAGTAAAATTTTTCTATTTAAAGCTATATAATCGAATACTTTAGCATATACTTGTTTATATTTTGGATTAGCTAAAAGTAAGAGCATATTTGCTTTTTTCATGTTCTCAATCACTTTTTTATGAGGAAGTCTTGATGTTGTTTTAATATATTTATTTAATTCTGAACCATAAACATAAATCCTATTATTTAGATTATTGTAGAAATCCGAACCGTAAAAAATTATTTGAAAATTTGGATTCTCAATATCTTTTAAAAATAATTGAACTCCATTGTAAAAAACTTCTAACTTTTGATAAGGATAAATAGTGCCTGCGTAAGCAATTGTGAAGATTTCATTATTCTGATCTATAGAATTAATTTTTTCATCAAAAAGTTCACTAAAGAAACCATTAAATATAGAATATAATTTAACCTTATTATTTATTTTTTTAATATCTTCCTTTGTTTTGCTTGAAGTTGTAATAATTGAAACTGATTTTTTTATATATGTATTTTCTAATTTTTTATAAAAAAATTTATTAATAAATTTTATGAAAAAATCTTT
>CAZJKL010000081.1:0-7020 GCA_964546655.1 uncultured Bacteroidales bacterium | reverse complement strand
CTTTAAAATAACCATTAAAAACAATTTCAATTTCTTTATTTTTTATTATAGAATTAATATCTTTCTTTAAATAATCAGCAGTAGTAGTGATAAATAAAGAATTACTTGCAAATTTTTTCTCAAAATAAGTAAGAATTTTTTTTATTGAAGTAGTTGTATCTAAAGAATAATTTGTACTCCAACCATCCCTATAATCAACAATATAAGGTATATTATATTTTTTTGATAATTTATAAGCATATTTAAATAATATAAAAGGCTCTCCCGTAGCAATAATAATATCGCATTCGTTTTCTTTTAAATATTCACAAGCATAGTTATAAATATTTCTTTTATTATCAGCAAAACAAAAAATATATTGAAATAAAGAATAATATAATGTTAAAATTTTTCTTAATAAAATAAATTTTTCAAGCCCATGATTTAAAATTATTTCATCTCTTAAATTAGATTTATAAGGCACTTTAATAATTGTTCCTTCTTCATTTTTTTCAATACAAACTTCCTTTTCTTTTGATGATTTTATAGATTCATAAACATCTGTTAAATTTGTGTTTTCCCAAAAACGGGTAATAACTATAGGATATAGATTGTATTTTTTAAAATATTTATACCAACTATATGGTCTTTGGGCTCCTATTGTATTATAAGGGTAAAAATCGTATGCTAATATTAATACTTTTTTCATTTTAATAATTCAACATCTTAATAATTGCTTTTTCAAATTCTTCAGGATTTAAATAAAACCCTTCTTCAGGATATGACCCAACGTGGGGTAAATTACCACCTACGACCACATCATAATAATCTGTCTCCATTGTTTTTGCAAGCCAATAATATTGACATGAAATTCTATTTCCAGGCATTATTTCTAAAAATCTTAAATTTGAGTTTGTAAAAATCAAATTTGTATTACCTGCTCCATGTACTGAAATTAAATTTTTCGCTGAATTAAAAAGATTAAACTGATAATCAAAATCAGCTCCATCTGTGTCAATAACTTCAAAATTGTATTTAATTAAAATTTCTTTGAGTTCATAAAAGTTTTCTATATACCTGCCAGTTTTTATACTTCTATTTAAAAAAATATTTTTTTTGTTATTGATATTATCGGGCACAACTAATGACTTAATTTTTGAAAAATATTCTTTTTTATAAGGCATTGGTTTTAAAATATAAATGCCATTAGTTTTTATATATTCATTATCCTCTTGAATAATCCATTTATATTTTTTTATATCAGTATTTTCAAATAAATACTGAAAATATTTTTTCTCAAAAGTCTTTCTACTTATAATTAAAGGTAAATTTTTATAATCAGGTATTTCTTTAATTAGTTCTAACTTGCTTATAGTATCTGAAAAAAAGTGAAAATAGTTACATCCTACTTTCCCATCAAATAAAATAGCTTTATCTAAATAAGTTTTATTTTTAAATAAATTCAATACATATCGAGGAAAAGAAGGCTTAAGTTTTTCGAAAAAAACACTCGATTTAATTACTTTGTTAAATTCTATTAAGCAATAACCATAATCGGGTTCAATAGTTATTTTGTTTTTATAATATTTTATAAATTCTTCATGAAACCATTTATTATTGTCATTAGAGTATGATTCATTTACTTCTTTTGAATTAAAATCTGGTTTTAAGTGTTCAAAAGGTTTTCCTTTTTTTTGTGAAATTATTTCATGTGGCACATTATCAGTTATGTTCCAAAGTTTATCAAGAATTTTTTTTGAAAATATTTTTATTTGCATTTCAAACATTGTTTAAACGAAAGTATATATTTTATTTCAAATATTATAAATATAAATAACCTTTTCCATCTCAGTTTCTCTATTTCCATAATTTTTAACATTATCACAAGCTTTTTCTATATAATTTGGGGGGTTCTGTTTTTAATATTTATTTATAATTAGTTTATAATTGTTAATATAAAAACCCAAATAACCATAAAGGAATTTGATTTGCTTGTCCATATTCGATATTATCAATTACGGTATAAGAGTTTTCAATTGATGATATTTGCTTTCTTGTTTTATTTTTACCTCCTATTTCAAAAGTGTAAAAATTATTCACAATAAAATCTCCATTTTTTGGTGCTTCTACTTTAAATAAAGCATTTAATTGATTCATGAAAAATGTTTCTCTCAATGTTCCAATGTTTGCAAATTCATCTAATGCAAGCATTAAATTAGTATTGTTTAAATATATTTTTTCAGGTTTTTTTAAAATTGATCCAGCACTTCCTGATTGAGGCAATAGATTAATAATTTCAGCATTTGACAACAAATAAAGATATTTTAGCAACGCATCTCTACTTGTGCCAACCTTTTGACTTAGTTCTGAAATATTTGGTTTGAAAGGAACAGCAGCAGATATTAAATATAATAATTTTTTTATTTTTATTCGTGTTTCGTAATTAATGTTTTCAATTGCAGGAATATCATTATCAATAATAACATTTATTATTGCTTTAAGTTTTTCATAATATAAAACATCGTTAAAATCAGAAAAAGGGTAAAACCCATATTTAATATATCTACTAAATAGCTCGATAGGTTTTATGTTTTTATTAATTTCAAATACAATATTTTGATGATTTGATAATATTTCACTTAAAGAAAGTGATTTAAAATTGTGATTATGAAAAAGAGAAATATATTCACGAAAAGATAAGCCAAATAAATTATAAACAGAAGCTCTTCTGCTTAAATCTGCTTCGCCTTTATTAATAGCTATAGTAGAAGATCCTGTTGCAATTATTTTTAAATTGGGGTAAAAGTCATAAATATTTTTAATTTCTATTGACCAATCTTGATATCTATGCACTTCGTCAATAAATAAGTTTTTTCCACCATTTAATACAAAGGTTTCAACTAAATCTGACAATACATTATTAGAAAAGTAAATATCATCTAATGATATATATAATGTTTTATTTATATCAAAATCACTACTTTGAATATATTGCAATATAAGTGTAGTTTTTCCAACACCGCGTTGTCCTTTAATTATAATCAACCTATCTTCCCAATTTATTTGAGTAAATAAATATCTTTTGTAATCATATTTAATCTGACTTAATAACCGTAAAAATTTATTTCTTAGTTTTTCCATTCAACAAATATATCAAAAGTGTTTTGCGAAAACAACAAAATATACATTAAATTGTTGTTTTCATAGAACATAAGTGAAGATATATTAAAATTCAACAACTTTATATATTAAATACATATAATGAAATTATACTAGTATTAAACTTAATTGCTTTTTCTAATTTGTGATTCTGGTCTTCATCAACATTTTGTAAATTTCAAATATCTTCCCCATTTCCTTTTCTCTATTGCCATATTTTTTAATATTATCATAGGCTTTTCCAATATAATGTTCAGGGTAGTCAATTAAAGCAGTTGATATTAAATCAGCAAGTTCTGTCGCACAATTATTTTTAAGTTTAAAACAACAATCAGAAAAAATACTTTCATCATAATTAACTGTTCCTAAAATTAGTGGACATTTTGACGCCATTGATTCCATAGCCGAAACAGATGTGCCATCACTAATCGGAACCATAACAGTAAGCTTTGCTTGTTTATATAATGCAAACATCTCTTTTTGAGATAAAAAATCATATATAATATAGTTAAGTCCTTCAATATCTTTTATGCTAGTTTCTATTTTTTTAGCATAATCTATTTCTATTTTTTTACCTTTTATAAAAACAAAAAAATATTTATTAAAAATACTTTTATCTAATAATTTAATAGCTTCAAGTTCAAGCTCATGATTATAAATAGGTTCAAAATATCGTGGAAAGAAGATGATGTTTTTATTAGTTAAAATAGGATTTATAAAATCTTTTATATCAATATTTTCAATAGCTTCAATATCAACTCCTGTATTAATGATATAAATATCTTTGTTTAAATTGAAATTACTTATAATTGATTGTTTCTGAATTTCAGAAGTAGAAGTTATTATATCAAATTTTGAAAAAGCATATTTAAATAACTTAAATAAGACTCTTTCTTTTAAACTGCCTTTTTTTAAAGAAGGAATAACTTTTAAAACATCAGAACCACGTGTAGTTAAAACCTTTTTGCAATTAATAAATGGAGCCCATAAACAATAAGGCGTTGCAAACATAATATGAACAATATCTATTTTGTATGTTTTTATATATTTTCTTAATTTTAATAAAGATTTTATTGTTGGAAATATATTAATAACTGAAAATAGTGATATTGAATTTAAAACAATTATATTTTTATTATTAGAAAAATTATTATCAGTTATAATAGAATTACTACCATCAACAAAAAATACATTAATATCTGATTTATTTGAAAAATAATTAACCCACTTATAGTCGTGAACTGAATTTATAGCCCCTATATATAATATGTTCATTACTTTTTTTTATTTTTCAACAAATTAATATAATAATCAACCAATTTATCAATATAAATTTTAATATCAAAATCACGTGCAAATTCTATTGCATTATTCGACATTTTTATATATAGTTCTTCATTATTAACGAGGGTTTGTATTTTATCGCAAAAAACGTCAATTTCTTGTTTGTAAATCATGTAACCATTGATTCCGTCTTTAATAATATCTCTGTTGCCTTTTGCATCAAGAGTTATACATGGTAATCCGGATGCCATTGCTTCAAGTATAGATAATCCAAAAGACTCTGATGTTGAACTATGAACATAAATATCTGCATTTTTGTAATAGTCTTCAGGTTTTACAACATTACCTACCAATTTTATTTTATCTTTTAAATTATATTTATCAATTTTTGATTGTATGGCTTCTCTTTCTTTCCCTTCCCCTAAAATTAATAATTCAACATCAATATTTCTTTTTATTAATTCATGAACAATATCAACAAGAAAGACATGGTTTTTTAATTTTCTTAAACTTCCTACTGAAATTAATTTAATTTTATTTTTATTTAAAATATTTTTTTTGCTGCAATAAAAATCATTAAAATTTATAGGATTAAATAATAAAAAAATATTATTTAATTTATTTGGTAAATGCTTAATATAAAAGTCTCTAACTTGGTTTGAAACAGCTATAAATTTATTGTTACATCTTCTATATCTTTTTATAAGAAAAGATCTTTCATATAATTGAGTTAATTTTTCCTTATAAAATAGATCCTTAAATTTGGGGAGAACAAATTGTTTTCTGAAAGAATGTAAATGGGAAACGTAAATACAATCATGCAATTTATATCTGCTTAATATTTCAGCTTCATAAAGGTGAGAATGTATTATATCAGGCTTAAATTCATTTATTAAATTGTCAAATTCTTCTATTTGTTTTATGTTTTTCTTAATAACAGACAAAGAAACATTACAATTAATAAAATGAGTTAATTTGTCGTTTAATAAATGTTCATATTCATTGTAAGGGTAAAAGTAAATTAATTTAACTTCAATATTTTCTCTAATAGAAAGTTCATTACATAAATTAACAGCAACTCTTTCTGCCCCGCCTTTACCAATTGATGGAATAATATGTAAAACTTTTATTTTATTGTTCATTGCTAATTTTTCTCAATTAAAACTCTTTCTCCGTCAATTTTTGCCCCTAAAGATAAAAAATAATTTTATTTATTTGTCAATTTTTTCAATTTCCCAATTGCCATGTCTGGCAGAGCCGTTGCGTTTAATTTTATTTGCTTTTTTAAGTTTATTAATATCTCTAAGGATTGTTCTTTTGGTTAAATTTAATTTTTCTGCAATTTTTTCAGTAGAAATAGTATTATTTGTTTTAATTATTTCAAATATTATTTCTAATCTGTTTTCGGTGACATTTTCGGTGACATTTTCGGTGACATTTTCGGTGACATTTTCGGTTTTTTGTATTTTATAACTTAAATTTGACAAAAACCCATCTCCTATTTCCTCAAAATCAAACTTCATAGAAGGATAGTCAGCAATTTCTTTACGAATTCTTTGAAAACCACTTCCATATTTTTCAATATCCCCTGTTAAATAAAAAGCTTCGGCAATTAATTTATTTCTTGCCCTTGATTGGTATTTATCTGTTTTTAGGTCTTCTATTGTAATATTTCCATATAATTTTCCTGGATTAAAAAAGCTAATTTTTTGATCAAATATTTTAATTTGTATGTCTATAGGACTTTTATAGTCTCTATGAACAATGCAATTTAAAAGAAGTTCTCTTATTGCATTTAATGGATATTCGGGAATTTCTTTTCTTTGTGTAGATTCTCCTGTTATTTCAAATGCAAATTTTAAATGTGAAATAATTGTTTGCATACTTTCATCTAGTACATCAAACAATGTTCCTGATATTAATTTATCTGATATTATGTTTGTTGATGTTTTAAAACGACCTATCCTAATTTTATAACTATTTAACTCTTTTGAAAATAGTATTATTGAAGCATTTGTAGGATTGTTTTCTTTTATTAGTCCGAGTTTTTCAATCGCATTAATATGATTATTAGGTAGTTTAAACCTTCCTAATTCATTTACTTTACTTATAAAAGAATTTATTTTTTTTATATCTAAGTCTTTAATATTAGCTCCATTACTTGGGTAAGAGTCCCAAGAAAGTTGCAAATTTTGCAAGTATAATTCTGATATTTCAGAAGGCAATAATTGATGATTTGAATTATTTCTTCTTATATAATATCTGCCTTGAATTGAAACTGGTTTTATAGGAAACTCAACTATTGTTAGTGTTATTATTGTTTTCCCATTTATTTCGGTGGTACAAAAATAAGGGATTAAAGAAGGAACCGTTTTACTTTTAATTTCATTTAACCAATTTTGAACACTCTCTTTATTAATATTAACACCTAAAACATTACCATTGTCAGATACTCCTATTAAAATTTTTCCGCCTTGATAATTTGCAAAAGCCACAACTGTTTCAATTACTTCTTTATTAAAAGAAGTTTTGAATTCAATTCTTTCATTTTCTCCTTCTGATATTATTTTTTTTATAGAGTTTTTATTCATAATTATT
>CAZJKL010000080.1:0-8008 GCA_964546655.1 uncultured Bacteroidales bacterium | reverse complement strand
TTAGTAATAATAAGCTTTTTCAGAGATTTTACCATTAATTTTGTCTATTAAGCCTTTTTTTTTGGAAAATTAAAATAGTTGTGTTTACTTTGTAATTACAAAATATATATAATATGGAAGTTTCAATTATCCCAATAGGAAATTCTAGAGGCATAAGATTAAGTAAAACCTTGCTAGAAAAATATAATATTAAGGACACAGTAGAATTAATATTAGAAAAAGGATATATGATAATAAGACCCAAAAAAACGCCTAGAAAAGGTTGGGAAAAAGCATTTAAGAAAATGCATGAAAATGGAGACGATAAACCATTAATGTTTGATGTTTTTGAAGACGAAAATTTTGAAGAATGGAAATAAATCAATATAAGATTGTTTTAGTTAATCTTGACCCAACAATAGGAAGTGAAATTAAAAAAACACGACCATGTGTAATAATTTCACCAGATGAGATGAATAAGTATTTGCAAACAGTTATTATCGCCCCGATGACAAGTCATTCTAAGCTTTATCCTTCAAGAGTAGAAGTTAAGCACGACAATAAGAAAGGATGGATTGTTGTGGATCAAATAAGGACAGTTGATAAGCAGAGAATAATAAAAGTATTAGATAGTCTTACTAAAAAGGAAACGGAGAAATTAAAATTAATTATTAAAGAAATTTTTGTTGATTAAAAAGAGTTTGCATTATTGTTAACATATAAAACATAATAAAATTAATGAGAATATTAGAAAATTTTGATTTAACAGAGTATAATGCATATAAAATTAAAGCAATCTGTAAAAAAGCATTTTTTCCTGAAAAAGAAGAAGATTTAGTTAAAATATATAATGAAACTTCAAATATAAACAAGATAATAATTGGCAATGGCAATAATATTTTAATGTCTAAAAAATATTATGAAAGTTATTTTATAATATTTAATGGTAATTTCGAAAAATATAAAATAAAAGGAAATCTTATCGAGGCAGAAGCTGGTTCAACATTGCAAATATTGAGCGATAAGGCTTTAGAAAATAATTTAAAAGGATTAGAAATGTTTTATGATATTCCTAGTTCGGTTGGTGGAGCCATAGTAATGAATGCCGGAGCAGATGGCGAAGAAATTAAAGATTTGCTTGTGAAAGCTCGTTATCTCGATTTATCGGATATGACTATTAAAGAAATTAGTAAAGAAGAAATAGGATTTGAATATAGAAATAGTTTTTTTCAAAAACATACAAATAATATTGTTTTAAAGGGTTGGTTTTTATTAGAAGAAGGCAATAGAGAAGAAATAAAAAATAAGATGGAGACGATAAAACAAAACCGTTGGAAAAAACAACCAAGAGAATATCCTAATTGCGGAAGTGTTTTTAAACGTCCTCCTGGAAGATTCGTAGGCCCAATGCTTGATGAATTAGGATTAAAAGGTTTTGCGATTGGAGGGGCTATGATATCTGAAAAACATAGTGGGTTTATTGTGAATAAAGGAAATGCAACAGGGGAAGACATTTTAAATTTAATTTCAGAAGTACAAAAAAGAGTTAAAGCAAAATTTAATGTTGATTTAGAAGTTGAACAGAGAATAATTTAAATTTTTAAACAGAAAAACATCTATAAAGTTTTATTATTTTTTTAATTTTGATGTCTTTTAAAAAACTATTGTAGTAAAAAACAATTAATATATACATTACAAGAGTGAATTTTAAAGGTATTTAGAAAATAAAAAAACAAAATATGGATAGCTCATTTTTTAAAATAAAGAAATCAAAATTATCCGGACAAATAAAATTAAGTGGAGCAAAAAACAGCTCATTAAAACTAATAGCTACTTCATTGTTAACAGATGAAGATATTTTCTTATCAAACTTTCCGAAAGGACTTTTAGATGTTAAAATTCATCTTGATATGATCGAAGTTCTTGGGAAAAAATATGAAATAAAAGAAGATACCGTTTTAATAAAAGAAGATACCGAAAATATTTTAACAAGTTTAAACTGGGATAAAAGATCAATAAGAAACACATTGCTTGTATTAGGTGCATTAGTAACAAGATTTGGACAAGGCAGAGTTCCATTGCCTGGTGGCTGTAAGTTGGGCGATAGAAGTTATGATTTGCATGTTATGCTACTAGAAAAAATGGGCGCAAAAGTATGGGAAGAAGAAGGCTATCTTTGTGCTAAAGTTGACGGTCAACTTATAGGAACAGATATAAACTTACCTATTCGCTCAACAGGAGCAACAGAAAATGCCATAATTTGCGGAACTCTTGCAAAAGGTAAAACTGTAGTTTGGAATCCGCATATTAGACCAGAAATATTAGATTTAATTTCTATGTTAAATAAAATGGGTTCAAAAATTAGGGTTTTTGGACAAAAATGCATAGAAATAGAAGGTGTTAAAAAGTTAAAAGGTGTTCACCATTCTGTAATTCCAGATAATATGGAAGCTATTACTTGGGCAATAGCCTCTGTAATAACTAATGGAGATATTGAAATTGTTAATTTTCCATTCGAACATTTAGAAATACCTTTAGTTTTTTTACGTGAAAGCGGAATGAAATATTATAAAAATAATAATTCGATAATTGTAAGAGGAGGAGAACCTTATCCGATTGAGATTAGCACTGGACCATATCCAGGAATAAATTCTGATATGCAACCACTTTTTGCTGTTTACGGAGCTTGTTCTAAAGGCGAATCAAAAATTGTTGATTTAAGATTTCCCGGAAGATATGGATATGCAAAAGAATTAGGAAAAATGGGAATGCAATATAAGGAAGATGGTGATTTGTTAAAAATTAATGGTGGGCAACAATTAGTTGGCACAACCGTTAAAGCTATTGATTTAAGAGCAGGTGCGGCCCTATTGTTAGCAGGACTGGTAGCCGAAGGAGAAACAATTATCGAAGATGCATGGATGATTGAAAGAGGATATGAAGATTTTGAAAAAAAATTAAATAGTTTAATTTAGTATATTATTAGATTTGATTAAATATTTATGGAAGTATATATTCATCTTGGAATTCATAAAACAGCTTCAACATTTTTGCAGAAAAATATTTTTCCACAAATTAATGATGCCATATTTTTAGACAGAAGTTTATGTAAAGAATTAAAACAATATATTTTATATACCGATGATTTTGAATTTGATTCGGAAAAAGGGAAAGAAATATTTAATAGAATAATAAGCGAATATAAAAACTATAAAAAGGTTATTATTTCAGATGAAGAATTTTATTGCAACCCATATATGGGGGCAATTGATAGAAAACGAAATTTAGATAGAATTTTATCAATATTTGGTCAAGATACACATTTCTTAATATTCATAAGAAATCAAAACAATCTATTATTAAGTTTATATTCATACTATATAAAAACCGGAGGAACGGCGTCTTTAACCGATTTTATTTCATATAAAAAATATCCATTAAGAGTTGATGTTAATTATTTCTTGTACGATAAATATTTAAAATATATTATTGAAAAAACATCTTTAAACAATTTGCAAATTATTTTATTTGAAGAGTTTGTAGAAAATCAGAAACAAACAATAGATAAAATTTGTACATTTTTTAACAGTCCTCTTTTAGAAATTAATCTTCAAAAAAACAAAGTAGTTAATTCTTCATTAAGCTATAATTTATTAAACATCAATAGATTTATTAATAAATTTCTAAAAAGTTCGAAATCACCTTTTTCATTATTGCCTTTAATTTTTCACCGATATAACAGAAAAATATTTGAAAGCATAAAACTAAATGATAAAAAGGCAAAAAAGAAATATTTAATACAAATAGCTGATAATAAAGAGTTTAATAATATGATAATTAAATCAAATAATAGTTTATCTGAGCTATATAACAAATCAGAATTATTAAAATATAAATATCCTTTTTAAATAATCTAAAATATATCAATGGCAAGTTTTATTAAAGATTTATTTAGTGTAGGGATATCAAAAATTGTAATAATTGCATGTAGTATAGGAAGCGGTATAATTACAGCTCGTTGGTTGGGGCCAGAAGCAAACGGTATTATTGCGGCTTTAATTGTTTATCCATCATTATTTTTAACTTTTGGTTCTTTGGGCGTTAGTCAATCGGCAGCCCACTTTATTGGTAAAGGTCAATTTTCAGAACAAAATATAAAAACTAGCATAACACAAATTTGGTTTTTAACAACTATAGTAAGCATAATTGTTAGTTTCATTTTAATGCGATATTTTAGTAATTCGGGCAAAGAATTATTATGGGTATTATTAGCAATAATGCCAATTCCGTTCACTTTATTTATAAAATATAATTCGGGTATTTTTCTTGGAAAAAACCAGATAGGTATTTATAATAAAATTAATTGGATTCCTAAAGCAGTTGCATTTTTAGCAATTATTTTGCTAGTTATTCCATTGTCTATGCATATAAGTGGAGTGCTATTAGCGTCAATTATAGGTCCTTTAATTATGTTTTTTATTTTGCTTTTCAGAAATGATTTTATAAAAGCTTTTAGTTTAAATTTTAATTGGAAAATTATAAAATCAATTCTGTCTCTTGGAGTTGTTTATTCTCTTTCACTACTTGTTATTAATTTAAATTATAGAGTAGATATTGTTATGTTAGATCAACTATCAACACCATTTAATATTGGAATTTATTCGAAAGGAGTTTCAATAGTTGATTTTTTATGGGAAATACCGATGCTATTAAGCACCATTGTATTTGCTCGTAGTGCTAATGCTAAAGATGGCTTAGAATTTTCAAAAAAAGTAGCACAATTGTTAAGGCTATCAATTATTGTAATTGGGTTAGGGTCTGTTTTATTAACGCTATTTGCAAAATATATAATTTTAATAATGTACGGAGATGCATTTATAAACAGTACAAGAGTGATGCAATTATTAATGCCTGGGGTTTTATTATTAACTATTTTTAAAGTATTAAATCAAGATTTAGCAGGAAAAGGAAAGCCATGGGTTTCTATGAAAGCAATGCTACCGGCATTATTAATAAATATAGTATTAAATTTTATTCTTATCCCAAAATATGGAGCAAATGGGTCTTCTATTGCATCTACAATTAGTTACTCGTTTGCTACATTATTGTTTTTATATTTTTACAGTAAAGAAGTAAAAATACCTATTAAAGAAATTTTTAGTTTTTCAAAAGAAGATTTTAATCCAATAAAATTAGCTTTAGAAAAAATAATGAAAAAAAATAGTTAATTTAGTTTTATATTTGAGCATAAAATTATGATAATAAAGATTTTATAACATAGAAATTGACCAAAGGGGATACACTAAAGATGAAGATATTATTTGTAGTTAAAGTAAATGGGAATGGAGTTGGAGGTCATTATAGGAGCTTGAGAACAATATTTGAAGAAGTTTCAAAACATGAGAATGCCGAAATTTTAGTTTTCGGAAAAACTATTCCAAGTGCTTTTTCGGGCATAAATGTAAAAACAATTAGCATAAGAAAGAATATATTTAAAACTCTAAAAGAGTATAAGCAATTATTAAGTGATAATAACTACGATATAATTCATGTATTTGATATAACATCGTTAATTTTCACAAAATTAATTAGGAAGAAAAATGTTGTTTTAAATAAATGTGGAGGACCTAATATCTATAAATATCCGGTTGCTCCATTTATGGTTGTTTTTAGTAAAGAAAATTATGATTACTATAATTCATCAGATAGTTTTAAAAAATCAACTATAAAATTAATACCCAATAGAGTTAAACAATTTTCATGTGATACAAAACTTATTGATAGCTTAAAAAACGAACTAAATATTAATACAGAAGATTTTGTTTTATTACGTATTGTTAGAATAGATAAATATTATGAAAACAGCATAAAGCAAAGTATTTTATTAACCAGAAAGTTGCAAGAATCCAATTCAGAAAAAAACGTTAAACTATTAATTATTGGAGGAAATACAGATAAAATTTTTCTTGAAGAATTAAATAAATTTACTGAAAATGATAAATTTATTTATATAGTTACAGAAGATAAATATATAAAAGATGCTAAACTAATAATAGATATTGCTGATGCAGTAATTGGAAGTGGAAGAGGATTTATGGAAGCTTGTTGTAGAAATAAACTATTATATGCACCAATATCAAATTCAAATTTACCGGTTTTAGTTACCGAAAACAACTTTAACTATTTTTTTAATTTTAATTTTTCTGAAAGAGCAATTTTACCAGATGAATTAATAGAAATAGAACAAGATATAAATAAATTAAGAGATTTAATTCCTCAATACAAAATCTTTACTTTAAATATTTTTAATTCTTATTTTGATATAAGCAAGGGAGTTAATAGTTATTTAGACCTATATAAATATATTTTGGAAAACAAGAAAAAAAGTGTTTGTTGGGATAAATTTTCAATTTATTATTTGATTTTAATTCTTTATAAATTAATTAAAAATGGGTAATATTAATACACTAAAATTTAATATTATTACAATATCAATAATATTGGTTGCTTTCTTTACATTTAACAATAAGCTTTTAACAATTGCACTTCCAATATTATTTATTTTATATGCAGTTTTGTCATTTTATTCACTTTTAAATAAAAATGCATTTGTTTTTTTATTTATAAGCCTATTAGCTGTTCCTTGTTCAAAGTTTTTTAGTTTTAATGGGTTAATATTTTCACAATCATTATTTATACTAATAACAATTATTGGGTTGTTGTATTATAAAATTATTATAAAACAAATTTTTATTTTTCCAATAGTTATTTTGGTTTATTTAGTAACTGTTTCGCTCGGTAACGTTGGTTTTGGTGATTTTATTACTGGGTTAAGTTTAGTCCCATTTATTTTTGTAATACCATTTTTTTCAAAACTAAAAATTAATCCAAAAACTATCATATCTTTTGCATATATTCCATTAATATTTAGTGCATTATATGTTTATCAGATTATGAATCTTTCTGAATTAAGGATAAGTGGGTATGTGTTTCAGGCAAATGGGTTTGCTTTAATTATGACCACTTTTTTATTGTTAATGTTCGCAAAATATTTATTTCAACGAAAGTTAATAGACTTAATAATTTGCATCATTTATGTTATATTAATAATACTAACTGGTTCAAGAACAGGGTTTGTTTCATGTATTATTGGTGTTTTAATTACCTATATTCTTTATGGAGGAAGTTATAAGGTAAATTATAATTCAATAATAATAATAATTTTACTTTCGGTAATAACTTTAATTGTTTTCAGCAGTAATTTATTTGAGAATACAAGATTTTCAGAAATTTCATCAGAAGATTTAAGTGTAAATAGAATGTATATTTGGAAAGATATTTTTACTCAACTAGGCAATAAAGTATATTTTGGATTAGGATTAGGAGGGTACGACCAGATTATAAATGATATTAAGTATAACAGAACACCTCATAGTTACTATGTTTCAACTATTTCAAGTATAGGAATTTTTGGATTGCTTCTTTTGCTATCATATTTAATTAGCATTGTATTTAAAATTAATAATTTTATAAAGCTAAACTATAATAAATTAAGTAATGAAGATAGAATAATTGGCATTTCATTAATTGCTTCGTTTTTTAGTCTTGTAATAGCCTCATTTACAAATACTTCATCTTTTAGTTTAATCGTCGCTTTATTGTGGTTTATTTGTGTAGGATATTTTTATGGAAAGATTAATAGTTCGTATAGTAAAAAAACAGATTAAATTAATTAATTTTGATTCGTTTTTTATAATCCTAATAAAATGATATTAATAAATAAAATAAAACAAGTTTGGTATAGAGTTGCTCTTTCTCCCGAAGAATATGCAAAAAAGATGGGAGTTAAATTTGGTAAAAAGTGCAAAATTTCAACCTATAAAATAGGGTCAGAACCATATTTGATAACTTTAGGAAATCATGTTCATATAACAGCAAATGTTCAGTTTATTAATCATGATGGAGGAGTTTGGATTTTTAGAGATGAAATACCTGATTTTGATGTATTTGGAAAAATTTTTATCGACGA
>CAZJKL010000079.1:0-8049 GCA_964546655.1 uncultured Bacteroidales bacterium | reverse complement strand
AGGTTGGAATTAGAAACTCTCGTAGAGATGCTAATGAAACTATTAAAAAATTAGTTAAAGATGGTCTTCCTGAAGATTCAGGTAAAGATGGAGAAGAAAAAATTCAAAAGATGACGGATAAATACTCTAGAAAAATTGAAGAAATTTTCGAGAAAAAAGAAAAAGACTTAATGACTTTTTAATTCTTGAAAAAAAATAAAATATTTTATAATAATATTATTTTATATTTTTTATATTTGTAATCAAACTAAAATTAATTATTAATTAAAAACAATTTAACTATGAAAAAAATTACTCTTTTATTTGCTATTCTTATTAGCTTTTTGATGATAAAAGCTCAATTAGCTCCTGGTGATGACAATATGATTATTAACATTAATAAAGGAACAACTGCTCAAAATACACCTGATCCAGTTGCAACAATTACTCCATTAACACCAATTTCAATGGCTGCTATTAATAATACAGCTGGAGGAACTGGTTTAGTGACTAATGATTTTAATGCATTACAACCAATACCTGTAACTACTGATTTTTGGGTTCAAGTTATTTATCCTCAAAATACTGCTATTCCAATAGTAACAACTATAAGATCAAATACTGCTACTTATCCTGTAGTTAATACAAATACATGGTTAGTTAGTGCAGATGGTAGTACTGCTGCTGATCCAAAACAAATAACTGCTGGACATGTTCTACAGCCATGGATTTTAGTTGAATATTATGGTTATGTAGGAGGAAATAAAATTGATACAAATGTTATATCAACAGCAGCATATATGGATTATAATGTATGGGATAGTCTTCAACCATGGCAAACTACTGCAACTAAAAATCCTCTAGGGAATCAAGGTGATCCTGATGTTGTAGAACAAGGTTCTTTATTTTCAAGAAACTGGGATAAAGTTAATGATTTTAGAGCAAACTCTTTAGCACAAAAATTTGAATGGACTCCAACAAAAGCGAATTGGTATGATTTATCACAATATGATGAAATTAGAATAAATAAAGTAAGGATATATTCTTTCCCTGCTACTATTGGAGCTTATTATTTTACTAATAATATAGAAGATATTAATGGAGTTGCAGCTTCAAATATTTTTCCTAACCCTTCTTCAGAAGAATCAACTATGATGATTAACTTAAAAGATAATTGTCAAGTATCTGCTAAAATATCTGACTTAACAGGTAAAATTGTTAAAAATATTAACTATGGAAATCTTTCATCAGGAGAAAATCAAATACAATTAAATGTTAATGATTTAAACAATGGCGTTTATTTTGTAACTTTAACTGCTGGTGATGTTCAAATATCAAAAAGATTAAATGTTGTTAGATAATTAAATCTAAAAACTTTATAATATAAAAAAAGCTGGATTTAAATCCAGCTTTTTTTATATCCATACTTTTGTGCCTTCGGTACAATTATTACAAATATCAATTGATTTTCTGTTTTTTAAAATGGCTTTTCTAAAATCATTAAATCTTTCTCCATTCCATATTTCTTCTAATGTGTTTTCATTAATATTTCCCATTATATATTTTGCATCTTTGTCAAAACAACATGGTACAACATTACCATCCCAAGTAACTACACAAGAACTCCATATTCTCCAACAATGATTTAATAGTTCGTTTTTTAATTCATATTTATTACATTTATTTAAAATATAACGAGAATATTTTTTGTTTGATGGAATTAAAACATTTCCATTCTCATAATCATAAACTTGAATAGTTTTGAAAACTACTTTATCAACATTATATTTTTTGCCAATATTTTTAATGTCATTAATTTGATGCTCGTTTTTACTGGTTACAAGAAATTGCAAATAAACTTTAGGGTGTTTTGATTTTGTTTCTTTCTTATAATTTTGTAAAGCTTCAATTCCTTCCAAAACTTTGTCTAAATTACCACCGATTCTATAACTACTATAAATATCTTGTGTTGCACCATCAATAGAGATAATTAATTTATTTAATTTACTATCAATAATTTTTTTAATATTCCCAGAACTTAAAAAATGACCATTTGTTGATATAATTGAATAAATTTTATTCAAATTAGAATACTCAATCATTTTAAAAATTTCTGGATTTAAAAAAGGTTCCCCTTGAAAATATAAAATATTTATAAGTATTGATTTTTTTGTTTGCTCTATCAATTTCTTATATAATTCAAAATTCATATACCCTTTTTGTCTTTCACTGTGGTTGTTTCCACTAGGGCACTCGGGGCATTTTAAATTGCAATAGTTTGTTGGTTCAACTGTTATTGAGATAGGTAGCTTTGAGGTGCATGCATTCTTAGTTGTACGTGAATATATGAACCAATATGCTGAGCTTGTAATGTGTTTCGATTTTGTTATCATACAACAAATGTTAAAAAATATTAAAAAAGAAAAAAAGAAAAAAACAAAAAAATTTTTGTTTTATAATATTTTGTTTAATTTTGTATCAATTAAAACTAATAAAATTTATTTATTAACAATTAAAAACTTTTCAAAAATGAAAAAATTTTATGCATTTTTTATTGCAGTAGCATTAGTTAGCTTTGTAGCTTGTGGACCAAAAGCAGAAGAAACAACAGAAGAAGTTGTTGTTGAAGAAACTCCAGTTGTTGAAGAAACTCCAGTTGTTGATACAACTGCTGTTATTGACACTACAGTTGTAGCTCAATAATACTAATGTTGAAATAATTTATTGAGTTATTTTTATAATTCAATACCAACATTTAAATGTTATAAAAAATCCCGCAATTTGCGGGATTTTTTGGTTTTATATTATTTGTAAATAAAATACCAGTATTTTCACGATGCCCAATAAATAGATTAGTACTTAATGTAGAGTTGATAATTTGTTAATAAATTAAAAAAAAATATTAAATAAAAAATTAAGACTTAACTTAAATTAGCAAATAATAAAATAAGTCATAAATTAAAGTATTAACCCTACAGAAAAATTGTTTATATGTTTGTTAAAGAGGCAACTAATCCCAAAAAAATAGAAAAATATTCATTAAAAGAGGTTTTAGAATCAGCTATAAAATATTTTAAAGGTGATGAATTAGCTGCAAATGTTTGGATTAATAAATATGCATTAAAAGATCAACAAGGAAATGTGTATGAACTTAATCCAGAGCAAATGCATTTAAGAATTGCAAATGAAATTGCAAGAGTTGAGAAAAATTATCCAAATTCACGTTCTGTAGAAGAAATATTTGAATTAATAAAAGATTTTAAATATATAATACCACAAGGTGGCCCCATGTCAGGTATTGGAAATAATTTTCAAGTTGTTTCATTGTCTAATTGCTTTGTTATTGGTATAGAAGGAAGAGCGGATTCTTATTCTGGAATTATTCGTATTGATGAAGAGCAAGTTCAATTGATGAAAAGAAGAGGTGGCGTTGGGCATGATTTATCTCATATTAGACCAAAGGGTAGTGTTGTTATGAATAGTGCTTTGTCTTCAACGGGAATTGTGCCATTTATGGAGAGGTATTCAAATTCTACAAGAGAAGTAGCTCAAGATGGAAGAAGAGGAGCTTTAATGCTTAGTATTTCTATTAAACACCCAGATGCAGAAGACTTTATTGATGCAAAAACTGATTCAACTAAAGTTACAGGAGCTAATATCTCTGTTAAATTAGACGATGAATTTATGCAAGCCGTAAAAGATAGAAAAAAATATATTCAAAAATTTCCTGTTGATAGTCCAACTCCTCGAGTTGTGAAAGAGATTGATGCGTATAAACTATTTAAAAAAATTGTTCATAATGCTTGGAAATCAGCTGAACCTGGAATCCTATTTTGGGATACTATAATTAATGAATCAGTTGCAGATAGTTATGCAAAAGAAGGCTTTAAAACTGTTTCTACGAATCCATGCGGTGAAATACCTCTTTGTCCTTATGATAGCTGCAGATTATTAGCTATTAACTTATATTCTTATGTTGATAAGCCATTTGCTAAAGAAGCAAGATTTGATTTTGAACTTTTTAAGAAACATGTTCAAGAGGCTATAAGAATGATGGATGATATTATAGATTTAGAATTAGAAAAACTAGATTATATTCTAGAAAAAATTAAAGAAGATCCAGAAAATCAAGATTTAAAGAAAAATGAATATGATTTATGGCATAAAATAGGAACAAAAGCCCTTAAGGGAAGAAGAATGGGTGTTGGAATAACTGCAGAAGGAGATATGTTAGCTGCATTAGGGTTAACTTATGGAACAAAAGAAGCTACGGAATTTGCTGTATTAGTTCAAAAAACATTAGCTATTGAAGCTTATCGTTCGTCTGTGATTCTTGCAAAAGAAAGAGGCCCAATGCCAATATATGATGCAAAAAAAGAAGAAAAAAATCCTTTTATTTTAAGAATTAAAGCAGAAGATGAACAACTATATAAAGATATGGTTGAATACGGAAGAAGAAATATTTCATTGCTAACTATTGCTCCAACAGGAACTACTAGTTTAATGACCCAAACTACTTCAGGAATTGAACCAGCTTTCTTGATAGCTTATAAAAGAAGAAGAAAAGTAAACCCGAACGAAAAAGATTCGAAAGTTGATTTTGTTGATGAAATTGGTGATAGCTGGGAAGAATTTAATGTTTTTCATCCAAAATTTTTAAAATGGCTTAAAGTAAATGGTTATAATTTAGATGAAGTTAAGTCGTATAAAGAAGAACAATTAAATGAAGTTGTAAAAAAATCACCTTATTTTAAAGCAACTGCAAATGATGTTGATTGGATTGAAAAAGTTAGAATGCAGGGTGCTATTCAAAAGTGGGTTGATCATTCAATTAGTGTTACAGTTAACGTTCCTAAAGAAACTAAAGAAGATTTAATTGAAGAATTATATATTACAGCTTGGGAAAGCGGATGCAAAGGATCTACTGTTTATAGAGACGGATCTAGGTCTGGAGTATTAGTAAAAAAAGATTCTGAAAGTCAATCTCATGAAATAAAAGAGTGGACCGCCCCAGAAAGGCCTAAAACTATTGAAGCTTCTATTGTTAGATTTCATAATAATAGTGAAAAATGGATTGCTGTTGTTGGATTGCTAAAAGGTCGTCCTTATGAGATTTTTACTGGTGTTGCTGATGCATTTATTATCCCTCCAAATGTTAATAATGGCTGGATTATTAAAAATAGAAATAAAGATGGCTCAAGTAGGTATGATTTTAAATTTTTAGATAAGGATGGATATGAAGTTCTTTGGGCTGGATTATCAAGAGCTTTTAATAAAGAGTTTTGGAATTATGCTAAATTAATTTCAGGTGTATTAAGGCAGGGAATGCCTCTTACTGTTGTTATTGATTTGGTTGATAATCTTAGCTTAGACGATGATTCAATTAATACATGGAAAAAAGGGGTAGCAAGAGCTTTAAAGAAATTTGTTCCTGATGGCACAAAGGTTAGCGATAAAAAATGTCCTGAATGTGGCGACTCTGATGGATTAGTGTTTAAAGAAGGGTGTTTAGTTTGTATCTCTTGCGGATATTCTAAATGTGGATAAGATTTAAATTAAAGTTATATTTTAAAATAACCAATGATTAACCACATTGGTTATTTTTTATTAATAATATTCTTTTCTGTATAATAAATTTTAAAAATAGTCGTTTTTTAATAAATTTTAATTAAAAACTAGCCTATGAATGATTTTACATCCCAACTTTTATTGATTAAACATCTCTATAATGAAACAGATATTGTTGAATCAGAATGTATAAATGAAGATTTAAAAACTAATAATCAATTGTCACAACTTTATGATGAATTGTTATTTGTGAAAAACGAACTAAACGAAATATCGTTGCTTCCTAATAGAAAAATTACTAATTTTATTAAAGAATATTCTAAAATTAAATAATTAAATATATTAGAAAAAACAGTTCTCATAATTTTTTTAATCTATCTTTGATAACTAAACTCTATTTGAATTGATTTCACAAGAAACTATTGATAAGATATTTGAATCTTCTAGAATAGAAGAGGTTATAGGCGATTATATTACCTTGAAAAAAAGAGGTGTTAATTTTTTAGGCCTATGTCCGTTTCATAACGAAAAAACCCCATCTTTTACGGTTTCTCCTGCTAAAGGTATATATAAATGTTTTGGCTGCGGAGCCTCCGGCAATGCAGTTAAATTTTTAATGGACCACGAACAGTTTTCTTATGCAGAAGCTTTAAAATATTTAGCAAAAAAATATAATATAACTATTGAAGAAACAAGAGATAACTATTCTGATATTGAGCAAAATAACGAAAAAGAAAGCTTGTTTGCTGTTAATAGTTTTGCATTAAAACATTTTACTAATAATTTACATAATACCCAATTAGGGAAAGCAATTGCATTAACATATTTTAAAGAAAGAGGCTTTAGCGAAGAAATAATTAATACATTTCAATTAGGGTATAGTATTGATGAATGGACTTATTTTACAGATGATGCTCTAAAAAATTCGTTTAAAGAAGGGTATCTTATCGAAACAGGATTAACAATTAAAAAGGACAATAAGTTATTTGATAGATTTAAAGGGCGTATAATTTTCCCTATTCATAATATTTCAGGAAGAATACTTGGATTTGGCGGAAGAATTTTAACTAATGATAAAAAAGCAGCTAAATATTTAAATTCACCCGAAAGCCCAATTTACAATAAGAGTAAGATTCTTTATGGTCTTCATTTTTCTAAAAAGAAAATTTCTGAAACAAATAACTGCTATCTAGTTGAGGGTTATACCGATGTTATTTCTCTGTATCAAGCCGGAATAGAAAACGTCGTGGCTTCTTCGGGAACTTCTTTAACTCACGATCAAATAAAACTTATTAGAAGATATGCCGAAAATATTACAATTTTATATGATGGTGATTTAGCTGGTTTAAAAGCTTCTTTTAGAGGTATTGATATGATTCTGGAAGAAGGTCTAAATGTTAAAATTTTAACATTCCCCGAAGGAGAAGATCCAGATTCTTATTCAAAAAAACTTAATAATACTGAATTCATTAAGTTTATTAATGAAAACACAAAAGACTTTATTTCTTATAAAAACCAACATTTAATAAAAGAAGCAGGAAATGACCCTTTAAAAAGAGCAGAAATAATTAAAGAAATGGTAATGTCTATTTCTGTTATTCCAGACTCTATTAAAAGATCTGTTTATGTTAAAGAGTGCTCTAGAATTCTTAATATCGAAGAATCTGCTCTTTACTTTGAATTAAATAAAATAATAAGAAATAAAATCTTTAAAAATGATAAAGATGATATTTCTGTTGAAGTTGATACTAATTTAATTTTAAAAAACAATGAAGAGTTTTTGTCTTCTGAAAGTAAAATTGAATATCAAGAAAAAGATATTATAAGAATTTTACTTAAATATGGTGAAGATTCTTTTCCTGAAACTATTTCTGATGGAAAGAAAACAGAAATAAAAAATATTAATGTTTCGGCTTTTATTGTTAATGAATTTATTAATGATGAAATAGAATTTAAAAATCAGAAATATCAATCTATTTTTAATATTTATAAAGAATATTTCCAAAATAATAAAGTACCAAATATTAACTTTTTTATTAATAACTCAGATAATAATATCTCATCAACAGCTATTGATTTAATTTCAAATAAATATACTTTGTGCTCTTGGGAAAAACATAATATTTATGTTGAACAAGAAGTCGACAAACTTAGATCTGCTGTTCTTAATTCGGTTTATGCTTTTAAATTAAAAACTATCGAATTGTTAATTGAAGAAAAAGAAAAAGAGATTAAGATAGCCACTGAGAATAATGAAGAATATTCAACTCTTATTAATGAATTTATTCAGTATAAAAATATTCAGCGACAAATTTCAGCTATTCTCGGGAGAATAATTATAAAATAAAAATGCCCCAATTAGTATTTAACTTTTTGGGGCAAGTTCATTTTGAGGCTTTTTTTATTTTATAAAGTTCAATTTATAATTATCTAATCAAAACTACATCACCAGCATAAGTATGATTAATTCCATCAAGGTCAGCAACTTCGATATAATAAACA
>CAZJKL010000078.1:0-8202 GCA_964546655.1 uncultured Bacteroidales bacterium | reverse complement strand
AAATATTAAAATTTATTCTTACGCCCAAACACTATTTCCAGAATATGCCGATTCAATAGTTGATGCGTATCATTCAAAATCAGGAATAAAATGTTTTACATATCAATGGGGATATAATCCAACTGGTACATTTTTTTATGGTCATCGTACTAGTACTGATACAAGTGACTGTACACATGGGAGGACTCATCCTTGCGAAATATTAGGAGCAAACAATTATAAATATTTAACACTTCCAAAAGGAAGTTATATCGTTGTTATGTTTACCGATAATTATATTATTGATTATCCTAATAAGAATGATATTTATTTTGATTTATATGACTGTCGCAATGAAAAAGCCGAAGTTTCGATAAGTAATAATGGAAAAGATTTTAATAAACTGGGTATAATTAGTTGTGAATTAAGGGAGCTCGATTTGGCTTCGATATCTTATAAAGATACAGTAAGATATTTAAAAATAGAAGGATTAGATAATAATCACCGATATTCGCTAGGGTTTAATTTGATATCAATAAAGGGATTACCAAAGTCGTCAATAGCATTAAATAATGATATAAATATAATGGATGAACTATTTAGTGAAAAAGTAGCCAATAGGAAGATTATATTAAATGATATAGTTTTTACTGTGAATAGTAGTGAACTAGAATTGAAATCAACATTAAGCTTAGATATACTTATCTCAAGAATGCGAAAATATGAAGATGTTAAAATAAAAATAATAGGTCATACAGATGATGTAGGAAGTGATGAAGATAATATGACTTTATCTATAGAAAGGGCCAAAAGTGTTGTAAATTATTTGGTAGGTAAACGAATAAACCGAAACAGAATTTTATTTGAAGGCAAAGGTAAATCTGAACCACTCGAAAAAGGTAATACAGAAAAAGCACGACAAGCAAACAGAAGAGTTGAATTTGAGATAATAAATTAATTACAAATTAAAATATTTAATATGAAAAGGAACAGTAGATATAAAATTTTAACTATTTGGTTAATCTGTATTTTAGTTTTTAAAATAAGCTTTTTAAAAGCACAATCAGGTGATGAAAACAATGTAATAGCAAAGATAAATATTACGGGTAAAGTAAAAAACAATTCAAATGAAATTATGCCATTTGCAGTTGTAATGCTGCTAAACGAAAAGGATTCTACATTGTTAAATTATACTACTACTAATAATGAAGGAATATTTTTGTTTAAAAATGTATTAAATAATAATTATATATTAAAAATTACTCATATTGGATTTATACCATTTCAGAAAAAAATTAAAAAATCAACAACAAAAGATTTGGTTACAGAAGATTTAATCCTTAATCCGATTTCGAAACTTTTGATGGAAGTTGTTGTAAAAGAGGCTCGTGCACCGTTGTTTATTAAGGGAGATACAATAGAATATAATACCGAATATTTTAAAGTTCCTCCGGGGGCAACAATTGAAGATTTATTAAAAAAACTTCCGGGAATTGAAGTTGATGCTAGCGGTAATGTTTCTACAATGGGCAAAGATATTAATAAAATATATGTTGATGGGAAAGTATTTTTTAGTAATAATACAAAAATGGTAACTAAAAATTTAGATGCAGAAGCAGTTTCAAAAATACAGGTTTATGATGAAAAATCGGAACAAGAAAAACTAACCGGAATAGCAAATAAGACAGAACAAGAAAAAGCTATGAATTTAACTTTAAAAGAAGAATATAAAAAAGGATATTTTGGTAAAGCAGGGGTTGATGCAGGTCCGAATGACCTATATTCTGGAATGGCAAGCTATAACCGGTATAATGAATCTAAACAATTTTCAGTTATTGCTTACGGAAACAATTTAAATTCACGTAGTATTTCATATTCTGATTACGAAGATTTTATTGGGCAATCAACATTGGGGAACGATATAGAGGATTTTGGATTTGGAGGATATTATAGCTATCGTCCTAATGGGTTAATGTTAAATAGCTACAGAGAAAATGGATTTTCTGAAAATTATGCAGGAGGATTAAATTATAATTATTATAAAAAAAAGATAACACTTAATACAAATTATACAATTAATAAATCAAATTGGAATTATGAAAAATATTCAAGACGAGAGACTTTTCTTTCTGATTCAAGTTTTTATAATTTCGATTCAATAAACTACAATGAAAAAAATTTTTATCATGCATTTTCCTCAATATTAAATATTAATTCGGATTCAAGTAATAATATTTTTATAGCTAAATTTAATGGAAGTATAAATAATATAAATAATACAAACTTCAATAATCAAATTTTTCAAACGTCTGATTTTAGTAATATTAACAGTAATATTTTAAAAGAAAAAGATAATGCAGACAAATATTCATTAGTAACATCGGTATATTATTCACATAGATTTAAAAATAAAGATCGCAGTTTTGCTGTAAATTCAAAATATATTCTTGATAAGAATTTATCTGACAACAATATTGAAAATATAAACAACTATTTTATGGCTTTAACCACAGCAAAAAAAGTATTGTTGTTAAATGATAATTTATTAGATGATAAAGAAATAAAAACAAGTATCATGTATAATGAACCAATATTTAAAAAAATTAAATTGATTTCTTTTTATAATTTTAATAGAACCCAAAACATTTCAGGAATTATTGCAAATAACAATGAAACAAATACATTAATTGATAGTTTAAGTACTTATTTTATTAATAATAAATTATATAATAGAGTTGGAACTAGTTTAAATTATATTAATAAAGGAATGCGTATTACATTAGGGGGAGCATTTAAAAACATTAGGTTATTGGCTACAAATTCAAATTACAAACAATCTTCGAGTATTATTTCTGAGATAAAAAAAGAATACAATAATATTATACCATATTTTAACTCAAATATTGATATTAGTAAAAACATTAGTTGTTCATTTACTTATTCATTTGACATTACAGAACCATCGGTTTTAAATTTACAACCTATTCAAAATTTATCAAATCCTCTATATCGTGTTGAAGGTAATATTGATTTGAGTCCAGAAAAAAAACATGAGATTTCGGCACATTTAAGCTATTGGAATAAGGTGAAGTTTTCTAATTTTTCAATAGGCTTTTGGTACAGTATCATAGATGAAAGTATTGTATATAATCAATTATTAAAATTTGAAGAAAACACAGGATATATTACAATTTCAAAACCTGAAAATGTTAAAGGAGGAAATTATTTGGGTTCTAATTTTTGGACTAATTTCCAAATAGTTAAATCTATATTATCATCAAGTTTACGGGCAAGTTTTAATGTTGGCAATTTGCCAATTTACATTAATTCGGTAAAAAATAACACCAAAAACACCGAATACTCTGGAAGTATTAGGTTAAATCTAAAAATTAGTTCGAAATTAACTTATAGCTTATCAAATTCAATAGATAAGTCATATATAAATTATTCAATAAATAAAAACAATAATCAAGAAATATTAAATTACACCTTAAATTCAGGAATAGTATGGAATATTGCAAAAAAAGTATATTTCGAAAGTAATTTTATGTTAACCGATTACAGTAGCACTAATAAAACATTAGATCAAACACATAATATTTTAAATGCATCAATTAAAAAAATTGTAGGCAAGAAAAATAAATTTGAGATACGATTTAATGCAACAGATATTTTAAACCAGTCAAAATACATTAATCAGTATGCACGAGAAAATTACATTGAATACATTGTGTCTCCTACAATAGCAAGGTATTTTATTTTTGGAATATCATATAATTTAAAAGGTTTTGATGTGGAAGAATAAGAATTAGTTTAGAAAAATAAAGTTAAAACAATAATAATGTTCGGTAAATTAAATAAAATTAAGAAATGAAAAATTCATATAAAATATTAATAATATTTGTTTTGTTATCAGGCAAATTATTAGCACAAGAAGAAATTGGAAAAATTAAATATTCTATTAAAACCAGTTGGGTTAGTAAATATTGCTCTTTAGATTATTATAGCGAGAAAGAAAAAGAATCATTTAGGTATAGATATGGAAAAGATTATGCATATACTTATTCTAGCACATTAATTTTTAATAAAGATTCATCGTATTATTTTGAAAAAGAGGAAGATAACTATAGTAAAGATGAGATATTTAAGATATATCGTGATTTTAATAATAATACAACATGTGATTATATCTTTATGTTAAATAAATTATATTTAATAAAAGATTCAATAACATATCCAAAGTGGAAGATATTAAACGATATTAAAGAAATAGCCGGGCATATATGTATGAATGCTTATTATTATGATAGCATTAAAAGTCAGAGTATTGTTGCCTGGTTTGCTTTAGATATTCAAAAACCCCTAGCTCCCGAACGTTTTGGAGGCTTGCCTGGGGCAATATTAGAAGTAGATATTAATAATGGAACAAAAACAATAACTGCCGAAAAAATAGAAATTCAAACAGAAAAAGTAAAGATTAAAAACCTAAAACAAAAGGGAAAAATTAGAGAGATAAAAGAAGAAGAATATAAATCTTTAATTAAAGCTCATATGATTGAATGTAGAAAAATGAAAAGACCATATTTTTATGGGATAAGATATTGATATAGTGATGTTTACTTGCAATAAAGGTAAAGGCAATACCGGACAAGCACGACAAGCAAACAGAAGAGTTGAATTTGAGATAATACAATAAAAATATGGTTATAATAAATTTTAAAAATGACGATGCAATAAAAAATATTAAGCTGCCCTTTCAGGGCGAAATTGTTAATGGTTGTTATTTTTTGCACGAGGCGTTGCCTCATGCCTGACATAACAACAGGCTTTCAGCCTGTTTTAGTGCAACAGAAAAGCTTTAAGGACGCTACATCAGGCTGAAAGCCTGAGATTAATTCAGCCCTAAGCAAAGCTTCGGGTGTAAAAAATAAAAACAAAAAACGCTCTGTAAGAGAAGGTTAAAAGATGAATTAAAATGAAAAAAATTATAAAACAAATTTTAGTAAGTGCTTTAGTAAGAATGAAATTATTATATATATTGTTATTCCTATCAATTTCAGCAAATAGCCAAAATTATTTAAACTATTACTCCGAAATATCTAAAGCTGAAGTAGAAAATTATAATTCTAAATATAAAAAGGCAGATTCAATATATAGTAATGCTTTTAAATTAGTTAAAAGACCTTTTAAAATTGATTTTTTATTTGCTGCTCTAAATGCTGTAAATATTAATGATACAAGTAAAGTTTTTGAATATTTATTAAAAGGATTCGATGTTGGATTGGAATTAAGATTAATAAAAGAAAAAGAGGAATTAAATTACTTTTTAAAAAACAGCAAACTATATACTATACTTAAAAAAGAAAAAAGAATAAGGAATAAGGGATATAAAAAAAGTTTAGATAAAGAAATATCAAAAATGATTAATAAATTGAAAAGGATTGATCATAGATACAGACCAGATTTATGGTTTTCTATACTGGGAGAAAAATATTGTTGGAGAAAAATTAAAGAATGTGATTCAAAAGTATATTCCGAATTACAAATGATATTTAATAAATATGGGTATCCAGGGTTCTCTAAAATCGGGGAAAATATGACGGGTAAATATGATTTTAATGATATATCATTATTCCTTAGACACATGAGTTTAGAAAGAATAGACAGTATTTCTCCCGTTTTAATTAAGGCAATAAAAGATGGAGAATTATATCCATATCAATATGCAAGTGCTATTGATTATAAAGTATGTTATAGAGGGAGCAATAAATTAAATATTAGAAATAATTCTGTTTATATTGAACAGCAAATATATGGGACATTGTTTTCTAATGGTATTTGTACTGTAGTGAATAATTTTAATATTGCCGATTCATTAAGAAAAATAATTGGACTAGATAGTATAAGAAATTTTGTTAAAGTTAGAAATAAAATTTATAATTATAAAGCTTATACTCTTGAAGGATATGTAAGAAGAGAATTTATAAATAAAAAATTCGTTGACAAGCCTGACACAATTGAAATTAAACAACACAACTATAAAAGTATTATAAAAACATTAGATGAATCTATGTGTTATAAAACAATTATTAGTTTAATAGATACACTTATACATAATGAATATTTAAATAAAGATTCATTAAATAATATTTTGTTTGAACAAGGAAAATGCTATGCCTTTATTGGAAATTACACATTAGCAAAAGAAAGTTTTAAAAAGGCAAAAGCAAATCTAATAGATAAAGAACTATTAGATAAAATAAAGCTATGTGAATACTTTATTAATGAACAACAAGATAAAATTAAACCTTACTTAGAAAAAAATGATATTTCAGAAAACAATAAAGAATTAGCTAATAATTTTATTAAAAATAAGAATCAGTTTTTTATTGAAGCATATACTAATAGCAATAAATTTTTTATTGATGTTAATGATAATTGTAATTATATTTTTTATTTTAAATAATGTATTTTGACAGATTTTATACCGCTATTTTTAAATAAAATTTAATACAAATGGTTAAACAAATATTCATATTGTTTTTTATAATACATAATATTAGTGTGTTAAGTCAAAACTATTTGTTGTATCAAAAACAAATTACAAAAGCAGAAAATTTTATTTTGGATAGTAATTATAATGATGCAGTTAATTTGTACGATTCTTTGTTTAAAAGTTATGATTTCGTTTTTGTAGAAAACTGCTATACTGCATGTCAAACTGCAGTTTATATTAAAAATTTTGATAAGGCATTATATTTTTATGAAAAAGGTATAATGCAAGGATTAACAAAAGAAATGTTTTATAAAGATTCTATTTTAAAAGAATTAACAAAACAGAAAGGGTGGGACGAAATTAATTATGATTTATTAAGAAATAGTTATATTAAAAAGATAGATTTAAATGTTAAAAATAAAATAATCGAATTATCAGAATTAGATCAAAAATATAGAAATAAATATGATAGAAATATTTTCACTAAAATGATATACCATTTAAAATGGAAGAAAGTTTTAAAGTATATTGTAGAAGATGAAATAATTCCAATTATAAAAACATATCACTATCCAGGAGAAAAGGCAATAGGAATATTTGAAACATCATCAATAGTTGGGGCATCATTAACAACAAATATATTGCTTCATTATTTTAGTTTTTTAAAAAATGACAGTTTAAATAAAATATTATTAAATGAAATTGATTCCGGGTATTTAAAACCACAAGAATATATTTGGTTTTTAGATTATCAAGACAATAATAATTATATAGCTGATACAAATAAAATTGATAAAAATATTTTGAATAATTTAAATAAAAGAAGAAATGAATTAGGATTAGAAAATGTAGAGGTTTTAATAAAAAAATATAATAGAGGATTAAATATTTGTAATGAAATAAAAAAAGGAAATTATAAACATATAAAACTTGGTTATTGGTGTGGATAAGCTTTTAAGTCAACCCGAAGCAAAGCTTTGGAGGAGAAAAGAAAAAAATGAAGATTCAGGCTGAAAGCCTGATATTAATTCAGCCCGAGGCAAAGCTTCGGGTGTAAAAAATAAAAACAAAAAACGCTCTGTAAGAGCAGGTTAAAAATAAATAATTATGATAAAAACAATAACTTTAGCTACCTTCTTTATTATTTTAAGTATTATGCTAACTGGTCAATGCCGTATTAACTACGTAAATCCAAGTAGTTTTCTAAAAGAAGTTGATAGTTTAAGAAAATTAAAACAATATGATTTAATAATTGATGATTTAAATAAAAGAATTAATTCAGATTCGGTTCAAATGTGGCATTATTATCAAATGGCTTGCTTTTATTCATTAAAAGGTGATACAAATAAGCCATTTGAGTTTTTGTATAAAAATATGAAATTAGAATTGTGCTTAGATGATATTTTATCTGACAGTGATTTTGAATCACTACATAAAACACTGCAATGGCAAAAATTAAAGGATACAATATGTTGTATTTATTTGTCAAATTATCCTGATATAAAAGACAAAGAATTAAGTATTAAATTATGGTTAATGGGAATTGAAGACCAAAAATATAGAACATTAGGAGGAAATCAAAAAAAAGAATTTCCAGAATCAAATTCAAAAGAATTTAACACACTTAATAAAGAATATATTAAAAATTCAAAAGAAAGAGAAGAGGTTATTTTGGGTCAGTTCAATTTTCTGGGGAGCAGTTTAAATTAGGCGAATAATTTCTGTAA
>CAZJKL010000077.1:0-8218 GCA_964546655.1 uncultured Bacteroidales bacterium | reverse complement strand
GCAGGAGGGCAACATACAGCTATGGCTTATGCTCGAGGAAATGGATATGATGCTGTTTGGACTATGGATGATGATTGCGAACCATCAGAAAATGCTTTTGAAGAAATTGCAAAAAAATGGTATTCAATTGAAGATAAAAATAATTGGGTTTTAAATAGCACGGTTAAAAGGCTTGATTCGGATACTCTTTCTTTTGGATTATGGCATACCGAAAACAATTTAACCAATAAACCACATGATTTAGTTTGGGAAGTAAATGACCTTAAAAAAGAATATATTGACAATAATTTTTTCCCTAATTGGGGTTGTTTTTTTAATGGAACACTTGTTCCTTGCGAATTAATGAAACGCATAGGTTTACCTCGACCAGAATTTTTCATTCGTGGCGATGAAGTTGAATTTTTATACAGAGTTTTAAGATATGCTAATGTTGGAACTGTTTTATCAAGTGTTGTAAGACATCCTCATGATTCAGAAAATTTTGAAGATTTAGCAAATTGGAAAAAATATTATTCTTTAAGAAACTCTCTTATAATAGAAAAATGGTATTTTCCTGAAAACATGAAAAATGCTGATAATCCTAAAAAACAATGGTGCGATTTTAAAAAATATTTTATAAGAAAGTTAATTGTAAAAAGAACTTTAGTTCCTAAGGTTAATAGGTTGGCACACAAAGACGCGTATTTTGAATACTTTGGTAGAGATGTTTTTAATGAGTTAAAGTAACCTTATAAAATGAAGAATAAATTTCAATGGGTAAATGTAATAATTGTTTCAATTTCGCATTTTATTAATGATGTTTATGCCGCTTTTTTATCACCAATTTTTCCAATACTAAAAGAAAGACTTAGTTTAAATTACTCTCAATTAGGATTTTTAAATGCAATTTTAAACATTCCATCTTTATTATATCCATTAGTTGGAATTTTCGCTGATAAATCTAAACCAAGATATTTTATTATTATAACACCCGCTGTTACCGCAATTTGTTTTAGTGCTTTAGGGTTATTAAATAATTATGTTTATTTATGTATTTTACTATTTGTTGCCGGAATAAGTTCTGTCTTTTATCATGTTCCTTCTCCGGTAATGATTAAAAAACTATCAGGAGATAATACTGCATTAGGAATGAGTTTGTTTTCTACTGCTGGAGAATTAGCACGAACATTAGGACCGTTAATTATTGTTTATTTTATCGAAAATCTTTATGGTTTCGAAAATAGTTATTTATTAATGGGTTTTGGAATACTTGCTTCTGTAATTTTATATTTTAGAATAAGCAAAATTCCTATTGCAAAAGAATTTAAAAATACAGCCGAAACAGGAGTTCTTATAACATTAAAACAATATTCGGGATTCTTTATTTATTTAACACTATTTAGTGTTTTCTTCTCGTTTCTTAAAGTTTCGTTTACGATATTTATCCCCGAATACTATCATATAAATGGGAATTCATTGCTTTCGAGTGCTTTTGCATTATCTGTTCTTCAAGCTTTTGGAGTTATAGGAACATTATTTTCAGGTCCAATATCAAATTTTATTGGACGTAAAAATCTTTTAATTATAGCATCATTGGCTTCTCCATTATTTGCTTTAATTTTTATTGTAATAGATATGCAATATAAAATATATGTATTAGCAATACTCGGATTATTTTTATTTATTTCAAATCCAATTATTTTAGCAATAACAAATGATTTTAAAAATAATAGACCATCTTTGATTAATAGTATGTATATGCAAATATCATTTTTTGTAAGTGCATTAACAGCTTATTTGTCGGGAATTATTAGCGATTATATCGGATTAGAAAAAACTTATTTGTTCGCAGCAATTCTTGGATTTGTATCGTTTCCATTTGTTTTATTGTTATATAAAAATGTTAAATAACAATTTTTATTAAATTTGTAAAAACTAAATTTAATTATTTTGAAATTATCCCTATTCATTGCTAAAAGATATTTATTTTCAAAGAAATCACATAATATTATAAATATTATTTCAATAATATCTGTTATTGTAATTTCTTTTGTAACAATGGCTTTAATTGTTTTACTTTCGGTTTTTAATGGATTAGAAGATTTGGTTATTTCACTTTATAGTTCATTCGATTCAGATATAAAAATTACTGCCATTAATAATAAATATTTTAATCCTAATGAAGATAGTTTTAAGAAAGTAAGAAAATTAGATAATGTTTATGAGGTTTCGAGCATAGTTGAAGAAAATGCTATGATTAAATATAAAGATAAACAGATGCCTATAACATTAAAAGGTGTTTCAAATCAATTTCTTAAATCAAAAAATATTGATAAATATTTAATTCAAGGACTTCCTATTTTGAGTGCAAACGATACAATTAATTACTGTTTAATAGGTGAAGGAGTTGCGTATGTTTTAGATGTGTACTTGCAAAATAATTATTATCAACCAGTAATTCAAGTGTATTCACCTAAAAAAGGATATAAAATATCTTTAAATGCCGAAAATGTTGTAAACAATAAACTAATAAATGTAGGAGGAATATTTGCAATTCAGCAAGAAATTGATTCGAAATATATTATTACCGATATTAATTTTGCTCATTCCTTATTTGAAACAAACAATTTTATTACATCATTTGAGATTAATGTTAAAGATGAAACATTGTTATCAAAAACAAAAACAGATATAAAAGAATTGTTAGGTAATGAATATTTAGTTCTCGACAAATATGAACAACACGAAACAATTTATAAAATACTTAAATCAGAGAAACTAGCTGTATTTTTAATATTATCATTTATTTTAATTGTTGCAATATTTAATGTAATAGGATCATTAACAATGCTAATAATAGAAAAAAGCAGCAATATAACTACATTAAGGAGTTTAGGTGCAACCAAAAATGACATAAAAAATATATTTCTATATGAAGGTATTATGATTATTTCTTTAGGAATTATAATAGGTTTATTTTTGGGAACAATTATATGTTTAATTCAACAATATTTTGGAATAATTAAAATTGGAGATGGTGAAAATTTTATTGTTGACGTTTATCCTGTAAGACTTTTTTATAAAGACTATATTAATATTTTACTAACTGTTTTCTCAATCGGATTAATTGCTATATGGATTCCGGTTAAACAAATTTCAAAGAAATATTTAATTTAAAGTTAGTAATAATTGATAATATTAAAAAAAAATATTATTTTCAATAAAAATAAGCAATAACAAATGGACAAACAAAGTGGAAAAATAAAAAAATTCCTAAATTTTCTTTATGACTACTACAAAAAAATGGAAGTTTTAGAGGTTATTATTGCTTATGAAGGAATTGTAACACATCAAATAATTGAAACTTTTACCACAATCATAGATCAAAAACTATCTTCTTTACCTGAAAACAACTTAATAAAAAAGAAGGTTATTAATATTGTTGTAGAATCATTGCAAAATATTAGTAAACATGGAGATGGAGCTAAAACGTCTTCAAACAATAATATAAACAATTCACTTCACATAGGCAAAGGTGTGTTTTTGTTTAATTATGATGATACAAATTACAATATTGCATCAGGAAATATTATAGACAACGATATTTTGCCAACTATAAAAAACTCATTAAAATTAATTAACTCATTAGATGAAGAAGGTCTTAAAGAATTATATATAGACCAGTTAAGAAGTGGTGAATTATCTAAAAAACAAGGTGCCGGATTAGGGTTTATTGATATTGCCCGAAAAGCAGGTGGTAAGTTAAAGTATCATTTTTTTCCACTAACAAACGAAGTATCATTCTTTTTGTTAATATCGTCAATTCCAAAAAAATAAAATTAATAGGTTAATTCAAAATTTGTTGTGTCGAAAGGTTTTATGAAAACATTTTCTTCATAATTGTGTACTTGCCCCGAAATTATTGAAGACCATTTTACAATTAAATTTGTATTAGCATAGGTTTTACATTTAAAATATTCATCAACATAATCACCTATATACTGAGTTAAATCATTATTGCAACAACCTAAACAAACTTCATTTGCTGCATTTTCAAGTGTAATTCCAACATAATCATCTGAGAAAAGTGAAGAATTGTTTTTAACATGAACCTTTATATAACCCGCTGAAGCAATTTTAAAATTTGCATTATAACCGCTTTCATTATATACATCGTTTGGATTTAAAATAATTTCATTTGTAAAATATTTATCTTTTGATATAATTAATTTGTATTCATTAACATATTCTTTTTGCACGGTAAAGCTAATTTTACCTTCATTATCACTCGCTTTAGTTTCGCACAAAGTTAATATATCGTTATAAGTACCAGAACTAACCTCTTGTTTATACAATTCAACTGTTGCATTAGCTATTTTTTCTGAACTATACTTGTCAATGATAAACCCATTAATAGTAAACTCAGTATTTTTATCTTTTTTACAAGTACAAAAACCTGCTAATATTAAAATTAAAATGGTATTTAAAAATGTTTTTTTCAAAGCTCTATATAATATAATGTATTAAAATTAAAATTTTATTGTGAAATAAGAAAAATAGTAGGGCGTTTATTTAAATCAATTTTAGTTTTTTTCCATCTTGCAATTGATTGTGTTTTTATAAATTGAGTACTGCAAGTTATATCACAGGCAACACATAATAAAGTATTTTCATTTAATGAACTAATAATATCAGAAAGAAACTGATTATTGCGATAAGGAGTTTCCATAAAAATTTGAGTTTGATTGTTTTTCAATGAAATACCTTCAATTTTTCTTAGTTCCAGAATTCGTTTGTTTTTATCAATAGGAAGATAACCATGAAACTGGAAATTTTGTCCGTTAAAGCCCGAAGATATTAAAGCCAATAAAATTGAAGAAGGTCCAACTAAAGGAATAACATTTATATTGTATTCATGAGCCAATAAAACAATATTTGCACCAGGGTCAGCAATAGCAGGGCAGCCAGCTTCAGATATAACGCCAACATTTTGTCCGGTTTTTATTATATTAATTATGTTAAAATAGTTTTCTTCATTGTCTTTGTTTTTATCGATAAGAAAGAAAGTTAGTTCATCAATGGCTTTTATAATATTGCACTTTTTTAGAAAACGACGAGCATTTCTTATGTCTTCAACTAAAAATATATCTATATAATTAATTATATCGGTATTAAAAGAAGGTAAAACTTTGTTTATTTCAGTTTCGCCAAGGGTATTTGGAATAAGATATAAATTACCTGAATTTACCATATTATTAATTAGCTAATTTTATAATTGAAACATTATTGTAGTAAAAGTTAATTATAGTTTTATAATCATAACCATAATTAGCCATATTCATTGCTCCTTCTTGAGCTAATCCAACGCCGTGACCATAGCCTTTGCCTTCGAAAAGCAAAGTATCGCTATTTATTTGTTTAATCGAAAAAAATGTAGATTTCAAATCCCAGTCTTTTCTAACGTCTTTTAACGAAATTTTTGTGCTGTCAATATAAATATAGTTAATTCTATTTTCTTGAATAAATTTAAAACAAGTATCATTTATCGAGCATCTATATTTTTTATAAATGTAGTTATTCCAACTTTTAAAAGGAATTGTTTTTTCCCATTTCGAGTTTTTCTGGTTATAGCTAAAAGTATCAACAACCGCTTTTAAATAAGGTCTCGATTCTTGCCAAACATCTTCAGAATTTAGAGTTTGACCTCCGCTATTTGAATGAAAAACAGCACTAATTAAATTATTATTTTTATCAACTAAAACCAAATTTCTTGTTTCATCAACAGCTTTGTTAATTAACGAATCTCTGCTTTTGCCAGCATAAACCTGACAATGAACCATGTCACACAATTGAAATTTTTCATCAATATGCTTTTCTTTTTCTCTTAAAGCATAAGTTCTGCAAATTATAGCCTGAACTTTATAATATTCAATATGTTTATTGTATCCACCTTCTGATTTAACAACACCAGCAACATATTTATTAATGTCAACATTATTAATAAAAAATAATGAACCATCTTTAACTGTTATAATTAAGTTGTCGTCATAGTATCGGTTAAATTTCGTTTTATTAATAGCTTTTAATTCTAAAACATTAACCGAATCAAGCGAGTTTATAAAAAGAGAATCGTAAATGCCAATTGTATCAGCCATATTACGTAGTAAAATTTTCTTATTTAAAACAGAAATATTTAGAATGCTTAAAGGATTTAGGTCGGAAATTTTTTGATTATCGTTAATAATTTCATATTCGCCAACAGAAGAAGTGATAATAACCGAAGATATTTTTTTATCACTTAAAACGCTTATAAATAAATGCTCTGATTTTACAGCAAGTACGCTAAAAATAATAATAAATAAAATTTTATTTCTCATTGTTTAAATAAAAAAGTATTTTACTAGCTACATTTTTAGATGCACCAGAGCCACCTAAAATATTTTTCAACTCAATATAATCAGTTTTAATTCTTTCAATAGATTCTGAATTATTAGTAATTTTAAGTAATTCGCTTTTTAAATTGTCCTTATTAAAATCATTTTGAATAAGTTCTTTAACCACTTCTTTATTCATAATTAGGTTAACAAGCGAAATGAAATTAATTTTAACAAGTCTTTTTGCAATAGAATATGAAATATAAGAACCTTTATAGCAAACAACTTGAGGAACTTCAAATAAAGCCGTTTCTAAGGTTGCTGTTCCCGAAGTTACTAAAGCAGCTTTAGAGATATTAAGTAACTGGTATGTTTTTCCGAAAACAAATTTAACATTATATTTTTTGTCAAAATCAAAATACAAATCACTTGAAACAGAATTTGTTCCAGCAATAACAAACTGAAATTGCGGAAAATATTCGATAATGCTACACATTACATTAAGCATTCTTTTAATTTCTTGTTTTCTGCTACCAGGTAAAAGAGCAATTATTGGTTTATCATTTAAATTATTTTCTTTACAAAAAGTATCAAAGTCGGGCAAATCATTTTTTTTGTTCTCAACAGCATCAAGAAGAGGATGTCCAACAAAATCAACGTTAAAATTATAATTACTATAAAAATCCTTTTCGAAAGGTAAAATAACAAACATTTTATCTACTGTTTTCTTAATTTTATGAACCCTTGATTTATGCCAAGCCCACACTTGAGGTGAAATATAGTAATAATTTTTTATACCTTTTTCTTTTAAAAACTTAGAAATAATAAGGTTAAACCCAGGATAATCAACTAAAATAACAATGTCAGGATTATAATTAAGAATATCTTTTTTGCAAAAATTAATGTTTTTAGAAATAGTTCTAATATTAGCTAAAACCTCAACAAACCCCATAAAAGAGATGTCTTTATAATGTTTAACCAATTCACCACCTTCGGCTTTCATCAAGTCGCCACCCCAAAATCTAAAATCAGCATTATTGTCTAACTTTTTAATTTCTCTCATCAAATTAGATGAATGCAAATCCCCTGATGCCTCTCCGGCTATAATATAATATTTCATTTTAGTTTTAAAAATTGGAGCTAAAGATACAAATAATACAATATATTGGAAATAATTCATTTTAATTTTTGAAAAAAAATCGAATACAAAATAAAAATGGTCTTGTATAGGCAGTTTCAAAAAACAAAGTTATATCAATATGAATAAGACTTCTTTATCTTATCATTAACTGTAAGAACTTAATTTTAAGCATATTAATATTATATTTATAAAAAAAATATAAATAAACTTGAATATTAAAAAAAAATACATTTATTTTGCACCTTTAAAAAAAGAAAGAATTTTAAAAATTACAAGAAATGTCAAGAGTTTGTCAATTAACCGGAAAAAAGTACATGAGTGGAAATAATGTTTCTCATTCTAATGCTAAAACAAAAAGAAGATTTTATCCAAACCTACAAGATAAAAGATACTATTTACCTGAAGAAGATCGTTGGGTAAAAATAAAATTATCTACTTCAGCAATGAGAACAATTAATAAAAAAGGGATAACCGTTTATTTAAATGAACTCAAGAAAAAAGGTATAATTAAAGAAGTTTAAATTTAAGTGTTAATTAATATTATAAAGAGGGCGTTGGAAACAACGCCTTTTTTATTTAAAAAACAGTATGGTAAAATGGTAATTTATGATACAAATAAAAGATATGTAAACAATTATTATTAAAAGAATTAAAAATTAAATTAAAAATTATTATTGTCCGGTAAAAATACACATTTTAATTTATTAAATAAAATAACATTAAT
>CAZJKL010000076.1:5076-8987 GCA_964546655.1 uncultured Bacteroidales bacterium | reverse complement strand
GGAGAAAAATTAAGAGCATATAATGAAATATTGAAAAAAGTTAAATCAGAGCCTGAGAAGAAGAGAATAATGAAGAAAGCCGAAGATGAACTTAAACTGCAATTTGAGGGAGAAATAAGAAAATTATCATATAATCAAGGGAAAATCCTAATAAAACTAATTGATAGGGAAACAGGTGCTACATCTTACGAAATAATAAAAGAGCTAAGAGGTGTTTTTACCGCTTTTTTCTGGCAACAAATTTCACGTTTATTTGGGTCCGACCTAAAAATGGAATATGACCCGTTTAATGAAGATAAAGAAATAGAAGAAATTATTGTTTTAATTGAGCAAGGTTATTACTGATTTTTTCATAAAAACTAAATCTTTATTTCCCTATTTTTCCATATATAACTCTTTTTTAGCGACATTAAAAATACAACTAAAAAGTAAATTATATAAATAAACTGAGATATAAAAACATATTTAACAAGCCTTCTTTCATTGAAAAATTTTAAAATTTTATTTAGGAATAAAAAATCAATAAAAGTTTTTATAAAATAAATTGAGATAAAAAGCAATAAAAATTTAATACTTAAAAAGCTTAGAACAAGGGTCAATAAAAGTATTATATTAATAAATAAAACAATAAATCCGGTATAAAAAATATTAAAACTTACCTGGAAATGCAGGGAATAAACCCTGTTTTTTTGCTACGGGCAGAACAAATATTAACCCATTAACAGAAACAGTAGCAGTGCCTTTAATATTCATATTTCTTGCACCACCAAATAAAACCTTGCTAATGCTTTCCATAAAGCCTTTAAGTAAAAAATCGGCGGTTAAAGTTATTTGTTTCGATTCCTTGGGTTTTATTTCTATTGGAGTAGAGTACAATATTTTTCCTACCGTGTCGGTAGTGTTTTCTATTACGGCTTCTAATTTTACCGATTCCAACTTGTATGCAAATGGATAGGGATTGTTAATTTGGGCAGTGATTTCAAACTTCGAAGCAGTCGGTCCTATACCAATAGGCATAAAACTAATAATTTTAAAAATATTTTCACCTTCTTCATTTATGCAGTTTTGCAACTCTTCACTTGTATGCATGTAAATATTAGATGTTTTCTTTACTTTATTCGCAATAAACCATTTTTCTACTTTATAAGTACCCGTCATTGTGATTAAAGTAGAGTCTTCAGCTAACATTTTTGGGAAAGCCTCATTCATTTCGGGTAGGTTCATGTTAATAACAAGCACAACAGAAGTAGTGTCGTCGGCTTTTACTTTAATTTCTTTTACTAGAGTACCGGTGCCAGCTACTTTATTATACAAAAAAAGGTCAGATTTTAATTCGGTAAGTGTAGCACTTATTTTATTAGGATTTCTTATCACTGCCGTAATATGAAGTTCGAGCTGGTTCTCCTTAATATTTGTTATTTTAATACTGCTTAAACTTTCTAGTGTGGGGTCTTTAAATGAACAAGCGGTTAAATAACTTTGTATAATTATAAAAGAAAGTAGTATAAAAAAAAATTTCATAATATAAAATTATTATTTCAAAAATAAAATTAAATTTGTTATTAAGCAAAACAAAATTAAAAAAATAAAGTATATACAAACCTTTTATTTTTTATTTAAATTTTAAAAAATAAAACTAACTAATTAAAACTACTTTTATGGAAGGATTCAACAAATGTAAAAATGGGCATTATTACAAAAAAGAATTAACCGAATGTCCTTATTGTCTATCGGGCGATGTTTCAGATATCGAGAAAACAAAAGTTAATAATAAAACAGAAGTATATAAACAAGAAAACAAAACTATGATTAATCCAAATAAAACCGACGAGGTAAAGAAAACCGAAGTTTATAACCCAACACAAAAAAAAGAAAATATTCCAACGCAACAAGCCGAAGAAGAAAATAGAACTAGAATTTACAGACCTGAAACAAATGTCAGTACTGAAAACCCAAATACTGCTATTGGCAGAAAAATGGTTGGTTGGTTGGTTTCTTATACCATTGATCCGCTGGGTATAGATTTTCGTTTATATGAAGGCAGAAACACCATAGGCCGTAAGACAGAAAATGATATACGTATTATTCAAGACGAAACTATTTCGAAAGAACATGCTGTAATTCTTTTCAGAGATGAAAAATTTTATATTGAAGATTTAATGTCAACCGGAGGAACTAAAGTAAATAATAAATCTTTGAGTCCTAGAGAAATAATAGTGCTTAGTGATGGAGATACTCTAGTTATGGCAAAAACTGTGTTCAAGTTTAAGGTTTCTATATAACATAGTTAATAAAATTAATACATTAAATATTTTCAGAATATGAAAAAATATTTTTTTATAATAGCAGCTAGTTTGCTATTGTTTTCTGTTGTTTATGCAGATGACATCATTCAAAAGGGGGATCCGGATGTTTCAAAATATCCGAAAATTATTTTTAAGATTAATGTCTTTGACCCGCAGTTAAAAAACAAAGAAGCGTTTAATTTAAAAGAAGGTAATAAAAATGTTGAATTTGTTTTTAAACATATACCTGTTGAAAATGTATCAGGAGCCAAAACAATACTGATACTACTTGAGGATATGAGCGAAGAAACTCATCCTGGTCAAAAAGCCTTTTTTCGTGAAGTATTACTAAAAACCATTGATGGTTTTATTAAATCGGGAGACAAAGTAAATATTGCTCTTTTTGATAGAAGCCGTACTGGAGAGCCTGTAATTCGCAAATTACTTGCAAACTATACAGATGATGTTAAGTTGTTAAAAGAAAAAATTAAAACGTATGAATCAAAAAATGATTTGTGGTATAAACAAATAAGCTCCGATTTATATGCTGCAACTTATGATGGTTTAACTGAATTAAAAACTACTTCATTCAACCAAATCAAGATAATGCTGATACTTTCGGCTGGGAAAAATAATAATGAATCCAGCGAAAGCAATGCCGATAGAGCAATTAAACTTGCCCAGCAAAACCGAATCCCAATTTATTCAATTCAGTATTATATGCAAGGATGGGAACATAACCGTCTTACATCACTTATCGAATTTACATATGGAAAGGAATTGGTTACTCTAGAAAAACAACTTGCTTGTGATTCACTTTCTGATTTTATGAAAAGAGCACCAAAACGCTTATACGGACAAGATTACGAATTTACATTTACTACCTCTACTCCTAAAGACAATAAAATTCATTTACTCGAACTATCTGTTGATAATATATCTAAAAACATCGGATACCAAAGCCCTGAACCCACAATGAATTATAAAAAATATTATTTAATCGCAATTATTGGCGGAAGTGTTTTGCTAATTTTTGTTTTTGTATTAATTATATTTATAAGAAAAAATAAAAAGAAAAAACAGGCATTAGAAAATGAACGGGAACAAGAAGTAAATAAACAAATAAAAGATATTGCTCGTGCTAATGAAGTGGAACAAAATAAATTACAAAACGAATTAGATGCAATAAAAAGGCAAAAAGAAGAAGAACTAAGAGACGCAAATGAACAAAAAAAGTTTGAGGATGAAAAAAATAGAAAAGAAGCCTTGAAAAAAGAAATGAAAATGATGGGTCGTTTTGCAAGGCTTTGCTATCGTTTTGACGAGGCAGATTATTTATTCGAGATAAAAGAACCGAATGTTTCTATCGGACGGGAAAGCAGTAATGATATGCCTATACCTGCATCTACAGTTTCGCGAAATCATTGTGTACTTTGTTATGAAAATAATAAATATTTTTTAATAAATAAAAGCGAAACTAACCCCGCTAAAATAAATGGAAAAACTCAGGATAAAACAGAATTGCATCATGGTGATGTAATTGAACTGGGAAAAATTAGTATTATCTTTTATTGTTAACATAAAACATAAAATAAATTTATATGGAATACAAATATTCAATTTTAA
>CAZJKL010000076.1:0-5066 GCA_964546655.1 uncultured Bacteroidales bacterium | reverse complement strand
TTTCCACTAGTTGCTGAATTAGTGGCGATCGAAAAAGACCGAAAAATGAAGACAGTATTGGCGAAGCCAATACAATTAACGGACATGCTTTTGTTGTTTGCGATGGAATGGGAGGACATGTTGGTGGTCAAATCGCTTCTGCTTTAGCCGTAAAAAGCATACTTGATTTTTTAAATAGGGAAGTATTTCAAAATATATATGTAGGAATTAATAATGCCATACAGTTTGCCAATGAGCAAATTTATTTCAAAAGTGTAGAAGATCCATCTCTGCAAGGAATGGGAACTACTTTAGTCTTATTGCTTGTACGAGAATCGAACATTTATATTGCACATGTAGGTGATAGTCGTATTTATTTAAAATCAGGAGGAAGGCTTCATCGAATTACAAAAGACCATTCTTTAGTTCAAAAACTTATTGATAAAGGAATAATAGATGAAAGTGAAGCAGAAACCCATCCGCGTAAAAATGAAATTCTTAGAGCTATGGGTACAGCACAAATTGTGGAACCTGAAATTCAAGAAAAACCTTTGATTCCGTCTAAAGGCGATATGTTTTTGTTATGCTCCGATGGCCTGAACGGAATGATATCTGATATGGTAATATTAGATACTTTAAACAGCAATATCAGTATAGATAGCAAAGCAACTGAATTAATTTACAAAGCAAACGAAGCTGGTGGTTCCGATAATATTAGTGTTGAAATAATTGAAATAACAAGTGGTACAACAAATAGAAACGATTTTACAATTTCTGAAAAACCAAAAAGCGAAAAAAAACAAACGCCTAAACCAAAAAAATTATGGTACTTATCAGGGTTTATAGTTTTGCTTTTGATTGTTTTTGTTATTACTCGCTTTTATCCAGAAACACCTTCTGTATCTAATACCATAAAAAAAATAGAAAAAAATAAAACAGAAAAAAAACCAACAACAAGCGATTCAATAATAAAAGATACTTTGCATTATGTTGTTAAAAGTGGAGATGGGTGGACGGTTATTTATAAAAAGTTTGAAGTATGTTCCGATCGTATTAAAGAAATTCCAGAAAATAAAAATTCATTTGATAAAAAAAATGAACCTAAAAAAGGTAGTACATTAATAATACCTTTAAAGTATTCTGCTCTAGAAAAATACAATCCATCTACATATAAAAATTATATACAATCAGATTGCAAAACCACAAATGAGGAAGAAAAACTAAATAATACTGTTAGTACGGTTAGTGTAACTAAACCTAATACATCTACATCAGTTATTAAAAAGACTTCTAGTAAGGTTGATCCTTCTTCTGTTAAGGTTGATCCTTCTTCTAGTAAGAAAGGTACTGAAACAGCTCCTGCTCCTATTGAAAAACCCGTTAATATCAATACCACTCCATCAACAGAGACATCTAATAATAAAGCAGAACCTCCCGCTCCTATTATTAAAACATCTGAACAAAACAAAAATACCGATTCTGAAAATAAAAGCATTATAAACACAAATACAAATACGGAATCAAATACGAAAACAAAACAAAACAAAAATAAAAAACAATAAATGGAGCTAAAACAAGAATTACAGCCAGGCACAACCTTACAAAACGGAGAGTACACAATAGAGAAAAAACTCGGTCAAGGTGGTTTTGGCATTACATATTTGGCATTTAGTAAAGGGTTACAATGCAAGTTGGCTATAAAAGAATTTTTTTTATCTTCAAATTGTATGCGTCAAACAGGCGATGTAAGTGTACATATTCATTCACTTTCATTAGATGATTTTGCTGGATTTAAAAATCGTTTTTTATCCGAAGCACAAACTCTTGCACAGTTCGATAGGATTCCTAATATTGTACACGTTAAAAGTGTATTTGAAGAAAACAATACAGCTTATTATGTTATGGATTACCTGCAAGGAGAAACCCTTGCACAGCTTGTAAAACGCAAAGGGAAACTAAGCTACGAAGAGGCGATGAACTTTATGGGTCAGTTATGCGATGCCACCGAAGCTATTCATTTAAAAGGGATAATTCACCGCGATATAAATCCTTCAAATATTATTATAACTCCCGACAACAAGGCGGTACTCATAGATTTTGGTACCGCCAAGGAATATATACAAGGTAATACCCGTTCAACTCAAGCAATAATAACACCTGGTTATGCCCCCGAAGAACAGTATAGTACAAAGCGAGAAAAAGGTAAATATACCGACATATATGCCATAGGAGCAACTATGTATTATTGCCTTACTGGTGAGATTCCCATAGAGAGTATTGACCGGAGAAGCAGTATTTTAAAAGAGCCTAAAACGCTAAATACAGCCATACCAAACAATGTAAATATGGCCATATTAAAAGCGATGTCTATAGAAGCGGACGATCGCTATCAAACGGTGCAGAAATTAGCAAAAGATTTTTTAATGCAATCAAATATAAAAACAGAAAATTCTAGTTTTGTTAACAATAAAAACACTGTGATAAATAATAAGGAAGAATTACCCAAAAAGGCAATACGTAAGTATAAAATAATTTATTCTGTTTTAATTGTTTTAATTATTTTAATTATTGGTGTTTTTATTAAAGTGAGCTCTAATAATACCGAGAAATATGTTATTAATTATTCAAAAGCAAAAAAATATCTAGAAATAGGTCGTTATGATAGCACTGAAATTTATTTTAAAAAAGCATTAGAATACAAGAAAACAGATTCGCTATTAAATCAAATTAAAATTCTCTCCTTTTTGATTCCTGGTTTAAAAAACTATTATGATGCAAAATATTTTGATGCTGTTGAAAAATTTAAAGATGCCGCTCTTTTGGGATCGGGAGATGCGTATTATTATTTGGGTGAATTAGCCTATAATGGCGTTGGAACAAAAAGAGACTACAAAGAAGGGTTTAAATATACAAATGAAGCGATAAAAATGGGATTTAAAATGGCCTTATGGAGGCTTGGAGTTGTTTATGGGCGAGGGTTAGGAGTGAAAAAGAATAAAAATTTATCAGATAAATATTATTTGGAATGTTTTGATGTAGTTAAACGTATGGCCGAAGCCGGTGATCCAGAGGCATTAGGAAATTTGGGGTCGATGTATAGAGATGGAGAAGGTGTTAATGAAAATAAACAATTAGGTTTAGAATATTATAAAAAAAGTTTTCAGAATGGCGGTGTCTGGTATTCTGAAACTCTTGCTTTTTGTTATTTGTTTGGTGAAGAAACGGAAAAAAATATTGACGAAGGTATTAGGCTTTTTAGAATTGCTGCCGAAAAAGAAGACCCAAATGCACAATGTATATTAGGGAAATTATATATAGATGGTGAATATTTACAAAAAGATGTTTCTCTCGGGCTTGATTGGATACAGAAAGCCGCAGACCAAAATTATGTTATTGCTTGGTATTATTTGGGTATGTATTATTTAAATGAAAAACAGGATGAAGAAAAAGCCTTTCAGTATTTTAAAAAAACCTTCGATTGTAGTATGGATTATTTGAATGGTGTTGATAATCTTGCTTATTGTTATGCAACAGGGCTTGGAACCGAAAAGAGTTATTATAAAGCAATGATGATATATAAGCAAAAGATAGAACAAGACACATCTGTAGCCAGTAATTATAATTATAAAATTTCGATATTGTATCATGATGGAGGTCCTGGATTGCCAAAAGACATAAATAAATTTAAAGAATATTGCCAAATGGCTTCAGATGAAGGTAATGAACAAGCTTCAAATTCTTTAGGTGTTTATTTTTATGATGATGAAAAGAACAAAGAAGAAGCAATTAAATTTTTTAAATTAGCTATTAATCAAGGAAGCTCAAAAGCACAAGAAAATTTAGATTATATTAATAAAAAAGAATAAAAAAGATTTTATCTTAATATATGGATAAATTTAAAATATTCTAAAATGAATTGCAATAACAAAACAATAAATGGAACTAAAACAAGAACTACAATCAGGAGTAACACTGCAAAACGGTCAGTACAAAATAGAGGAAAAACTAAGTCAAGGAGGTTTTGGAATAACATATTTGGCAATAGACACGGGATTAAGAAGTAAAGTAGCTATTAAGGAGTTTTTTCTTTCTACTAGTTGTGTACGTAAAACAGGAGGCACAAGTATAGATATTCATTCGTTATCGCTATATGAATATAAAAATTATATAGAACGCTTTATAGAAGAAGCCCGTACTTTAGCTCAATTTAATCGTCATCATAATATTGTTCACGTGAAAAGCGTATTTGAAGAGAACAATACCGCCTATTACGTAATGGATTATTTAGAAGGAGAAACTCTTGCACAGCTAATAAAACGCAAAGGGAAACTAAGCTACGAAGAGGCGATGAATTTTATAGGTCAGTTATGTGATGCCACCGAAGGTGCACATTCAAAGGGCATAATACATCGCGACATAAAGCCCGATAACATAATGATAACTACCGACAACAAGGCGGTACTAATAGATTTTGGCACAGCAAAAGAATTAATACAATGCAAAACCCGTTCAACTCAAGCGATACTAACTCCGGGTTATGCACCCGAAGAGCAATATAGCACAAAGCGAGAAAAAGGTAAATATACCGACATATATGCCATAGGAGCAACATTGTATTATTGCTTAACGGGCGAAGTTCCAACCGAAAGCATAGATAGGCGAAGCATAATAATGCCCGAGCCTAAAATGCTAAATACAGCCATACCAAATAATGTAAATAGGGCAATATTAAAGGCTATGGAATTAAATCATACCGATCGCTACCAAACGGTACAGGCATTTGTAAAAGAATTAATGAGTGTCGAAGAATTCCATGAATCGGAAAATAAAACGATAAAAAAGCCAGAGAAAATAAAAACACCCGAGCCAACTAAAGAGCCCAACAACAATTTACGTAAAATGCTACTATGGGGATCATCAATAATAGTAGCATTAATATTATTAATTTTGCTTTTTAATAATAATAATAATACACCTGAGCCAGACACTTCATCAATAGCAATAGCCGACTCAACCCAATCTCAATCTCAATCTCAACCTCAACCTCAACCTCAACCTCAACCTCAACCTCAACCTCAACCTCAACC
>CAZJKL010000075.1:0-9054 GCA_964546655.1 uncultured Bacteroidales bacterium | reverse complement strand
ATCAGGCTGGCGCGGAAATGTTTTCCGTGCCTGGATTTATAAGAACTAAGTTATTAAACCACCATTCTTAATTTTGTGTTGTGGCTTTTGTCCTGCTGAGGGACGAAGCATCTCTTTTGTATTAAGAAAAGACCCTTCGCTGTAGCTGGGTGACAAGATTTTCCACTCACAGGGTGACAATGGTTTTTAGCTCTGCTCTAATAATTTACACTCTAACAATTCCTTCTTTAAATAGTGAGCGGTAAAACTTTTCTTGTTTTTTATAATTTCTTCAGGTGTTCCTTCGGCTATAATTTCGCCACCTTTAAAACCACCTTCAGGTCCTAAGTCTATAATATGATCAGCACATTTAATTATATCTAAATTATGCTCAATAACTATTATCGTATTATTTTTATCAACTAATTTATTCAAAACCTTTAGTAAAACATTTATATCTTCAAAATGTAACCCTGTTGTTGGTTCATCTAGTATATACAATGTTTGACCTGTATCTTTTTTTGATAATTCGGTTGCTAATTTAACCCTTTGAGCTTCACCACCCGATAAAGTTGTAGATTGTTGCCCTAAAGTTATATAACCCAAACCAACCTCTTGCAATGTTCTTATTTTCAATAATATAGATGGTATATTATTAAAAAATTCAACAGCCTGATTAATAGTCATATTCAAAACATCACTTATCGATTTTCCTTTATATTTAACTTCTAAGGTTTCATCATTATATCTTTTACCATTGCATGTTTCGCATTTAACATTAACATCTGGTAAAAAGTTCATTTCAATAGTTTTTATTCCGGCACCTTTACAAGTTTCGCATCTTCCACCTTTAACATTAAAAGAGAATCTGCCTGCCTTATAACCTCTAATTTTTGCTTCGGGCATTTGAGCAAATAGTTCTCTAATATCTGTAAAAACTCCTGTGTAAGTACTTGGGTTTGAACGAGGAGTTCGGCCTATTGGAGATTGGTCAATAACTATTATTTTATCAACTTCTTTTATTCCTTCTATCGAATCGTATTCTAATGGTTGTTGTATCGAATTATATAGCTCCTGGCTAATAATAGGGTATAAAGTATTATTTATTAATGTGGTTTTTCCGCTTCCCGAAATACCGGTAATACAAATAAATTTACCTAGTGGTATAGTTAAATTAACATTTTTAAGATTATTACCTCTTGCATTAATAAGTTTAATAAAATTACCATTACCTTGTCTTCTTTCTTCTGGTGTTTTTATTTTTTTATCACCTCTAAGATATTGAGCAGTAAGTGATTTTCCTTTTTTTATAATTTCATCAGGAGTCCCTTTGTCTGTAATTTCTCCGCCAAACCTACCTGCAAAAGGTCCCATATCTATAATATAATCAGATTCGAGCATAATTTCTTTGTCGTGTTCAACAACTATTATCGAATTTCCAGAATCTCTTAGCTCTTTTAATGCATTAATCATCTGAGTATTATCTCTTTGATGCAATCCAATGCTTGGTTCATCTAAAATATATAAAACATTAACAAGCTGTGAGCCTATTTGAGTGGCCAATCTAATGCGTTGAGCTTCTCCTCCAGATAAAGTACGAGCCGGACGATTTAATGATAAATAACCTATTCCTAAATTATTACATAATTCTAATCGGCTTCTAATTTCTTTTAGAACATCTATTGCAATTAAATTTTGCTTTTCCGATAATCTTTCTTCAATATTTTCGAACCACTGTTGCAATTCAATCATACCAATATTAGATAATTCAGATATATTCTTATTGTCTATTTTAAAATACTGAGCTTCTTTTCTTAAACGGCTACCATTACATTCGGGACAAACCGATTTATTCATATACCTTTTTATCCACCTTTTTGTAGTTTCAGGTAATTCTTCTGCATAGTAATTTGATAAAAAGCTTATTATTCCTTCAAAATTAATATTGTGAGAAACGGTAATACCTAATGATTCATCTTTATGCTTAACCAAACTATTTATTCCGTATAAAATACCATCTAATCCTTCTTGGGGTATATCTTTAATTGGCGTTTTTATGGTAAAATCAAAACTTTTACAAATTTTTTCGATTTCTGTAAAAATCCAATTATTTGTGTAAACACCTAAAGGAACAATACCTCCGTCTTTAATACTTAAATTTTTATCGGGTATAATTAATTCCTCATCAAAAACCGAAATATAACCAAGTCCTTTGCATTTTGGGCAAGTACCATAAGGTGAATTAAACGAAAACATATTAGGAGCTGGGTCATCATAGGCAATTCCAGAAGTAGGACACATCAAATTTTTACTAAAAAACTGTTGTTTGTTTAAGATTTCATTAAAAATCATTAAAACGCCTTCACCTTCTTTCAAAGCAATATTAATTGATTCGTTAAGACGGTTAAAATTATCTTCTTTAATTGTAATTTTATCTATAACAATCTCAATATCATGTGTTTTATATCTGTCTAATTTTATTTCATTTGATAACGACATTATTTCGCCATTAACACGAGCTCTTAAATAACCTTTTTTTAAAATATGTTGAAAAAGCTCTTTATAGTTACCTTTTCTTCCTTTAACTACAGGGGCAAGAATTAATATTTCTTTATCTAAAAACTCTTGTTTAATAAGGTTAATTATTTTTTCTTCACTGTACTTAATCATTTTTTCGCCTGTAACATACGAGTAAGCATCAGCAACGCGAGCATAAAGTAATCGCAAAAAATCGTATATTTCGGTAATAGTTCCAACTGTAGAACGTGGATTTTTAGATGTTGTTTTTTGTTCAATAGCAATAACAGGTGAAAGTCCATCAATTTTTTCAACATCAGGTCTTTCATAAGTTCCAATAAATTGTCGAGCATAAGAAGATAATGTTTCTAAATATCTTCTTTGTCCTTCGAGAAAAATTGTATCAAAAGCTAATGACGATTTCCCGCTGCCACTAAGTCCGGTTAAAACAACAAGTTTGTTTAAAGGAATTGAAATATCAATATTTTTTAAATTATGTTCTTTTGCACCGTAAACATCTAGTGATGTAACTTTTGTTATTTTGTCGTTAATAGTCGTCATAATTTCGAACCAAACTTGTTCTTATTCCTAAAAACACAAAGGTACTATTTTCTGTTAAAACTTTAGGCGATTCATTACGAATAATTAAACCACCTTCTATTCTTAAATTATTTTTTGGATTAATTAAATATGAGCCTTTAAGTCGTAAAAAACTAATATTTGTTTTTAAACCATCGCCAACACTATGACCATAATATGGTAAAACAACATTGTTAGAACCCTTAACGGCAGCATCATAAGACGATTTGAAAATGTCTTGACCAACGTGTGTTCCTATTGAATCGTATCCAATTTTTGTTAAAGAAAAATAAGCTTCGAGATATAATTTTTTATGAGAATATTTTAAGATTGAAATAATTTCTTCAAAATTAGCTCCATGTGGTTGAGCTAAAGGTTGGTTGAAATTACTGTAATTTTGTAAAGGAAATTTGTGTGAATATACATAAGGGCGAACATAGTTGTATTCTAGTTGGATGCCAAGTCCGTTTATATCGAAAATATCAAAGCTTTTTAATCCAAATTGAAAGGCTTGTTTGTTTAACCAAGCACCCCAATTATCAGGGTATTTAACTGGATCAATATAATGTTTCATGCCATTTCGAACTTCGGTCATTCTGAATTCATCGAGTAAAAGTTGTGCATAAATTAAATTTCTTTTTCTTAGTTTAAACTTGAAAGAACCACCTAAAATAGCATTATCAGGTGAACCTAGCGAAAACTCGACAGGGCGGTAAAAAATAATTGGATTCAAATAGTTAATATCAAATCCACGACGATGAAGGCTATCTTCACTTTGCCAAATAATTCCTTCGAAGAAGCTGAAATTTAAGCGTTTACTAATATTAAAACTTAAGCAATGAAAAGCACCATATTTATCTGTATAATCGCCCCACTGAGTTCCTTCAATTTCATTAATATTTTTAAAATTAGTCCAAAGCAATAAATATTTCACCTTCCATATTTCGGTAATAATTTTAAAATAAGGGTAATTACATGAATTATCTGATAAAAAAAGCGTTCGATGACCATCTCCAATAAAATTTTTACCATTACCGGCTTCTAAAATAAAATATTTCGAAGGCATATAAGCTAAAGAGAATGTGTTTTCAAAGAAATTATAGCGGTTATTATAAACTTTTGCAATTCTTTGTCCGGGAATTATATTATTTGTATCAATTTTTGATTTAAAGTAATTTGGAAAATCGGCATTATTATGTAAAATATTTACTGTAAAATAAAGATTATTAAGATATTGCCCTTTTAAACTAACACCATAATTAAAAAAATTAACACCTTTTTTCGAGATATTATCATAACCTGTAATAGCAGCAAATAAAGGATTTAAACTAATATCAAATTTAGGTTTTTGGTAGTTAATTGTATTTTGATTATATAACTTTCTTGTGAAAAGTTTTTGGCTTTTTAGAGGATTAATTAATGAGTCGGAAGAGTAAAATTCTTTTACATCTTTTGAATAGTAAGGCTTGATATTGCTATGAAATTTACTATTTAAACAAGAGTATTTTTCTAAATTATACATTACCAAGTCGGAGCTTTCGTAATGCTGAGCAAAGACATTAATTACTGTTAAAAAAAATATTATATTTAGAAAAAATCTCATTTATTATTACTTATAAAAAATGCTTTTTAAAGCTTGACAAAAATAATAAAATATATGAGTAATAATTAAAAAATATAAAAGGTAATCAATAATATCTTTAAAAATATAACCAAAAACAGTTTTTATATCTACCTAATAGTTTGTCTCCTGATTAAATTAATTAAAGATTTATTTTAAATTTTTATTAAAGAATATTAAAAGCCTTTGCATGTAATCAACTTTTGCTTCATATTCATTTATACCATGCCCTTGCCTTTTATACTCAACCATTTCAACCTTTTTACCAAATGCGTTAAGACTTTTATATAATTCTGTCCCTTGGCTTATAGGTACTCTTAAGTCGTTTTCGCCGTGAACTATTAGTAATGGCGTTTCACTATCTTTTGTGTATGAGAGAGGAGACCTTTCTAAAAGTAATCCATAGTTCGAAAAACAATCCATGTTCCAATGAACAATTGACATCTCGTCTGTTATGTCGGTTGTGTATAAAAATGAAATCCAATCTGATATTCCGGCACCTACCATAGCTGCTTTAAAATACTTTGTATATTTTGTTGCGGCTAAAGCAGCTAAATAACCGCCATACGAAAATCCGGCAATACCAACTTTGTTTTTATCAATATAATTTTTCTTTGATAAAAAAGATATTCCACTTAATAAATCTTCAAAATCTTTTCCTCCTAAATCTTTATGATTTGCTTTAGCAAAAGCAACTCCTTTTCCTTCGCTACCTCTGTAATTTACTTCTAAAACAAAATAATTATTTGCACCTAATAATTGAATTGGATATAAGCTTGTTGATGTCCAACCATTAAATGATACTCCTTCCGGGCCACCGTGTAAAAATAAAATTAATGGATATTTTTTAGTTTTATCATAGTTTACAGGATAAGTTAAAATGCCATGAATTTCAAGGCTATCATTGCTTTTCCAGCTTATAACCTCTTGTTTCGAGAAAACAATTGAGTCGAGAATGGTATTGCTATTTGTTATTTTTGTAGGTTCTTTTTTGTTTAAAATACCAAAATAAACCTCTCTTTCATTGTTTGGAGAGTCTGCAACTAAGCAATAGTTTTTGGTTTTTACATCTATATTAAAACTATTAAAAACAATACTGTTGTTTGTAATTTGCTTTGTTTGATAGTTTTTCAAATTTAAGCTATATAGAAACGAATTAACATTACTTATTGCACTAAAAACCAAATTGTCGTTATCTAAAAACTTAACACTAGTTATTGAGTAAGGTGAATTATTGGTGATTTTAATTGTCCCATTATTTATAATATCATATTCAAATAAGCTTTGAGCTAAAGGATCTGATATCTCATCAGCTCCACAATAAATAAGTTTGTTTCCGTCGGGAGAAATATCAAAATCGCCTAATTTGCCTTTATTCGAAAACAATAATTTTGGAACAGAATCATTAATATTTATTGAGTAAAACTGTTTATACATTAATCCAAAATCGGCATTTGTTTTTGTTGTTGCCTGAAAAACTATTGAATTATTTTTATTCCAATTAAAGTTGTAAACATTTAAATTTTGGTTGAATAATATTTTTTTCTCTTTTGTAGAAACATTTAATAAATGAAGTCTGTTAAAACTTTCGATTCCATCATTAACTATCCAATCTCTTTTGTTCTCAATATTATTTTTTTCTACTTCTGTTATGCCGTCAACACAAGTAAAAGCAATAAAATTTTTGTCTTCAGAAAACTTAAAACGGTTTATGTCGGTTGAATTATTATAAAATAGGTTCGAAATGGTATCATTAATATTTATCGAATAAATTTGATAGAACTTTGATTTTTTTTCGTTTTTCCAAATAAAATAAATTATATCATTAATAAAATAAATATTTGAGATTCTGGTGGTGCTTTTTAAAATTATTCTATCGTTTTTACTGTTATAATCGGTTAAATGAAGTTCGTAAGTTTTATTAATACCTTCGTTTTTGGTTAAAGTATATGATATTAATTCGTTTTTTGTATTAATAACCGACTCATTAACAGAATTTAAGTTAGAAATTATTTCTTTTGTAAAGTATTTTTGAGAGAATGTATTTAAATTAAATATTAAAATATTTAAGATAAAAGCTATTGAAATTTTTAACATTTTGAAATATTTTAGGTAATTAAAAACAGATTATTTTTTCACTTTAAGTTTATCGCCAGTTTCATTGGCAACTTTTTTATACCAATCTTCGGGATAGCCTTTAAAAGTAGGAGCACTTTTTTCGTTTTTAATATTACCATCTAAATATTTAAAGATTAAACTTTCTCCAAGTTTTTTCCATTCTTTAACCAAAATATCAGCTTCGGTTAAGCAATAATTAGTTAAATAGTCAGAAGCTAATTTTGGTGATTGTTTATATAGATATACTGCGGCATCATCAATACTTTTTTGTTCAGCCATATATTTTCCTTCAAATTTATTTTGAACAACTTGAACATCTTGTATCATGTCAGAATATCTTAGGTAGCAGTAGTTAGACACAAAATTAAAAACCCAAAAAGCCGATTCCCAAGAAAAACTTGTAAAAGAACCTTTTTTAGTTGTAAAACAATCGGGAACGCTATTAACTCCACAATAGATAGGAATAAAGCAAGTGCTATAAGCATCATCAACGCTAAACCAATGAACACCTCCGATAGCATTTGGAAGCCATGAACGACATTGAGAAACAAAAGTAAAGGCAGTTTGTTGAGTTGCAATAGCTCTCTCATTAAAATATTCGGTACTATCAACAGTCCAAGTTAAAGGTCTCCATCTGTAAGGTAGTTTATATGGACCAGCTCCAATATCTTTAGTCATATCAAACATAGTTCCTTCAAAATGATCTCTCATTAAATTTAGAACGTCTTTAACGCTTAATTTTTTGTCGGGTTTTACCCATAAAGGTAGAGGTTCTGCATTAATATCACCTTCAACATAATTTGTAGCAAGTTTAAGTGAAGGAGCAATTCGGTTAAAACCACTCCAAACACGAGCTTCGCCAAACCTTAGTCCATCAAAAGTTAGCGGATGAAAAGCATCAACAAAACTAAAGTCGGCATCATTACCTTTAAAATAACCTTTTTCTTTAGCAAAAGCAATAATATCTTTTGAATACAAGCAGTTATTAGGGTCGTTTAAAGGAAATTTTCTTATTCTAGATTGATTAGCGTGACCAGAAACATAGCCATCAGGGATTTTTAACGCTACCCAATTTGCCCCATTAACACCTTCGCCTTTTCCAATTATTTCCATAATCCAAGCTTCATTTGGGTCAACAATTGAAAACGATTCTCCAGAGCTATTATAGCCATATTCTGAAACCAATTTATCAATTGTAGCAATTGCTTCTTTAGCAGTTTTAGATCTTTGTAATGTTATGTAAATAAGGCTACCATAGTCAATAATTCCTTTTTTGTTTTTAAGTTCTTTCCTGCCTCCAAAGGTAGTTTCAGCGATAGTTAGCTGAAATTCATTCATATTACCAACAACTTTATAAGTTTGTTTAGCTTCTTTAATACGACCATAAAAAGTTCCGTTTTCCCAATCGTAAACATTTCTCATTGTTCCTTCGGGATAAGTAGCGGCAGGATAAAAAGCTAATTCGCCATATAGCCAATGTGAGTCGGCAGAATAAGAAACCATTGTAGAACCATCTTCAGAAGCTCCTTTAGTAACAATAAAATTAGTACAAGCAAAAGAAATATTAGAAATTAAAATTGCTGAAATGCAAAATAAAAATGTTTTCATTTTAGATAAGTGTTTATAGTTTTAATTTTATAAAAGTAGCAAATGTTTTAAGAAAATGAAATTTCAATTCAATATTTTTATTACATCTTAAAATGATATAGTTTGTGTCTTGTTTTATTTGCGGCTGGTGCTGAAATGTTTTCGGTGCCTTTGTCTTACCATGTAATCTCTACGTGACTTTATGTTGTTTTGAGTTTTAGTTTTTTACTTAGTTATGCGTGGTTTCCTTCCGAAAACTTTCGGAAAAGCATTTAATAAACTGTAGTTTTTTAAATACAATTATATACATAAAACTACCCCATCTGGCGCGGATTTGTAATACCAAAGTGAATTATATACTTGTCCAAAAGTTATCTAAAAAAATATAATCATAAGAACAAATAGAAATAACCTCTTCTTTTCTTAAATTTACAGCAAGATTACAGACATAATCTTCTAATAATTTCATATTTTCGAATAATCTATTTGTAAAATCTCTTTTAAATTTAGCCCATATTTTTTCAGCTGGATTTAACTCAGGAGAATACGGAGGTAGGAATATTAATATTATATTTTCAGGAATAATTAAAATTTTGGCTCCTGACTTTATCACTGATTTTTCATTAGTTACATAACAATCAGATAATAAGCTT
>CAZJKL010000074.1:0-9494 GCA_964546655.1 uncultured Bacteroidales bacterium | reverse complement strand
GTTACAAATTTACAATTATTTTTATTCTGACCAAACTCAGTTGCTTTTTTTGCCGCCAATTGTGGGCAACATAGTGTTGGGTGCTGGCCTTCTGTTTTTTTATTTTTTTTATCTTTAGAACTAAACATTTGGATAAAAAGGCGAGCTTTTTTGCAATTTGTTTTTCGCAAATTGCAAATGTGCTTGCCTTTTAGTGATAATTTTATTAAATCTTGTCTGTTACAACTTTTACATCGCTTGTTTTAATTTCGCCAAAGCTTGTTACAACTTCTACATCGCTTGTTTTAAAGTCACCAAAGGTTATTTTAACTTTTACATCGTTAATTTTAACTTCTACATCGCTAGTTTTAACTTTTACATCGCTAGTTTTAATTTCACCAAAGGTTATTTTAACTTCACCAGAGAGTGTAAAGCTATTTCAGGATAAGACAATCTATTTTATACTCCCAGATTTGGTTTAAATTGATTTCATTATTCGAGAGAAAAACAACAAATGTTTTTATTGACTCTATTGGTAAAAACCAAACTTTGGTATTGATTTCAACTAATGTTCTTTCTTCTGCTGTTAAATTATTCATAAAACTTTCAACTATAGTTTCAGCTACTGTTTTCACGTAATTATAGCAATCAAATACCGTTTGTTTTTCGTCTGATTGCATAAATTGACTTACAATTCCAAGTAAGAATTCATCTCTCTTTTTTCTAATTGAATTTTGATATTTTATACTATTCATAACTACAAAGTATTTTTTTTAAATCTGTCATTTTTTTGAAGAGAGGGTCATCTGCCTCTAAAAATTGATTAGCAATACTTTCAAGTTCTTTTAATATATTACAAAGTGCTGTAAAAAAACCATTTAATTCATAATTTTTATTAGCTCTTTCTTCAATTACCACAAGCGATTCTTCAATAAATTTTCTTATTTCTTCCATCTTTTATTATTTTAATTCTTGATAAAGGTTGATAATCGCTATCTTAGTATCAGGAACATTAAGCAAAATTTCTTTACCAGTATTTGGTTTATATGTTAATTGATATTCTTCAACATTCAATTTTGTCGAATTTTGATTAGCCGAAATTAAATTCTTAATTATTAATTTGCCCTTTTTTTTCAACCATGCATTTGCTTCATCAAATTTTTGATTAAGTCTTATATCATCTTCCATTATGTTTGTTTTCTTTTAAAAAAAGTTATTATTTGGATTTTACAATTCTTGATAAGTATACTAATGGTTTCACAATAAGTAAATAGCTAAGCTTTTTTAAAACGTAACTTTTTTCAACAAACTTAGCTGTAATTGAACCATAATGATAATACCACTTTACAAAATTTTCACCCCACTTTTTTTGTAAAATCCATTCATCACGGAAGTGTCTTAATTCCATTACCTGCGGGTGGTCATAACTGCCCATTGTTGCTGTTGCTATAAAACAGTTATTATTATTAGAAAATTTTTTATTATATTCTTTTATATATTGTTTGTTATCAATAATTACTTTACCATGGTATAGACGTACACTTTCTGGTCCTTGGTCCATATCTTCATTTTCATAGTACAATTTTGAATTCATATCAATATTATATAAATCAATCAAAATTCTAGTTACAATATATGCTGCACCTCTAAAATCTTTTTCGATTACACAAGAATAGCAATAATCTTCATCTTCAAATAAATTTTTTAATTCAAATTTATTAAATTTATCAATATTTATATCCTCCAAATATATTAGTATTACTAAGCCTCTATAATTTGATTCACCATAGTGAGCAAATGGGCTTGTAACATGCATTATTTCACTTGACTCGAATGAAATTGGTTTATTTGATATTCTTGAAAAAATAGGACGGTGACCCCATTTTTGCCATTCTAAACTTTCACTTAATAAAGACTCTAGCCCTTCAAAAATTGGATAATCTATCAAACCTTTATTATTTAAATTAACAATAATTGATTCATTTGAATTTTTTGGCTTGATAATTCTTTGATTCTCTTTTATTATTAGATGATTTAAAGAATCTACAGGTTTGTCAATATTAATAGAATTACCACAATATTTACATTCTATTGATAATTGATTGTTTTCAATTATATTAGATCCTCCACAGGATAAACACTTTATTGTTTTTGACATGATTGTATTTTATTTAAATTTATAATGTTTTTTTGGAAAATTTATTTATAATTTCATTTTACACATCTCTAAAAAGAAATCTTTGATAATTCAATAATTAAATTTAATATTTATTTTTAACAAATTGATTATTAATTTTGTCTATTATACCTTAATTTTCATTAAATACTATCAATTAATTAGAAAAATTTCATCTACTCTTTCAGTTATTGCAATCACTTAACTAATTCTTCTAATCTATTTATTATCAATATATCTATATCAATATCTAAACTATTAATCGTTGGCATATATAAAGAAATAGATTCTTTCACAAGATCAATAAAGTTCTTTATTTGAGGGGAAATTTGGGTAGAATTTAATAAATCACGTTTCAGCGACAAATAAACATTCGAAGATTTGTCATAATAAATCAGTATTTTTTCAACTTCATCAGAAATTACACTTTCTAAATTTTCTTTTAAGATTTCATCTTTTTTTTCCATATAGTTTGTTTTAAATTATTATTATAATTATAAATATGCTCCTATTTATAAAAATGTAATTATTTTTCATTTCCCAAAAAATAATTTTGTATTTCAATACTAATAATATTTCCGAAATATTGACATTCTACTGAAAACCCACCATTTTCAATAATATTATTGCCACATGACTATTATTTTAAAATTTGCACCAATAAACTTATTGTTTAATAAGCTTTACAACTATTTATTTTTTCTTAAACAGCGAACAGATAAACCATCACCCCTATTTAAATCATTTCTACTAAAATCTCTATAGATACCACCTAAATAACGACACCAAGCAGAATATTTTCCTTCCTCTGATGAACTCCACCAATAACTATGGTAACCCATACCGTTAAATTTACCAGCACTACGAATTCCACCAGGAATAGCTGTAAAGCCAGATTTATTACGATATTCTATATAATCTGTGTTACCAACGGCTCCTTTATTTGTTGAATTATTCCAATAATTCTCACATGCCATTGATTTCGCAATCTTATTACCACCTCCCCCTAAAGTACCATCATAATTGTAACCATTATCTGCTAAATAGTTTTCAAGTATTGTCCAATCTGCATCGCTTGGTAAATACCAACCTTCTGGAGCTAACCCTCTAGAGTCATTCACAGCATACCAGTTATACAATTTACCATAACGTAATCCATTATCAGAATTATTATTGTAATAACACCAAGCAGGTTGTTTTTTTATCTCGGCTACATTCCAATCTTCATCAGTTCTTGCTTCTGGTATTGGGTCGCCATTGCAGAACCTATCAACATTAAGATTTTCCACCATCCACTCCTGAACTCCTATTTTTACTGCTTTATATTTATTCTGATTCTTTATCTTTATTTTCTGTTTTAATTTAAATTTTTCTAATGGAATTTTATAAAAGCCTTCATTTGCACGAGATTCACCTCTAAAATAAACTATTATAATTAAACTATCTTTTTCTATCCCAAATTGTAATTTACTAAAATAATTATTGCAATTTATTTTTTCAGGATATTCGCTTATATTTTCTGGAAATAATTTATCTAAATAATTTTTAATTTTTTTATTTATTGAATTACAATCTACAACAAAATCATTATTGTTAATTAAACTTTTTTCTTTTAAATTAAAATTATAAACATTGTTGAAAACTTCAGCACTATTCCCTCCATACTTACTTTCCAAGATATTTTCTTGACGAATTGACAAAATATTGTTTTTATTATATAAAATTTCAAACCGACCATATGCATAACCAAGCCCCATTTCAATTTCTTCTTTTGACGCATTATTAGTTTCTATTTTTAGAGAATCTATGAAATTCATAAAATATAATTTTAATATTTTATTTATATATGTTTGAAATTCTAAGTCTTCTAAGCCATTTATTTGTGGGAAGTACGACTCGTCTATTTCAAAATTTAAATTAGATTCATTATAAATTATTGTTTCAATATCTAGTGAAGAATCATTTTTTCCTAAATTATCGTATGTAAAACCATTAAATTCTGATTCTATTTTGTTGTTATTACTATTAATACCTGACATATTAGTATTATAATAATTATTTTTTCTATTATTTTCAAAATCAATATTTGAAAAACAAAAACCATTATTAAATCTAACAAATAAACTTAATATAAACATAAAAAAAATAGGGGTTACATATACTAAAACTTGAGGGAGAGTTATTCTGCTATCATTAAATTTCTTACCATAATTGCTTATTAGTATTGCATCAATAATATATCCTAATCCTAATCCTAACCCTATATAATTAATTATTAAGAAAAATTTATATGAATCAAAACCCAATAATCCTTCAGTAAACTTACCTTCATCTGACGTCCAACCATGAAACAATATACTTGATATCCATTCATTGCTCATATCTATGTGAAAATAAACAAATCCAATAATTGAGATAATACCAACTATATACCTATTTTCTCTAGTCATTTGAAAACCAATCAAAGCACATAATATAGGTATTGTCATTATTGCTAACATACCTAAAAAAACAATTAATATAAGTATTAGAAAATATAGAACTATAGAATTCCCGAAACTATCTGAATTATTTTTTACTATATTCCAATGTCCTTTTTCAAAAAAAGAACCTTCTTTCCATATTAATTTATATTCGTCTTTAGACATTTCTATTTTATGTTTTTTAATAATTCGTAAATATGATAAGTATGAACGTTAAATTTCGATTCACCAATCCAATCAATTTCAGTATAATTTGAATTGAGATATGATACAATATTTTGGAGAAATAAATTCTCATCTATATTAGTGTTCTCATGAAATACTGACGGTGTTATGTCATCCAAAATCTTTCCATAATGAACACCAAATTCGTGAATGAAATAGTACATGAAAAAGATGTTAATTTTCTCAGAACAGTTCTGCTTTTTTGCTATTGCTTTGAATATTGACATAATGTCTATTTTACAATTCTTGATAAGCAAACTAATGGCTTTACAATAAGTAAATAGCTAACCTTCTTTAAAACAAAACTTTTTTCAATAAACTTAGCTGCAATTTCACCATATTTGTAATACCAATTAACAAAACTTTCTCCCCAACTTTTTTCTAAAATCCATTCATCACGAAAATGACGTAATTCCATAACCTGTGGATGGCCATAACTACCCATAGTTGCTGTTGCGATAAAACACGAACCCTCTTTACTTTCTTGTTCAGAATTTTTACTTTTATTTTTGGGACGAAAGCTTGATTTTGGATGAAATTCATTAATTTTCCCATTGTTTGTTCCTATATATAAACAAACCAAATCATAATTTGTATGATATTTGTGGTTATAATTTGAATCAAGGTAAAATTTACCTGTATAAGTGTTTAAAATTTTAGTGACGTTAATTTTTGACACCCAAGAATCAGATGCTATTTGATTATTATAGAGATCCAAGCTGAATCCACGACTGTTTTTACCTATATATATACCATTTATCCGATCTATGTCACTTTGACTAAGTTCAATAAATTTATTGTCTCTTAAATCGAGTTTTTCTAGTCCTCTGAAAGATTCAATTCCTTCAAGAGATGAAATATTGTTCCACCTTAAATCAAGTTCATTTAGTTCTTTCAACTCATCATCTGAGAACCAAGATAATATTTCTACTAATGAATTTATTTTTCTATTTTTTAAAGTAAGGCAATTATCAATTATTTGGGGTTTTGATTTTATTAAATTTTCTTCTTTTGATGCATTTTCTGATTGTTTTTTTTCAATTACATTACCACAAAAAGAACAAAACATAGAATTTCTACCTTCAGGTAATTGGTTTGAACCACCGCAAGATGGACATTGTAATAATTCGCTCATATTATTTATTTTTAAATTGGTTTAACATCTCTTTCGCTAATTCTTCAAAACTTACTTGTTTGGCTTGAAATAGGATATAAGTGTTTTGATTAAATGGTTTTAATTTTTCTAACTCTTTTTGTGCTTCCTTTTCATTGCCAATCAAAAGAAAACATTGAAAAATACCATAATGACATTTTGCTGCCGTTTTCCCATATTCATTTGCGTTATCAAGTGAAGAAATTGAAGAATCAGGATAATTGATGATTACTTTGTTAAATGCTTTAATGGCTTGTTCTAATTGTTTCATTTTAAAATAACACAAGCCGATATTGAATAAAGCATCATCTGCAAGGTCGCTATTTGGGTATTCATCAATTAAGACATTGAATTTATTTATTGCATCCAAATAAAATTCTTGCTGGGCTTGTTGCAAACCTTCTGTAAAATATTGTATTTCTTTATCGTGCATTTCTTTTGTCTTTTTGTTCTTGTTTATAATCAGATACTGAAAAGGTTTCGGCTTTAGAAACTTTGAAAACATATGTTGCTCCACCTATAAGAAGAGCAAGTACTACCCCAAAACCAGTGTCGTACAAATCTTGTTTGTAACAGATATAACCACCTACAATTAAAACAGAACAGAACAGAAATAAAGCTACTTTGCCGTTTATGGATGAAATAAAAGCGATAGGCAGATATAGAATAATAAAAGCGATAATGATTTGAGCAAATGAACGGTCAGTTTCATAAGCATAAATCATTAAACTACAGCTCAAAACTGCTAATAAAATTCCGATAATGTTACTTGTTGTTTTTTTCATTATAAATTATTTAATAGACGTTTTTTTGTTTCATTATATTCTTCTTCACTAATTGCACCCATATCGAGCAACTCTTTGAGTTTTTTTAATTTTGAGAATGAATCTTCTTCTGAATTACCAATTTGATTATTCTGTTTTTGCATTGCTTGATTAATCATTTGTGGCATCATAAACCCCATTCCAATACCAGCACCCATTCCCATACCTTCTCCTGCATTACCTGTTGGATTTTCAGCTGCTTTTTCGATTGATTGCCCAATTTGGTATTTCATAAATTCATCCATATCACCAACAGCAGTCATACTTGACCTAGTATCAATCATTTTTTGAACTTCTGGTGGTACAGAGATTGAATTAATAAGAAAATCATGTAATTCAAGTCCTAATCCTATAAAATCAAGATTAAGTGAATTTTTAACAAGAGTAGAAATATTATCAAAATTTTGAGGTAGGTCAAAAACAGTTTTTAGATTTTGACCCAAAATAATATGAATTTTTTGAAGAATTAATGATTTTAAATAATCAGAAATATCACTATCATGAAAAATATTTTGCGTTCCTACAATTTTATTAAGAAATAAAGAAGGTTCTTTGATTGTAATAGAAAAAGCTCCATGTCCTCTAAGTCTAATCATTTTAAGTTCTGAATCCCTAAATAAAATAGGTTCTTTTGTACCCCATTTAAGGTTGCGGAATAATTTTATATTTAAAAAATAAACCTCTGACCTAAAAGGACTATCAGTACCATAACCCAATGAAGTTATTAATTTTGTTAATATTGGAATATTCTGAGTCTTTAGGACGTGCCTTCCCGCACTAAATATATCAAGAGCTTTACCATCTCTAAAAAATGCTGCTTTTTGACTTTCTCTAACTATTAATTGTGCACCAAGTTTAAACTCACCACTACCGTCTTCTGGGACTCTTTGAACCATAGTATCTCCCGAATTATCAAGAAACTCTATTATTTCCATTAATTTTGGCATATTATCTATCTTTTATGTATTGATTTCTTTTGTTAATTGATTCATCCACCTTTTGAATGCAAACTTTTATTTCGGTTAAAGTATTAGTTTGTAACCAAGATTCAAGTTGATTAATATTATCCATAATATCTAAGTCCATTTGATAAATTAATTCTAGTTCTGTTTCTTTTATTAATGAATCAGAAAAAAATGCAGAAGTGCCATATGGAGAATATTTAATCAAGTCCTTTAGATTGTTAATTTTCTTTCTATTTTTTTCGATTTCGGAAAGCTCTGAAAGGTCAGCACCATCAATTTGTGAAGTTATCTCCTTTTCAATTACAGATAATTTATCGGCAATTTGTTCACGTAATTGTCTGTCGCATTCACGTCTGCCTTCTCTTTCCTGATATCCTCTATAACCAGGAATAAGTGTTCCTATTTTATCAAATATATTTGTTTTTCTTTTCATTTTTTTTATCAAACTTACATAAAAAATTAATCCAATTTTAAACTCTCAATTTTTATTTCTCTTTTTGCCATTATATACTATAACAACGGACGGTAATATGTCTTGTGGCGGTCTTCGAAGAACTTCTCTTTCAATCCGAATTGCTTGTAATGCGAGTTACAAAACTTTCAACCACCCACAAATCCAGCCATTGGCTATATTGCGTGTTGTACTTAGTTATTCTATTTTCACGTTCAATTCTGATAATATTTCATCCCGTTTTTTAGCAATTAATTCTTCATCTACTTTGTAATATTCTTCAGGGTTCGCAACTCCAGTAGATAAACTCATGTTCATAATCTGTTTATTTGAATAAACGAATGATGGAGTCTTTGGAATACACATCCTTAAAGCCATAATTTCAGATAAAGCATACAGGTGAATAGGAAAATTATCATTTTTCTTTCCCTCCAATAAGAGCTTATCTCTAAAATTGGAAAGTATTCCATTATTAAGATAGTTTTTTGTCAAGAATCCGTCTTCAATAGCTAATATAAATACTAGTTTATGAATTTTCATCATTATAGTTTGAGGATATACAAATGTTCTCAAGTCAAAAAAGTCCTTTTCAGACTGGAATACATATAAACTAGAAGGTAAACAAAATCCGACTTCATCTTTATATGCTTTTTGAATCATTCTAAAGTTATCAGTATCAATTATGCTTTGTGAAACTTTTTTATGTTCGACATCATCAATTTTCAGATAATCATTATAAAAAAGTCCATAATATATTTTTGACAACCAAGTGGAAAAGAGTGCGGTCACGGATTCATTTGGTCCGTATATAATTGATATTCCTGATCCTTCAGCTTTTAAATCCTCCAATAATTTTTCTGGGTCATCGAGTAACTTTAGGATTCTATCTTCATATTTACTTCCGAATCTACTATTACAAGTATTATGTGCAGGAACTTTTACACGACTATATTGAAAAACACCTTTTCCTGTTATAGTCTCTTCTTTAATCCCAAGTTTTCCCAATAAGCTATCAGGAATTATATGCTCCTGAGTCTTTTTTTCTAAGATTGGTTTAGAACAAAAAAAACAGGTATTTCTCATATTTTCATTAATCGTGTTTTTCATGAGGTTTTGTCTTAATTAAGCACAACTACATTATATATCCAAATATAACTAACTTTTATATATTAAAAACATTAAAAAATAGTTTTCTTTTTACAAATATAACTATTTATTCATTAGGCGTTGGCAAACAG
>CAZJKL010000073.1:0-12190 GCA_964546655.1 uncultured Bacteroidales bacterium | reverse complement strand
AAATTTCAACTGGGTCTAAAATCTGGACTTCTTTAAATTATTTAACTTTTCCTGGTCTTAACGACAGAAGGAGTGAGGTTGATGAATTAAAAAACATCATTAAAACAAAAGGACTTTCGATGATTCAATGGCGGAATTTTGGAATAGACCCTGATTGGTTTTTCGAAAAAACACAAATCGCTAATCCTAATGATAGTATTGGAATTAAAAATATGATGAACGAAATTAAAAGTGAATCCCCTTCAATTACTTATGGCTATTTTAATCCCGATATTGCAACAATAGAAAAGGCTAGAGGGCGATAAATTTTTTTTTCAACAGAAAATTAGTTATTTTTGCATTGTAAATATTTGATAATTACAACAAAAAAGATATGGCAGAATTTATCGAAAAATACATAAACCCTTTCACTGACTACGGTTTCAAGAAACTATTTGGCGAAGAATTAAATAAAGATTTGTTGCTTGACTTTCTTAATGAATTATTAAGTGCCGAGCAAGGACGAATCATCGATTTAACATATCTTAAAACTGAATATGTTGGTTATACATTAAGCGACCGCAAAGCCGTATTTGATTTGTATTGCGAAAATGAAAAAGGAGAAAAATTCATTGTAGAACTACAAAAGACAAAACAAAAATTTTTTAAAGAACGTACGTTATATTATTCAACACTTCCAATTCGAGAACAAGCCATTAAAAACGAATGGGATTTTTCATTAAAAGCAGTTTATGTTATTGCAATACTCGATTTTGTTTTTGATGAAGATAAAACAGAATTAAATAAATATCGTTATGATGTAAAACTTACCGATATTGATACTAAGAAAGTTTTTTACGATAAATTAACGTTTATCTATCTTGAAATGCCTAAGTTCAATAAAACAATTGAAGAGATAGACACACGATTTGAAAAATGGTTGTATGTATTGCGTAACCTTGCAAAACTTGAAAGAGTACCCGATAAATTACGAGAACAAATTTTTGAAAAAGTATTTGAAACGGCAGAAATTGCAAGATTTACAACTGACCAAGTTCGTAGCTACGAAGAAAGTTTAAATGTTTTCCGTGATATTAAAAATTCAATGGATACAGCAAAAGAAGAAAAAGCAATTGACATAGCAAAAAATCTTTTACAATTAGGTGTTGATATCGATATAATTGTAAAATCAACTGGTTTTTCAAAAGAAGAAATTCAAAAATTACAATAAAAAAAATCGGCTAAATTAGATTTGAACACGGTCATACAATTCTTGTGTTTTTGCTTTTAAATAAACCCCGGCAAGGCTACTTTAATCCCGATATTGAAACAATAAATAGTATAAGAGAGAAATAGTTATTTCTTAAAAATAAAATAAACCGCTAAAACCAAGAAAAGAAAACCAATTATATGGTTGGTTTTAATTTTCCAGACTTGTCCAATTTAGGTCAGCAGTTTTAATTTTTGTAAAAAAAAAAATCTATAATTTTAGGATTTAGTTTTACTCTCATTCTGACTTCTTTGTTGGTTATTTTATTCAAAATTTGGGCATCTGTTACCTTTTTGCACTCATGAATAAAATCTCGAATATAAGTATTTATGAAAAATATTGCTATAACAACTATATTATCAGTGTTTTAATAATTACACAATTTAGCACTAGACAAGTCTATGAATTAGATTTTGTGGAAAAAGGAGTTGAAAAATATGAACAAATTCTTTTTTTACGGAAAATAAAATCTTTAAAAAGATTAGCTAAGGAATTGAAAAATTAATTTGCAATGTCATGGCAATCAATTATTTTAAAAGCTTGTCATTGGTAGATGCCTTTTAATATAATTTAAATTTAATATCACTATAACCATAGCAATTGCTTATATGCTTTATTGGAGTTAGTGCTTTATTATAATTTTTTGTTCATAATATGTTTCATTTTCAAATTTAATAATATATACACCAGATTTTAAACCTCTTAGATTTATTGTTTGAAATTTTTCAAGCTTATTGCTATAAATAATTTCCCCAGCTATATTGCAAATTTTTATTGAAACAATCTCGTTATTTGAATTTTCTAAATCAATATTTATATAATCTTCAAATGGATTTGGATAAATTGATATAGAACTATTCTCATTTATATTAATAATATTATTGAAATGGTTTACCAATAATGTTATGCTATCAGAACCTACGCATCCATATTTATCAGAAACCGTGAAAGAATATAAGTGTTCACCATTCGATAATTTGGTTTTATCAACAAAAAGAGATGATAAGTTTGAACTATCGCTCCATAAATAAAAATAAGGATATGTCCCTTCTGTTATATTTGAAAGAATAAAAGTAGTGTCAGTTGTTGAATATACAGTATCATGAAAAATTTTAACCAGAGGAACTGTATGAAAATCAACAAGTGTTGTATCCCAGCCCTCTCGGCCTGTCTTGTCATTAACATATACTGAATATTCACCAGGATTAACTATTTTTATATAACTTGATGTATCCCCAGTAGACCATAAATAATTATATCCTTTATCAACAAATAGTTCAATAGAATCACCACAAACATTGTTGATCTCAGTTAATCCAATGGGTATGTTTGCTTTGAATGCACTTAATGACCGATCAAGTCGTGAAATGATGTAAGCATTTTTCATATCTCGAGAAAATATGGGCTTTGCTGAGATTGGACCATAATTATTATCATCGCTGAAATGTTTTATCTGTTTTAGTATTAATTTCCCGTTAGATGAATTTCTGTAAAAAGACAAGATTATTTTTTTTTCATCTGAAATACCAATTAAATATTTACCATCACTACTTAATGATATCCGGTTAATTATAGATAAACCTTCTATTTTAATATCTTCATATTTTATCTCATAATAAAAAACTAATCTTCCATCTTCAGAATTCCTTTTAAAACAAAATATTGATGTTCCAACTACATATAAAAAATTATCATCAGGGCTAATTAAAATTGAGAAAGCCCCTTCCTTAAATAAATAATTTTTTGAAGTATAATTTTCTAAATGAGTAATATTACCATTTTCACTACGTGAATAGACTGCTATACCGTTTGGATAAAAATTAGAATATGAATAAGTGTATAAATTTTTACCATCATGACTAGAAATAATTGATTGATTTCCAATTAGACCTCCATTACCTATTTCATCTATTAGAATTTTTGAGTTATAAGTCAAGTCTGAGCTATCGGAATTAATTCTGTAATTCACCAAATATTGGGATGTTCCAGCATATAGATTTTTTGAATCTTTAGTAATAACAATATCTGAGATGATATTATCAGTTATCCCTGTTCCAGCATTAGTATAAGATTTATAAAATTTCAAATTACCAGTAACAGTATCTCTGCTAAGAATCCTTATACCATACATATTGGTTGAAGAAATATACATATATTGATCGTTTGGATTAAGCTCAAAAGACCATGTTGCCCCAATTTCAGGCCCTAATTCATCCCAAGTAACATTTTTTATGAATTTCAAATACCCATCAGATTTTCTCTCAAAAAGTGCTATTGAATTGGTGCCGGCATTAGCTAATGTGTATAAATGTTTATCATTGTTTGAGATTAAAATATCAACTGCATCCGAAAGACCGTTTATTTTACCTTGTTCATCAACCACCTTATTATAATAAGTTAACTCTCCGTTTAAGTAATTTCTTTTAAATATAATAATTGAATTATTATATTCACTTAGAACGAACAATTCTGAACTAGACTCTGAAAATTTAATAGATGATATACCATCAAATCCTGTAAAATTATTGTTTTCTTGTATCGACTGAATGAAGGTTAAATCTCCTGTAATTGAATCTCTCTCAAAAACTAATAATCCATATGAATCGGCTAAATAAAGATATTTATTATCTGAACTTAATAGCATATCAATTCCATAATAGAAATTATCATAAAAATCTTCAATATACAATCTTTGCTTGAATGAAATTTTTCCTGTTACTTCATCAACATTGAAAATTGCAATTGTTTTATTATCATGTATATATAAATATTTATTATCCATAGATAATACTGGACAAGAAGGATCTATAATACTATCATTAGTTGATAATTTTTTAATTAATTTCAGACTATCTAAATTATCTGTTCTCTGAAAAACACATATAGACGAATTAGGATATCCTGCTGAAGTTGTATAAACAAATTTATTACTAAAAATAATATCATTGATATTTTTAATGTTAGATATTTTACTTTTAAAAGTTAATTCTCCAGTTAATGAATCGATAGTAAAAATATTTATTACATATTTATCATAGACAGATAAATATAAATTTTTCGAATCTGGCGTAACAACAATATTTGTGGGACCAGCGTATCCTACGATAATACTATCACTATTTTTAATGCTTTGTCTTAAACTTAATCTGTATGAACTATCTATTTTACTGAATACAAATAATTCATTGTCTCCAGTTATATAGTAGAATTTTTTATCAAATGTAGATTCTATTTCGTCAACATTTATAAGACCTGGATATTTATTTGCATCATGTTTCTCAATATACGAGAATATATTCAATGAATCAAGCATAAAAAGATGCGTAAGTGTTGAATTGCCAACTATGTAAATATTACCATACGAATCAAACTCAATGTCTTTAGGATATTTTAAACCTTCAATACCCCCTTGTCTATCATAATAAGTTTCTAAGTGATTAACTTGTGAATAGCTATTTATAACAATTAAACTAATGCCAAGTATTATTATATTTTTAAACATATTAATTGTGTATTAAATATTATATAATTATATAGATTGTATTTTTATTCAAGCATTAAGGCAAACAATTTATTAGCTGTTTATTTCTTAAAAATAAAATAAACCGCTAAAACCAAGAAAAGAAAACCAATTATATGGTTGGTTTTAATTGTCTCGTCTTTAAAAACTATTAATGTAAATACTGTAAAAACAGTTAAAGTAATTACTTCCTGAATAACTTTTAATTCAACAAGGCTAAAAGGACCACCGTTTCCTCTGAACCCAATTTTATTGGCAGGAACCTGAAAAAAATATTCAAATAATGCAATACCCCAACTTATTAATATAATTGAAATTAGTCCTAATTTATTAAACCATTTCCATTCACTAAATTTTAAGTGACCATACCAAGCAAGAGTCATAAAAACATTTGATAAAACCAATAGAATTATGGTATAAAATTGCTTCATTTTTCGAAAAATTTATTTAATTCTTTATAGTCTATTTTACCTGTTCCAAGTATTGGAATACTATCAACTTTAACAATTCCGCTAATTTTTATAAGATTAGAAATTTTTTGTTGTTTTAAAAATTCATTCACTTCATTAATATCAATGTCTTTTATAGAAAACATAACTATTATTGGGTGATTAGTTTCATCGGTTCCGCTTATTGCTATTTCAGGAATATCGATAGTATTATATTTTGCTGATAAAATTTTCTCAATAAAAGGCAAACTTATCATTTCACCAGCTATTTTTATAAATCTTTTTAATCTGCCGGTAATATATAAATAGTTTTCATCATCAAGGTAACCTAAATCACCTGTATTAAAATACATTTCATTATTTACTTCAACAAAAGGAGACGGTAAATTTTTATCAACATAGCCATTAAATATGCTAGAGCCTTTAACAAGAATTAACCCTTGCTCATTATTTGGTAGAATTTTAAAATTATCAATATCACAAATTAAGCATTTTGTGTTTTTAATAACTTTACCAACACTGTTTAATTTCGACTTTTCGGGAGGATTAATGCTAATAACAGGAGAACATTCGGTTATACCATAACCTTCTAATACTTTAGCTTTACCTTTAGTCATAATATCTAATTTTTCTTTAAGCTCTAACGATAAACTTTCAGCTCCTGAAATAATTAATGATAAACTATCTAAATCATTAGGTCGGCTAACCGAAAGAATCATTCTTAAAAAAGTAGGTGTTCCTAATATAATTGATGCTTTTGACCAATAAAGCATTTTAATAACTTCCTTAGAATTTGTTGGATCTGGCGTATAAGCAACTTTTAGTCCGGTTAATAATGGTGAAATTGTAGAAATTGTATAACCAAAACTGTGAAAAGGAGGAAGAAAGCCTAATAATATATTGTCATTAGAAATATCAATATCATCAAAAACAGCCCATAAATTTTCAATAATATTTTTATGAGTTAAAACAACAGCTTTAGGAGTAGCCTCACTTCCCGAAGTAAATAAAACAACAGCTGGGTTGTTCAAATCTGTATTTTCTTTGTTTTTTATTAAAATAGGGAAGCAAGCTTTAGTCAAAGCTTTTATTTTATTTTTTATTGTAATTTCATGTTTAAAATCCTCAATAAAAACTAACTTTTCTTTGGTTTCGTTAGATATATTATCGTTTATTTTAGTATAAAAAGCATTAGCTGTTAAAATAGTTTTAACGTTTAACGAATTTATGCAATAGTCTAAAACAGTTTTACCTGATGTCCAATTTAACATAACAGGTATTTTGTTTGCCAGATAAGTGGCAATAATTAATAATGATGTGCTTTGAGTTGCGGGCATCATTATCCCAATATATTTATCTTTAGTTTTTTTAGAAATAATATCAGATATAACTAAAGCTTTAAGTAAAAAATCTTTTCGCTTAGTAGTCCCAAAAACAGAATCAAAAACAAAATATTCATTATTATTTTCCGAAAAAGTATCAATAAAATTTTCGGTAATAGTTTTATCTTTTTTTACTCTTATATTATTAGTTTTAATATTTTGATTGTTTAAATAGCAAGGAGGGTATTCATCGGTATAACTTAAAAGATTAAGGGCGAAATAGCATAAATCAGCTACTATTCTTATTTCTGTAATATCAGGATGATTTTTAATAGAATATTTTTTTTCGATTTCAAGAATAACCGAAACAATATTTAATGAATCAAAACCTAAATCAAAATAAAGATTAGATTTTAGCGAAATTTTATCTTTCTCAATTTTCCCAATTTCAGATATAATATCAATTATTTCATCACTAATATTATCAGGTATTAACGACAAATCATTTTTATTTTTGTCTTTAATATCATTAACAGAACCTTTAATTTTAGAAGGCAATTCTCTGTTTAATTTTCTGAATAAAAAATGATATCCAATATAATTCACATCTTCAATTCCATCTGAATTATAAATAGATTCTAAAAACTTATTAAAATCTTTTCTATCACTTTTATTAGCAATTTCTTTAGCATCATTGCTTATGTCAATAAACTCAATAGTTATTTTTCTTTTAGGAATAAAGAAAAGAAAATTAATTAAGAATAAAATTAATCCTTTTATAAATGTTTTTAAGAAGCTTGGCGATTCTCCATTCCATGCTTTTGACCACATACTACCCCAAAGTCCATTTATTTTTACAGCAATAATTTTAACACTTTTATCACAGTTTTTTACAATTAAATGAGCACTTTGTTTGTTTAAAATTTTTTCTTGACCTTGACCAGCAATTTGCCCCGAAGGATAAATTAATATACTTCGTTTTTCAGCCAAAGCTTTATTAACCTGTTCTATAATATTATTTAAAACATTAATATCCCTATTTCCCGATTCAATATCTTTAACAAAAACAGCATTAACCGATTTTAAAATCCATCCAATTATTGGAATAGAATTAAATTTATCGGTAACAACAGGAACAATATTATTGTGTTTAAATATAATTGGAAATAAAATCTGAGGGTCAATTAATGCCTGATGATTAGGTAAAAATATTTTTACATCATCGGTTTTAATATTTTCAATACCCTTGATGTTTATGCAATATCTTGATTTTAAAGCTAATAAATAAAGGTTTGATAAGGTTTTTAATATCATTTTGGGTTATTTTGACTTTAAAATTAGATATTTATTTTTATAATTTTTCTTATTAAGAATAAAAATATATATAATTAATTTAATTCGATAATACGTTTTTGGTATAAATAAAAATATGATAAAAACAGTGAAAAATGATAATAATGTTATAAAAACAAAAACGGCATGAGTATCTTTAAATAAAGTTCTTAAAGCAGCATAAATACCTGCCGAAATTAAAATAAATAAGAAAGTAACATTATTAGAATATGAAATAAATTCACCTACAATTCGACCTTTAACATTAAATTGAATCCATGCATTAAGAGGTGTTTGGAACAAACCAGCAAAAAAAGCTAAAAGCATAATTGTTATAATAAAACCTGCACCCAAAGGTTTAAAAACACAAATTATTAAAGAACATAAAAACATTCCAATAATCCCGATAGGAACTAATAAAATAGGAATGCTTTTTTTTGAGGCAATGCCTGCTATAACGCAACCTATTGCAATAGAGACTGCAACTAAAGCCATTAAATAACTTGTTTCGGTATTGTTATATTTTAAATATTTAGGGCCATGCTCAATAATTGTCATTTGAATTAATGAACCAATAAGCCAAAAAAGGGCTAGGCAAAGAATTACATAATTTAATCCTTTATAAGATTTTGCTTTTTTGTATGTGTTTTTTAAAAAATTCCAAAACAATAAAGATTCATCTGTTTTTTCTAAAGGAGCACTTTCATTAGCTTTCAAAAATAATGATGAAATATATCCAATAATTGCAATAGAAATAGCTATTATAGCAATAATTAAATTTTTGTTTTCAAATTCCGAAATAATACCTGCAACTACAGTTCCCAATAAAACCCCTAAAAAAATAAGCATTTCAATTATACCTGTTCCATAAGATATTTTATCTTGACCACCAATTTCTCTTATTAATCCATATTTAGCTGGCGACATAATAGTACTTTGAAGACCCATGAAAAATAAGGCTGTTAAAACTAAGCTTAAATTCTCGAAATAAAAACCAAAAACTGCTAACGACATAATAGGAATTTCGGCAAATTTGAATATTCGTGTTATTTTAATTTTTGATTTTGTTTGTGATAGTCTGCTTGCTATAGGCGAAAAAACTATATATGGAAAAACCAACATTCCAGTTGCTATTGATATTACAATAGATTTATGGCTTTCGGCAACCCAAAGAATACTTACAAAACAAATTAAATTCTTTAAAAAATTATCATTTAAAACACCCCAAAAATTTGTTGAAAATAAAGGAATCCAATTTATTGATTTTTGTTTTTTGTTCATTATACTTGTTTTATAAAATCAAAAACTGTTTTAATTATATTGTCTGATTTTAGTCCATATTTACTCATTAGTTCATCGGGTGTTCCCGATTCTCCAAATTTGTCATTAATTCCAATCATTTTCATTTTTACAGGATATTCGTTTACTAAAACTTCGGCAACAGCACTTCCCAATCCTCCAATAATTTGATGTTCTTCGATAGTAATAATTTTATTTGTTTCTTTAGCTGCTTCGATAATAATTTTTTTATCAATAGGTTTTATTGTGTGTAAATTAATAACTCTAGCATTAATATTTTTTTCTTCGAGTTTATAAGCAGCATCAAGAGCTTCCCAAACGGTGTGGCCTGTTGCTATTAAAGTTATATCATTACCTTTTTTAAGTAATTGACCTTTTCCAACTTCGAAAGGCATATTTTCACTAGTAAAATCAGGAACAGCTTCACGTCCAAATCGTATATAAACAGGGCCATTAACTTGTTCAACAGCAGCAATAATTGCTAATTTAGTTTGAGTCGCATCGCAAGGCGATAATACTGTCATATTAGGCATTACCCTCATGCAGGCAATATCTTCTAATGCTTGATGTGTTGCTCCGTCTGGCCCAACAGAAATACCTGCGTGAGCTCCACAAATTTTAACAGGTAAATTATTATAACAAACCGAAACTCTAATCTGGTCTAAAGTTCTCATAACAGCAAAAACGCCATAAGAAGCAAAAAATGGAATTTTACCATTTAAAGCCATACCAGCAGCAGCACCAACAATATTTTGTTCGGCTATTCCAAATGAAAAATATCGTTCTGGAAATTCATCAGAAAAATAATTCATACAAACCGAATTAGTTATATCAGCACCTAAACCAACCACATTGTTGTTTTTTCTGCCAATTTCTCTCAATCCTTCTCCAAAACCAAATCGGGTTGGTTTCATTTCTCTTATTATAAATTTATTTTTGCTCATTACAATTATAAATTTAGCTGTTTAATTCAATTAAAAAAGCATCAACTTGTTCTTTTGAAGGTACTTTTCCATGCCATTGATAGTTGCTTTCAATTGACTTAATACCTTTACCCATTTTAGTTTGAGCAATAATTACCGAAGGCATATTTTTGCATTCTTTTGCTGAGTTTACAGCATCAATAAACTGTTCAATATTATTTCCGTTGCAACATATAACATTCCAGCCAAACGAAGACCATTTTGTGTTTAATGGCTCTAATTTCATAACATTTTCTGTGTTACCATCAATTTGGCAATAGTTTCGGTCAATAATAGCAATTAAATTATTTAAGTTATAATTTGAAGCACTCATTGCTGCTTCCCAAACCGAACCTTCTTGTAATTCTCCATCACCCATTATACAATAAGTGTAGAAATCAGTTTTATCTAATTTTGCCGACAAAGCTAATCCAACAGATACCGATAAACCTTGTCCTAATGAACCAGACGAAATTTCTATACCAGGTAAACCGAAGTCTTTTCCTGGGTGACCTTGTAATCTTGAGCCTAATTTTCTTAAAGTAGATAATTCATCAACATCAAAATAACCACTATTAGCAAGAGAAGCATATAAAACAGGAGCAACATGCCCTATAGACAAAATAACTCTGTCTCTTTCTTCCCATTTAGGATTTTTAGGATTGTGTTTAAGCAAATTAAAATATAATGCAGTAAAAATATCAGCTAAACCAAGAGAACCACCAAGATGACCAGAGCCAGCTTCAGCTAAACTTTTGATAATATCTTGTCTAATTTTTTTAGCAATTTTATTTAATTCGTTAATATTATAATTAGAAGTCATTTTAAATTAATTTTAAAGTAAAGCAGAGCTAAAATAGCGTTCAATTCTGTCAACTAAAATTGTAACAACTCTATTGTTCTCATTAGCCATACTAAGAGCCGCAAAAATATTAGCACCAGAAGAAGTTCCTACAAGTAAACCTTCTTTTTTAGCTAATTCACGAGTTGTGTTAATAGCATCTTCGTCAGAAACTGTGAAAACAGAATCAATTAATTTAACATCTAATATATTTGGAATAAAACCATCTCCGATACCTTGAATAACGTGTAATCCTGGTTCAGTGCCAAGAAGAGCCGAGTTGTTTTTAGGTTCAACTGCAACAATTTTAATATTTGGATTTTTCTCTTTAAGAAATTTACCTACACCTTGCAGCGTTCCGCCACTACCTACTCCTGCAACAAAAACATCAATTTCACCTTTTGTTTGTTCCCAAATTTCAGGACCTGTTGTTGAATAATGTATTTCAGGATTATGGCGATTATTAAATTGATCTGCTAAAAAATATTTTTCAGGATTTTTAGAAATTATTTCATCAACTTTAGCTAAACAACCATCTAATGATAATTCGGCAGGAGTAGTAATAATTTCTCCGCCAAGCGAAACCATTATTCTTTTCCTTTCTTCGCTCATGTTTTCGGGCATAACACAAATAACATCATACCCTTTAATTTTACCTACTAAAGTTAATCCAATTCCTGTATTACCAGAAGTAGCTTCAATTATAGTCATACCTTTTTTTAATTTTCCTTCTTTTTCGGCTTGTTCAATAATGTTTTTTGCAACTCTATCTTTAATGCTACCACCAGGATTTAAAAATTCTGCTTTACCATATAAATAACCATCAGAAATTTTATTTAATTTAATTAGAGGTGTATTTCCAATTGTGTCTAAAATATTCATATAAAATCGTATAATTATTAAAATTTTATCCAAAAATATTAATAATGAATTGTTTTTTAATAATTATTTAAAGAAATCTTTTTTAAAAATGTCATATCTAAAGCAAGACAAAAAGTAAAGAGCAAAGCTCTTGTCGCCCTGAGCTACAGCGAAGGGTCTAATATAAACAAAGGAGATGCTTCGTGCCTCAGCAAGACAAAAAGCGACGGTTATCTGTTATTTATAGCGGTAACTCTTGTCACCCTGAGGTAACGAAGGGTCTTATCTCTTCCTAAAGGAGATGCTTCACTGCCGTTCAGCATGACAAAAAACATTGCCTTGCTTGAAGCAAAAG
>CAZJKL010000072.1:0-12226 GCA_964546655.1 uncultured Bacteroidales bacterium | reverse complement strand
AGCGAATTACTAAAAATTATTTTAAAAAACAAAGTAATTAAAATAATTTGTTTGGATTTATAAGAATTATTTTCTTTTGTTCTTGAAAAAGTCTGACATTAATGCACTGCATTTGTCTTGCAGTAAACCTGTATATACCTCAGTTTTAGGATGTAAAATATTATTATTAAACAATGAATAACCCCTTTTACTATCTTTTGCACTATAAAATATTTTACTAATTTGTGATAAATACAAAGCACCAGCACACATAACACATGGCTCTAATGTTACATACAGGCAGCAATCTTTTAAATATTTTCCACCCAAAGCACTTGCAGCCGAAGTTATAGCAATAATTTCGGCATGAGCAGTTACATCATTTAATAATTCGGTTTGATTATGTGCTTTGGCTATTATCTTATTGTTAAATGTAATAATAGCACCAACAGGAACTTCGTCTTCTTCAAATGCAATTAAAGCTTCTTTATAAGCTTCGTTCATAAAATGTTCATCAGAATAAACCGATAATTCCATAAATTAAATTTTATTTTTTAATTCTTGTTCACGATGCCTTAAAACTATTTCGATATTTTCATATTTATCTTTAATATATTTTGCAATTGAGTTGGCACAATAAACACTACGATGCTGACCTCCAGTGCAACCAAAATTAATTTGCAAGTTATTAAAGTTGCGTTCTAAATATTTTGAAACACTTATGTCAATTATAGATTTTATGCTATTTAAATAAGTTGTAACATCAGTTTCTTTTTCTAAAAACTCAATAACTTTAGTATCGTTGCCTGTTAACCTCGAATATTCTTCAAATCTTCCGGGATTATTTAAAGCTCGGCAATCGAAAACAAATCCACCACCATTGCCAGTTTCATCAACAGGAATACCTCTTTTATAAGAAAAACTTTGAACAACAATTCTTAAAGGGTTCTTAATATCACTTATTTCTTTTAAATAAGAAGATTTTATAATTTGGTCAATACAACTTCTAACTTCGGGTATATTTAAATCAAATTCTTTTTCATTAATAAGCCAAGAAATATTATTAATAGCATAAGGAATACTTAATAAGAAATGTTCTTTTCTTTCGAAGAAACCTCTATAACCATAAGCACCAAAAGCTTGTAAAATTCTTATTAGAACATATCCGTAGAAATATTTTTTAAATTCGGCTTCATCAACTTTTATATAATTTTTAAGTTCATTAATATAAAAATTGAACAATTCATTTCTAAATTCAACCGATAAATCAGCTTTAGCATCAAACAAAACCGAAGCTAAATCGTACTGTAAAGCACCTTTCCTTCCGCCTTGATAATCAACAAAATAAGGCTCGCTATTAATAAGCATTATATTTCTTGACTGAAAGTCGCGATACATAAAATAATTTGTGTCGGTGCTAGATAAACTTTTTATTATAGTTTCAAAATCGTTTTGAAGAGCTTGTTCGTCAAAATTAATTTTAGCTAATTTTAAAAAGTAATATTTAAAATAGTTTAAGTCCCAAAGCATTGATTCTTTATCAAATTTATCTCGAGGATACGAAACGCTAAAATCGAAATTATTTTTACCTTCGAGCTGAAATTTAATTAGTTGTGAAAGACTTTTTTTATAAATAGTAGTTATTTCATCTTTGAAAAAATGATTGTCTTTAGTTTCGGTTAAGAAAGAATACAAAGTTGTATTACCTAGATCTTCTTGTAAATAAATATTATTAGTTAAGTCTTCTTGGTATATTTCAGGTACATTTAATTTTGCATTTTTAAAATGTTCAGAAAATTTTATAAAAGCTAAATTTTCTTTGTAATCTTCGTTAAAAACAGCAATAGCTTTTTTGTTTTTCGAACATACTCTATAATAAATTCTATTTGAACCCGACAATGGCAGTTGAGAAGTAGTTATAGCTTCTTCATTTGCCCATTTAAAGTATAATTTATTAATTTGGGTTAATCTATCCATAAAATTTTAGATAATTTAATTAAAAATAATTGCATGTAAAAGTAATAAATTAAAATGATAATTTAATTCCTATGCTTGGTAAAATTGGTAATTGGTCAACTCTAGAATGTTTAACTCTATTAAAATAGAAGATATTATTTCTATTATAAACATTAGTAACACTACCAACCATATCTAATGTAGCATTTTTTGTTAAAGCTATAGTTTTTGAAACCGAAATATCTAAACGATGATATTGTGGTAATCTACCGTCATTTAAATTACCGTATAGAATATTTAAATCATTATTAGAAGTTACATAATCGGTAAAAACACCATCATTAAATGAAACATGTTCGTAGTATCCTTGTGTTTTGGTAAAAGGGAAGCCAGAACCATAGTTCCATCTGGCATTAAATCTCCAACTAAAATCTTTACCAAATTCATAAGAAGCAGTTAAATTAACATTGTGTCTTCTGTCGAAATGAGGCACATATTCAATAATTCCATCATATCTATTTGTTTCTAGGTAAGAATAAACCATCCATAAGAAAATATTTTTATAATCATATTTAAGAAAAACATCTAACCCTTTAGCGATACCTTTTTCAATAATAAAATCCATTTTTAAATAATCTGGTATTTCATAGTTTTCAGAAGTATTCTCGTAAATTTTATTCCTATTAAGGTTAATTAATTGGTCAAAATCTTTGTAATAACCTTCGATATTAAGAACTAATCGTTTGTTTAAGTCAATTTCAGCACCTAAGATATAATGCCAAGCTTTTTGCAAAGGATCTTTAATTTCTTTTCCGTCAAATGTTTTTTGGTATGAATCAGGACCTGATAAAAACCCATAAAATAGATTAACAACATCTCTATCTGAGCTACCACTTAATATGTTTTGAGAATATCTTCCGAAAGAACCTTTAAAACGAACTCTTTTAAATGCATTATATTTAACCCCCAATCTTGGTTCAACATTAAATTTAGGAATAGAGCCATAATAAATAATTCTTAGACCAGGTTCGGCAATTATTTTTTTTAAGTTCAATTTATATTTAAAAAAACCGGCCATTTCAGAATTAGATTTTTTTTGAGTTATAAACTGACTTGAAGCATTTGTAAATGAAAAATCGGTTGTAAAGCCCTGAGCTTCAAATCCCCATGTAAATTCGTCGTCACCAATAAAATAAGTAAAATCTAAACCACCATTAAAGCCATTAACTTTGCTATATCTTGGTGTTTGTAAACTTTCTTCAAAAAATATTTCATAAGAAGATGCTGCAATAACCCCTTTAATTAATGAATTTGAGCCAGCAGGAATAAGAACAAAATTAGATCCTCCACCATAAGAATCCCAATGCAAATCAGAAACTTCTTGGTATGAAACTTTATCTTTGAAATTAAATCCAAATATATTAACCCTGCTTCCATTTCCTGCTTCAATCGAGTATTTTGCATATAAGTCGGTAAAAGAATAAGGTAACCCAGCTGAATCAATATAGCTATATAAATATTTTGAAGATTCATCAAGATATGAGTTTTTTGCTGATACAATAAATGAAGATGAACTTTGTTTAAATTCATCATGTTTTCCTAGAGGTCCTTCGAGAAGAACTTTAGATAAAAAAGGATTAACTTCTAAAGAGCCCGATAGTTTGTTTTTATTCCCATTTCTAGTCGTAATATCCATAATAGAAGAAATTCTTCCGCCGTATTCGGCATTAAAACCACCTGTGTAAATATCTGTATTTCTTATAATATCGCCATCAAATACCGAGAAAAGTCCAATTGAATGGAAAGGATTATAAATAACCATTCCATCTAAAATAACTTTATTTTGAATAGGAGAGCCGCCTCTAATATAAAGTTGGCCACCTTGGTCGCCACTAACAACAACACCAGGTACAACTTGCAGGTACTGTGCAATATCAGGTGTAGCACCAATACTTGGGATTTTTTCAATTTCTCTAGGCGTAATTTTAATAATCGAAGTTTTTACCTCGCTTAGCATTTCTTGCCTTTCGGCAGAAACATTAACAATATTTATATTAAATGATGATTTGTTCAAGAATATTTTCTGAGTTATTATTGCATCATTAGATTTTATCTCAATAGGAATCTGAGCTGTATCATATCCTAAATAAGTTGCAATAAGAGTATAATTACCTTTGTTTAACTTTGAAATATTAAAAAAACCATTAACGTCGGTAACCGAACCAACGGTAGTGCCTTTTAAATAAACATTTGTAAAAATAATTGGTTCACCTGTGCCTTTTTCGTAAACAAAACCTCTTATAGTTCCATTTTGAGAGAATAAACAAAAAGTATTTGCAATTAAAGCAATTAATAGTATTATTATTTTATTCATATTTCTAAAATCCTAATCGTAAAAATATTAAATAAACAATTAAAAAAAAATATTTAAAACAATATTTTATTATGGATTTATTTTGTGAAGGATTACTATGATTTTGAATTACGAATTACGAATTACGAATAAAAGTTTTAATTTAAAAATCATTTTTTGTTGATATTTGTTTGGTCCGTTTTCGTAATTCGTAATTAATAATTCGTAAATAATTATAAAAACAACTCCAAACCATCATAAGCCAAATAAGTATTCGGAGGTAATTCTTTAGAAACATCAGTATATTTTCCCATCTGATGGCTTATATGTGTAAGATAAGCTTGTTTAGGATTAACTTTTTTAATTACTTCTAAAGCTTCATCTAATGAAAGGTGTGAAATATGTTCTTTTTTTCTTAAGGCATTAATAACCAATATTTTGCAGTTTTTTATTTTTTCAATTTCTTTATCACTAATAGTTTTAACATCGGTTAAATAAACAAAATCTAAAATTTTATATCCAATAACATCAATATATAAATGATTTGCTTTAATAGGAGTAATTAAGATATTATCAATATAAAAATCATTATTTTCAATCACATTTATATTTAGTTTAGGAACATCATTTTTTGTTCCTTTAAAAATATATTCAAAAACTCTTAAAATTTCGTTATTAGTTTCATCATTACAATAAATATCAATATAATCCTTCATGAAAAAATTCAAAGGTCTTAAATCATCAAGTCCTGCAATATGATCGCGATGATGATGAGTAATTAAAATTCCATCTAATTTTGAAATAGGCTTTTTTAAAATCTGTTGTCTAAAATCAGGGCCAATATCAATAATAATATTTTTACCATCTATTTCTAATAAAACCGAGCTTCTTAATTTTTTGTCTTTAGGGTCATCAGACAAGCACACATCGCAACTACAGCCAACTATAGGAATACCCATTGATGTACCTGTTCCTAAAAATGTAATTTTTAATAATTTATTGTTTAGCATAAAACAATTATAATTTGAAATAAAAGTAATAAATTTAAAAATATTTTTAAAAAATAAAATCGGTTAAATATAGATTGAAATCATTTTAATACATTTGCATTAAGAATAAAAACATTTATGGTAAAAATAATAAATAAGGTAAGAGAAAAATTTTCTGATATTTTCTTTAAAAAGCAATATAAAAAAACACACAGAAAAGTTGGTAAATTTAATTTTGAAACCTCGAAAAATATTGGAATTGTTTTTTTAGTTGAAGATGCAAAATCTAATGCCACAGTTGATAGTTTTATAGAATATCTTGTAAAGCTAAACAAAAATGTTACTGTATTGGGTTATATTAACAAAAAAGAAGATTTAAATCATAAATTAAAATATAGTCATACATTATATTATAATTATAATGAAACAAATTGGTTTTATAAGCCAACAGTAGGGAAGGTTGATAAATTTATTAAAACCGAATTTGATTTATTAATTGATTTATCGTTAAAACACACAAAACCAATATTTTTTGTAACCGGATTATCAAGAGCAGGTTTTAAATTAAGTCATTATGAAAAAGATTTAGAAGAGTATATTGATTTAATGATTAATATTAAAGGAAAAACTATTGAATTTTATATAGAACAAATTAAACATTACATAAAAATTGTAAACAACAATGTTAAATAATAAACTAAGAGGAACTGGAGTAGCATTAGTAACTCCTTTTTCCCAAAACAATGAAATAGATTTTGAAGCACTAGAAAACCTTATTAATTTTATTCTTAAAGGTAAAGTTGATTTTTTGGTTTTATTAGGAACAACATCAGAATCACCAACATTAACTGTTGAAGAAAAAAAACAGATTGTTTTATTTGTTAAAGAAAAAGTTAATAATCAAGTTCCTTTGGTTGTTGGACTTAGTGGAAATGATAGTTATGAATTGGTTAAAACCATAAAATCATTTGATTTATCTGGTGTTTCGGCGATATTAACAGCATCGCCTTCATATAATAAACCAACACAAGAGGGTATTTATCAACACTATAAACTAATTGCCGAAAATAGTCCAATACCTATAATTTTATATAATATTCCATCAAGAACAGGATCAACTATAAAATCAGATACAACAATAAGATTAGCAAAAGATTTTAAAAATATTATTGGTATTAAAGAAGCATCTGGTTGTTTAGAGAGAGCAATGATTATAATAAAAAACACCGACGAAAATTTTTCGGTTTTATCGGGTGATGATATGATGGCACTTCCAATAATTACATTAGGTGGCGATGGAGTTATTTCGGTAATCGGGAATGCTTTTCCAAGCGAATACACCAAAATGGTAAATTTAGCTTTATCTGGTAATATCGAAGAAGCAAGAGAAATTCATTATAAATTGTTCGAAATAATGAGATTATTGTTTGTAGATGGTAATCCTGCCGGAATAAAATCGGCATTGAGCATATTAAATATTTGTTCAGATTCGGTTCGTCTTCCATTAATAAAAGCAACAGAAGAAACACATAAAAAATTATCTCAACATATATATTAGTTAGCAAAAAGGCTAAAGAAAGCTTTTAAATAAGAAATAGGTTGATTTTTTTAATAGCATTAGATTTTATTTAAGAAATTTAAAAAAAAACTTAAATAAGTGTTATAATAGTGTGAATATTGAAAATTAGAATATTAATTAAGTTAAAATATAATATTAGTAAGAAGTTTGAAAATGCAGTAATATACACAACTAGAAAGTTTATTATAAACAAATAACTAGATATTGAACCTCTGCTGGTATTGTAACTAATGAACTTTATCAAAGATTTACTAGAATAAACTCTGAAATAAGCTTTATTTCCCAAAATTTCATGCTTTATCCATTTTTTGCTTATATGATGCCCTTCGCTGCTGCTCAGGCTGACAATAATCATCACTTTTCTGCTTGAAAAAAACAATCCCCAACTTTTACGCTTGACCCCAAAATTAGATGTTTTTGCTCGGGCTAAAAACAAAAAACGCCTAAAAATCGGTGTTTTTTAGGCGTTTGCTTTTGTTTACTTCTTTTGATTGTTGTCCGACCAGGATTCGAACCTGGGCAGACGGCACCAAAAACCGGAGTGCTACCGTTACACCATCGGACAATCAGTTTGCAAAAGTATATTATTTTTTTTTTTTTTCAAACTTTTATGCAAAAAAATATTAATTTTATATTAATATTTTTTATTAAGGTGTTTATTTTTATTCTAACAACCTGAATTTAATATAAATAACTGCTACTTTTACTTATTGTTTAATTAATGTATTTAAAATGAAAAAGAACTTTTTATTAATTTTTTTTATTCTTCTTAATAGTTTTTTATTTGCTCAAATTTTTAACGGAGGCTTAAAGCTTGGTATTAATGGTTCGCAAGTTGACGGCGATTCTTATGCCGGATATAATAAAATAGGCTTTAATGCCGGTGCTTTTGTTAATACAAAATTAAAAGAGAGACTAAAATTGCAGTTTGAAATGATTTATACTCAAAAAGGAGCTTATAAGCCTTCGAAACCCGAAATTGGTGACTATTTCACAAGCAAACTAAGATTAAATTATGTTGAAATACCTATTCTTCTTCTATATAAATATAAAGATTATATGGAGTTCGAAGGCGGTTTTTCGGCTGCAGTGCTTATGAATCAAGAATTTCAGGATACTTATGGTAAAATTCCGCTTACCGATATTTACCAATATAATAAATATGATTTTGGTTTTGTTGCAGGTCTTAACTTTAATATTTCTGAACACTTTAAAGCCGGAATGAGATATACTTATACTCTGTTTTTTACACCTATTCGAAAATATAAAAGCAAATCAAATTTCTTTACCGAAATGGGACAAACTAATAATGTTTTATCTTTATCAATTTATTATACATTTTAATCTTTTTATTTAAATTAAATGAATAAAAAACAAAAAATTATTGTTGCTGTTTCGGGTGCTAGTGGGTCTATTTATGCTAAAATTTTATTAGATAAATTAAAATCTGCAAATTCGCAAATTGATAAATTAGCCATTGTATTTTCAAATAATGCAAAAGATATTTGGAGCAGCGAAATTGATAGTTTTAATGATTTTATTTTTAATGCTCCTGTTTTTGAAAACAATAATTTTTACGCTCCTTTTGCTTCGGGTTCTAATGCTTATGATACCATGATTGTTTGTCCTTGCTCTATGGGTTGTTTAGGCCGTATAGCTAATGGAATTTCAGATGATTTAATTTCTCGTGCGGCTGATGTTGCTTTAAAAGAAAAGAAAAAGTTAATTCTTGTTACTCGAGAAACACCTTTGAGTTTAATTCATATCGAAAATATGAAGAAAATTACACTTGCTGGTGGAATTATTCTTCCGGCTAATCCTTCATTTTATTCGAAACCTAAAAGCATTAATGATATCGTTGAAACCGTTGTTGACCGTATTTTATCTCATGCTGATATTATTGTTAATTCTTATAAATGGAGCGATAATATTTAATTATTTTATAGAATGTTACTTAGATTTATAGGACTTATATTTATACTAACTTGCTTTTATAAACCTGTTAATGCTCAGTTTTATAATGGTATTCAATCCGAATTTGGTAAAAATAGGGTTCAATATAATAAGTTCTTATGGTCTTTTTATAAATTTAATAATTATGAAGTTTACTTTCATATCGGAGGGCAAGAAATTGCTCAATATGTTAGTAAAGTTGCTTCAAATCATATTGCCTTTGTCGAAAATAAATTTGATTCTAAAATTAGTTCTAAAATTCAATTTATTGTTTTTAATAATCTTAATGACTTAAAACAAAGCAATTTAGGTCTTGAAACTTTTGAAGAACTTAATATTGGAGGTAATACTCAAATTTTAGGAAATAAGGTTTTTTTATATTTTAATGGCGACCATAATGATTTAGAACGCCAAATTTTATTAGGAATTACTCGTCTTAAATTAAATGAATTATTGTATGGAACCGATGTTATTGACTTTGTAAAAAGCTCACATTTAACATCTTATCCCGAATGGTTTACCGAAGGTTTAATATCTTATATTGCAAATGATTGGACTCCCGAAATCGATAACTATGTTAAAGACGGTATTCTTAACGGAAACTTTTCTAAACTAAATATTTTAAAAGGTAATGATGCAAAATATGCAGGACATTCGGTTTTTAAGTATATAGAAACAGTTTATGACAAAGATATTATTAAAAATATAATTTATTTTTCTCGTATTACTCAAAATATCGAAAACAGTTTTGTTTACATAATAGGTCTTAATTATAAAAAATTAATTTTTAATTGGCTCGAATTCTACGATAAAACATATTTCTTAAACAATGAAAAATCAGAAAAACCTAACGGAGAACCCATTACGAAGTTTAAAAATGATGTTTATCTTGGTCAGGTAAAATCTAATTTTAATAATAAAAATATTGCCTATGTAGTTAATAATCAGGGTAGATATAAGGTTTTTATTGTTGATACTAAATCTAATAAAAAGCATTGCATAATAAGAGCTGGATATCGTTTCGAAGATTATCCCGATTATTCTTATCCACTTTTAGCATGGAATCCAGATGGTAAAATTTTAGCTATTGTAAGGTATAAAAAAGGCAAGTTTTTACTTCATCGTTACAATATAAAAGATAAAAAACTTATAACTAATGAACTTTTTTATATTGATAATGTGCAAAGTTTTAGTTTTTCGAAAGATGGACTTAGCTTAATTATGTCGTGTGTTCAAAATGGCAGAAGCGATATTTTTATTTATCACTTTAGCGGTAATGCTTTTGATAAAATCACTAATGATATTTATGACGACAAAGACCCAGTATTTATTGATAATGACAAATATATAATTTTTTCTTCGAACCGTGAAAACGATACTTTAGGTCTTCCTGCTACAAAAAACAGCCTTTTTAAGAGTAAATATGATTTGTTCATATATGATTTAAAAAACTATGATAATATTTTAAGAAGAATTACTAATACCGAAAATATTGATGAATTTTGTCCCAAACCTTACGATAATTCATATTTTTATTTCTTAAGTAATGAAAATGGTGTAAATAATAGGTTTTTGGCTAAAATCGATAGCTCTATTAGCTTTGTTGATACTACAATTCATTATAATTATTTTGCTCATAAGTTTCCTATTACAAATTACTCTCGAAATATTATTGATTATGAGATAAATACTGAAAACAACATTTGTTATCAAACTTTTTATTTTGACCGAAAATTTAAATGTTTTAAAGATTCATTAACCACTCCTTCGGAACAAAAACCAATATCTCTTACTCAACCGTATGTTTTTAAAGAACCTATTATAGCAAAACCAAAAGATAAAGATTCGGTTGCTTTTATTGATGAAAATAAAGATGAAGGAAAAGAGCGTTTATCGGTTGTTTATTATGAATCTTATGACGTTTTTGCTGATAATACTACTATTATTGGTTCAGATTCAATTAATTCAATTGATTCAACGGCAATTAATGAAAATGATTCTACTTTAAGTATTGCAGAAATAGATTCTTCAAAATTGCAATTTATTTTACCAACTCAAAGAGTTTATGAAACCACATATTATCCCAATAAAATAGTTACTCAGCTAGAAAACAACTACTTATGGTCATCGTATCAATCTTTTACAGGTGGTGGTGGTGATTTTTTTAATTTGGGAATGAATGGTTTATTTAAATTAGGTGTTGCCGACTTATTTGAAGATTATCGCATAGTTGGAGGCGTTCGTCTTGCAGGTAATTTGAAAGGAAATGAATATTTGCTGTATTTCGAAGATTTAAAGAAAAGATTAGATAAAAGGTTCGTATTTCACAAACAAACTTTTAACAATACTTATCAAGATTATCTTTATCGAGTATTTCTTCATGAATTTTCATTTCAAACTAAATGGGCTTTAGATCGGGTTATTAGCTTTAGAGGAACTTTAACTTATCGTAACGACCGAACTGTTTTTACTTCTTCAGATATTTATTCATTAATTACACCGAACTTATTAGAAAATTGGGTTGGAGCAACTGTTCAATTTGTTTATGATAATAGCAAAAATATTTCTACAAATATTTATAATGGCACTCGTTATAAATTGTTTTTTGAATATAACCGACAACTTGATTTAGCTAATACAAGTTTTTACAATTTTGGCTTTGATTACAGAAATTACAAGAAAATATATCGTGAATTTATTTTTGCAAATCGCCTTGCGGGAGGGCATTCTTTGGGGGATAAAAAACTTATTTATTATATGGGTAGTGTTGACAATTGGTTAAATTTAGGTAAAACGCCAACTTTTAATAATAATATACCTATTGATTATTCTCAAAATTATGCATTCCAAACTTTAATTACCAATTTGAGAGGATTTTCTCAAAATGTTCGCAATGGAAATAGTTTTATGGTTTTGAATAGTGAATTAAGACTTCCTCTTTTGTTAGTTTTCTCAAATAAACCAATATCATCATCATTTTTTAACAATTTTCAAGTAATTGCTTTTGGTGACTTTGGTTCTTCGTGGAATGGCATTTCACCTTTTGACGAAAAAAACAAACAATACCGTGAAGTTGTTGTACAAGGACCACCTTTAAAAGTAACTCGAATTACACCTATGTCGACTTTTGTTGCCGGATATGGCTTTGGTTTACGAAGTAAATTATTTGGCTATTTTGTAAGGGCCGATTTGGCGTGGGGTGTTGCTGATGGTGTAAAATATAAACCAGTATTCTACCTTTCTTTTAGTTTAGATTTTTAAGTGGTATCTGCTTTTTGTCCTGCAGAGGCACTAAGCATCTTTGTTTCATGAAAAGACCCTTCACTGCCATTCAGGGAGACAAGGGCTATCATCAGGCTGGCGCGGAAATGTTTTCCGTGCCATTATCTTACCATGTTGTACATATAGGAATTTATA
>CAZJKL010000071.1:0-12543 GCA_964546655.1 uncultured Bacteroidales bacterium | reverse complement strand
ACAAGCAAAACAAGACACACCAAGATTAATTCTCGTGCTGGTAAGATTGATTCTCTCACTGGTAAGATTGATTCTCGAACCAGTAAGATTCAATTAATTGAGCTATATATAAATAAAAAAACGTGCTAATTTCTAGCACGTTTTTTTATTTGATTTTGGTGGCATTGACCGGGATCGAACCAGTGACACAAGGATTTTCAGTCCTCCGCTCTACCTACTGAGCTACAACGCCTCCTTAAATTTGATGCAAATATAAGTTAATATTTTTTAACAAACAAAAAAATTTTATTTATAAATAAAAATTATCTTTGTATTTGAAAAATATAAATTAATGAAACTTATTGTAGATATTGGAAATACAAAGGTAAAAGCCGCAATTTTTTGTGAAAAAAAAATTGTAGATTTTATCGTTTTTGATGTTTTTAATCTTGAAAATCTGCAAAATTTTATAAAAAATCATAAAATTAACTATTCAATTGTTTCAAATGTTGGCAATATTGACGACGCAATTATAAACTTCTTAAAGTCAAATTTTAAAAATATCGAATTAAGCTTTAAAGTTAATCTGCCTTTTAATATAAAATATAAAACACCCGAAACTCTTGGAAGTGATAGAATAGCTTTAGCTGTAGGAGCTAATTTAATATATCCAAACAATAATATTTTAATTATAGGAACAGGAACGTGCATTACCTACGACTTTATTAATAGTAATAATGAATATCTTGGAGGAGCAATTTCTCCAGGTCTCGAAATGAGATTTAAAGCTTTAAATAATTACACACAAAATTTGCCTTTGATTAGTAATTATTCAGATAACAATTTTAATTTTATTGGCAATACAACAATAAATTCAATTTATTCCGGAGTAGTTAATGGTATTGCATTCGAAATAGATGGATTTATCGATATTTATAAAGTTAAATACGATTACTTAAAAATATTTTTAACAGGAGGTAATGCAAATTTTTTTGAAAATAATTTAAAAAACACCATATTTGCAAATTCAAATTTAATTTTAAACGGACTAAATGAAATTATTGACCTTAATACATAAAAATAAAAGATTAAAATTAATTTTCTTCTTTAATTTAATTATCACATTCGTTTTTTCTCAAGACTACAAATTATCTCCATATTCTATGTATGGTATAGGAGAATTATCTAATATTTCTAATACAAGAAGTGCCTCAATGGCAGGAATAGGTATTGCAAACAGAAATTCATCGTTTCTAAATTTAGTAAATCCCGCTAGTTTGTCTGGAATTAGAAAGCAGTCTTTTATATTTTCATTAGGGGCTAAAGATGTAGGACTTTCTCTTAAATCAGCCAATGAAAAAGCAAAAACCGGAAACACATCTTTTGATTATATTTCATTTGGTTTTCCTGTAAATAAAATTTGGAGTATGGGAATTATGCTTTCTCCGTACAGTAAAATGAGTTACTCAACAAATGATATTGATAGCATTGCAGGAATAGGAGATGTAAATTATATTCATTCAGGAAGCGGATCTCTTAATACTTTTAAATTCGGAAATGCATTTAAGATTCATAAAAACCTAACACTTGGGTTTAATTTTAATTATATCTTCGGAACATTAACAAAAACAAGCACCGCTCTTTTGCCTTCAGATTCTGTTAATTCAATATATAGCATAAGAAATAATTACATTAAATATGTGAATGATGTTTTTTTAGAATATGGACTTCAATATCATAAAGCAATTAATGATAAAGAAAATATTATATTGGGAATAACATACACCCCAGAAACTAAAATAAATGTAAGTTATGATGCATTAACTCAAAGGTTGTTGAACAATATTTACCAAACAGTTAAAGATACTATTTCTACAATAACCGATGAAAAAACTAATTTTATAATGCCGTCTAAAATAGGAATAGGACTTAGTTATAATATTGATAAAAAATTTGATATAGAATTAAATGTAGTATCTCAACAATGGAAAGATTATTTATTTAATAATAAAAAGGATTCTTTAACAAATTCATTATATTCTTCTTTAGGTATTGAATATTGTCCAAAATATGGAGCAACTGCTTTTTTCAAGAAACTTCAATATAGGACTGGCGTTTATTTTTCTCAACTTAATTTGAAATTAAATAATAATAAAATTAATCAATATGGTATGAGTTTTGGTATTGGGATACCCATCACTTCAAAGACAGAAGGAGAATATGTTACTTCATATTTAAATTTGGGTTACGAATTAGGAGAAAGAGGAACAACAAAAGATGGATTGATTAAAGAAAATTATAATATTTTTAGAGTCGGATTTACTTTTAACGATATATGGTTTATTAAGAGAAAATATAATTAATTTATAAATTATAAAAAAAACAATAATGAAAACAAAATTTTTTTTAGGGCTCACTATCAGTGTATTAATGTTTGTTAATAACAGTTATTCACAAAAAGGAAAATTTGGAAATACTCCTGAAGATAGTGTAAAATGTTTAGATAATATATCTGTATTTGAGAGCTATGTCTCTCAAAATAATTTAGATGAAGCGTTACAACCATGGAGATATTGCTTCCTGAATTGTCCTGAATCACGACAAAATATTTATAAATATGGAGTTAGCATTGTTAAAAATGAAATTAGCAAAGCAAAAGAAAAAGAAATAAAAGATAAATATTTTGATACATTAATGATGGTTTATGACGCACGTATTAAATATTTTGGAGATCATAAAACTTATGGTAAAGGATATCTTTTAGGACGTAAAGGCGTTGATTATTATGAATACAATCCTAGTGATAATAATACTGTATATAATATTTTAAAAGAATCGGTTGAAATAGAAAATGTTCAATCAAAAGCTGATGTTTTAGATATTTTCTTTGCTGTTTCAAAAGTTATGTTAGAAAACAATACAATAACAAAAGAACAATTTTTAGAAACTTACAACTTGATTGGAGATGCAATAGATTATAATATTGATCATCCTAATATTTATGTTAAAAGTGGAGTAGCTACTGCTGAAGATACAATTAAATATACTAAACCATATAGAGATTTATCTAACAATTGCTGGAGAAGAGTTTCAGAAATAGTTGAGTGTAAAGATTTAGAAGCATTATATTCAAGTAAAATTGATACTAAAAAAGAAGATTCGAAATATTTAAGAATGGTTCTTAAATTCTTAGATTTGAAAGAATGTACCAGCACCCCTTTATTTAAAACATCTGTTGAATATTTACATAAATTAGAACCTTCTGATAATACAGCTTATTTATTAGGTAAATTAAGTTATGAATCAAAAAATTATTCAGAAGCAATTAATTACTTAAATCAAGCTATTACTAAAACAGAATCAGATCTTTTAAAAGGCAAGGCATATCTTTTAATGGGATATGCACAAAAAAATATGGGACAGTTAAGTAATGCCAGAAACTCGGCTACTAGAGCTATGAAATATTTACCTGAAAATGGACAACCTTATGTTTTAATTGCAATTACACATGCTTCAAGTGGTTCTTCTTGTATTGAGAAAGAAATGGATAAAGTTGCTGTTTATTGGGTAGCTGTTGATGTTTTGTATAAAGCAAAGGCAATTGATTCAAATATTGATGTTGAAGGGTTAATTAGATCTTATGCAGGAAGATTCCCAAATAAAGAAGAATTATTTTTTAACGGATTAAAAGAAGGAGATTCATATTTTGTACAGTGTTTAAATGCTTCTACGAAAGTTAGAACAAGGTAATTTTAAATATGTATTTTTTAAAAAATATCTTTTACAAAAGCAATATAATTTTTATAATAGTTATATTGCTTTTTTCTTGTGAAAACAAAATTAATGAAGTAAAAGAGATTCCTATTCTTAAAGAATTTCCTGCGGAAACCATATATAATATAGAACTTTATTATACCGAATATGGGAAACAACAAGTTAAATTATCTGGACCAGTTTTAGAAAGATATTCAGGAGAAAAGCCTTATACTAAATTTGCAAAAGGGTTGCATGTAGAGTTTTACGATTCGGATATGAATGTTGAATCAGAAATATACTGTAAATATGCAATAAGAAATGAAAATGAAAAAACAATGGAAGGTAAAGATAGTGTTGTTGTGAAAAACATTAAAGGAGAACAATTTTCATCGGAGCATCTTATTTGGGACGAACAAAAAGATATTATTCATACAGATAAAATGGTTACTATTAAAACAAAAGATGAAATAATATGGGGAGAAGGTATGGTTTCAAACACCGAATTTACCAAATATAAGATTAACAAAATTAGAGGTCGTTTTAATATTGATGAAAAGAAAAAACTTTAAAATAATGGAAATAGTTTGGCTATTTATCGGGGCTTTTTCTCTGTTTTTAGCAATCTATAATACAATATATAAATCAGGTAAAGATTCATTTATTTTTTTTGTTTTTGTATTTATTAGTATATTTATGTTTTTATTAAGAAGATATTATTCAGAAAATAATTAAAATTTAAATTATGAAAAAATTATTATTAATAAGTAATTCAACCAATGCAGGTGAAAAATATTTAGAATATCCAAAACCTTACATTAAAGATTTTCTAAAAGACAGCGTTAAAAACATCTTGTTTATTCCTTATGCAGCAGCAGATTTTTCTTATGACGAATACGAAGAAATGGTTGCTACACAATTTTCAACAATAGGATATAATATTCAATCTATACATAAGTTTGAAAATCCGATTGAAGCAGTTAAAAATGCCGAAGCTATTGCTGTTGGAGGTGGAAATACTTTCCATTTGCTTAATGAATTACAAAAAAATAATTTGATAGAACCTATTTATAAAAAGGTTACAGAAGGTATGCCTTATATTGGTTGGAGTGCTGGCTCTAATGTTGCTAGCCCTACTATTAAAACTACCAATGATATGCCTATTATAGAGCCAGATAGTTTCAAAGCTTTTAATCTTATCCCTTTTCAAATAAACCCTCATTATTTAGATGCTAATCCTAATGGACATGCAGGTGAAACAAGAGAAATGAGAATATCAGAATTTATTTATGTAAATAGAGATATTTATGTTGCCGGATTAAGAGAAGGAACTATGTTTAGAATAGAAGGAGAAAATATGTCATTATTAGGAAATAAAAGCATGAGATTATTTAAATATAATCAGGATCCTAAAGAATATTCTTCTGATGATAATTTAAACTTTTTATTAAAATAGTTTTTATTCTTCTATTAATAAATAAGGCTTAAGTTTATTAAAACTTTCTTCTGAAATATCTAATGATTTTATTTCATCAACTGAAGTGAAATTACCCGATTGTTTTCTTAAATTTAATATACCTTTTGCTATTACCTTTGAAACATAAGGATGTTTAGTAAGTTCTTTATAATCACAGGTATTTAAATTTATTCTTTTTAATTCAATATTATCAAGAATTAGATATTTGCTTATTACATTAAAAATAGAATCATTAATCCCATACACCTCTTTTAATTGATTAATATTTGTATATCCACCAAGTAAATCACGGTATTTACAAATCCTTTTTGAAAAAGCAGGACCAATACCTTTCACTTTTATTAAGTCTTCTTCTGTGGCGGAATTAATAAAAGCGGTATTGTTGTTTTTTGAAGAAAAGCTTTTTTTAGGAAAATATTTATTGTGCTTTTTATATTCAAACTTATCAGGTAAATCAATATAATTTCTAAGTTTATTAAATAAAATTTCATCAATAGTATATAATTTTTTAAAATCAGTTTTGGTTTTAAATGAACCTTTTTTTAAAAAATTTCTAATGTTTTTTATTTGATATTTTTTTAATCCAAGCTTTTCAAAATCAGCATCATTTGTGCTGTTTGGATTAAACTTAAATAAAACAATTTTTTGCTTGTGGCTAAATTTTTTATAAGGGGTTTTATTTTTAAGTAATCCCGAAAAATTCAAATTTTTATTGTTCTCAAAGGTTTCTTTGTAATAAAACCTTATTAGTAGAAAAGCAATAATTAATAATAATAATAATTTAACTCCCTTTTTTTCGGTATTTAAATAATGAAAAATATCTTTAAAAAAATTAATCAAAATTTATTTGTATTTTTTTATTTCTCCAGATTTTAATTTTTTGAAATAGTCGATTAAATCGGCACGAACTTCATTAGATAATAATAAAAGAGCAAGAATATTAGGCACAGCCATTGATAAAATAGACATGTCAGAAAAATCAACAATAGCACCAAGGCTAGAAGAACAGCCAACAATAACAAACAATAAAAATATAACCTGATACACTCTTGTTGCATATATTCTTTTGCCAAAATATTTATAGAAAAAATCTCCGAACAAATAATTAAAAGCCTTGTCTCCATAATAAGACCAAGAAATCATTGTAGAGAAAGCAAATAAAAATATAGCAACAACAAGTAAATAAGGGAACCATTCAGAATAACTTGCAAATGCAGCCGAAGTTAATTCAGCACCTTCAAGGTTGCCAGGGTTTTTATAAAAACCAGTAAAAATTAAAACCAAAGCAGTCATTGTGCAAATAACAACTGTATCAATAAAAGGTTCTAATAAGGCTACAAGTCCCTCGCTTATAGGATATTCGGCTTTAGCAGCAGAATGTGCAACAGAAGCAGACCCAACGCCAGCCTCATTTGAAAAGGCAGCTCTTCTAAACCCCATAATTAATACTCCTACAAAACCACCATATATACTGTCTGGCCTAAAAGCTCCATTTATAATTAACCTAAAAGCTTCGCCAGTTTTGTCAATATTTGCAAAAATTATAATTAAAGATGAAATAATATATAATCCCGCCATAAAAGGAACCATTTTGTCGGTAACACGAGCAATACTTTTAATCCCGCCAATAATAACCAAACCAACAAATATTGATAAAATAAACCCAAATAAAGCACCATGACCTTCTAATGCAGGAATTAAAGTTTTAACTTGAACAAAAGCTTGATTAGCCTGAAACATATTTCCTCCACCAAATGAACCAAGTATCATCATAAAGGCAAAAACAAAAGACAATATAATTCCAACTTTTTTAAATTTAGTTTTCTCAAAACTTCTTCTAATATAATACATTGGGCCACCATGAACGGTTCCATGCTCATCAATTATTCTATATTTTAAACCTAAAGTACATTCAACAAATTTTGATGACATACCAAGAAAACCTGCAAGAATTAACCAAAATGTTGCACCAGGTCCACCAAGAGATATTGCAATTGCAACTCCAGCAATGTTGCCAAGTCCAACGGTAGCAGAAAGGGCAGTTGTTAAAGCCTGAAAATGTGAAACTTCGCCTTTATCTTTAGGATTGTCGTATTTGCCTCTTATTAAATCTATAGCATGTTTAATCCCCCATAAATTTACGAACTTCATTCTGATAGTAAAGAAAATTGCCCCAAACATTAACCAAATTACAATAAATGGGATAGTATTTCTTTTTACATCACCATTGGGATATTTTAATGGAATATTATTTTTGCCATAAATAGTTGAATCATAGATGCCTAATCTAGTAAAAGGATCGCCAAACAATATTATTTCCATGAAATTAACAATAGGAATAAAAAAACTATTTATTTTTTCATCAACCGAAGAAGTTGGTATATATATAGTTTTAGTGACATTTATACCATTTGCATCAGTAATTAAAACAGTGTATTCTGATCCTTCGGTTAAATTATCAGCAATGCTTGAGTTTAGAGAAGTGTTTTTATCCGACCAATAAAATCTATAAGGTTCTTTCCCGTTTTTAACAGTTAATAAAATTTTTGAATCTTTAATTTGTTTTGATGGATTAATTACCTCGTATGTTACATCGGTTGCTCTAGAAGTATTAAATAGAGTTAAAAACAAAAGGAAAAAAAATATTTTATTCATTTTTAGTAATAATTTTAGTGAATGTTTAAATGCGTTTGCTAAAATATTAAATTTATAATTCTTATAAAAGCTATATTTATGTTTTTAAAACTGATTATTTGATTTTATTTTAATAAATTAACACCTATCGAGCATTCTAAACACCTTTTCTTTAAACAATAATTATTATATAATTGAATTATCGCCTGTGATTCAAAACAGTAAATAAATTTTTTATTTAAAATTTTACTCCAATATTTTATTATTGAATTATTTTCTGACGGTATAAATTCTAATAATTCTAAACTTTTATCAATATATTTTTTATCATCTTTAAGTTTACCATAAATAAAAAATATAGGGACAATCACATTGATTATTAATGAGTTAATTGTTTCTTCTCCAATGTTTTGCCTACATCTCTTCGACTTTTTATCAAAATCGTAATGATTTGCCCAATATTCTGAGCTTTTTACATTAAGTAAATTATAAATTTCTTCATATGAATTTGAATTAATGATTTTTGAAAAAAGTGCATTTGATTTGAAAATTAAAGCTGCGAATTGTGATATTCTAATTGTTGGAAAACTAGGCGGTCTTAATTTTGAAAAACTCCAAATATTATTATTTAATGGGATTAAATTAAATTTTTGTTTTAAGTATAAATATTCTTTAAATAATTGCTGTGCATATAAATCATTAAAAGTTTGGTTTAACATTCCAGCCTGACCAAAAAGCATTGCTTCAATTTGAAAATGACTGTCTTTATGTTTAGCAATAACCTTTAAACTAACCGATTTAGCAAGCAATTCAAAAGGCAGTTGATTTATTTTTATGCCGAATCCTTTCGCCATCAAATAGTATAATGTTTCTTCCCAATTAAAGTTGTTTCCTGTTAAAGTTTGTTCAATATCTTTAGTCTTTAACTCAATCCTTTCAACCAATAATCTATCAATCCAATTTCTTAAAATAATATTGTCAATATTTTTAATGTTATTTTCGCATGGAACTTTTTTATAGCTAAATAATAAATTTTTGTAATTATTGTGCAATTCAAGACTTATATAATTTTTTAGTTCAAGACATGGGATTTTCTCTCCGTTTAATCTAAGTATATCATTGTCATTAATAAAAACAACGTGCAATATTATATTATTATAATTTTCATCTTTGTTATGATTATGTTTAATCCAGTCCGAAGATTTTATATGAATTTCAATATTTCCAGCCCAAACAGTATCATCAATTTTAATTTTGGCATTAAAAAAATCAGGACCGGAGTTTAAATTATTTTCACCTGTTTTTAATATTTGAATATATTCACCATCAGTAGTATATAAGTCAGATATTTTATATAATCTATACTTCCAAATATAATGTAAAAAGTCTTCTTTAAAATAAACATCCATTTTATTATTTTTCAGTAAAAATAATAAAATATAGAATAAACAAATAATATAAATGGCAAAATATTCCTTTTGTGGAAAATATTAATAGGTTTGTTAAGTAAAAAAGAGGCTGTCTAAAAAGGACAAATTTTTGTCATTTTGAACAGCCCCTTTTTTGTCATTCTGAGCGAAGCGAAGAATCTTTGACACATTGATTATTAGATTCTTCGCTTTGCTCAGAAAGACATATTTTCGTTTTTTTAGACAGCCTCTTTTTAGAAAGTATTTTATTAAGAACTATGCACTTAAAGTTTCAACATTTCTGTCAACTTTTTTAATTAACCCTTGAAGAACAGTTCCCGGACCAACTTCAATAAAAGTTTTAGCTCCGTTTTCTAACATATTAACTACAGTTTGAGTCCATTTTACAGGTGCAGTTAATTGAGAAATTAAATTTAACTTAATTTCATCTGGATTTGTAACTTTTGCCGCATTAACATTTTGGAAAATAGGACAGATTGGATTAGAAAATGTAGTATTATCAATAGCAGCTTTAAGTTCTAATCTAGCAGGTTCCATTAATGGTGAGTGGAATGCACCACCAACATTTAGAGGAAGAGCTCTTTTAGCTCCTGCTTCTTTTAGTTTTTCACAAGCAACTTCAATCCCTTTTTTTGAACCCGAAATAACAACTTGACCTGGTGAATTGTAGTTTGCAGCAACAACAACTTCATCAATACTTTTGCATATTTCATCAACAATATTATCGTCTAAACCTAAAATTGCAGCCATAGTTGATTCTTGTTTTTCACAAGCTTTTTGCATAGCCATTGCTCTTGCATAAACAAGCTTTAAACCATCTTCGAAAGACAAAGCTTTATTTGCTACTAATGCTGAAAATTCGCCTAATGAATGACCAGCTACCATGTCTGGTTTAAAATTTTCAATAGTATTTGCTAATATAACCGAATGAAGAAATATAGCAGGTTGAGTGATTTTAGTTTGTTTTAAATCTTCATCTGTTCCACTAAACATTACATCAGTTATTCTAAAACCTAATATTTCATTAGCTTTTTCGAACATTTGTTTAGCTTTTTCGTTTGTTTCGTATAGTTCTTTGCCCATACCAACAAATTGTGCTCCTTGACCTGGGAATACGTATGCTTTCATTTGTTAAAGTTTAAAATGTTAATTATTATTTTTGATTAAATTAATAAATTCTTGTCTTGTTTTATTTTCTTTTAGAAATATTCCCGTAAAATCAGATGTAGTTGTTAGTGAGTGTTGTTTTTGAACCCCTCTAATTTGCATACATAAGTGTCGTGCTTCTATAACAACAGCAACTCCAAGAGGATTTAATGTTTCTTGTATGCAATTTTTAATTTGAGTTGTTAAACGTTCTTGTAACTGTAATCTTTTACTATATGCATCAACTACTCTCGCTATTTTACTAATTCCAACTACTTTTCCGTTCGGAATATAAGCAACATGAGCTTTACCTATAAATGGTAAAATATGATGTTCACACATGGAGTATAGTTCAATGTCTTTTACGATAACCATTTGCTTATAATCTTCATTATATATAGCAGACTTTAAAATATCTTCAGGAGATTGTTCGTATCCTTGAGTTAAAAACATAAGTGCCTTTGCAACTCTTTCAGGGGTTTTTATTAAACCTTCTCTATTTTCATTTTCACCTAATAATTTTAAAATTTCTTTGTAATAAACGGCTATTTGTTTAACTGTTTTTTCATCGTATATAGGGTTATTACTAAATTTATTCATCATAATAATTTTAAAACAACTTTAAAAAAAATAAAAGTTATTAATTAATATTTAATCAAATATGCGACAAAGATATGTAGAATTTTTTATTTGCTTATATTTGTTTTAGTATTTTAATATTTTGAATATAATTGAATTAATTGAATTAATTGAATCTATTAATGTTTATGGCTTTTATAATTATTCAATAACAAAATTTATAAATTGAAAATTTAAAAATAGTATTTATGAAAATATTAATTGTTAGTGCTACATATTTAGAAATTAATAATTTCTTTAATGAGAATAGTATTTTTTATAATGAAAACAGTAGGTTTTATTCTATTAAAATTAAAAATAAAGAAATTGATATAATAATCACAGGAGTTGGTATGATTTCAACTTCGTATTTATTAGGAAAAATATTTAATGAATCTAAATATGATTTAGCTATAAATATTGGTATTGCAGGTGCATTTAACAATAAATTAAAAATAGGAGATGTTGTAAATGTTGTTGAAGAATATTTGCCTGAACTTGGAATAAAGTTTAAAGATAAAATAGTAAAAGCGTCAACCTTAAATTTATTTACTAAAAAAGACATCTTAAAGAGTGAATGTTTAAAAAATTCAAATTATAATTTGCCAGATAATGTTATAGATGTAAAGTCGTTAACTGTAAATTCTGTAAGTGGCGACATTGAAACAGCAAATAGTTTAAATTCAAATTATAATGCCGACATTGAATCTATGGAAGGAGCCGCATTTATGTATGCATGTGTTTATGAAAATATTAAATTTGTTCAATTAAGAGCCATATCAAATTATGTAGGAGATAGGGATAAAAATAATTGGGATATTCCTAAAGCAGTCGAAAATTTAAATTCAACATTAAATAAAATTATTGACAACATATAATGAATATTTTTATTAAATTTGAAACATTATTATTATTAATACGTAATTACTTATTATTTTTTATTTAAAAATTTTTTTATGAAAAGCATATTTATTAACCGAATTAAAAAAAATAACATAGTAAATTTATTGTTGTTTCTCTTATTAACGAGCATTAAAGTATACCCACAAGTTAGTTTTAATGCAAGTGGATGTTCATTCATTTGTGTTAATGGTTCATTCTCTTGTTCAATTGGTCAATTAGTATATAAAACTCATAATGGAGTTGATAATTTTATTATTGAAGGAGTTCAGCAACCAGCTGAACTAATGGAAGGTTCGCCAATTTCTACAACAATGTCATCAAGTCCAAATACTAGTTGCTCATATCCATATAATGGAACAGCAACAGCAACACCAACTTCAGGCACAGCTCCTCACACTTATATCTGGAGTCCGAATGCAAATGGTCAAACAACTCAAACTGCTACAGGATTATGTGCTGATACATATACGGTAACTGTAACTGATAATGCTGCACAAACTGGAACTGCTTCAATAGTAATAACTGACAACGTAATACCATTAATAGTATCAACAAGTCAAACAAATGTAAGTTGTAATGGAGAAAATAATGGAACAGCTACTG
>CAZJKL010000070.1:0-12868 GCA_964546655.1 uncultured Bacteroidales bacterium | reverse complement strand
ATTTACTTAATATGGAAATTTAAAAAGTGGGTGACTCAATGCACAAAACAGGAAGTGGAGAGGAATTACCTACAGGAGTGTATTTTTACGTAATAACAATTATTGATAAAGGTGAAATTATAAAAGGAAATATTTCTTTAGTAAGATAATATTGTTGAAACGCAAGCAAATCAAAAAAAGACACTATCACTTTAAGTGCGTAAACTAAAAATCTTCAATTGTTTCAATTATCTTTTCAATCTCACTAGGATTAACCCAAATATAAGAATTATCTTTTCTGAACCAAGTTAATTGCCGTTTTGCAAATCTGCGGGAGTTACGTTTAATTAATCTAATGGCTTCATTTATATCATAAATTCCATCGAAAAAAGGGAATAATTCTTTATAACCAACAGTATTTAACGAATTGTAATTTCTGAAATTAATAAAAGATTTAGCTTCATCAATTAAACCATTTTCAATCATTAGATCTACTCTTTTGTCAATTCTTTCATAAAGCTCATTTCTGTCTCGGTTAAGACAAAATTTAATTATTTTAAATTCACGTTCTTGAGGTTTATTTTTTCTTAATTCAGAGTATTTTTCTCCTGTTACCAAACAAACTTCAATAGCCCTCATTAATCTTTTATAATTATTTAAATCAACTATTTTATAATATTCTTCATCTAATTCTTTTAATTTTACCTTTAAAGCCTCTATTCCACCAGTATTGAAAATGGCATCAATTTCATTTCTAATATCTTCATCAGCCGAAGGCAAAACACTCATTCCATTACAAACAACATCTAAATATAAACCCGAACCGCCAGTTAATACAGCATAATTGTTTTTGTTAAAAATATTGTTAATGCAATTTAAAGCATCAATTTCATATTTTCCAATATTATAATTTTCGGTAATTGATAAATTTCCAATAAAATGATGTTTAACTTTTTTTAAATCATCGTCAGAAGGAGGTGCCGTTCCTATTTTTAATTCCTTAAAAAATTGCCTTGAGTCTGCAGAAATTATTTCAGTGTTAAAATTTTTAGCAATATCAATGCTCAAGTCAGTCTTTCCTACAGCAGTAGGGCCAGTTAAAACAATTAGAATTTTTTTGTTAATATTAAGCATTAAAGAGATATGAAATAGATTTAATTGAAGATGTTTTTAATATTTAGATTCTTCATCATCTTCATATCCATATTCTTCGCCTCCACCAAACTCATCATCTTCATTATTAAACTCATTTTCATCATAAATTTCATTATCAAATTCATGCATTAGTTCATCGCTTATTGATTCATCTAATATATTAGACATATCAAAAACATCTAAAGGAATTTCGCCAAAAGTTCTTGTGCAAATCGGACTTTTAAGTTTTGAATCAGCTGTTTTTATATCTTTTATTTCAACAAAAAAAGTATGATGCAATAGAAAATCATTAACATAAACTAATTTTTGACCTTTTTCATTAATTAGTTTTGATAAAATTGTTTTTTGCATTTCAGATATACCATCACTATAATCATCTAAAGGCATCAAAGTTATTTCTTCGCCTTTGCTCCATTCATTATCACTTAAATAAAAAGAAGCTAATTGTTGTTTAGGTAAATTAAAAACTTCTTCGATAAAATTATGAAGTTGTTCAAAATTATTATTTGAAGCTATTTCGATATCTCTAAATATTGTAGCTTCATTTTTATCATCTATATAAATGATTCTTAAATTAAGTACCGACATTTTATGTAGTTTTTAATACAAATCTAATTTATTTTTTCGAATTTTGTACAGTTTAATTAAAGAAATAAACCTATTAAATAATGAAATTAGTACTATTTATATTTTTATTTTATTTTGCTTTTCTAAGTTCAGCTTATAAAAAAGTTGAACAAAAAAACTATAAAAGAAGCGATTTTAGTAGGATTATGTTTTATAATGTTGAGAATTTATTTGACACAATTGATGATAAAACAATTAATGACAATGATTTTTTGCCAACCAGTAAAAAATATTGGAATAGTAAAAAATATTACATTAAGATAAATAATATTTATAGAGTAATTGCTGGTATTGGAGAAGAAAAGGCACCAGAAATAATTGGATTATGTGAGATTGAAAATTCGAAAGTTATAGATGATTTATTAAATAAAACACCACTAATAAAGGCAGGATATAAATATATACATTATGACTCAAAAGATAAAAGAGGAATTGATGTTGTTTTTATATATCAAAAAAATTATTTCACTCCATTATATTCGAAAAATATTGAGATAATATTCCCTTTTAATTTGTTTGTTAAAACAAGAGATATATTATATGTAAAAGGGTTAAACTCCTCAAAAGACACGCTACATTGTTTTATAAATCATTGGCCATCAAGGGTTGGAGGCAAGGAAAAATCAGAAGAAAAGAGAGAATATGTTGCAGATAAGTTAAAAATGATTGTTGATTCAATAACAAAAACAGATAAAAATGCAAATATTATAATAATGGGTGATTTTAATGATACTCCAACCGATAATAGTATTTTAAACTTATTGTCTAATAATATATTGGTTAATTTAATGAATAATATAAATAAGGAAGGGATAGGAACCTGTAAATATCAAAATAATTGGTTTTTGTTTGATCAAATAATAGTTTCGAACTATTTAAATAAAAAGATTATAGACACAAAAATTGCTGGATTTGACAAATTAAATTTCCTACTAGAAGAAGATAAAAAAAGCATGGGCTTAAAGCCCATGCGTACGTATATTGGATTAAAATATAATTTTGGTTTTAGTGACCACTTACCTGTTTATTGTGATATTAAAAACAATTAAAAAGGTTCATAAGTTAAATAATAAGTACTGTCGTCTCCAACTACATTTGATTTAAAAGATACTTCTAATTTATTTTTTAATATATTGTCAATTTTATACTGATCCTCGGTAACTCTATTATTATTTAGTATTCTTAAAGAATCTTTGTTTTTGCTAAAAAACCAATATCCATTAAATTTATCTGAACCAATAGCTGTTGCATCGCAAGTAGTTGATCCTTCATTTTCGCTATATTCTGAATTTGCATTAAATCTATAAATATTATCCAGATCACATGCTGCAGAGACTCTAATATTACCATTAACAACAACTCTTGTTAATTTCCATTGTTTTGTAGCACTATTAGTTAGAAATTCTTCTCTTGTAGGAGCTAATTTTTCATCTGTACAGCTATTAAATAATAGCATAGATAAAATAAATGATAATAAATAAATTTTTTTCACAGATATAAAATTTAAAATAACATTAACAAATATATTATAAAATATATTAAATAGCAATATGTTATACAATATTTTTAAATTAAACGATTTTATTTTAATCCTTCAATTTCTTTATTGTATTCTCCTGCTTTTAATTTTTCCCTTATAGCTTTAAATGTTTCTAAGGTATATTTAATATCTTCTCTTGTATGAACTGCCGTTGGAATTAATCTTAAAAGAATAGTATCTTTAGGAACAATTGGATAAACAACTATACTACAGAATATATTATAATTTTCTCTTAAATCAATCGTCATATTAACTGCTTCTTGAAGTTCGCCTAATAAAATAACTGGAGTTACAGGAGAATTTGTATGTCCTAAAGTAAAACCTAATTCTTTAAGGCCAGTTTGAAGTTCAATTACATTTGTCCACAATTTTTCTCTTAAAGAAGACTGATTTTTAAGAAGGTCTAATCTTTTTAATGCTCCAATTACCATTGGCATTGGTAATGCTTTAGCATAAGTTTGAGAACGCATATTATATTTTAAATACTCTATTACATTTTCGTTAGCTGCAACAAAACCACCTATACCAGCCATAGCTTTAGCAAAAGTAGCAAAATAAACATCGATACCATCTTGTACTCCAAAATGTTCGCCTGTTCCTACTCCTGTTTTACCCATTGTACCAAAACCATGAGCGTCATCAACTAACAATCTAAATGGAACTTTTTTCTTAAGTGCAACTATTTCATCTAATTTTCCTAAATCACCAACCATTCCGAAAACACCTTCAGTAATAACTAAAATACCACCTCCTTGTGCTTCAGCAAGTTTTTTTGCTCTTTCTAATTGTTTTTCACAACTCTGAATATCATTATGTGTATAAACAAATCTTTTTCCCATGTGCAATCTTAATCCGTCTAAAATACAAGCATGTGAATCAGAATCATATACAATAACATCATTTCTATTAACTAAAGAATCTATTATAGAAACCATTCCTTGGTAACCATAGTTTAATAAGAATGCATCTTCTTTTTGAACAAATTCTGCTAATTCTTTTTCTAATTTTTCATGATAAACTGTTTGTCCCGACATCATTCTAGCTCCCATTGGGTATGCCATACCGTAATCTTTCGCAGCTTTTGCATCAGCTTCTCTAACTTCAGGATGATTTGCTAATCCTAAATAGTTATTTATACTCCAAATAAGCATTTCAGAACCTCTAAAAGTCATTTTATTTGAAATTTGTCCTTCTAATTTTGGAAATGCAAAATATCCATGAGCAAATGAAGAGTATTTTCCTAATGGACCTCTATTACTTTTAATTTTTTCGAAAATATCCATAATAATTAGTTTTAGTTTCTTATTAAAAAATTTCTTGCAAATGTAATTATAAATTAATATATCTCAAATTTATTTTTTATGATTTGTTAAAAAAATGCAATATTTAATTATATTTTTCCCTTGTTCCTTTGTGAAATTATTAATATAAATTGCTTCAAATCAATAATTCTTATTAATAGTGAAAAAACTAACGAAACAGTCATAGCTATAATAAAGTTGTATATCCAAAATAAGTTTATATAATTATTTGCAAAGTAGTTTATCCCAATAATAAATATTATTAATAGAATTAGCTTGAACATTAGCTTATAGTTAATGCTAAATTTAAAAATTTTAGTGGCTATAATTATTTGCAATAATGCAGAGAATGATTGAGTTATTAAATTAGAAATAGCTGAGCCTAAAGCTAAATATTTTGGTATTAGATATATATTTAAGGCAACATTTACTATTATAGTCACTATAGCTAAAGCTATTAATTGTTTTAAATTTCCATTTGCAGTTAATAATGTTCCAAAAATATAAGTAGTTGATATCGCAATGAAGCTAAACATAAGTATTATTAAAACAGCCGCAGAACTTTTATAATTATCATCATATAACAATGACATTATTTCAATATCATAAAAATAAATACTAATGGATAAAATTAGAACTGGTACAATTAACAAACAAAACGAAATTTTAACCAACTCTTCTATATTGGCTTTTTCTTTTAACATTTTTGAAAAAATTGGCAATAATAACACAGCGAACAAAAACGGATACATATTAATTGCTCCATCTAATAATCTGTATGCTTGGGCATAAATTCCTGTTTGAATTGTTCCGTCAGGAATTAATCTTTCTAGCATTATAACATCTATTCTATTATACCATGTCATCAGCAAAACCAATATTGCAAAAGGCATACTTTGTTTTATAATCATTATGAAAAAAGGATAATTCCAATTTATCTTTAAAAATTCAGCTTTTTTAATAACAATAATAAAAGCAACAATACTTGTTATTAGGTATGATATTGTTTGTGCATATACGAACCATTCTAATTTCATTCTTTGTTCGGTTAAGTTTCCCCACAATAAAACCGAACAAATTATTATTAGTATTAATCTATCTAAAACCGAAATTATACTATCTGTTTTAAATAGTTGTAATGCCCCGATGTTTGATCTTAAATATAATGTGAATGAAGCTAAAAATTGATTGAAAGATAATATTAAAAGAATTTTAATATAGTATGAAGAATACCCCCATAAAAAGCCAAGGAATAAAGTTATTGCCAAGTATATTAAAAACATTAGAATTCGTAAAAGAAAAATTCCCGAAAGGTGTTTAGTTAATAATTGGCTGTTTTGAGATATATTTCTATTGTTGTAATTTGTAATTCCTAAATCAAGGAAAATATTAAACAAAAAAGAAAAGCCGAATAAAGTATAAAACAGTCCATATTCATGTGCTCCTAAAACATTTTGAACTTCTCTGTCAATACCAAAAATCCACAATGGTTTTATTAATAGATTGATTAAAATTACAAAAAAAAGATTTGATATAAATTTCTTTTCTATCATTTTATTTTTCTCTTTCTATTGTATATTCAACTAGCATTTTTAGTGAGTTTTTTGATTCACTTTCAGGGAAGCTTTCTAAGCTTTTTAATGCTTTATTTTTATATTCTTGCATTATTTTATTTGAATATTCCATACCTCCTTTTTCTTCAACAAACTTAACAACATTAATTACATCTTCAGAATTAATATTTTTATTTTTAAAAGTTTTAATTATCTTATTTTTTTCGGTTTTACTGCAATTGTTTAATGAATAAATAAGAGGCAAGGTCATCTTTTTTTCTTTAATATCTATGCCGGTTGGTTTTCCAATTTTTTTGCTATTGCCATAATCAAATAAATCATCTTTTATTTGAAAAGCTATTCCAAGGTTTTCACCAAATTCAACCATTTTATTTACATCGTCAATACTCGCATTGGCCGAAATAGCACCGCATTGGCAACATGAAACAAGAAGAGATGCTGTTTTTCTTTTTATTATATCAAAATAAATATCTTCGGTTATATCAAGTTTTCGAGATTTTTCGATTTGCAAAAGTTCTCCTTCGCTCATTTTTTCAACTGCTATAGATACAATTTTTAACAACTGAAATTCATCGCTTTTTAATGAAGTTAAAAGACCTTTTGCAAACAAATAATCACCAATTAGAACAGCTATTTTGTTCTTCCACAATGCATTTATCGAAAAAAAACCTCTTCGTTCATAAGAATTATCAACAATATCATCATGCACTAAAGTTGCAGTATGTAATAATTCTATTAAAGTAGCTGCGGTATATGTTGATTTTGTAATGCCTCCCGAAACTTTTGCAGATAAAAATACTAATAATGGCCTAATTTGTTTGCCTTTACTTTTAATAATATAATTTGCTATTTTATCTAGCAAAGGAACCGAACTTTGCATTGATTTTTTAAACTCTCTCTCAAATTCTTTTAATTCCCATTCAATAGGTTCTTTTATATTATTTAGTGAAATCATATAATCTATTTTAATTTCAAAAGTAATTATTTTTTGTAGTATTTTTATTCAATTAATTTTATTTTTAATTCTCTTTTTAAAGTCTTACTAAAAATGCTTTATATTTTAAATGTATTTATATTCGTTTTAATAGCTATTTGTGGGATTTCACAAAACAATAAGCCTATTCAATTAGAATTTGAAGCTAATAACCTAAATCAATATAATATTATAACAAACAATGATAATCTCTTTGTTTTATTTCAAGAAAACGGCATTAATTCAAACAAATGGAAATTATTAAAATATAATAATTTGCTTTTCAATGAACTTGAACTTGATATTGCATTAGGGGATATCTGCCATTTTATTGATTATAAAATTTTCAATAATTATATTTATTTTCTGTTTTCAGAAACAGGAAATAATACAAATGTTTTAAAACAAAACTTTCAAATTGTTAAGGTTAATACTTCAAATTTTAAATATGAAATATTCAATAGCTATTTTAATAAAAAATTCTTTTACAATTCTTTTCAGGTTTTTGATTACAACGCATTAATTGTTGGAAAATCTAAAACAAAGGATATTAATAATATTATTCAAGGATTATTTCAAATTACTTTTATCCCTCAAATTACGGGTTTGGCTATAAATAATTCAAATAGTAGGGTTTTTAATTTTTCTTTTACTAATAAAAACACAATAAACATTAGCCCTAAATTAAATGGATATTCAAAAACATTATCTGTTTCAAATATTAATAATACACCTATTGTTTTATCGAGAAATATTATTAGAAAAAAACAAGATAATATTATAAAAACTTTATATGACAAAGATTTTCAAATAATAAATTCTGAAAAATTATTTAAAGAAGATTCTAATAAACACATAAACTATGCAAAATATTTTAATTATAATGATAAAAATTATATTTATGGCACATACTATTACTCAAAAAACAAACATAGTGCAATACTAGAAAACGATATAATTAGTTCAACTGGTTTATTTATTGGAAATTATGAAAATGATAAGTATAAATATTATCCTTTCATAAACTTTAAAAACTTTTATAATTTTATTGAAACAGACAACCAACTTTCAAAGAAAAAAGTTAATAAAACCAGAGATAAGCTTAAGCAAAAAATAGGATTTCAATATAATATTATTGTTCATGATATTATTGAATATAATAATGAACTTATTTTAATTGGCGAATGTTTTGTGCCCGAATATAGAACAGAATTTCAAACTGTTTATAATTATGGAATGCCCGAAACAATAACAAGAGAAGTGTTTGAGGGATATAAATATACTCACGCTTTTATTGTAGGTTTTGACAAAGACTTAAATTTGAAGTGGGAAAATAGTATTGAAATAATGGATATTATTTCTTTTAATTTATATAAAAGAATTTCAGTGTTGTTAAATAAAAATGAAATAGTTTTAGCATACAATAACAATGGTAAAATTATGTATAAAATAATAAATAAAGACAAAGTAACTTCTAATAAAAAAGATATTGCAATTAAATCTGATGATAATGAGAAAGTTATAGATTATTATAATAGTGAAATTACTCACTGGTATGCTAATTTTTATTTAGCATCTGGATATAAAAGAATAAAAACAAAAGGTATTTTAAATAATAAAACATATTTTTATTTAACTAAAATTGGGTTTAACTAAAAATATGTGCTTATACAATTTTTAAAATTAAATAAAAAAATTAAATTTGAAATTATTACTTAACAAAAAAGAAAATATGGCAAAGACTACAGCAAAAAAAACAAAAGAAAAAAAACAATTATTTGTATTAGATACAAATGTGCTTCTTCACGATTATAGATGTATCTACGGTTTTGATGATAACGATATTGTAATTCCAATTGTTGTTTTAGAAGAACTAGATAATTTTAAAAAAGGTAGTGATTTAATTAATTTCCAAGCACGAGAGTTTACTAGAGAACTTGATGAATTAGCAGGAGAAAGAATGTTAAGCGAAGGTATTCCTTTAGGAAAAGGATATGGAACTTTGTTTGTTGAGATAGGACGTCATTTTTCTGAACTTGTTAAAAATTCATTTTTCGAAAAAACGGCAGATCATAGAATCTTAGCTATTGCTGATTCTTTAAGACAAGAAAAACCAGATGTAGATGTTATTTTAATTTCTAAAGATATTAATCTTAGAATGAAAGCTAAATCTATTGGAATTCAAGCTAAAGATTATGAAAAAGGTCAAATTAAAGATATTGATATTTTAAATAAAAGCATTGAAATTATAGAAAATATTGATAATGACATCATTAATAGATTATATAAAGAATATAAAGGCATTCCTGTTGAAGAAATAAAAATTAAACAAGAACTAGTTGCTAATGAATATTATATTTTAAAGAGTACTACTTCTAGTGTTTTAACTCACTACAATTCTGCTGAAAAGTTGATGGAAAGAGTTGAAAAACAAAGTTATTATGGAATTGAACCACGAAATGCCGAACAAACATTTGCTTTAGATGCATTAATTAGACCAGAAGTAAAATTAGTTGCAATAACAGGTAAGGCTGGAACAGGTAAAACTTTACTTGCTTTAGCTGCAGCTTTAAATCAAAAACAAAAGTTCCGTCAAATATTTTTAGCAAGACCTATTGTGCCTTTGTCAAATAAAGACATTGGATTTTTACCAGGCGATATAAAAGACAAAATAGGACCTTACATGCAACCTTTATTTGATAATTTATCATTGATTAAACATCAATTTAGTGCCGATAGCAAAGAAGCTATGAAAATTGAAGAACTTTTGAAAAATGAAAAATTAATTATTACTCCTTTGGCTTATATAAGAGGACGTAGTTTATCAAATATTTTCTTTATTGTTGATGAAGCTCAAAACCTAACTCCACACGAAATAAAAACAATTATTACTCGTGCAGGAGAAGGAACAAAAATGGTGTTTACTGGAGATATTCATCAAATTGATACCCCTTGGCTTGACTCAAAATCAAATGGATTAGCTTATTTAGTTGATAAGATGAGAGGTCAAGATATTTTTGCACATATTAATCTTGTTCAAGGTGAAAGAAGCGCATTGGCTGAACTTGCAAGTGATTTATTGTAATTTTTACTAGTAATATAAATCAATATTTACTAAAGAGACTGTCCAAAAAAACGAAAATATGTCTTTCTGAGCGAAGCGAAGAATCTAACAATAAATGCGTTAAGATTTTTCACTTCGTTCAAAATGACAAAAAATTGTCCTTTTTAGACAGTCCCTTTAAATTTTTAACAATATAATGTTTTGTGTTAAGTGATATTTGCTTTTAAAATAATTTCAGAATATTCTTTGTGGCTAATTATTCCTTGTTTTTTTATTGGTGTATTAATCTCACTTTTATTATACTATAAAAACAAAAAAACCGAAAACTTAAATAATAAACTTCAAATAATTCTAGCTTTTTCTAGGTTTTTATTAATTTCTTTTTTGTGCTTTTTATTATTAAAACCTATTTTTAAAGCTAAATTTAAAACAATTGAAAAACCTTTAATTATTATTGGAATAGACAATTCTCAATCTATTTTAGCAAATAAAGATTCATTGTTTTATAAGAATGAGTATCCCCAAAAAATTGATAGTTTAATTGATAATCTATCAGATAAATTTAATGTTATTTCTTATAGTTTTGATAGTAAAATTAACGACAGCTTAAATTATTTATTTAATGGTACCGAAACCAACTATTCGGCATTTTTTGATGAAGTAAAATCTTCATTCTTTAAAAAAAATATAAGTAGTATAATTTTAGTTTCTGACGGTATTTTTAACTCTGGCTCACATCCTAATTCTACAATAGAAAGCTTTAATTTGCCTATATTAACTATTGCTTTAGGAGACACAGTTAATTACAGAGATTTTATAATTAAAAATGTAAATCATAACGAAATATCTTATTTAGATAATAATTTCCCTGTTGAAGTGATTATTGAAGCCAAGAAACTTAAAGGTGAAAAAGCAATAGTTTCAGTTATTAATAATAATACTGTTATTGAAAAACAAATTATTAATATTTCAAAAGAAAATCAATTTGAGAAAATTAACTTTTTAATTAAAGCTAAAAATAAAGGCATTCAAAAATATTCTATTAAAATAAATGAAGTTAATGATGAGATAAATTTTAAAAATAATTATACCGATTTTTTTATTGATATTTTAGAAAATAAACAAAAAATATTAATCGCATATAGTAGTCCACATCCCGATCTCTCGGCTATAAAACAAGCTATTGATGCAAATAAAAATTATGAAGTTGATATTAACTCAATAGATAATATTAATAATTACAATAATTATGATTTAATTATTCTTCATTCTTCGCCAACAAATTCTAATGTTAATATTGTAAATAAAATTAAAGAATCTGAAACGCCTTTATTATTAATTAACGGAACAAATACAAATATTAATAGTTTTAATAACTGTAATTTAGGGATTAGAATAAATCAAAAATCACAAAACTTTAATGAAGTTACAGCAAATTACAATTCTAATTTTTCATTATTTACAATATCCGAAAATACACTAAAAACTATAATAACATTTCCTCCACTTATTTGTCATTTTGGTGAATATCAGTATAATATTCCTATGAACAATTTTCTTAATCAAAAAATTGGTATGGTTAAAACCGAAAATCCATTAATAACTTTCGGAGAAATAAATAATAAAAAAGTTGGATTTATTTTAGGTGAAGGATTATATAAATGGAAACTTTATGATTATAAAATAAATAAAAATTTCGATTCATTTTATGAAATTATAAATAAGATTGTTCAATTTTTATCAATAAAAGCTGATAGAAGTTATTTTAGGGTAAAGTGCAATAATGTTTTTTCACAAGCAGAACAAGTAATTATTAATGCCGAATTATATAATGAAAGCTATGAGCTTATTAATGAGCCTGATGTAAAAATTACAATAACAGATAAAAACCAAAAAAACTATAATTTTATATTTAATAAAACTACAAATAGCTATATGCTTAATGTAGGAAATTTACCTGTTGGTGATTACAATTATGTTTGTACAGTTAATAATAAAAATAAAATTTACTCTAAAAAAGGTACTTTTAGCATAACCCAAATAAAAACTGAGTTTATTAATACTGTTGCAGACCACAATTTACTTAATAATTTATCGGTAAAAACAGATGGTAAATTGTTTTATTTAAATAGCAAAAACAATGAATTAAATAAGCTAAAGAATTATATTAATGAAGATAATTTATTTAAATCTTATTCTTATTTTAAAAACATTTATGCCGATTTAATAAATTATAAATGGATTTTATTTTTATTGGTTTTATTAGTAACTATCGAATGGAGTATAAGGAAAATTAATGGAGTGGATTAAAAAAAATCAAAAGTATTGTTGGTTAACAAAATAAACGATACACATATTGCTACGAATTAAATGCTTCGCTCAACTGACAAATTTATATTCTAAAATAAAATATAAAAACAGAAAGTTAAAGAGAAAGAGTCTTATTAAGAAAAAAAAATAAAGTGCAGACCATGTTCAAAAATTGGTTTTAGCCAATGTCCTAAAAAACATTTTAATTGTATAAATAACATCGACACCAACGAGGTTATTGCTTTAGCAAATAACTATAGCTCTTGCTAAAAGAAGCATCCTGACCCCTCCTTTTCCTGACTTGTCCAATTTAGGTCAGCAGTTTTAATTTTTGCAGAAAATCTG
>CAZJKL010000069.1:0-13224 GCA_964546655.1 uncultured Bacteroidales bacterium | reverse complement strand
AAAATAAAATCATTTCTATCAATTTGCCCACATCTTTTTTCGGCTTGCATACAACTCTGTATATATTGTTTCATTATCTTATGAAAGGCCATTTACAAAACATTCGTCAATTTTAATGACAGCACAATATGGTAAACTTTACGCAGGTCAATTTAACACTTCTGCAGGTCTAATTGAGGTATATTCTTTAAAAGGTCCTGGAATTATGCCAGAATACAGGTTTTATCCTTTTGCTAAAGAAAATAAAATTCAAACAGGATTGTTCACAAGTATTCATTTTCGGTATTTTTATCTTAAAAGAAATTATATTCCCCCTAATAGTTCAGATATTGAAACAGATGTATTACATTTATTAAACAGTGGATTAAATGTAGGCTATAAATGCAAATTGAATAGTTTTATTTTTGAACTATTATGTGGATATGGATTAGTTTACATTAAAGAACCAATAAAATATTATTCGTTATATTTTGAAAATTTCACATCAAAAAAAGATTTTATAAGATTAGAAATTTCCATAGGATTCGCCTTCCCCAAAAGCAAAGAAACAGAAAAAATATTGGATTAATTATAATCCTAGTTTGTCGTAGTTTGCAATAAAATATAAAAAGAAATGAAGTTGGTGTTACAGATCTGCAATAATTTTAAGTTTATATAAAAAAACGGGTAGGCACGGATTACAAATCCGCGCCAGCCTTGTGTTAGCCTTTGTCACCCTGGCAATGAAGGGTCTTTTATTAAAACATAGATGCTTCGTTCCGTGCCAGCCGCAAGTAAAATAAGAAAACAACAGTCTGAAAGACTGTATTAATTCAGCCCGAAGCAAAGCTTCGGGTATAAAAGAAAAAAGCCAAACATACGCTCTGTAAGAGCAGCTTAAAAAACAATATTAGTTGAAAGTAACTAGACACAAAAACATTTCCGAACCAGCCGAGTTTTAGATAATTGCAAATTATATAAAGACCTTTGTTGGTTTTAATATATAAAAAATTTACATTATTTAATTTTAAAACTATATATTTTTAATTTATTATTTTTGTATAAACATTATATTATATGATTACTAAAACGAAATTACTAAAATCAATAAAAGATCTTCCAAATGAGTTTACAGTAGAGGATATAATTGATAGAATAATATTATTACAAAAGATAGACATTGGAATTGAAGAGTCGGACAAAAATTTGGTGTTTTCATCTATTGTAGCAAAGAAAAAGCTAAAAAAATGGTTGAAATAAATTGGACTCATCAGTCTATTGAAGATATTAATAATATAGCAGAATATTATAACATATAAGCAAAACCTTTATCACAAGCAGCCCTTTATTTATAATAGCATTAAAAATACAAGTTGAGAAGTCGAAAAAAATCAATATTCATGCTATTGTATTATACCTTTAAATTAGGATTATTTTCCCTAACAAGAACTTTTTTATCTCTCAAAAACTTAGCAAACAGTTGTCTTTCTTTTTCAGAGATATAAATATTTTTTTTGTATGTTACAATTTGTTTATTATCAACATAAACTATTTCAATAAAATTACTTCTATTTAAATTTTCGATACTAACAGAAATAATATTAGATAAATGAATTGTTTTATATATTTTTAACAATGTTGTTTTATTGGAGACAATTAAAAAATCTTTTAAAATAATAACCCTATTAAGATGTAATGAAATCACAAAATACATTGCAAAAAGCACAACAAATAATCCTGGTAATAATAGATTTGTATTATTTAATAAAATTGAAATTGAAAATATCCCTACAAACATAAAAAGTCTAAAAACATTCAAAAATACTTGAAAAAAATCCACTTCTGACTTATAAGTTGGTACTTCTGAAACATATTCTAAATCATTTGAATCGTTATTATTCTTGAAATATTCAATGGTTTTTATTCCACGGAAAATATTATTAGCTAAATCCTGATTTAAAACAAGACTCATATATTTATAAACCAAAGGTAGCCTTTCTTTAAATTCAAAAGGTGCTTCAAAAAAGTGCTCAACTGCAACAGCAAATAACTCATGATTATTTGTAGCAGCGTAATCTCTAAAAAAATGAACGTCTCCATTTTTAATTTTTGCAATTTCATCTGTTGATTTATCATCAACATTATCTAAAAACTGCTTTCTAAGAGTATCTTGATTACTATAAAAAAGAATATCTAGCTTAAGGGCATGTGCCATTTCATGTAATCCAACATTTAATTTATCACATTCGTTCTTATATCCTTCTACAAAATCATTCCATGATAAAGCAATATATCCCATAGCACTAACCTCACCCTTTAAATTTTTGTCTATTCTAGTGTTATGAAATATATCTCTAAATAAATATATCTTACGGAAATGGCTAAAATAATTTCTGCTTAACCCAAATGTTAGCTGAGTTGCTGTAGCTGCAACAAGAATTTTCATTTCATTTGTTATAATGAAATTCTCGCTTTTTGAAATAAATTTTTTGGTTTTAATGAAGAAATCTACTCTTTTAATAAAAAGATTTTTATCTTCTTCTTTAGTAAGATTTTTAAAATAGGTGGATTTTTCGGAAAGCACTTTTCTAATTTCTGAATTATATGCTGAAAAAATATTTATATTAGAAATGGTTTCTTGTGTATCTGCATTTTTTATAAAATAAATTACACAAATAACGATACAAATTGAGATAAAAAGAACAAAAACAAAACTAGAGTCTAAAACTAATTCAGATAATATCATATTAAAATGCATATTAATAAGGTTAATTTTTCAAAATTACAATAATTCATAAAATAAAAAAACTCACATTATTTAAATTGAAGTTTTTGCTTGTTACTATTCTTAAAAAAATACAATCAAAGATTAATTATAAAATTAATTGATAAAATAAAACATAGCTAAGTCAACGAAAAAAGAACAAGACTTGAATTCTTAAAATTAATAACAACCTGTTTTCATCAAATGCATTTATAATAAAAGAGTGATTATAGCATCTATTTAAAAGTTTCTTATCTTTGCATAAAAAAATTATAAAGATATAAACATGCAAAAATTTAAAAGATATACTGTTACAACCGCTTTACCTTATGCTAATGGCCCAATACATATTGGTCACCTTGCTGGAGTTTATATTCCTGCCGATATTTATGTAAGATATTTAAGAGCAACTGACAAAGATGTTGTTTTTATTGGTGGTTCTGACGAACATGGTGTTCCTATTACTATAAAAGCTACTAACGAAGGCATTTCTCCTCAAGATGTTGTTGATAAATATCATGCTCTAAATAAAAAAGCTTTTGAAGATTTAGGTATTTCTTTTGACATTTATTCACGAACTTCAAATAAAGTTCATCATGAATTAGCTTCTGAGTTTTTTACAACTTTGCATAATAAAGGGGAGTTTGTTGAAAAAGTTACCGAACAATTATATGATAAAGAAGCTAATCAGTTTTTGGCCGACCGATATGTTACAGGAACTTGTCCTCATTGTAAAAACGAAAGAGCTTATGGCGACCAATGCGAAGCTTGCGGAACTTCGTTAAATGCTACCGACCTTATTAATCCAAAATCGGCACTAACAGGAAATACTCCTATTTTAAAAGAAACCAAACACTGGTTTTTACCATTAGATAAATATGAAAACTGGCTAAAAAAATGGATATTAGAAGATCATAAAGAATGGAAACCAAATGTTTATGGTCAATGTAAATCATGGATTGACAGCGGATTACATCCAAGAGCAGTAACAAGAGATTTAAATTGGGGAGTTAAAGTTCCTTTAAAAGAAGCCGAAGGCAAAGTTTTATATGTTTGGTTTGACGCTCCTATTGGTTACATTTCAGCAACAAAAGAATTAACAAAAGACTGGGAAAAATATTGGAAAGACAAAGAAACAAAACTTGTTCATTTTATAGGAAAAGATAATATTGTTTTCCATTGTATAATATTTCCTGCTATTTTAAAAGCCGAAGGAAGCTACATTTTACCAGAAAATGTTCCGGCAAATGAGTTTTTAAATTTAGAAAATGATAAAATTTCGACTTCACGAAATTGGGCTGTATGGCTTCACGAATATCTCGAAGAAATACCAAATAAACAAGATGTTTTAAGATATGTTTTAACTTCTATTGCTCCCGAAACTAAAGATAGTGATTTTTCATGGAAAGATTTTCAGGCAAGAAACAATAATGAATTGGTTTCAATTTTAGGTAATTTTGTAAATCGTACTCTTGTTTTAACTAATAAATATTATAATGGAATTGTTCCTGAAAAAGGCGAACTAAAAGAAATTGATATATTATTAGAAAAAGAATTATCAAAATTCCCCGAAAAAATTGGTGAATCACTTTATGCTTACCGTTTTAGAGAAGCACAAAACGAAATGATGAACCTTGCTCGTTTAGGTAATAAATACTTAACCGAAACCGAGCCTTGGAAAGTTTACAAAGAAGATCCAGAAAGAGTAAAAACCATTTTAAATATTTCGATACAAATAATTGCAAACTTATCAATATTAGCTGACCCGTTTCTCCCATTTTCTATGGATAAAATTAGAAAAACGCTAAATATCAATCTATTAAAATGGAACGAAGCTGGTAATTTAAATATTATTAAAGCAGGCAATACAATAAACAATGCTGATTTATTATTTGAAAAAATTGAAGATGATTTAATTGAAAAACAAATAAATAAGTTGTTAGAATCAAAAAAAAGAAACGAAGCATTAAAAGTTACAGCGAACCCAGCAAAAAGCAATATTGAATTTGAAGATTTTGCTAAATTAGATATAAGAGTAGGTAAAATTATTGAAGCTGAAAAAGTAGCAAAAACTAAAAAATTATTAAAACTAACTGTTGACACAGGAATTGATAAAAGAACCGTTGTTTCAGGAATTGCAGAATATTATAATCCCGAAGAAATTATTGGACAACAAGTTAGTATTTTAGTAAATTTAGCTCCAAAAAACTTAAAAGGTATTGATTCACAAGGAATGATTTTAATGGCAGAGGACAAAGATGGTAAATTGTGTTTTGTTGCTCCAACCGTAAAAACATCAGAAGGAAGTGAGATTAAATAAATTTATTTTAATAGAAAATAGATATTTAAAAACATAAAAACTTATGAAAACAGTATTGTTATTTATTATCCTTTTTAGCTTAAATTTTTTGTCGTTTTCACAAGAAAAAAACGATTCTATTTATGCTGAAAATCCTAATTTTACACAATATAAAGAAAAATCGAAATTTAGCCAAAACCTATATTTGGGTGGTGGTTTAGGTTTTACTTTTGGCGATGTAACAATAGTTGATGTTTCTCCTATTATCGGATACAGAATATCAGACAGATTTTCGTGTGGTGTTGGATTTCAATATTCATATTTAAATAGCACCTTTTATGATGTTGAAATTTCGGTTTATGCGGTATCAATTTTCGGAAAGTTTTTAATTAACGACAATATATTCATTCAGGCCGAATCTTCACAAGTTAATTATACTCCCTATTATCAATATTCGAATGAAGATAGAATATGGTCTTCTCCGCTTTACATTGGTGGCGGATACAGAGAACAAATTGGAGGTAATTCTTATGTAGAAATAGCTGTTTTATATGATGTATTAGAAGAGTTGCCATCATATATTCAAAGCAATCCTATGTTTAGAGTTGGCTTTAGTATTGGCTTGTAATTTTAATTTTAAATAAATGCAAATTGTTATAATTGGTTCGGGGAATGTTGCTACTCATTTAGCTAAAGAGATGCAATTAAATAATTTTAAAATTGCACAAGTTTATAGCAATACTTTAGAAAACGCAAAACAGTTAGCATCAGAACTTAAAGCATCTTATACAAATGAAATTAAAAACATTAATTCAGATGCCGACTTATACATTATTGCTATTAAAGATAGTGAGGTAAAAAACCTTGTTTCGAATTTAAAAATAAGTGATAATAGATTAATTGTTCATACTTCTGGAAGTTTAAACATTGATATTTTATCGGGTTTTAATAATTATGGTGTTGTTTATCCTTTACAAACATTCAATAAAAATATACCATTAAATTTTAAAGAAATTCCTTTTTGTATTGAAGCTAATAGTTTAGAAAACGAAGAAAAATTATTTAATATTTTCAAAAAAATATCGGATAATACTTTAAAAATAGATTCACTAAAAAGAGGAAAGCTTCATTTGTCGGCAGTTTTTGCCTGCAATTTCACAAATTATATGTATAATATAGCTAATGAAATTTTACAAGAAAGTGAAATTGATTTTTCGATATTAAAACCTTTAATTAAACAAACTGCAACTAAACTTAATTATGGTTTACCTTCTAAAATGCAAACAGGACCTGCAATAAGAAACGATATAAATATTATAAGCAAACATTTATTAATGATTGAAAATGAGAAATATAAAGAAATTTACAAGCTTATAAGTAATTCAATATCAGAAGATTTACACAAATAATTATTACAAAATAATTCCACCACCTACAACATCATCATTTTCATAAAAAACAGCCGATTGTCCTTTGGTTACACCTTCAACATCATTTAAAAAATTAACCAATATTTTATTATTTTCATTTTTAACAAAACATTTATGACCATCGTTTCGGTATCTAATTTTAACAGTTAATTCTTTATCTTCAGGAAAAACATCATATTTTATAAAATTTACATTACCAACTTCCATCCTATTGCTCATTAAATCTTTTTTTTCACCCAAGACAATAGTATTAGAATCTTTATCGATTTTAACGACATAAAGAGGATGTCCAACAGCAATATTTAACCCTTTTCTTTGCCCAATAGTATAATAAGGATAGCCAAGATGTTTTCCTAAAATTTTTCCTTCAACAGAAATAAAATTACCCTCACCAACAATATTGTCAATATCAGGAACAGCACGTTTTAAAAATGCACGGTAATCATTATCCTGAATAAAGCAAATCTCCTGACTTTCTTTCTTTTCAGATAATTTAACAAACCCTTTATCTTTAGCTAATTGTTTAATTTCACTTTTTAAATAATTCCCCAAAGGGAAAATAGTTTTTTTAATTTCTTCTTGATTTAAACCCCATAAAAAATAAGATTGGTCTTTGGTTAAATCAGTTCCTTTTTGAAGAATATATTTATTATTATCAAATTTTATCTTAGCATAATGACCGGTAGCAACATAATCAATATTAAGTTCTTCGGCTTTCTTAAGTAAGTACTTCCATTTAATAAAAGAGTTACAATCAATACAAGGGTTTGGAGTTAAACCATTAAGATAACCTGCTACAAAATTATCAATAACATCAACTTTAAATTCATTTCTTAAGTCAACCGTATGATGTTCAATATTAAGCTTATTTGCTAATTCTTTAGCTTCAATAATAGAATCTAAACTGCAACAACCTTTTTCTTTTGCCTTACAAGAAGCCGACAAATAATCCCAAACTCTAAAAGTAATACCCGTAACCTTAAAACCTTGTTCTTTTAAAATAATAGCAGCAACAGAACTATCTATTCCACCACTCATTCCCAATAAAACAGTTTTATTATTATTCATAAAAAACAATATGATTTTATTGTAAAAGTAAAATTTTTTAAATAATTAAATACCAAAACACAAATAAAAAATTCGCAAGAAAAAAGTTTAATATTAAAGTATTTTCTTTTTCATAAAATAAAAAATTATTATATTAGCATTATCCTAAACAAATTATATGAATCAAAATCTCACCGAAGAACAATTAAAAAATAAAATTTATGAGCTTGAAAATGAGCTTATAAATTTAAGAAATCAAGAAAACACTTCAAATAATGAAAATTGTTCAAAATACAAGAAATTATTCCAATTATCGGTAGATGGGATTATATTAGGTTCAAAAGAAGCCCTAATTATTGATGCAAATGAGAGTATTTGCAAAATGCTTTGTTGTGAAAAAAGTTTTTTACTAGGAAAGCACATAAAAACATTATTTAATGACGAAATGTTGAGGTCGAAACCATTACGATTTGATTTACTTGAAAAAGGTGATACTGTTGTAAGCGAAAGAGAAATAATTTGTTTTAACGGCACAACTAAATGGATTGAGATGCATAGTAAAAAAATGCCTGACGGCACATATCATTCATTTATTAGAGATATTTCAGACAAAAGAAGAGATACAATAGCATTATTAGAATCAGAAAACAAATACAAATCAATAATTTCTATATCAAATACAGGAGCTTGGGAATACGATTATGATACAAAATTTTTATGGTGTTCTCCAGAATATTTTTCAATGCTTGGTTATAATCCCGAAGAAATTAATGTAGATGAAATCTCAAATATAGATAAAGCATGGGTTGACTTATTGCATCCAGACGATAAAGTTTCAGCAACCGAACATTTTAAAGATTACTTAGAAATAAAATATGAAGACTTGTATGAGAGTTTTTTTAGAATGAAACATAAAGATGGGATTTATAGATGGATATGGTCTAGAGGAAAAACATTAAGAGATGAATATGGGAAAGTAACAAATATTACTGTTGGAACGCACATAGATATAACAAATCAAAAACTATTTGAGGAAGAAATAAAAAAAAGTGAAAAAAGAGCAAAAAAACAAAGACAAGGAATTTCAAATTTAATAATAGAACAAAAGAATTTAAATGAAGATATTGAAACAGCTTTAAAAATAATTACAAAAACTTTATCAGAAACCATAAATGTATCACGAGCAAGTATTTGGGCTTTGTCTTTAGATGAAAATGAATTAGAATGCATAAATTTATATGAATCTGATAAATCAGAATATAGTAAAGGTGTTACTTTAAAAACCGAAGATTATCCTGAATATTTTAAAGCAATAATGACAAAAAGCAGAATATCTGTGCCTGATGCTCAAAACGATAAAAGAACGATGGAATTTACCGAAGGGTATTTAAAACCATTGGGAATAACATCAATTTTAGATGCTGGAATTATATCAGAAGGTAAATTATGGGGGATAATTTGTTGTGAACATATTGGCGAAAAACGAAATTGGTATTCTGACGAAGAATCGTTTATTAGCACAATAGCCTCATTAACAGCTCAATTATTTATTAATTATGATAAAAAGCAAACCGAATTAGCTCTGCAAGAAAGCCAAAATAAATTTAGTGCACTTTTTTCGAAAATGACCGAGATGGTTGTTTTGCATGAAGTTATTTTTGATAAAAACGAACAAGCCATTGATTATAAAATTTTAGACTGTAATGACTCATTCACTAAAGTTACAGGTATAAAAAAAGAATTAGTAATTGACAAATTAGCATCAGAAGTTTATGAACAATATCCTGCTCCATATTTAAAAGAGTTTTCAGAAGTAGGTATTACTGGCATTTCGAAAGAAATTAAAGAATACTATGAACCTATGGATAAACATTTTAATATATCTATAGTTTCTCACCAAAAAAATCATTTTGCGACTATAACAACCGATACTTCGTCATTAGAAAAATATAATAAAATGCTGGTTCAAAAAAACAAAGAACTAGAAAATTATTTATATATAGCATCTCATGATTTGCGTTCACCTCTAGTAAATATTCAGGGATTTAGCGACAGATTGAAAAAACAAACCGAACAAATTTGTAATCTTTTGGTTGAATGTAAAAACGACAATCCATTTAAAGAAAGAATAAGCGAGATAACGAATAAAATTCCAGGAACATTAGATTATATATTTAATAATGTCTCGAAAATGGATAATTTAATAAATGGTTTATTAAAAATATCAAGAACTGGAAAAATGCCGATGGATATTAAAAATATTGACGTTAAAAACATAATTGAAAATGTTATAATATCTTATGATTATCAACTAAAAGAAAATGAAGCTATAATAATAATCGACGAAATACCAAGTTGTTATGGAGACGAATCATTGTTAAATCAAATGTTTTCAAACATAATAGGGAACTCAATTAAATACCGAAACAATAATAATAATTTAACAATTAAAATTTCAGGCAAAAAGCAGTATAAAAAAAATATTTATACAATAGAAGATAACGGAATTGGTATTGTAAATAAAAATATTGAAAGAATTTGGGATGTTTTTTTTAGAGAAAACAGAGTTGAAGATAAAGATGGAGAAGGATTAGGATTAAGCATAGTTAAAAGAATTATAGACAAGCATAAAGGCAATATAATTGTGTCTTCGAAAGAAAATGAAGGCACTATTTTCCATATAGAACTACCTAATGAACAATTTCACGAATAACTAAAAATTAAAATTATGAAAAAAGAAAAAGATGTTATTATTTTAATTGCCGAAGACGATAATGGTCATGCTGATTTGATTATTAATGGATTACAAGAGTCTGGCGTTAGAAACGAACTAATTCGTTTTGAAAATGGCAAAGAACTATGGGATTATTTAAATAAAAATAAAAATTCGGAACATTCATATTTAATTTTATTAGATATAAAAATGCCTATAATGGACGGAATAGAAGTATTAGAAAAGATTAAAAAGAGTACTGAATATAAAGAAACTCCGGTTATAATGCTTACTACCACAGATGATCCAAGAGAAGTTAAAAATTGTTATGCATTGGGGTGTAATGCTTATATTACAAAACCTGTTAATTTTTCAAAATTTGCAGAAATATTAAAAAGATTAGGTTTATTTATTCAAATAATAAAAATTTAAATTATCCAGTTAAAAATTAATTATGGAAATTTTAATTATTGAAGACAATAGTGAATTAGCTGAATTATTATCAGAGAATTTAAAAGATTTAAACTACAATGCCCATTGTGTTGACTCTTTTTTAAAAGCTGATGAATATCTTAAATCAAATAATCCTTTATTCATGATAGTGGATTATAGATTACCTGATTTAACCGCAGAAGAATGGTTTAAAAGGAAAAAAGAAAAAGCTCAAATAACGCCTCCGTTTATTATTTCTACAGGTCAAGGCGATGAACAAATTGCTGTTAATATGATGAAATTAGGAGCTAGAGACTATATTGTTAAAGATAGATTTTTATGGGAAAGATTGCCTTCTATTATTAAAAGAGTTAAAGCAGAATTAGATAATGAACAAAAAATAAAAAAAGCAGAAGAAGCTCTACGAGAAAGCGAACAAAAATACAAGAATATAGTTGAAAACACTCGTGACATTGTTTTTATAATTGACTTAAAAGGTCTTTTTAAATATGTAAGTCCAGAAATAGAATCATATAAATATAGCCAAGAGGAACTTATTGGAAAATCATTTATTGAATTGGTCCATCCTGATGATAAAGGAAAAGCAATAGATATTTTTAATCAAACAATACAAAACAATACCGAAAACACTAATCCTTTTAAATTTAAATCGATAACAAAAGATGGTAAAACCGTTTGGGCCGAAGAAAAAGGTAAATTTTTCAAAGATAAAAATGGTATTTCTGTTGAGTTTCATGGTATTGTAAGAAATATTTCCGCTGAGAAAGAAACCGAACGCATAAATAAAATAATATCAGACGCACAAATAACTTTATTAAGATCTATTGAAATAGATGATATTTACAAGCTTATTTCTGGAAAAACTTATGAAATTATTGGGAAATGTATTACTGGCGTTGGCATAATAGAAAATTCAGGTAAAACAGTTAAAGTTATTGCAAGTCACGGAATAAAATCAAGAATAAACAATATAATTAATTTACTTGGTGTTGACCCTTTTAAAGCTACATATTGTATAGATGATATGTCGGATGAAATGAGAGACATTTCAAACTCAGGTAAACTTACAATAATTAACGGTGGATTATATGATATTTTAGCTCGAAAAGTACCTAAAGTTGTATGTGATTTAGCTTGTAAAGTTTTAAATATAAAAAATGTTTATGGTGTAAGATTAAACGATATAAAAAACGAAAATATTGGAGTATTATTAATATTTACTCATTATGATATTTCATCTTATATTAATGCTATTGAACAAATTGTAAATTTTTCAACTTTAGCTATACATCGGAAAAAATCTGAAATAGAATTATTAGAAGCAAAAAAAAGAGTTGAAGAAAGTGATAAAATGAAAACATCTTTTTTGCAAAATATTTCTCATGAAATACGTACTCCAATTAATGCTATTAGCGGCTTTAGTAGATTGCTGAGCAAAGATGGTTTGTCTAAAGAAAAAATTAATCAATATTCATCAATAATTCAAAACAGTAGCAATCAGCTTATTTCGGTTGTTGAAGATGTTTTAACAATGTCATCAATACAAAACAAACGAGAAAAATTAAATATAATCGAAACCGACATTAATCTTATTTTTTCTGATTTATATTTAATTTTTATTGGAAATGCTCAAAGCAAAAATATCGAATTTAAATATAATTGTTCTTTTAGCGACAACCATTTAATTTTTACCGATAAAACGAAACTAACTCAAATATTAACTAATTTATTGGTTAATGCTTTAAAATTTACTCAAAATGGCAAAATCGAATATGGTTATAAACTGAAAAACAATCATTTAGAGTTTTATGTTAGCGATACAGGAATTGGAATAAGTAATGATGTTCAGGAAAAAATATTCGATAGATTTATACAAGCCGATAAATCGATAAGCACAAAATACGGCGGCACAGGATTAGGCCTTTCTATTTCAAAAGCTTTTGTTAATTTATTGGGTGGCAAAATTTGGGTCGAATCAGAAGAAAACAAAGGTTCAACATTCCTTTTTACTATTCCTTATGATAAAAAAGAAATTATTGAATCAAATGAAAATATAATTAATGATATTAATGACACCAAAATTAAAATATTAGTTGCTGAAGATGAGCTAATAAACTTTTTACTTATAGAAGAATATATGAGCAATATGAAGTTTGAACTTTTACATGCAAAAGATGGACAAGAAGCAGTTGAATTATGTAAAGAATTTAATGACATAAAAATAATTTTAATGGATATTAAAATGCCTCGCATGGATGGTTTTGCTGCAACTAAATTAATTAAAGAATTTAACCAAAATACACCAATAATTGCACATTCGGCTTATTGCTTACAAGATGATATTGATAAATACAATCAGATTTTCGATGCTTTTATTCCAAAACCAATTAATCAAGATGAACTAATTTCTACAATTAATAAGTTTTTATAAAGCCCTAAGAAATAATAATATAATCCTCAATACAAAAAATAAATATTATAAATCAATAGCGTCCTAAATGTAAAAAAAAGAAAAAATAAGAGAAAGAAATTAAGTATC
>CAZJKL010000068.1:0-13225 GCA_964546655.1 uncultured Bacteroidales bacterium | reverse complement strand
ATTTTAATTAAATCATAATATTAAATATGATGTAAAAATATGTAATTTTGCAAATATGAATAAAGTAATGATTAAAAAAGATATTAAAACCATTGATTTAGAAGAATTAAAATATTTTTTTGAATCTAATTTGTATAAAGGCTTTAAGGCAAAACAAGTTTATGAATGGATTTGGAAAAAAGGAGTAAATTCATTTGATTTAATGAGTAACCTCTCTTTACCTGAAAGGGAGTTTTTAAAGTCAAATTTTATTTTTAATAATATTGAAATTCATCAAGAACATATTAGTAAGGACAAAACCCGAAAGTATATTTTTAAATTATATGATGACAACTTTGTTGAAGGTGTTTTAATTCCTTCGAAAAACCGACTAACGGCTTGTATTTCGTCGCAAGTAGGATGTAAATTAAATTGCAGTTTTTGTGCTACAGGAACAATGGGTTTTATAAGAAACCTAACTGCTGGAGAAATTTTCGACCAATTAAATGAAATTAATAAAAAAGCTATTGAAATATTTAATACTCCTTTATCTAATGTTGTTTTAATGGGTATGGGCGAACCTTTATTAAATTACAAAGAAGTTTGCCGATTTATTGATGTTGTTTCGTCGAAAGAAGGATTTGGTATGTCACAAAGTCGTTTTACTTTGTCAACTGTTGGACTTCCGAAAATGATAAAAAAGATAGCAGACGATAATTATAAATATAATTTGGCTATTTCGTTGCATTCAGCATCAGACGAGAAAAGAGCTGATATTATTCCGTTTCACAGTACTATTTCATTAAAAGAACTTAAAGAAGCTTTAATTTATTATAATGAAAAAACTAATATGATTATCACATTAGAATATTTGATGATTAAAGGTGTTAATGATTCGAAAGAAGATGCTAATGATTTATTGCATTTTGCAAGAGGGTTAAAAAGTAAAATAAATTTAATACCTTATAATACTGTAAAAGATTTAAAATATAAATCGTCAACCGAATTAGATATAACTACTTTTTTTGATTTTTTAGAATCTAAAGGACAAATCGTAACTAAACGAATGAGTAAAGGGCAAGATATTGATGGTGCTTGTGGGCAATTAGTAATAAAAAACGTTTAATAATTATATTTATCTTTCCACAAATTCTTTAATCGGTTACGAAGTTCTTCTTCTCTTGAATTTTTACCGGGTTCATAAAACTTTTTACCTTCTATTTCATTTGGTAAAAATTCTTGGTCTTTAAAATTATTCTCGTAGTTGTGCGAATATTTATAATCTTTACCATAACCTAAGTTTTTCATTAGTTTAGTAGGAGCATTTCGTAAGTCAATAGGAACCGATAAATTACCAGAATTCATTAATTCTTCTTGAGCCATATTTATTGCCATATAAGAAGAATTACTTTTAGCCGAAGATGCTAAATAAATTGTTGTTTGTGATAAAATAATTCTTGATTCGGGCACGCCAATAACATTAACAGCCTGAAAACAACTATTGGCTAAAATAAGGGCGTTTGGATTAGCGTTACCAATATCTTCAGAAGCTAAAATCAACAATCTTCGAGCAATAAATTTAGGGTCTTCTCCGCCTTCAAGCATACGAGCCAACCAATAAACAGCCGCATTTGGGTCGCTGCCTCGAACCGATTTAATAAAAGCCGAAATAACATCATAATGTTGTTCGCCTAGCTTATCGTATTTTGCCATATTCTGATGAACAATAAACGAAACTTTATCATCATCAATAACTATTTCATCATCAGACATATAATTATTAACCACCAATTCAAAAACATTTAAAAGTTTACGAGCATCTCCACCAGAAAATTTAATTAAATTATTTTTTTCTTTAACAATAATATTTTTGCCTGTTTGTTTATGTTCAAAGGCTATTGCTTTTTCGATTAAAACATTAAAATCATCTTCGGTAAAGCTATTTAAAACATAAACCTGACAGCGTGACAATAAAGGGTTTATTACTTCAAAAGAAGGGTTTTCGGTAGTTGCACCAATAAGTTTTATTATGCCTTTTTCAACTGCCGACAAAAGAGAATCTTGTTGTGCTTTATTAAAACGGTGAATTTCGTCGATAAATAAAATAGCTCCGTGATTATATTTAGCATTTTCAATAACTTGTCTAACTTCTTTTACTCCTGAGCTAATAGCACTTAAAGTGTAAAAAGGTTTATTAACCGATTTAGCAATAATTTGAGCTAAAGTTGTTTTACCAATTCCGGGAGGACCCCACAAAATCATGGAAGGGATATTACCTTGAGCAATAATTCTTCGTAAAATACCTTCTTCTCCAATTAAATGATTTTGGCCTATCATATCATCTATAGTTGCAGGTCGCATCATTTCAGATAAAGGCATATTGTCGCTTTTGTAATTTGAAAATAAATTTTCCATAATAGCTGTTTTTCTTTTTAGTATGATGTCGGAGATTTTTGCTTCTTTAGGCAGAACTTTTAAATCCTTATCAAACTATCACAAATTTACAATATTTTTATTCTATTGGCAAATTGTGTTGTTTTTTATACCGCCAATTGTTAGTAACATAGCTGTTTGGGAAATTCAATTCTTTTTCTCTAAAAAAAGTACCCAAAAAGCTAGTAAAACATAAACTTCTTGCCACTCCTGAATCTTGTCTCCCTGAGCGGCAGTGAAGGGTGACAAAATATGCTTCGCTTAAATCCAGCATGACAAAATATAGTCCGAAAATGTTTTATTTAATTATAGTAACTGGTTTTCACTTATAAAGTAAGAAATCTTTAACATTCATCCATTTTATTCCTTTATAAGAAGTATCAAAGCCATTATCAAGAGATAGAACCATTTTGGGAAAATGATTATCTATATTTTCAAGGGATTTATATTCTCTATCAACCACTTTGCTGTCTTTTAAAGTAGTGCAAACTTGTAAATATAATTTTTCATTATCCTTTTGAGCAATAAAATCAACTTCAAGCTCATTTATTTTGCCAATATTAACATTGTATCCTCTTGATAATAATTCAAGTAGCACAATATTTTCTAACTGTCCGGATATACTATCTGGAGAATAACCTATTGTTGCAAAACGAAAACCAACATCACATAAGTAATATTTTTCAAGACTTTCTAATAAACGCTTCCCTTTTATGTCAAAACGTTTTATTTGATAAGTATAAAAAGCATTACACAAATAAGAAATATAATTTTGTACAGTTTCAACAGAAACTTTTCTTTTTTGAGATTTTATAAAATCGCTAATTTTGTTAGCAGAGGTAATATTTCCGCAATTTGAACTAAGATATTCAGAGATCTTTTCAAGCATATATGCATCACGAATATTATACCGCACAACTACATCTTTTAAAATAATTGTGCTGTATAATGATTGCAAATATTGCCTTATTACAATATCATCCCATTCTAACATATGAATACCAGGAAATCCTCCGTATTTTAAATATTTATCAAAAACATCATCAGTTTCTGATAGTTTTTTTGTGCTTTCGGAAATTTCTTTAAACTCATTAAAAGAAAAAGTGTGCATTTTAATTTCAATATATCTTCCAGACAATAATGTTGCAAGTTCAGATGATAATAAACGAGCATTAGAACCAGTAATATATATATCCGTATTCTTTTCGGCCAACAATGATGCTATTGCTCTTTCCCATTGTTCAATTTCTTGTATTTCATCAATAAAAAGATAGAAATTTGTTTTTTTATCTTTTATTATTTCTTTTACGTATTTGTGTAAATCCAAAAATGTTCTAATATTATCAAATTCAATTAACTCTTTGTTGATGTAAATAATATTCTCAACTTTTACGCCTTTATTCTCTAAAATATTTATTATTTGTTGCAAAAAAGTGCTTTTTCCACTACGCCTAACTCCAGTTATAGCTTTGATAATAGGCTTGTCAATAAATGATTTTATTTGTTCAATATATAGTTTTCTCTGAATCATATTTTTTCTGTTTTAGTTTAAAAAAACAATCAAATATAATACTTTTTAGATTATAACTTATAAAATACTTGTATTTAAATAGAAAGGTTGATTATAACTTTTTTATATATTCAATAACCATCCAAATTTCTTGTGAAGAAAGTTGCATAAAATACGAACCCATAAAGTTTTTACCGTAATAAATGCTATGATACATTTTACCTTTTGGCAAAAGTTTAAGTTCTTTTGAAAAATTGCCCGACGGCGGGTATTTACCTTTCTTAACTAAAAAACCTTGTCCGTTACCACTTTTGCCATGACATAATAAGCAGTAATTATTATAAATTTGCTTTCCGTTTTCAATAAAATTATTGTCAACTTTATTAGGGTTATTTAAATTTTTACCGGCTAGTTCATACTCTATTATGCTTTTACCGTACTTATACGGCATATTACCTCTTGATATTGTTCCTCTTACAGGCAGTAATGCACTTGAGCTATCATTAAAAGCAGGACATGAAGAATATTCTTTATAGGCTAAAGAATTATACATATCGGGCATATAAACAAAATTGGGTTTACTTTTATCTTTATTAAATATTAATAAAATTGCGATAAGGCAAATAAATATTAAGATTAAAATGTTTTTAACCATAAAATAAAGTAATTAAAATCCGCCTATTTCAACCGATTTTTTCCAATCTTCAATAGCTTCTTCTTCAAAGTTTAAAAATTCTTTAACTTTACCTCTATGCCTGTATGCATGCTCGTTTTGAGGGTTATATTTTAATGATTCGGTAAAACATTCGATAGCCTTTTCGTATTTATTTTTATCTTTATAATTAATTCCTAGTATAAAATAATAATCGGCTAGTTTAAGGTTGTTTTTCTCAAATTCAATTGCTCTTTTTAAATCATTAATAGAATTTTCGATTTTAATAACTTTTCGATATGCAGTACCTCGATAATAATACAGTTTAGCTAAGGTCTTGTATTCGTCGCATATGCTTAGTGCATTAGAAAAATCTTGAATTGCAATTTCTGGATTTTGTTGATATAAGTGAATAATGCCTTTGTTTAAATATATTTTAGCTTTTAATTTAGAAGAAGGATTGCATTTTAAAGCTTGTTTATAATCATATATTGCCCCGTTAAAATCAAAATTAGCACTTCTTGTATTTCCTCTTGAATAATATAAATGAGGAAGAAGCGTATCGTTACCCGGGATGCTTAGTGCTTTTGTATAGTCATCTATTGCTAAATTATAATCAATTTTTTTTGTTAATATTATCTCTTTCCTAATTTTTTTTTCTTTGCATTTAGCTCTGTAATAATATACATAAGCATTGGTTGAATCTATTTGTATTGCTTTGTCATAATATTCAATTGCTTTATCATATTCTTCATTATTAGAATATTTGTTTCCTAAACCAATATATTCTTCAATTTGTTTAGATTTATTATAACATGCAGTTATTGAAAAGAGTAGTAATATTATATATAAATATTTCAATTGTATTAGTATTTGTAGTTTGATTTAATTGTTTAAAGATAAATAATAATTTGCTTTAAATAAAAATCTTTATTCAAAAAATAAAAAAAAATAAAAATTTAACGCAACGTTTTAAATTCTTTTTGGTCTTAATAGCAGAAACACTAAAAACTAAATTTTTATTAATTTCTCTCTCTCCCTTCTACTATATCAAATAAGCCTCTTGACTACACCAAGAGGCTTCCTTTTTTATTTTTAAGGTATTTAATGCATTAGTTCAAAATATTTTTAGTTAGTTAAACTGAATATTATACCTTTGTGTTTATTAAAAATTTTACATTTATGGGAAAAGAATATACCGATAATTTATTGTTAGATTTCGGAATTGACGGGAAAGACTTAATTCCTGTTGTTACTCAAGATAGCAAAACAAAAGATATTTTAATTTTAGCTTTTGTTAATAAAGAAGCTTTTGATGAAACAAGAAAAAGTGGTTATGCAACATATTGGAGCAGAAGCAGAAATGAACTTTGGAAAAAAGGATTAACTTCTGGAGATATGTTAAAAATTGATGAAATAAGAATTAATTGTGAACAAAACTCATTAGTTTATCTTGTTACTCCTCAAGGGAAAGGAGCTTGTCACGCAAAAAATGCACAAGGAAATCCTTATAAATCTTGTTATTATAGAACAATAAAAGATGATGACACTTTAAAAATAATTGAATAAACAATTTTATATAATGAAAGAAACTGTTTTAACTATAGGCATGCCGGCTGGTTCATTGGCTGATCCAAACAGAGGTGGTAATTTAATAAGTTTACTCGAAAGATCAGGATACAAAACATCGGGATATGAAAAAGGAGGACCAAGTAAATTTTCGAATACAAATTTTTTATATGGATGGGATGGCCGACCACAAGAATTTAGTTCTCAATTAGGTGTTAACGAAATAGACATTGCAATTGCCGGAGATGACTGGATTAAAGAAAGAGTGTTAGAACTAGAATTAGAATATGATACAAATATTAAATTAGAAAAAGTATTAAGTTTAAATAGAGGAAATGTAAGAATTGTTGGAATTATTGATGAATGTTACCCTCAAAATAATGCCGAAGATTTTATTAAAGATGTTTTATCTAAAAAAGATATTATTGTTGTTGTTTCTGAAATGCCTTATTTAGCATTAGATTGGATTAATTCTAAATTGAAAAATTTAAATTTATACGATAATTATAAAGATTTTTCGGTTCAAAAATATAAAACCCCTTCTAAAATTAAAAAAGGTATTTTAATTTATGAAACATGGGGTAAAACCGAAGCAAAAATAAAAAATGGTGGAGCTGATATAGGATTAGAAATTACTCAAACAGGAAGTGCATTAAAAAATTACAAATTAAAAATTATTGATGAAGTAATGCAATCTGAAACAGGTATATGGATAAATCCAATAATTAAACAAGATTTTGATAAAAAAGAATTATTAGATATGTTTTTACTAAATCTTTATGGTGCTATTAGTGCCGAAAGCAAGGTTTTAATTGCTTTTAATGTTCCTAATATAGATTCTCAAGAGATTGAAAAATACATGTCGGAAAATAATTTATATGCAGATGAACCAACTGTTAGTGTAGGAAAAAACTTTACTGTGTATAATATTCAGGTTGATACAAGTAACAAAGAGCTACCAATAGCTAGAGTTAGATATGAATTGGCTAAAAGAAATGCGAAGAATATTAATACAATTCCATTAACTTCATCAATACATGGGTTGTTGTAAAAATCAGTAAATTAATTTGTTATAAATTTTACATTTGTTGTTTCTTTTATCCTTAGGTAGAGTTTTTTTCAAGAAAGGATAATAAACAAGAACTAAAAACAAAGTAGGTTTTTAATTATTTTTTCTTGCTCTCAACAAACAAATATTGAGTAATATAAATAATTATAACACTAAAGAACCCGCTTAAAATAGTTTTAAATAAAACACTAAAGAAACTGTCAAATCTAAAATACTCTAGATAAAATAGAATAAAATGGTGTATGAAAACTAGAATGCTAATATAACTTAGATACCAGTATATTCCGTTTTTTAAAATAGAAGGGTATTTAATATTATCGTAGTTTTCTTTTTTAGATATATACCCTAAAACAGTAGGTCTTATATATGCAATAAAAGTACATGTTGCTGCATGAATTCCTGCAGTATTAGAGAAAACATCAACAAATAATCCCATAAAAAAGCCAACAAATAATAATACCCATCTAGGCGTTTCAAAAGGTAAAATAAAAATAAATAATATATATATATAAGGATTTATATAAGTGCTAAACTCTATTCTGTTTAAAATAATTATTTGAATAAACAGTAAAATAAATAAAAGTATAATATTTTTAAAAATAGAATTTATCATAAGTTTTCTCTTTCAATAACGGTATTTTTTTCAAGTTTCATTTGTTCAATTCTTAAAAGATTAGAAACAATATAAACATGAGCTATTTTTTTGAAATTAACCGACAATTTAACAGTTATACTATAGAATCCACTAGATTTTTCAACCTCAATTTCGTGAATTGTACCTATCGTAATATTTTCAGGGAAAATAGCAGAATAACCACTAGTAACAACAGTATCTCCAACATTAATTTTAACATGCTTTTCTATATCTTTTAAAATAGCATATTTATAATCTGCTCCGTCCCAATATAATTGACCTTTATATTCTTGTTTTAACAATTTTGCACTAATTTTTGTTTCCTTATGTAATAAAGACAAAACAGTACTAAAATTTGGCGAAACATTTACAACTATACCAACAATGCCATCGCTCGAGATAACACCCATTTCTTTTTTTATTCCGTGATTTGAACCCTTATTTAAAGTTAAGTAATTATTAGTTTTATTAGTTGTATTGTTAATTACATCAGCATAAGTATATTTATACTTTTGCATTATAAGAGTGTCATTAACAATTTTATATTTCTTGTAATTATGAATTACAAAAGAAGCAGGAGAATAGGTATGAAGAATAGCATTTTCTCTTAATAATCGTTTATTTTCCTCTTTTAAATATAAGTACGAATTAATCTTATTATTGGATTTGTAAAACTCACCAATTAAATTATTCGATGTGTTAAAATAAAAAGAATTATGATAATAATTATTTTGTATAATTAAGATTAATGCAATTATTTCGAGAAATAAAAACAAAAACAATATATGCTTTCTTATTATAAAATTAATTAAATCCCTCATTATTTATAAGGTTATCTTATAAGGAAAGGAAACTTATTTATGTTTTTCAAAGAAATAGCTGTACCTCTTGCAATTGCTCTAAGAGGGTCTTCTGCTACGTGCACCGGTAATTTTGTTTTAGCGGCAATACGTTTATCTAGGCCACGAAGTAAAGCACCACCACCAGCTAAATAAATCCCTGTTTTGTAAATATCAGCGGCTAATTCTGGAGGAGTAACTTCCAAAGCATTCATAATAGCAGTTTCTACTTTTGCAATAGATTTGTCAATTGCGTGAGCAATTTCCATATAAGATACATAAATTTCTTTTGGAACACCTGTTACCATATCAACACCTTGAACAGCGATATCAGGTGGCGGATTATCTAATTCTGATGTTGCCGCACCAACTTCAATTTTTATTCTTTCAGCTGATCTTTCTCCAATGTTAATATTATGTTGACGTTTCATATAATCAACAATATCAAGAGTGAAGTCATCTCCAGCTGTTCTTATTGATTGATTACAAACTATACCACCTAATGCTATTACAGCAATTTCACTTGTTCCACCACCTATGTCTATAATCATATTTCCGTTTGGCTCTAATACATCTATTCCAATTCCAATAGCTGCAGCCATAGGCTCATGAATTAAAAATACTTCTTTTGCTCCTGCATGTTCAGCAGAGTCTCTTACGGCTCTTTTCTCAACTTCGGTAATACCAGAAGGAATACAAATAACCATTTTTAAAGATGGATTAAACAACCTTTTTCTAGGGTTAATCATCTTAATCATACCTCTAATCATGTGTTCTGCTGCATGAAAATCGGCAATAACACCATTTCTTAAAGGTCTTATGGTTTTAATGTCTTCGTGTGTTTTACCGTGCATTTGCATCGCTCTTTTGCCAACGGCAATAACTCTTCCGGAATTTCTATCTATTGCTACAATAGATGGTTCATCAACAACTACTTTGTCATTATAAATGATTAAAGTGTTTGCTGTTCCAAGGTCAATAGCTACCTCTTGATTTAAAAATGAAAAAAGCCCCATTCGAAATATTTATTTAATAAATTTATTACAAAAATATAATTTTTTTTTATTCTAATGTTTAAAATGTCTAAATCCTGTCATAACCATACTTAAATTATTTTTATCACAGAAATCAACAGATTCTTGATCTTTTATAGAACCACCTGGTTGTATAACTGATTTAACGCCATTATTACAAGCAATTTCAACACAATCAGGAAATGGGAAAAATGCATCTGAAGCCATAACGCAGTTATTTAAATCAAAGTTAAATGCTTTTGCCTTAATTATAGCTTGTTTTAACGAATCAATTCTTGATGTTTGACCCATGCCGCTTCCTAAAAGTTGTTTGTTTTTTGCTAATACTATTGAATTTGATTTTGTATGTTTTACAATTTTATTTGCAAATAGTAAATCTTCTATTTCACTTTCTTTAGGTGAAATTTTTGTTACTACTTTTAAATCTTCTTTTGTTTCAATTTTAGAATCATAATCTTGTTCTAAAACTCCTGAAAGCAAACTACGATATGTTTTTGTAGGTTTGTTTGTTGTTTTTTGAATTAAAATTATTCTGTTCTTTTTTTGTTTTAAAATTTCTAAAGCTTCTTCCGAATAAGAAGGAGCTGTTATTATTTCAAAAAATATTTTATTTACTTCTTCGGCAGTTTCTTTGTCAATATGTTTATTAGCACTTAAAACACCTCCGAAAGCAGAAACAGGGTCTCCGGCTAAAGCGTCTTTCCATGCGTCTAATATGTTCGCTCTTGACGCAACACCACATGCATTGTTATGTTTTATAACAACAAAAGTAGGTTCTGAAAATTCATTTGTTAAATTTATCGCAGAATCAAGGTCTAATAAATTGTTATATGATAACTCTTTACCATGTAATTGCTCAAAAATTTCATTTAAATCACCATAGAAAACTCCTTTTTGATGAGGATTTTCGCCGTATCTTAATGTATTACTTTGTAATATGCTTTCTTTGTAAACATTAATATTTTCGCAAATATTAAAATAGTTAAAAATAGCGGTATCATAATGAGAAGAAGTCATAAAAGCTTTTGCAGCATATCTTTTTCGGTCTTCATAGCTAATAACACCTTTGTTTTTGTCAAGTATTTCTAACAAAGAACTATATTCTCCTTTAGAAGATATTATAGTAACATCTTTAAAGTTTTTTGCAGCAGCTCTTATTAAAGAAATTCCGCCTATATCAATTTTCTCAATAATTTCTTGTTCGGTTCCACCTTTACTTACTGTTTCTTCAAAAGGATATAAATCAACAATAACTAAATCAATTTCAGGAATTTGATATTCGTTCATTTGAGCAATATCCGATGGGTTTTCTCTACGAGCTAAAATTCCACCAAAAACTTTTGGATGCAATGTTTTTACTCTTCCGCCTAAAATAGAAGGATATGAAGTTAAATCTTCAATTGCTGTTGCTTTTACACCTTGTTCTTCAATAAATGATTGTGTTCCGCCTGTTGAATATATTTTAATATTTAATTCATTTAATTTTTTAATTATCGGAGCCAATCCATCTTTGTAATACACCGAGATTAAGGCCGATTTTATTTGTTTGTCATTCATAATAATATTTTTTTAAAAGGTATTTTTTTAAATTTTTGTAAAAATACATTTTTTAATATAATTTTTCTAATTGTTCTTTCAAAAACATAGCTAATTCTTTAATATATTTTTTCGAAAAGTCAAATTTAATACCTGCTGCTTCATATATTTCAGGTATAGACTTAGTGTTTCCGAGTTTTAAAGCATTTTCATATTTAATTAATGCTTCTTCGGGCTTTTGTTTATAGTTTTTCCAAATAGCTATTGCTCCTAATTGAGCAATTCCGTATTCTATATAGTAAAAAGGCACTTCGAAAATATGTAATTGTGATTGCCAAGATATTTTTAAATAATGTTCTAAATCTTTCCAATCAACTACGTCATTACCTATCTCTTTGCTTATTTTAACCCATTCTTTTTCTCTTTCTTCAATTGTATGTTTTGGATTTAAGTAAAGCCAATGTTGAAATTTATCGATTATAGCTATCCAAGGTAAAATTTTAATTATACCTTCTATTTGCTCAATTTTTGCTTGTCGCAGTTCTTCTTTATTTTCAAAAAACTTATCCCAACCGTCCATCGAAATTAATTCCATCGACATTGATGCAAGTTCGGCAACTTCAGAAGTGGTTTCTTTAAACTCGGTTATTTCTAAATCTTTTGTTAATACCGAATGTATAGCATGCCCTGCTTCGTGGCACAAAGTTTCAACATCTCTTAACGAACCCGCTGCATTCATAAAAATGAAAGGAATACCTGATTCATGTAGTGGGTAATTAAAACCGCCCGGTGCTTTACCTTTTCTTGAGTCTAAATCTAAATGTCCAATTTTTTGCATTGTTTTTAAAACATCACCATAAAAAGGTTTTATGCTAGTTAAGCATTTGATGCCTTTTTTTAGTAAATCTTTGCCATCAATAAATGGTTTTAATTCTTTGTCCGAATTAATATTTACTTCTAAATCCCAAGGTTTTATTTCTTTATACCCTAATTTTTGTTTCCTTTTTTTATGTAATTCATTAATAAGAGGTTTAATTTCTTCTGCTATTGAATCATGAAAATCGTAACAGTCTTTAACTTTGTAATCAAAACGTTTTAATGCCGAAAATTTATAATCTCTATAGTTCTTAAACCCTGCATTTAAAGCTATCTTATTGCGTTTTTCTACTAAATCAGATAAAAGCAAATTAAGTTCATTGCTGTCAGTAAGTTTTCTGTTTATTATTTTCTTATATATTTTTTCTCTTAATTTTCGATCATTATTTTTTAAAAAAATACTTGCTTGTTGTAATGTTATTTCTTTTCCATTTTCTTCAACCATCATATTGCCAGTAATTTCACCATATTTTTGTTCTAGCTTCTGCATTTCAGTGAATATAGGTATATTTTCTTCTCTAAAAAGTTCAATTTCTCTTTTGAGGTTCCGCAAAAAAACAAAATATTTTTTCTGGTCTAATTTATTTAGAAAACTACATTTTTCTAGTTTCTCATTTAGTTTATTTACATAAATCGAAACTTTTGGCTCTATTTCGGAAATAAAAAAATGAAACGAGTTTTTTAATTCTTCATTGTTTGTATCACAACTCATTTTAATATATCGCCAAGCCATATCTTCTTCAAGAAATGCTTCTAATTCACTTCTGTTCTGAATCCATTTTTCTAATCCTTTTACCGATTTTATATTTTCTTTTTCTAATACAATAAAATATTTTTCGATATCAGAAAATGAATTTATTTTTAATTTATTATCAATAAATTTTCTGTCAATTTTCGTGATTTCCATTTTTAAATTTTTTAATAAAGGTTTTGCCGTTTTATTGAAAACAAATATAATAATTTATTGAGTATTTTTATTTGTATTAATTTTTGTTTTTCACAAAATAGCTTTAATAAATTTGAATTTAAGAATTGTAGGTTATACCAAAGTGAAATATATTTAGCACCAAAAGTAAAACGTAACTATTTTTTTA
>CAZJKL010000067.1:0-13272 GCA_964546655.1 uncultured Bacteroidales bacterium | reverse complement strand
ATTATATTTTTTTAGATAACTTTTGGACAAGTATATAATTCACTTTGGTATTATACCAATATTGAAGAAAAGATTATCAGTAATCAATTTGTTATTGAACACTACCACAAGCTTTACAAAGTGGAACAAGCATTCAGGATATCTAAAAATGATTTGCAAACAAGACCAATTTTTCATTTTAAAGAAGATCCTATTAAATTACATATACTTATCTGTTTTATGGCGTTAGTTATATCAAAACATATAGAGTTAAAAACCAATACTTCTATTCGAGATTTTATTCATGAGTGCAAAAAGGTAACAGATGCACGAATCTTAAACAAAATAACTAACAAGGAAGTTAGAATGAGAGTAAAATTAAATCCTAAAATTACAGATTTTCTGCAAAAATTAAAACTGCTGACCTAAATTGGACAAGTCAGGAAAAGCCATGTGTACGCCTTATTAGACGCCTTTTTTGCTAAAAGTAAATTGCAAAGCTTACTTGTGTGAAAAAATCACTTGCGGATTAGTTAGTTTTTATTGCAGAAGTGCGGGGAAATTCACTATTAACGCCCCCTGCAAATAGGGAATGGATATTCTAAATAAAATATACTCATCAATGAATCAACTACTTTAGGCGATTTTGAATTATCAATAATAATTTCCTTTATTATTTTGTTATTTTCTTTAAATTCTAATGAAATAATAAATCCATCAATTATATTTCTATTAACATACTCATTATCCAATTTCACTAATAATGGTATAAGTTTATTTATTTTATTTATTTTTTCTTTAGATAGTTTTATTGAAAAAGATGTATCCTTCTCATAATAATTGTTTTCATTATATAGATAGTCATGTTTTATAGTTAGTTTATCATTTTTAAAATGATAATAAAAACTTCCACCATCTGGTAATATATGTTCTTCTAAGGTTATCTCACATTTATTTATATCTTTTATTTTTGTATAACAAGAAGAATTAACTAAAAATAAAACAAGTAAAAAATAATATATATTATTTTTCATAAATTGAATTTTTATATGTGTAAATTTTTATCTCATTAAAGGCTTAACATCAAAAAGGTCTATTACTTCGCTTTTAATTTTTTCTATGGCTTTTTGTGTTGGATAATAATTTCGTGCTATTGAATTATTAATTATTAACTTACTTAGTTCAATTGCTGAATCGTTGCTTTGTAATTCTGAGGCACTTGAATTAACTACCTGAATAACTTCTTCTTTTGCTTTATTTACTAATTTCCAACCTGCGTTCGAGATATAAATTTGTTGTGATAAATTGTGTTCAAATTCTTTTCTTATTGTTTTAAGCAAAGCTTCCTGAAATTGTGACACATTCATGCTTGTATGTTCTATTCTTAAAATTAAATTGTTTGGTGTAATTCTTTCTAAAAATAAAGTAACTCTCTCGAATGCATTAATTTTTATTGGTATTATTTGCGATATATTATTGCTATTTAATTCTAATTGCTTTTTTATTATTTCTTGTTTCAAAAAATTTGATACAGAAACATTGTTTTGTTTTATAATAAAATAAACAATTATTCCAACAATAACCGATGGAACTGTGAATTTAAGTATTTCTAATATTGTTTCCATGTTTTTAAGTTTTTATGCAATATTAATAATATTTATCTTATGTTTTTTTTAATGTATTTAAAATTTAATTGTCTTTTTAATAAATCGGCACTTTCAATTTTAACAAAAAGCTTGTCGCCTAATTTTATTTTTTCTCCAAAATTATGTCCTACAATACAATATTCTAAATCATTAAAATAATAATAATCATTTTTAAGTGTATTTAGTTTTATCATTCCTTCACAAAAATTTTCGGTTAGTTCAACATAAATACCCCAGTTAGTTAAATCGGTAACAATGCCTTCGTATATTTCGCCTACTTTTGTAGAAAGAAATTCAACTTGTTTATATTTAATTGATGCTCTTTCGGCATTTGTCGCTCTTTTTTCCATGTCAGATGAATGTTTACACATTTCATCGAGCATTTCGCCATCTGGATTAAATTGTTTTGAAAGATATAATTCTAATAAACGGTGAACTAGTAAATCGGGATATCTACGAATAGGTGATGTAAAATGAGTGTAATACCTAAAACCTAAACCATAATGCCCTTTGTTTTCGGTTGAATAAATTGCCTTTGCCATTGATTTAACGGCAATTAAATTTAATATGTTTTCATAAGGAGTGTCTTGTATTTCAATAAATAACTGATTTAAAGACTTTGCAATAAGGTTTGGCGTTTCGAGCTGAATTTTGTAGCCAAAAACTTTTAAAATTCGATTGAATTCAACTAGTTTATCAATATTTGGCAAGTCATGAACACGATAAACACCTGTTTTTTTATTGCTTTCGCTTAAAAATTTAGCAACAGTTCTATTAGCCAAAAGCATCCATTCTTCAATTAGTTTATTCGACTCCTTCATGCTTTTTTTACTAATCAAAACAGGGTAGCCAATACTATTTACTTTAATTTTAACCTCGTCTCTTTCAAACTCAATAGCTCCATTTTTAATGCGGTCGGCTCTAAATTTTTTAGCAATATTATTAATTATTGTTAATGGTTCATTTGTATTATTTACATTTCCATCAATAACTATTTGTGCTTCATCGTAGGTATATCTTTTATCAGAATTTATTATTGTTCTGCCTATCCAAAAATCTATAATATTATAAGATGAATCTACTTTAAAAATTGTAGCAAAACAAAGTCGGTCTTCGTTTGGTTTTAAAGAACAAATATTGTTTGATAATTTTTCGGGCAACATTGGTATAACTCTGTCAACCAAATAAACAGAAGTTGCTCTGTTTGATGCTTCATTATCAATTAAATCGTTTGGTCTTACATAATATGAAACATCGGCAATATGAACTCCTATTTCATAAATATTATCTTCTAAAATTTTAAACGACAATGCATCATCAAAATCTTTTGCATCATCGGGGTCAATAGTAAAAGTATAAGTATCTCTAAAATCTTTTCTGTCTTTTAACGCTTTTTCGTTAATAACTAAATTAATTTTTTCGGCAACTTCGTCTATTTTTTCAGGGAAACCTATTGGTAAATTAAATTCTGAAAGAATAGCGTGCATTTCAACTTCATTATCTCCTGACGGACCAAGAACTTTAATTATTTCTCCTTCGGGATTTTTTTCATTATTGTCCCAACTTATAATTTTAACAATAACTTTATCGTTAATTTGAGCGTCTAATAAATTGTTTTTATGAACAATAATATTAATGCTAACTTTATAATTAACCGGAATTACAATATATGAATTATCTTTTTTAGTTAAAACGCCAACAAATTCGGTATTTTTTCTCTCGATTATTTCAATAACCTCACCTCTAAGTTTTTTACCGCTCGATTTATCAAAATACAAAACCTTAACTTTATCGCCATTAAGAGCATTGTTAATATTTTCGGGTGAAATATAAATATCATTTGATAAACCTTCGACAATAACATACGCTCCTGTTTTAGTTTTATCGATAATGCCAATTGCTGTTTGCTTTTGTGTTTTTAATTTAAATTTCCCGATTGATTGCTCATGTAAAATACCATCTCGTTTTAAAGTTTGCAAAATACCCTGAACACTTTTCTTTACAGAATTATCAGCTACATTTATACCTTTTGAAACTTGCTTATAGTTAAATGCCTTTGAAGTATTATTATAAAAGAAATTTAAAACCAGATTTTTTAGAATGTCATTTTTACTCATTAATTTTTTTGTTTATTTTAGGACGTAAAGTTATTGTTTTTAATTGGAATTTAATGCATTACAAGCATTTTATTAGTCCATTCGTCGAATCAAATCTAAAAAAAGCGACATTCCTTTTCTCGATTTTTCGTTTAAAATATAGTTAATATTATTTTTAAGATATAATATTGCTTTTTCTTTATCTATAATATTATTATACTGATTAACAGACAATTCTATATTATTAATTCCGAAAGCTAAATTTTTATTGAATTCATTTTTAAATTCAGAATCAATAGGTTTATTTGCAACCCAACAAGCAAAAACGAACGAAAAATTAGTGTAATTAGACCATTCTTGTGCTAAGTCATAGCAATATTTAAATTTATCTTTTAAATCAAAAGTTTTATCGCCTATAGCTAAAACTGCTTCGTTACTTTCAACATTTAAATCTGTGGTTATATTAATGTTTTTATAATTAACATTAATTTTCCAAAAATTTGAAGCTAAAACCTTAACAAGTTGCACCGAAGTTTTTGAATCATTATCTAAATAAATGGTATTAATTTCATTAATATGATTATTGCTTAAAAGCAGAACTGTATTTACATCATTATTTGAACTAATAACATAATCAGAAATTATTTCGTAATAAGAAAGTTTGGGCAAAACAGCAACAGGAACCAGTCCAATATCAACTTCATTTTTTTTCAATTTTTCTGCACAAATACTAGGCTTATCAAAATACAATTCAATATTTTGATTTTGTTTCAATTTTTCTAATCCTAAATGAAAAGGTATTGAATTTAAAAAAGATACTACCGAAATTTTATATTTATACAATGAACTTAAATTATTAGAAATTAAAAGTACTTCCAACTACCTGAGTTTCATTATTATATTGTCCGTTATCAACTCTTATAGAAACAATTCCAAATTTATGATTAGCTCTATATGTTATGGAAAAACCACCATGATCTTCTTTTACTGTAATAGTTTTAATAGTTTGTCCTGACCAGTTATAATCATCTATTTCTGATCTATACATAACTTTTCTTACAACAATTGAGTCAATTGGAGCCACTTTATCAAAGTTTGTATAAACAGAGTCCCCAACTTGCCAGTCATAATCAACCACAGTAAAAGGTCTGCTAGGGTCGTCAAATACATAGTCGGTAATTCCTTCTAAAGTAAATTTAATTTTTTTATTAATATCAAAATTACCGTTTTGATCAACAGCTAAAATTGCTCTAATATTAGGGTCTGTTACAGTTCCTGTCATGTGAACATTAGATACGCCGCCGCTTAAACTTGTAATTTCAACATTTGGATTTGAAACACCAGTAGTATTAGAAAATGTAAATGTTGTTCCTACATTACCAACCGGAGATGGTGTTTCGGTTGCAGCTGGAGGAGGAGTTGTATTATCATCTTTATCATCTTTTTTACAAGAGTATAAAAAAGTTAAACTTATTAATGAAAGAGCGATAATTTTTTTCATAGTTTTATTTATTAAGTGAGTTTTTCAAAATTATTTTACAAAAATAAAATTTTAATAAATACAAAATTTATTTTAGTGGTCTCTTTTTTATCATTCCTCCTTTAGCATCTTTAACGCTATGCATAATAATAAAAGCATCTTTGTCAATTTTGTCAATTTCGGTCTGAAGTTTTGATATTTCGAGACGAGTTATTAATGTAAAAACAATATCTGTTTCTTTTAAAATTTCGCCTCTTTTAGCATATCCTCTTTTCCCAGAATAAATTGTGCAACCTCTTCCCATTTTTTCTATAATAGCAAGTCTAATTTCTTCATTTTTATTTGAAATAATAGTAATTCCTACATATTCTTCGATACCAGAAACAACAAAATCAACTGTTTTCGAAGCAGCCAAATATGTAAGAATTGCATATAAAGCTATTTCAATAGAAAAAATATAAGCGGCAAAAGAAAATATTATAACATTAAAAATTAAAATTACATCACCTATTGTTAAAGAGGTTTTTTTACTTATATAAATAGCTAATACTTCGGTTCCATCAATTACAGCTCCTCCTCTTATCGCTAATCCTATTCCTAGCCCTAAGAAAAAACCACCAAAAACAGCAATTAGTAACTTGTCGTTGGTTATTGCGGGGATTGGAATTAAATATATGGCTAAAGCAAGTAAAAAAATTGCGAGAACACTTTTAATCGAAAATTGTCTGCTAATTGTTGAATAAGCTAAAATTAAAAAAGGTAAATTAATAATAACAATAAGTATTGACAAAGAAATTCCGGTTATTTTGGTTGTTATTAAAGAAATTCCCATAACACCACCATCAATAAAAGAATTAGGCAGTAAAAAACCTTTTAGCCCAAATGTTGCTGAAAAAACGGCAAGTAAAATAAAAAATACACCTTTTATTTCGCTAATTATTTCAACATTTAAAGAACTAACTTTTTTTTCAAAAACTCCTTTCTGAATTTTATTCTTGCTGTTTTTAAGATGAAATTTTAGTGATTCTGATATTATATATTGAAAAATAGCCTTCATATAATTTTTTTAAAATAAAGGTTAAACCTTATTTATTGTTTATTTGAAATATTAGATACAATTACATCTTCGATAATATAGCTTGTAGGAAAATTTATTTTAATTGTATTTAACATTTTTTGGGCTTCAAGTTTTGTCCTAAAATCACCCACTTTAACTAAAAAATTAGGTTGAATATAGTCGAGGTATGCGTTTACATCAGGGAATAATGTTAAGAAATTTGCTCTGTTTTTTATTTGTTCATCTTTGTTCATTCCAAATGAGATTTGAACTCGGTATCCTGGTAATGTAATTGCTCTGTTATTGCTATACATATTAATATACTTCCCCATTAGTTCGTTAACCTTATAATTTGGAAGAATATCAATTGTTTTTTTCTCAGTCGAGTTATTGCTATAATAGTTTTGAGAAAAACCATTGTAGAATAATGACATAAAAATCATAAAAAGTATAATTTTCATTTTAGATAACCTTTTAATAAAAAATTTCATGCTGTAAATAACAATAAATTATTCTGTTTTTTTATTATTATCGTCGTCTTTCACCGCATTTTTAAATTCTTTAATACCTTGACCAATGCCTTTCATAAGTTCAGGTATTCTTTTAGCACCGAATAATAGTACAATAACTAGAATTACTATGGCAATCTGCCAAATTCCGACTATTCCTAAAATAATGTTTAAACTCATATATGTAATTTAAAAATATTAATTATTTTGATAGTATCCAATTTTGTGGGTTTTGTGGCGACTTATCTTGCCATAATTCAAAATGAAGTTCAGTTGAGCCCTCTTCGTCTGTAAACACAATTCCCAAAGGTTGTTTTGTTGTAACCATATCACCTTTTTTAACAAAAACATCTTTTAGGTTCGAGTAAACAGTATAATAATTACCATGTTTAACAATAACTGTTTTATTGGCTCCCGGTATAATAATTATACTTGTAACTTCGCCACTAAATATTGCTCTTGCTTGCATTCCATTGTTGGTTAAAATATCAACGCCATTATTTTTAACCTGAATGTTTTTAAGTTTTTTATGAGCATGCGTTCCAAAATAGCTTGTTATTAAACCTCTTTCGGTTGGCCAAGGCAATTTGCCTTTATTGCTTATGAAATCTTCGGCTAATTTTTTCTCTTTCGGAGACAAAGGTATTGCTCCTGACGAATTAGGTTTTCCGGCTTTTTCTTTTGCTTTTCTTATTTCTTCTTCAATTATTCGTTCTAATTCAGCTTGTAAAGCAATAGATGTTTGTCGCTTTTGTTCTAGTTTTTTTCTTAATTCATTTTCTTTTCCTTTAAGTTCTTGAATTACTTTGTCTTTTTCTGAACTTTCGACATCAAGTTGTCTTTTTTCTTCTTGTTTTTTATTTAACAAATTATTAAAAGTATTTTTCTTTATTTCTAATTCAATAACTTTTTTCTCTAACGATTCTTTTGTTAAAACAATTAATTCGGCTTGTTTTTGCCTATATTCACTATATGACTGCAAATATTTTAATCTTTTATAAGCCTGATTAAAATCGTCTGAAGAAAAGATGAACATTAGTTTATGGTATGAATTTCGGTTCTTGTAAGCATATTGTATCATTTTAGAATATTCTTCTTTTAGAACCTTTAAATCGTTCTCCATTTCTTTTATAACATTCTCATATTCATTTATTTGCAATGAAGTTGTGCCTATGTCATTATTAATATTTTGAATAAGAGATTTTCTTACATTAATTTTTTCATTTATTAAAGTAAGTTGATTTAATGTTGATTTTTTTGTTTTTTGGGTTTCAGAAATAAGTTTGTTTATATATTGAATTTCTTTTTCGTTTTTTTCTTTCTTTTTTTCTACATCTTTTCTGGTTTGCGAAAAACTATTATTTGCAAATAAAAATATAAAAGTGAAAGCTATTACTTTTCCTAACAATTTAATTATTTGTATGTTTTTTTTCATTCTAATTTTTAAAATTATCTAAAATTAATAAATTCTTTCATAATTATCAGGAATTTTAAAAGGAAAACTATTTTCTTTATCAATTTCAATTTTCATGTAAGTTATATAAAATTTTAGAGTTTTGTTATTATTATTTTCATCAACTCTGTTTTTTATTTCATAAAAATGAGTTTCAGGGAAGGTTATTCCGTCAAAATCTTCAAAATCTTTATACTCGGCTAAAAACTTTCGGTTTTTCTTAAATTCATTAATTGTTACTTCTGAAACTCTGAAATTTTTAGGATTTATTGAAATTTTTTGAAGCAATAAATCTACTTTATCTTCAATAACTTTTTTCATGTCGTTTCTTTTTAAAGAAGAAAAAACATAATTATTTTTATCGTTTTCTACTTCATAAATATCTTTATTAAATATAAAGTATGGCGACGCAACTAACATTTCTTGCAATAGATTGTAATTAAAATCGTATTTTAATGATTTATTAATATATTCGAAGGTTCCGGCAAAATACTTATCGTTAAACCAATCAATAAGAAAAACCGAATCGGGTGTAATTTTAACTCGATACAATTCTAATTTTAATGCCGAAACATGAAGCCAAATTATACTGTCTTTTAATATTCGCACTTTAACTGTAAACGAATTGGTTTCTTTGTCAATTTTTGATTTAACCGATAATTTTGCTGAAAATGTATGATAGTTAATTTTGTTTTCGTCAATTTTAGTCAACAGCTCTTTATTGCTCAACTTTTGAATAATATCATCTTTGGTTTTTTGTTCAGAAATTACTGCACAAGATGATAAAAACAAAACAAAAATTACAAAACAATAATTTAAAAAATTTCTTAAAAATTTATTCATTATGTGAAATATCATTTATTTTTTTTAATATAATATCTTTGTCTGCACCCTTTTCTATTGATAAGTTCCAAATTTTTATTGCATTTTCTTTGTCTCCCAACTTAGATAAAATGTCTCCGTAATGTTCTAAAATTTCGGCACTTTCAATTCCTCCATTTTTTATGGCTTTTTCTGCCCACACTTTTGCATCATCATATTTTCCTAATTTATATAAAACAAAAGCATAAGTATCTTGAAAAGATGTAAAATCAGGACTAATTTCATTTGATTTCTTAGAAAGAGAAAGAGCTTTTTCTAAATTTTCGTTTTCTAAAGCTAAGTAATAGCTATAGTTATTTAATACATAAGTGTTTTTAGGATTTATTTCTAATGCTTTTTCGAAATAGCTGTAGCATTTTTCTTTGTCTTTGTTTTTATAATTGTTTTCGGCCAAGAAAATATAAATTTGAGATGTAATATCTGGTTTAGTTTCCGAATATTTTAAGCCTTCTTCTAAAACTTTTATTGCATCATTATATCTGTTTTGTTCCATTAAATAAATTCCTTTATAAAGATATAACTCTGCTTGCATCGGAAATAATTCGAGGGCTTTGTCGGTATTTAAGCCCATTTCATCAATTTGTCTTAAGCTATAATTTATATAAATTAACTGATGCCATATAATATATTTGCTTTGAGTAATATTTAATATTTTTTCAAAATATTCTTTTGCTTCTTTATATTTATTATCTCTGAAAAGGAAATCGGCATACATTGACATTGCCTTAGGGTCATCTCCATTTACTTGAATTAAAATATCTAATAACTTATATGCTTCTTGTTTTAACTCAGGGTAATTTTGTGTAATTTGAAAATATGACAATAATATTTTTATCTTATTATCAATGCTTAATGATTTGCTTTTAAAAGCTTGTTGCAGCTCATAATTAAATAATTCGATATTGTTTACTGCTCTGTAATAATCGGCAAACTTCAAATGAATATCGGCATTACTTGGGTCAATTTTTAAAACTTTATCGTATATTTCTAATGCTTTGTCTAAATCACTGCTCGATAAATATATGTCTATTACATACAAATAATATTCGGGGGTATCGGGATAAAGCTTAATTAATTTTTCAATTTCATTTATTGCCTCTTTTGTGTTTTTTTGTATTTGATATAATTGAAATTTTTTAATAATTATTTCATCACTTGCACCATAAGTTTTTTCAATATCATCATAAATTTTTATTGCCTCACTATAATCTTTATCATAAATATATGCTAATGCTATTTCGTATTTATACTCTATATTTTTGGGATTTTTTTCAAGGTATTTATTGTAATTAGCTATGGCATTTTTGAAATTGCCTTTTTCCATATATAAACTTGCTTGAAACAATAAATACCAGTCGTTTTCACCATTTAATTTTATAGCTTTGTTTATATAAAACATAGCATCTTCGATAACACTTTTATTATAGCTTAACTTAGCTAATTCGAAATAACAAGCGTCGCACTGAGGATAAAATTTTAGGGCTTCTTTAAATAATATTTCGGCTTGAGGGTAATTATTTATTAGCTTTTCTTTATTTGCATCAAGAAATAATTGTTGAAAAGTTATATAATCTTTTTCGGGAATGTTAACTTTATTATTTACAGCGAGTTTATCGGTTGTTTTGCAACCAATAATTAACAGAATAAAAATATATATTATATAAAAATTTCTCATTAACGCTAAAAAGTTCTTATTCAATAATTGTGTAATCACCAATACTTAATTCATTCTCTTTTGACTTATAATTAACATTATTTCCAATCATTGAATTTGTAATATTAGCATTTGAGATATTACTATTTTTTTGAATAATTGAATTTGTTATAATTGAGTTTGTTATAATTGTTCCGTTTTCAATTGAAACATTTGGTCCTATTACCGAATTTTCAATTTTAACATTTTCTCCTATATAACAAGGATTAATTATTATTGAATTATTTTGTTCAACTGATTTTGGTATAGATAATTTGTCTTTTATTTTATTTAATACTCGGCTATTTGTGTAAACAGTTGCATTTTTATTTCCGCAATCGAGCCATTCTTCAACATTGTTTGTTTTAAATATGAGTTTTTTATTTTTCATATTTTCTAAAGCATCTGTTAATTGATATTCGCCCTTAACTTTAACATCGTTATCAATAAGATATTGTAATTCGTTTTTAAGGTTTTCGCCATCTTTAAAATAATAAATTCCGATTATGGCTAAATCTGAAACAAAGTCTTTAGGTTTTTCGAAAAAATCTAGAATTGTATTATCTTCATTAACTTTAACCACTCCAAACGACTCTGGATTTGCAACTTTATGCACCCAAATAATAGCATCTTTTGTTTCGTCTAGTTTAAAATCTGCTCTAAATAAAGTATCAGCAAAAGCAACAATAACTTCTCCTTTTAACGATTCTTTTGCACATAAAATAGCATGAGCAGTGCCTAATGCTTCATACTGATAATATATTTTACCTTCTGCTCCGTTTTCTTTTGCAATATTTAATAAGTTGTTTTCTACTTCTTTCCCAAAATTTCCGATAATAAAAGCTATTTCATCTACTTTTTGATTTGTAACTTCAGAAATGTCTTCAACTAATCTTTTAACTATTGATTTTCCAGCAATAGGAATAAGTGGTTTAGGTATTGTTAATGTATGAGGTCTCATTCTTGTCCCCATTCCAGCCATTGGTATTATTATCTTCATTTTTGTATAGTCAATTTTATTTTTTAAAGCTGTAAAAGTAATTAAATTTATTTTAAATTTTATTGATATTTGATTGTTTTAGTTAATTGAATTTTTGTAATAATGAATGTAGGAACTATTAAAACTATGATTGAAATTATTATTGTGCATATATTTAACAATAAGAAATATTCCCAGCTAAAATAAATCGGAATATTTGACACTGAATATGATTCGGGAGGAAGTGTAAATACTTGAAAATATTTCTGAATAAAAGCTATAGAAAGACCTAAAGCATTGCCAATTATTAATCCTTTTGAAATAATAAAAAAGGCATTGTAAAGAAATATTTTTCTTATATCCCAGTTTTTCGAACCCAAAACTTTTAGAATTCCTATCATATTAGTTCGTTCTAAAATAATAATTAACAAAGCCGAAATCATATTTATTATTGCAACGGCGATCATAATAAACAAAATTATCCACACATTTATATCGAGCATTGCTAACCAGTTAAATATATCGGGTCTAAGCTTTTCTATTGAAATAATATCTACTTTAGAACCATCTTCAAAAATTTTATACCCAGCAATGTCAAAAATATCTTTATTTACTTTTTCTAAATCATCAAAATCATTTAAAACAATTTCGAAACCACCAATTTTGTCTTTATCCCAATTATTTAGTTTTTGCAAATGCCTAATGTCAACAAAAGCAATTAGTTTATCTAGTTCGGCAAATCCTGTATTATATATTCCGCATATTTTTAGTTTTCTTGCCCTTGTTTCATTATTTAAAATAAAGAAGATTCTGATATCATCTCCAATTTTTAATTGCAACTTTTTAGATATTGTTTCTGAAATAATAATATTATTACAAACGCCTGTATCAGAAAACTTTAAAGCTTCTCCTTCAACAAGATTTTTATTTATAAAATCCCAGTTATAATTTTCGGTTATACCTTTTAATAAAATAGCTTCGTTTTGTGTTTTGGTTTTAATCATTCCAATTTTTGAAATAAACTCTTGAACGCTTTTTATTTCATCAATTTTCTTTATTTCGGCAATAAAATCTTGATTTTTCGAAATCGGAATGTCTTCAAATGTTTCGTTTGAACTGTAGTTTTTAATCTGAATATGGCCATTAAAACCAGAAATCTTATCTTTTATATCTTTTTTAAATCCAACAACTACAGAAACCGACAGAAGCATAACGGCTATCCCCAATGCAATACCGTAAGTTGCAATGGTTACAATAGGTTTAGCAATACTTTTATTTTTCTCTTTTTTAAAAAATATCCTTTTAGCTATGAAAAGATTTATATTCAATTTGTTTTATGTTTTGCTTTTGAACAAAAGTATTAAATTTTTGGCAAATAATTAATAATTACGAATTTGAAATTACGAATTACGAAGACATTATGAATTACAAATAAAACTAATCTTTTGTTGTGCGAAGTTTGCAACTTCGCACCAAGTAATTGCCATTTTATAACTGG
>CAZJKL010000066.1:0-13619 GCA_964546655.1 uncultured Bacteroidales bacterium | reverse complement strand
ATTATCAGCGATTTAATAATTTGAAAATTGTGTGCCGGACAAGTCAGGAAAAAAATAAAGTGCAGACCATGTTCAAAAATTGGTTTTAGCCAATGTCCTAAAAAACATTTTAATTGTATAAATAACATCGACACCAACGAGGTTATTGCTTTAGCAAATAACTATAGCTCTTGCTAAAAGAAGCATCCTGACCCCTCCTTTTTTTACTGGTTTTTAATTTTAAATATAGCTGTTTTATACACTGTAAAAAAGGTATTTTTCTTCCTTTTTTAGGACTAATTCCTTATATACCTTTGACATATCAAAAGTTCTTTAAAAAGTGTTATTAAATAAACTAAAAATTAACTTATTAATAATTAAAAACAAAAAGTCATGGAAGCAAAAAAAAGAATTTTACTAGTTGATGATGATATAGACATAATCACAGTAGCAGAAACAATTTTAAGAAAAGAAAACTATGAAGTAGCATCAGTTTCTGGAAAAGATGAAGCAATTGCAAAATTAAAAAGTGAAAAATTTGATTTAGCTATTTTAGATGTAATGATGACAACTCATTATGAAGGATTTGAAATAGCAGCAGAAATTTTCAAAAATCCTGAATTAAAAAACATTCCATTTTTAATGCAAACATCAATAGATGTATTAACTACAACAAAAGCTGATGTTCAAAATATGGCAAGAGAATTCAGAAAAGACCCTAATTATAAAGATTTACAAGTTCTTCTTGTTAAAAACATTAATGATGGAACAGCTGGTATTGATTATTTAACAGAAGATGGTAGAACAGTATTTTTTCAAGTTGGCGGATTTATACGTAAGCCAATAGATGCAACTAAATTATTAGTTGAAGTTAAAAGGTTAATAAAATAAAGCGTGTTTAGTTAACCAAGGGCAGTCATAGAAAAATAGACTGCCCTTTTAAAAATATTATTTATGGAAACAAGTGTGAAAAATATTATATCTAAATACAAATCAAAAGGACGCGACAATTTAATTCCAATGTTGCAAAGTATTCAGCAAGAAATTGGATTTTTATCAGAAGAATCAATTATTGAAGTTGGAGATTATTTAAAAATTCCAACAAGTAAAATATATGGAGTAGCTACTTTTTATAATCAATTTAGATTTAAGCCCATTGGAAAATATCACATACAGCTATGTAGAGGAACAGCATGTCACGTTTTGGGATCGGCTTCTGTTTTAGAAGAATTAGAAAAAGAATTAAAAATTAAAGCAGGAGATACAACAAAAGATAGTTTGTTTAGCATTGAGGTTGTTGCTTGTATTGGTGCTTGTGGTTTAGCCCCTGTTATTAGTATTAACGGAAGCTTTTATGCAAAAGTAACAAAACAATCTATTAAAGAAATAGTAGAATCATACAGAAATAAACCTGAATAAAATGGAAAACAATATAGCAATAAAAGAGTTTTTTCTTAATGAAGTTTTAAGAGATTATTCAAATAATTCGAAAGACAGCAAAATAATTGAACAACTATCATATTTTAAAAATGAGAAAGTTGATAAACCATATATTTATATAGGTTCAGGCACATGTGGATTAGGTGCTGGTGCCGATAAAACACAAAAAAAAGTAGAAGAATATCTTGCAAAAAATAATATTGATGCAAAGATAATAAAAACAGGATGTATCGGTCTTTGTTCTTCAGAACCCATTTTAGACGTTCAAATCCCTGGATACAACCGAATTTCATTTGAAAATATTACCGAAGAAAAAGTTGATAATATTTTAAATAAAATTTTAAGTTTAGAATTACCAGAAGAAAATATTTTATGCCAATTTAAATCTCAAAACAATAGAATTTGGGAAGGAGTTGTTGATATTAGCGAGCATCCTTTTTTTGCTCCGCAAAAGAGATTAGTTTTAAATAATTGTGGCATTATTGACCCTGTTTCTATTGAACAGTATATAGCAAATGGCGGATATAAGAGTTATATAAAAACACTTAGCATTTATACTCCTGAAGATATTTGCACACTAATACTTGAAAGTGGCTTAAGAGGAAGAGGCGGTGGAGGCTTTACAACAGGTATGAAGTGGAAATTTGCTAATAAAGAAATTAGTGATCAAAAGTATTTGATATGCAATGCAGATGAAGGCGACCCAGGAGCATTTATGGATAGAGCTGTTATAGAAGGTGACCCTCATAAACTTATAGAAGGAATGGCAATAGCTGCTTTTGCTATTGGTGCAACAAAGGCATACATTTATATAAGAGCCGAATACCCTTTGGCAATTGAAAGATTAATTGTTGCTTTAAAACAAGCTGAAGAATATGGCCTTTTAGGAAAAAACATTTGTGATACAAAAATTGATTTTGAAATAAAATTAAAGATTGGTGCTGGTGCTTTTGTTTGCGGAGAAGAAACTGCTTTAATGCATAGCATCGAAGGCAAAAGAGGCATGCCAAGACCAAGACCACCATTCCCTTCAACCAGTGGGTTGTTTGGAAAACCAACTGTAATAAACAATGTTGAAACATTATCAAATGTTCCTGTAATTATTGAAAAAGGTAAAGAATGGTTTTCTTCAATAGGAACAGAAAAAAGCAAAGGAACAAAAGTTTTTGCTCTTTCAGGAAAAATTAAACTAACTGGTTTAATTGAAATCCCTATGGGAACAAAGATAAGAGACATCTTATTTAATATTGCAGGAGGAGTAAAAGACAATAAAAAATTTAAAGCCGTTCAAATTGGAGGCCCTTCAGGAGGTTGTATTACTGATGCCAACTTAGATATTGAAATTGATTACGATTCACTATTAAATGTTGGAGCAATGATGGGTTCAGGAGGTATGGTTGTAATGGATGAAGAAACCTGTATGGTTGATGTTGCAAAATTCTTTATGGATTTTATTCAGAGAGAAAGTTGCGGAAAATGCATCCCTTGTCGTGAAGGAACAAAACGAATGTTAGAAATATTAGAAGGGATAACATCAAAACCGCTAAATCCTAATAGTAATGAAGCTTTAGAGAGATTTAAAAGTATAATGCAATTAGAAAAACTAGCAAAAATAATTAAAGAAACTTCATTATGCGGACTTGGTAATTCGGCTCCAAATCCTGTTTTAAGCACATTAAGATGGTTTAGAGATGAATACGATGCTCATATTTATGAAAGAAAATGTCCTGCAGGAGTTTGTACAAATCTTAGATCATTTAAAATAAATGTAGAAACCTGTTCTGGATGTACAATTTGTTCAAAAAAATGTCCAACAGGAGCAATAATAGGAGCCAAAAAAACACCACATTTTATAGTAGAAGATAAATGTATAGGATGCGGTGCTTGTATAGAAGCATGTAAGTTTGATGCAATTAGTATGGTATAATTTAAAAAAGAAAAATTATGAGCTTTATAATAGATGTTAACAATAGAAAAATAGAAGCAAAAAAAGGCGAGCTTTTACTTGAAACATTAAATAGAAACGGAATAAAAGTTCCAACCTTATGCTATCTTAAAGATTCTGCCCCAACTGGTGCGTGTAGAGTTTGTGTTGTTGAAAACGAGAAAACAGGTAAATTAATACCTTCGTGTTCATATCCTGTTGAAGAAGGAATGAAAATTTTAACTCATTCTCCAAGAGTTATTGAATCAAGAAAAACAATAGTTGAGTTATTGCTTTCGAATCATCCAGACGATTGTTTGTATTGTGTTAGAAATGGCAATTGTGAATTACAAAATTTAGCCGAAGAATTACAAGTAAGAGAAAGAAGAATAAGTGGTAAAAAAAATAATTATAATATTGATCGTTCAAGTCCTAGTATTGTTCGCGACCCAAGTAAATGTATTTTATGCGAAAGATGTGTAAGAGTTTGCGAAGAAGTTATGGGTGTTTCGGCAATAGATTTTATAAACCGTGGTAGCAAATCTATTATTGGAACAACTTTTAATAAAGGTTTAAACACTTCAAGTTGTGTTAATTGCGGACAATGTATTTTGGTTTGTCCAACTGGAGCATTATCTGAAAAGAGCCATTTTAATGAAATTCAAGAGGCAATAAATAATCCCGAAAAAATTGTTGTAGTTCAATATGCACCAGCTATTTCGGTTTCTTTAGCAGAAGAATTTAAAATGGAAGCCGGCAAAGATATTAATGGTATTATGAATGCTGCTTTAAGAAAAGTAGGTTTTGATAAAGTTTTTGACACAACATTCACAGCTGATTTAACAATAATGGAAGAATCAGCAGAATTAATTGATAGAATTCAGAATAAAGGCAAATTACCAATGATAACAAGTTGTTGTCCGGCTTGGATAAAATATGCTGAAGAATTCGCACAAGACTTTATTCCAAATATTTCTTCTTGTAAATCACCTCAACAAATGATGGGTTCAATAATTAAATCGTATTGGGCTGAAAAAACAGGAATAGACAGAAAAAATATTTATTCTGTTTCGATTATGCCTTGTACCGCTAAAAAATTTGAAGCACAAAGAGAAGATATGACCGACAATGGAATTTCTGAGGTAGATGCAGTATTAACTACAAGAGAAGTTGCAAAGTTTATTAGGATGATGGGTGTTGATATAAGTAAAATAGAACCTGAGTTAGCTGATTCTCCATTAGGATTTAGAAGTTCTGCGGGTAAACTATTTGGAGCTTCGGGTGGTGTTATGGAAGCTGCTATTAGAACAGCTTATTATAAGATAACTGGCGAAGAACTTGTTCAGTTTAAGATACCTGCAATTAGAGGGTTAAAGGGACGAAAAGAAACAAAATTAAATATAAATGGATTAGAAATAGGCGTTGCAGTTGTAAACGGATTAGCTAATGCAGCAAGATTACTTGATGAAATAAGAGCAGGAAGAAATGATTTGCATTTTATCGAAGTAATGTCGTGCCCTGGAGGTTGTATTAATGGTGGTGGTCAGCATATTGGAAGTAATGAAAATGATATAATTTCAAGAATGAATTCTTTATATGAAATTGATGATAAAGAGTCGATAAAAGTTTCTCACAGAAATCCTGAGGTTATCGAATTATATAATAAGTATTTAGAAAAACCTTTAAGCCATAAGAGCCATAAATTATTACATACAAAATATATAAAAAGAGATGTTTTAAAATAATTCTTAATAAAATGGGACATTCAAAAAGAAATAAGCTAGTTATTACATTAAAGGATAAATGTAGGGTATGTTATACCTGTGTGAGAGAATGCCCTGTTAAAGCTATAAAAATTAACAATGGCCAAGCAGAAGTTATTAACGAACGATGCATTGGATGCGGTAATTGTGTTAAAGTATGTAGTCAGGGAGCTAAATTATTTCTGGACTTAAAACAGGAAGTGATAAATTTATTGCAATCAGATAATAAAATTATAGCATGCGTTGCACCTAGTTTTCCTGCCGAATTTGATGAGATAAACGATTATAAAATTTTGGTTGGAATGATTAAAAAACTAGGGTTTTATAAAGTAGTAGAAGTTGCTTTTGGTGCAGATATTATTGCGAAAAAATATAAAAAATATATAAATAACAATGATAACAAAGCATATATATCTTCTGATTGCCCTTCGATAGTGTATTATATTGAACATTATCATCCTGCTTTGGTCGAAAATTTAGTTCCTGTTGTATCTCCGATGGTAGCAATTAAAAGAATTGTAAAAGCAAAGTATGGAGAAGACATAAAAGTTGTTTTTATTGGACCTTGTATTGCAAAAAAAGCCGAGTCTGACGAAATAGATGAAGTTATAACATTTAAAGAACTTCGAGACCTTTTTGAACAATACAATATAACTACAGATAATGTTACTCTAAGTAATTTTGATTCTCCAAAAGCCGGAAGAGGTGCAGTTTTTCCGATATCAAGAGGTTTATTGCAAACAGCAGGAATAAAAGATGATTTACTAGAAGGAGATATTTTAAGTGCCAATGGCGAAAGAAGTTTTAAAGAAGTTATAAAAGAATTTGAAAAAAAATCTATTGATTGCAAATACATGGAATTGTTATGCTGTAAAGGATGTATTTCGGGACCAGGTATGACAAAACCAAATGACAGATATTTTAAAAGAAATAAATTATCGGATTATGTTAAACAAAAATATAAAGAATTTGATGCAAAAGAATGGAAAAAAGAACTTGAAACCTATATTGATTTAGATTTTTCTCAAACATTTAACGCTCTCGATAGAAGAGTTAATATTCCTGAAAAAGAAGAAATTGAGAATATTTTATCTACAATGGGCAAAAAAAATAAAGTTAATTTATTAAACTGTGGTGCTTGTGGTTATGATACATGTGAAGAACATGCCATTGCAATAATTCAAGGATTGGCCGAAACCGAAATGTGTTTACCTTATACAATAGAAAAATTACATAAATCTATTGAACAGTTAAACATATCAAATGAAAATCTTGCAAATGCAAGACAAGCCTTAAAGCATTCAGAAAAACTTGCAAGTATGGGGCAATTATCTGCGGGTATTGCACATGAGCTTAATAATCCACTTGGAATTATTACAATGTATAGTAATATTTTAAAAGATGAAACAGATGAAATAAATCCAATTTATAAAGATTTGGAGCTTATTGTTGAGCAGACAAACAGATGTAAAAAAATTGTTGGTGGTCTATTAAATTTTGCCAGAAAAAACAATGTAAAAAAAGTTAAAACTGATATTAAAAAATTTATTGATAATAGCATAGAACAACTTTTAATACCAAATAATATTGAAATTATAATAAGTGGAAGTATTCCCGAAACGTATGTTCTTATTGACCAAGATCAAATGATGCAAGTATTAACAAATCTTGAGAAAAATGCAATAGAGGCAATGCCAGATGGAGGAAAATTATACGTGGAATTATCAGATAATAATTCAAATTTTATTGTTAAAGTGAAAGATACAGGTATAGGAATTCCGGATGAGAATATGGATAAACTTTATACTCCTTTTTTTACTACTAAAGAAGTTGGAAAAGGAACAGGATTAGGACTTCCTCTTGTTTATGGTATTGTTAAAATGCATAATGGTAAAATTGACGTTAAATCTAATAATAATAAAGAAAAAGGTGATATAGGAACTATATTTACTATAGAAATTCCAAAAAGTTGATTAGAATGTCATGCTGAATAAAATGAAGCATCTTTTTAGATTCTTCGCTTTGCTCAGAATGACAAAAGTAAAACAAAAGGTATGGATTGCAAATCCGCACAAGATTGAAGAGAATAAAATAATTAAGAATAAAACAATTAAATTAACAAAAACTAAACATTATGAAAGAGTTACTAAATAAAACAGTATTATTAGTTGATGACGATATAGATTGTTTAACTCAACTAAACCTTCACCTAGAAGCATTGGGATTTAATGTCGTTTCTGTAGGTTCTCAGAAAGAAGCTGAAAAATTATTAGAAAATTTAAAACCAGATTTAGTTATTACCGATTTAATGATGGAAAATAAAGACAGTGGTTTTATTTTAAGCTATAAAATAAAGAAAAAATATCCTGAAGTGCCAGTAATAATTGCAACCGCTGTTACAGCCGAAACAGGATTATTGTTTGGACTTGAATCTGAAGATGATAAAAAATGGATTAAAGCCGATTTATACATCGAAAAAGGTATTCGTCAGGACCAATTGCAAAGAGAAATACATAAATTATTAAAATTTTAAGTTATGGAAACGTTAAAGGTACTTGTTGTTGATGACGAAGCTGGAATTAGGTCGGGCATCGAAAGAATTTTAAGAAATTTTACAGTAAGTTATCCTTTCTTAAATGATGACTTCTGTTTTGAATTAATAAATGCCGAAACAGGAGAAAAAGCAATAGAAATAATTGATAAAGGAAATATAGACATCGTTTTATTAGATAATAAACTGCCAGGCATTCATGGTATTGATGTTTTAGAATATATAAATAAACAGCAATTTGACCTTTCGGTTATGATGATAACAAGTTATGCTTCTTTAGACTTAGCTGTTAAAGCGACAAATAATGGTGCTTATAATTTTGTTCCAAAACCATTTACTCCTCAAGAGCTAAAATCGGCAATGGAGAATATTACAAAGCACCTTTATTTGAAGCGGATGACTCAAAAACTTAGATTTGAAGGGAAACAAATTAGATTTCAATTTTTGTCGGTTCTTTCACATGAATTAAAATCACCTATAAATGCAATTGAAGGTTATTTAAAAATTATGCAAGACAAACAAGTTGGCGACAATATTGACGACTACAAATCAATGATTGATCGCTCATTGGAACGAATTAAAGGTATGCGATCTTTAATTATTGACCTTCTTGATTTAACTAAAATTGAATCGGGAAAGAAAATTAGAAACATTAAGAAAATTGATTTGTTCGAAATTTCTCAACTTGCAATTGATGCAATTGAGCCAATGGCAATTCAAAAACAAGTGCGAATAAACTTAACCGGTGAATTAGAAACTTATATTAATTCTGATAAAGATGAAATTGAAATTATAATGAATAATCTTATTTCAAATGCTGTAAAATATAACAAAGATGGTGGTAATGTTTATGTTGCAATTAATAAAGATGAATACTCTACAAATATTACTGTTGAAGATGATGGTATAGGAATGAGCAAAGAAGATATTGAAAAACTTTTTGCCGACTTTGTTCGAATAAAAAATGAAAAAACAAAACATATTACAGGTAGCGGACTTGGTCTTTCAATAGCAAAAAAAATGGTAGAATTAAATGAAGGAACAATAACAGTAGAAAGTGAGCCAGACAAAGGCAGTAAATTTATTGTTAAATTTCCCAATAATTAAACATATTAATTTAAAATATACTGAATAAATATTTAATTTTGAAGAAACGATTTTTCAATAATATAATTATGCTAAAATTAAATTCGTTTCTTTCATTAAAGATAAAATTGTTTTTACCTATTGCCTCAATAATTATTTTAATTATTGCCGTAGCTACAATATTGTTTATCAATAATTCTATCGAAAAATTCAATTTACAAATTGAAAAAAGTTTAGAGTTAGAAGTAAACACTATTAAACAAATGTTTGAACGAGAAAGACAACTAAAATTTGAAAAAGTTGAACGAAGTTTGAATGTTGCCCACAAACTATTTTATGATAAGAATTTTAAAATATTTAATGAAAATATAGAAGCTGAGGCTATAAATCAAGAAACAAACAATAAACATTTAGTTAAAATTAAAAGATGGACTCTTGATAATCAGAACATTATAAACAATTTTAACTTTATCGACAGCACACAAAATATTTTAAAAGAAGGAACTATTACAATATTCCAAAAAATTGATAGCGGCTTTATACGAATTTCTACAAACGTTATTAATGATAATGGTAAAAGAGCTGTTTATACTTATATACCTAATAGTTCGCCTGTTGCTAAATCAATTAATAACGGTAAAACCTATTTTGGACGAGCTTATGTTGTTAATGATTGGTATATTACAGCCTACGAACCAATAATTTACAATAATGAAATAGTAGGAATTTTATATGTTGGAAATAAAGAAAAAGATTTAGATAAATTAAAAACTATTTTACATAAATTAGAAATTGGAGCAAACGGATATTGTTATGTTTTTGATAAAAAAGGAGATTTTATAATTCACCCTAAATACGAAGGTGAAAATTGGAAAGACAGCTCTCTTTTTAAAAAAATTATTCAAAAAAATTATGGTATAATCAGGTATAAATTTGAAGGGAGTAATAAAATTGTTGCTTTCGAGTATTTCAATGATTTTGAACTTTATATCGCCGCTTCAATAAATATTAATGAAGAAAATAAAACTTTTATAAAAAGCACAATTATAAGCTCTTCGATTATAGCTTTAGTAACCATTATTTTAATTTTATTTTTTATTTATGGTCTTACGACCGAAAAAATTTACAAATATTTAATGCAGTTAGACATTACCGAAAAAGCATTAAAAAGTTCTGAAGATAAATTTAATAAACTATTTAATAGCACTGGTGACGACATAATTGTAACCAATACTTTTGAACAAATTATTGAAGTTAATCAGGCATGTTGCATTAATTTAGGGTACAATAAAGATGAGCTTTTAAATAAAAAAATTAGTGAAATTAAAACACCTAAATATGCAGCTCAAGTTAAAGAAAACCGAAGAAAAATATTTGAAAACGAGATTTATACTTTTGAATCAGAACACGTTGCAAAAGATGGTAAAATAATTCCGGTTGAAATTATATCAAGAGTAATTTTTTATAATAATGAAAAACTTATATTAAGTGTTGCTCGAAATATTGGAATAAGAAAAGAAACCGAAAGAGAAATTTTAAGTACTATTATTAGAACCGAAGAAAGAGAAAGGGCTCGTTTTGCTAAAGATATGCACGATAGCGTTGGACCTTTATTGTCAACCATAAAATTATATGTTAATGAATTAAAATTTGACAATATTGAACAAATCGAACGCGAAGAATATGTTAAACAAACAAATATTATTGTTGATGAAGCAATTAGCTCAATAAGAACAATTTCAAATAACCTTATGCCAACTGTTATTTCAAATTATGGTTTGGTAAAAGCAATAGAATCATTTTGCGAAAAAATTAATAAAACAAACCGAATAAGTATTACTTTTAATAAAATTAATTTTGAAAAACGTTTAGATAAAAATATCGAATTAATTCTTTTTAGAGTAATTTCCGAATTAATTAATAATACGTTAAAACATGCCTATGCAAGTTGTATTTACATAGAACTTAAAAAAATAGATAATAAAGTTTTTATTAGTTTTAAAGACGATGGAGTTGGCTTCGACATTGATGAAGTTATGAATATGGAAAATAAAGGAATGGGATTGAAAAATATTATTAGCAGAATAAAATCAATAAACGGACAATATAAATTTTATAGTTCCCCAACAAATGGCTTTAGTATTAATATAAATTTTGATTTATAAAATGGAAAATATTGTTAAAATAATTGTTGTTGACGACCATGAAATTTTTAGAAATGGTTTAAAACTTGTTTTAAGTAAATTAAAATATATAAAAGTTATTGGCGAAGCTTCGAATGGAATTCAGTTTTTAGAAGTACTTAAACAAGAAATGCCCGATATAGTTATAATGGATATCGAAATGCCTAAAATGAATGGTATAGAAGCTACAAAAGAAGCATTAAAAATAAATCCTAATTTAAAAATTATTGCTTTAACTATGTTTAACGAAGATGAATATATTCAAAGCATGATTGATTCGGGAGTTAAAGGCTTTTTAATTAAAAACATAAATAAAGAAACTCTAGATAAAGCTATTCAGACTGTTGTTAATGGAAGTAATTATTATTCGGAAGAACTCTTCGAATATTTTACAAAACAAATAACAAAAGACGAAAAGAAAAACAATGAAGCAATTAAATTAACTCGTCGTGAAAAAGAAATTTTACAATTAGTTTGTGAAGGATTAAGTAATAAAGAAATTGCCGATATTTTGTATGTAAGCGAACGAACTATTGTTGGCCATAAAACAAATTTACTGCAAAAAACCGATTGCAAAAACACTATTGGACTTATGGCTTATGCCATTAAACACAAACTGGTAGTTGTGTAAAATATTGTTTTGTATGTGGTCTGGCATCGTATTCGTATTTATGTGTAAACTGGTCGGGTTGTCCTTTTTGGTAATAATTAATAAATTTGTTCTATAAATACATTTTTAAGCCAATCAAATGCTTCTTCTTGATTATAAATAATTCAGGTCTTAAAAGTGCCTCCATATCTCCGATAAAATCTGAGCTTTTTTCTTTTTCTTCAATATTTAGAATAAATATTTTTTTATTTGGTGGTTTTTTACCTGTTGCAAATGAAATGTATTTTTTAAAACAAAAAATTATTTTATCATAATCAATTTCTATATTTTTTCTAGAATAATCCAAATCAAACAAGTCTCTTCCTTTTTTTCTTTGATATAAAGCCCTAAGTTTTGTGCCTAATAGCTCGTTAATATCATAAGTTGTAATATTAACTTTTCCAGAAAACCACTCACTGTTTACTTCAAAAGGAAACTCGACTAAATCAAGGACATTAAAATGTTCTTTACAATTAATTTCTAACTTTAATCGCATTCTAATACCTTCGTATTCAGAAGTAAAACGATGCACAATCCTTGCTCCATGTCCACGAACCTGAGTAACTCTTTTTTCATCAAAAAACAATAAAATTTCATTTAACCTTTCCATTATCGGTTTAACAGGACCAGGTTTTATTTGCACTAAATCAATATCTTCAGAATACCTTGGAGCTGGAGACAAATAAAGTTTATGCAAAGCTGTTCCACCTCTAAATGCCAAGTTTTCACGTAAAAATTTATCAGAAAATATTTCAACTAATGTTCTAGAAATAATTAAATCTTGTTCTATTTGTGAAAAATCTTTCCAAGGGGCATATTGTTGCCATTTTGCTATATATGGTCTAGGTATCATAAATCACTTTCATATTCGACATTAACAAATACTTTCCATCTATTATTAACTGCTCCGGGTTTTTCGTTTGACTTAGGAGTTAATAAAACAGGGAAAAAATCAGTTTTAGAAATTTCGAAATATATCATATTTAAAAAATCTTCTTCAACACCAATCTCCTCTAATAAATAACCTAATCTTTGCAATGAGCTTTTATTTTTATACCAACTTAATAAAGTTTCTAAATCATTTATTTCAAGTTCTTCTGTTAATTCTTGAATTGTAGAATAAACTCTATTAATACCTCCAATTTTTGACTGATAGTTAATTAAATCAACAATTGTTAATGCAGTACTTGAAATTTTATAAATCCCAGCATCAGACTTTTTAATTTCAATATTATTTTCTGGCCAATTGCTCGATGTAAAAAACCTTATATCAATATTTTTTTTTGAAATATCGTTAAATTTTTGTTTTTCAGTTATTAAATAATCCTTTTGTATTTGTTGATGGCTTGCTCCATGAATTTTTGCAGCCGAAAATAATCCAATATAATAGTTTTTATTTAAATATTTGAAAAGCTTTTCGCAATAAAGTTGAAGAGGTAACTTTTTATTTAAAGAATATCTTGGAGTAATTATAAGATAAAACCCTTTTCTAAGATTAACTATTTCGTTTTTTTCTGTTAAACGATCAAGTTCTCTTCTAATAGAAGTTTCAGTTTTACTTGTTTCTTTACGAATCTCATCTAATGAAAATGAATATTCTTCAAAAGAAAGCAATTTTTTTATGTATTCTGCAATTATCAATTTTTAGTAAATTTTCGAGCAATATACCTAAAATTAATGTAAATCTCAAATTTTTACTATAATTTTTATTTTTCATTACCATAAATTAGTTTTACCAAAAGCATCACGAGCTATGTATTTATGTGTTTGGCTTTGGGCATCTTTGCCAATGTCGTTTGTTGGGTCTAAGGTTTCGGAGTTCACCCCCTTTAACCACCCTTGAATAGTGTAAGCATAGTCGATACCCTGCACTTTTTTGTCGCCTATTTCGGCACGTGCAAGAGGACCATGGTCGTAATAGTAGTATTTTGCATCTTGCTTAAAGCTTAAATCGTCGGTACTGGTATAAACATTAGTTATGCGATTGTCGGCATCGTATTCGTATTTATGTGTAAACTGGTCGGGTTGTCCTTTTTGGTAATAA
>CAZJKL010000065.1:0-13644 GCA_964546655.1 uncultured Bacteroidales bacterium | reverse complement strand
GACGAAGTAACTAATTTGTTAAATGAATAATTTGGTTTATATATTAATTTGGTTTGCCAATAAATAATTTATGGAAATTACATTAAATATAGTTAATAGAAAACGTAGGTTGTCTTTCAGAATTTCTCAATAATCTTTTGTTATTACACATCTGACTAGTGTAAGAATGTTTTCTGTGCTTTTATATTACATGTCGTCCCTACGGGACTTTATATTGTTTTTGTTTTTTGTTTTTACCAAAATGCTGCTCCTACGAAGCTATTTTATTTTATTTATATAATTTTAAAACGCATATAAACATTTTTAAACAAATACAAATATTTATGCAATTTGTATTTGATATTTTTCGATATTTGCGTAAATTTTATTAATAGATATGATTAGATTTTTTTCGGAAAATATTTCATTTAAGCTCAAAAAAAAGACCAATTTAAAAAAATGGCTTTTAGATGTTTTTGAATTAGAAAAGGCTAAAGCAAAAGATATAAATTTTATTTTATGTGATGATAATTATCTTTTAGATATAAATAAAAAATATTTAAACCATAATTATTACACCGATATTATAACTTTTGATACAAGCTTAGAAGATGATAAACATATTTCGGGCGATATTTTTATTAGCTTAGATATGGTTAAAGAAAATGCCGAGAATTATAAAACAGGCTTTGAAAATGAAATTTTACGAATGCTTATTCATGGCATTCTTCATCTTTTAGGTTATAAGGATAAGGATGAGAAAAACAAAAAAATAATGACTTTAAAGGAAGATTTTTATATAAATCTTTATGTTTCAAAATATATTTAACAAAGTTTCACGTGAAACAATATGAGTAATTTTTATGATATAATTGTTATTGGTGGTGGTCACGCAGGTTGCGAGGCGGCATATTCATCTGCTAAAATGGGTGCTAAGGTTCTATTGTTAACTATGAATATGAATCAGTTTGCACAAATGTCGTGTAATCCATCTATAGGCGGAATTGGCAAGGGGCAATTAGTTCGTGAAATTGATGCTTTAGGCGGATTAACTGGAATTGTTGCAGATAAGTCGATGATACAGTTTAGAATGTTAAATCGTTCTAAAGGACCTGCGATGTGGAGTCCAAGATCGCAAAATGATAGATATTTATTTTCATATTATTGGAGATATTATCTTGAACAAACCGAAAACTTATCATTTTTTCAAGATAATGCAACAGATATAATTGTAGAAAACAATGCAATAAAAGGCATTAAAACATCATTAAATTTTACTTTTTATTGCAAGTCATTAATTGTTACAGCCGGAACATTTTTAAACGGCAAAATTTTTATTGGAAATACAATTGCTGAAGGAGGAAGAATAGGAGATAAAAGTTCTTATGGCTTAACCGAATCATTAAATAATTATGGCATAATAAGTAAAAAGTTTAAAACTGGTACTTCTGCTCGTCTTGATGGTAGAACTATTGATTTTAGTAAAATGGTAGAACAACCTGGAGATGAAAATCCGGGAAAATTTTCATTTTTTAATGATACTAATTACTTAACAAAACAAAAAAGTTGTTACTTAACTCGTACCGATGAAAAAGTTCATGACATTTTAAGAAAAGGATTTATTTCATCTCCATTATTTAATAAAGATATTAAAGGTTCTGGCCCACGTTATTGTCCTTCGATTGAAGATAAATTAATTAAATTTTCTGATAAAAATAGTCATCAGCTATTTCTTGAGCCAGAAGGTTGGGATACAATTGAGTATTATATTAATGGATTTTCATCATCACTTCCAGAAAATATTCAATTAGAAGCTTTAAGAAATATTAATGGATTAGAAAATGTTAAAATTTTTAGACCAGGTTATGCAATTGAATATGATTACTTCCCTCCTACTCAATTAAAAAACACATTTGAATCGAAAATTTTAGATAATTTATATTTTGCGGGACAAGTTAATGGAACAACAGGATATGAAGAAGCAGCAGCTCAAGGATTGTATGCAGGAATAAATGCATTTAATAAAATAAATGGAAAAGACCCATTTATTTTGTCACGAGCCGAAGCCTATTTAGGTGTATTAGTAGATGATTTAGTTTATAAAGGCACCGACGAACCATATCGCTTATTTACTTCAAGAGCAGAGTATAGAATATTATTAAGACAAGATAATGCCGATTTTAGATTAACAAAAAAAGGTTATGATTTAGGATTAGTTGATTATGAAAAACTTAAACTAATTGAAGAAAAATATAACTGCATAAAAAGTATTATTAACGATTTTAATACTAATTCATTAATGCCTGATGAAATAAATGCAGATTTAATATCAAATGAAACAGATACAATAACACAAAAAAAGAAGATTTCTGATATATTACTTAGGCCTCAAATGAGTATTAATAATTTATTAAAAATTGATAGTGTAAAAAGTTTATTGTCAAAATATGAAACTATAATAAACGATATCATATTAGAAGAAGCCGAAATACAAATTAAATATTCTGGTTATATAAAGAAAGAAGAAGAAATTGTTAATAAACTATTTAAATTTGAAAATATAAGGATTAAAGAATCGTTTGATTACTTTTTATTAAACTCTTTATCTTATGAAGCACGTGAAAAACTCAATAAAATTAAACCAAGAACAATAGGAGAAGCATCAAAAATTAGCGGTGTATCTCCTAGCGATATAGCAATATTATTAGCTTATTTTGGCAGAATATAATTAATATGTTTCACGTGAAACTATTTTAAAATATAATTTTATTATACTATGAAAATTAAGTGTGAAGTTTGTGGTTATGAAAATTTTAATGAATTTTTAGAGTTGAGAGACTACTATTACTCTAGAGAAAAATTTAAAATATTAATTTGTGATAAATGTGGTTTTAAAATTACGCATCCAAAAGTTAATGAAAAAGATATAATTAAATATTATGATACAAGAAATTATATATCACATAACAATAAACAAGATTCATTATTTGAAAAAGTATATAATTTTATAAAACAATATTCTTTTAAAAATAAATTAAGACTAATAAAAAAATACACTAAAATTTCTGAAAAAAATAATCTTTTAGATTATGGGTGTGCAAACGGTGATTTTTTAAAATTTATAAATAATAATAATATAAAAGGATTTGGATTAGAGATAAATGAATTTGCAAGACAATATGCAAAAAATAAAAATAATTTATCTAATATTTTTAATCCCGAATACATATCGAATTTTGAAAATAATAAATTTTCAGCAATAACATTATGGCATGTTTTAGAGCATATACATAACTTAGATTTAATATTAAATGAATTTTATAGAATTTTAAATAAAGATGGTATTATTATTATAGCCGTTCCAAATACTGATTCTTATGACTGTAAACATTATAAAGAATTTTGGGCAGCTTATGATGTTCCTCGTCATTTATATCATTTTTCTGAAAATAATATAATTGAACTAATGAATAGGTACAACTTTAAATATATTAAAAAGCATCCTCTTATTTTTGATTCTTTTTATATCAGTTTAGTTAGTGAAAAGTACACCAAAAATAAGTTTAAAACTATAAATTCTATTTTAATAGGCTTAATATCAGATATTTATGGATTATTTAAAAATCAATATTCAAGTCAAATATATATTTTTAAGAAATAATATTATTTTTTTCTCTCCATAATTTATTAAAAGATTTATCTGCTAAATAAGGCTCTTGTCTTCTTTTGCCCCAATTATTTTTCATAATTAATTTTAAAGCACTGCGTTTTAAAGAAGGTTTACCTTTATCGATCCATTTTCTTTTAAGCATAAAACTAGACCAAAATCTGGTTGCAATTCGCTCTATTAAATAATTAGGACCATTAATAGAATAACTATTTCTTTTTCTTAATATAATCTTTGGTAAATCAATTTTTACAGGACATTCTTCTTTACACTTACCGCAAACAGAACAAGCCTGAGTTAAGTGAGCATATTCTTCATAACCAAATAAATATTGGCTTATAACTTTACCTATAGGACCACTATAAGGAACATCGTAAGTATATCCACCAATTGTATGATAAATAGGACAATTATTTAAACAACTTCCGCATCTAATACATTTTAAAGAGTCTCTTACCTTTTTATCATCTAAAATTTTAGTTCTTCCATTATCAAGTAAAATTAAATATAATTCTTCGGGGCCATCAATTTCATTTTCTTTTTTAGGACCAGATATTATTGAATTATAAACAGTAACATTTTGACCTGTTCCATAAGTTGATAACAAAGGCCAATATGTATTTAAATCATTTAATTTTGGAATTATTTTTTCGATTCCAGCAATAGCTATATGAATCTTTGGAAAAGACATTGTTAAAACTCCATTACCTTCATTTTCTGTTAAACAAATTGAGCCTGTTTCAGCAATCATAAAATTAACTCCAGTAAAACCAATATCAGAATTATAAAATTTTTCTCTTAATAAACTTCTAACAAAAGCTGTAATTTCTTCAGGAGTAGAATAATTTTTAAGATTATATTTTTCATTAAATAGCTTTGCAACATCCTCTTTAGATTTATGCATAGCTGGTGTTATAATATGATATGGTTTTTCTCCAGCTATTTGAACAATAAACTCACCTAAATCTGTTTCAATAGGTTCATTATTAATCTTTTGTAATTCTTCGTTTAAATGAATTTCTTCAGAAATAATTGATTTTGATTTTACAATTATATCAGATTTATAATTATTTAAAATTGACAAAATATTTTGAATTGCATCATCAGAATCAACAGCATAAATTAATTTGCCACCATTTTCTAAAAATCTTGATTCAAACTCTATCAAATATTCATTTAAATTTTCAATAACTCTTTGTTTTAAAAAAGAAGCTCTATTTCGTGCTAATTCAAGATCCGTATATTGTAATTTACCTTTCTTTACAGAATTATGGTATCTTGTCATATTAAACTTTATCTTTTTTCTATGACTCCTATCAAAAGATATTTTTATTGAATCATCAATAAATTTTAATTTTTCTTGACCCATAATTTAAATATTAATTTTATTTACTCTTTTTTCATGTCTCCCACCTTCAAAAGGTGTATTTAAAAAAATTTTCACAAGTTTTAAAGCATATTCTTCTTCTAAATAACGTGCAGGTAAAGCAATTATATTAGCATTATTATGCATTCTAGCCATTTCTGTTACACTTTCGTTCCAACATAAAGCTGCTCTTACATTTTTATGTTTATTCGCAGTCATTGAAACTCCATTAGCAGATCCACAAATTATTATACCTAAATTATATTTATTATTTGATATATCATTTGCTAAAGGATGAATAAAATCGGGATAATCGCAGCTATCTTCTGAATTTGTTCCGTAATCAACAATTGTTAATTTACTTTCATTCAACTTATTAATTAAAAAAGCCTTTAATTTAAAACCTGCATGATCCGATGCTATGGGGATTTTTAAACTTTCCATTTTTCAACAATATATGTTTATAAAAACTTAATAAAATTTTAACAATAACTAAATATCTTAGATATTAACAATAATATACAAATTAACGAAAATTTATTAAAACAAATGAACATTTTATTAGACATATTAACTTAAAAATATACAACAAATTATAAAAATAAAATTGTTAATTAGATTTAAAATTATGTTTACAAAAATAAAAAAACAGTTAATTTTCAAAGATTTAAATCAATAACAGTGTTTAATAAAGTGTTAATAATTTATAATAAGTAACAAAACAAAATAAATTGATAAAAAATTATTAAGACAATTAACAGTAATAATAATAATATATTTTTATATTTATTTTATTAATAATAAAACATTGTTACTTGGTGAAACTGTTGAAAAATATAATGTCAATAAAATTTAAAGAACTAGTAATTATTTTTTTAATAGTTATAAATTGCACTTTAGTTTTTTCTCAAAATAATGATAATAGTAAAGATAAAAAAAATAAGGAATATTATTATGAAAATGGTAAAATATCAAGTAAAGGCTATTTATATAACGGCAAACCAGATGGTTATTGGATAAGTTATTATGAAAATGGTAAAATAAAATCGGAAGGAAATAGAAAACTATTTTTATTAGATAGCACCTGGAAATTTTATAATGATAGTGGAATAATTAAATTAGAAATTAATTATAAAGAGGATAAAAAAAATGGAAATTTAATTAATTATAAAAATGGAAAAATATATTCAATCGATAAATATTTTAATAATATAAAAATTGATTTTTCTGAAATTTATTATGAAAATGGAAATATTAAAGAAATAATACCTTTTAAAGATGGTTTTAAAGATGGAAGAGGATTTATTTATAATGAAAATGGGTTAATAATACGGTTTTTAGACTACGAGAAGGATTATTTAAAAAATTACATAGATATTAACGAAACTGATAAAAATAATTTAAAACAAGGCTTATTTTTAACTTTTCATAAAAATGGTTTTATTAAAACAGAAATTAATTATGTTAATAACTTAAAACAAGGATATTTTAAATATTATGACGAAAATGGCGGAATTATAAAATTAGAAAAATATATTAATGACACATTAATAGAAGAAAATGAAGAAGAAGTTTTTTTAAACAGAAAAACAGAATATTATGATAATGCTAAAATAAAATCAAAAAAAAGTTATAAAGGAGATATTCCCGAAGGCTTACATATTTTTTATAAAGAAGATGGTCAAATTGAAAATACAAAAATATATAAAAATGGTATTTTAATTTCAGAAGGAATTACTAATGAAAAAGGTATAAAAAGTGGTTATTGGAAAGAATATTATGAAACAGGTGAATTAAAACAAGAAGGAGAATACAAAAATAATAAAAAAGAAGGGCGTTGGAAATATTATTACAAAAGCGGAAAAACCGAACAAGAAGGAAATTATAAAAATGATAATCCTAATGGTTTATGGAAATGGTATTATGATAAAAGTGGAAAAATTAAAAGAAAAGAAAAATATTATAATGGCAAAGAAGATGGATTATCAGAAGAATTTGATGAAAATGGAAATATAATTACAAAAGGTGAATATATTGATGGCGATAAGGTAGAAAATTGGATTTATATTTATGGAGATATTAAAGAAGAAGGAAAATATATTTTAGGTAAAAAAAGTGGATTGTGGAGAACGTATTATTTACCAGAAAATATAATAGAATATGAAGGAAATTACAGAAATGATGAGCCAATAGGCAAACATATTTATTATTATAAAAATGGAATAATTAAATTAGAAGGATTTTATAAAAATGGAAAAAGAGATGGTCAATGGAATAAATACGATGAAAACGGAGTAATAATAATTTCTATTGATTATAAAGACGGAAAAGAAATAAAATATAATAATGAAGATTTACAAGAAGAAATAGAAATAAATATAAATAATTTTTAATATGTCATTAATAATAGAATTAAACGGAAATAAACCTAAATACGGTGAAAATTGTTTTTTTGCACAAAATTCAACTATTATAGGCGACGTAACAATGGGAGATAATTGTTCTGTATGGTTTAATGCAGTAATTAGGGGAGATGTTAATAGTATAATAATCGGAAATAATGTAAATATTCAAGATGGAGTTATAGTTCATGGAACATACCAAAAATTTTCAACCGATTTAGAAGATAATGTATCAATAGGTCATAATGCAGTTATACATGGTTGCAAAATACAGCAAAATGTATTAGTAGGAATGGGAGCAATAATATTGGATAATGTAATTATTGAAGAAAATTGTGTTGTAGCAGCCGGTAGTGTAGTAACAAAAGGAACAATTTTAAAATCGGGATATATTTATGCCGGAACACCTGCAAAAATGATTAAACCATTAAGCCAAGAAATGATAGACGGTGAAATTAAAAGAATAGCCGAAGCTTATAAAATGTACGCTAGTTGGTATAAAAAATAAGTGATTTATTCCCAATTATTTGAAATACTGTTTAATATTTCAATAACTTCACAATAACTTTTGGTAGTTAAAAGTTTAATACGAGTTTCTCTAAAATTATTTAAACCTTTAAATGATTTTGCAAAATGTCGTCTTAAATGAGTAACTCCGTTTAATTCACCATTATTTTTAACAGAAAGATCAAGGTATTTAATTAATTCATCAACCTGTTCTTTAATTGTTAAAGGAGGTAAAAAAGTATTATTTTCAAGATAATATTTAATTTCTTTAAAAATATAAGGATTTCCTATAGATGCTCTTCCTATCATTATACCATCAACACCATAATCATCAAATGCTTTTTTAGCTTTTAAAGGACTATCAATGTCGCCATTTCCGATAATTGGAATGTACATTCTTTTATTTTCTTTTATTTCTCTTATTAGAGTCCAATCAGCTTCTCCTGAATACATTTGTGCTCTTGTTCTTCCGTGAATAGTTAAAGCTTTAATTCCTGTATCTTGAAGTTTTTCTGAAAGTTCTACTATTGGTTTGTTGTCTTCGTCCCAGCCTAAGCGAGTTTTAACTGTTACAGGAATTTTAACAGCTTTTACAACTGATTCTGTTATTTTTAATAATAGAGGGATATTCTGTAATAATCCAGCACCGGCACCTTTTGTAGCAATTTTTCTTACCGGACAACCAAAATTTATATCAATAAAATCGGGATTAAAAGTTTCAACTATTTTAGCAGCTTCAGCCATTATATCAGGATCTTTGCCATATATTTGAATAGATATAGGCCTTTCAGAGTCACTAATTATAATTTTTTTTAAATTTTTATTAATTTTTCTAATGAGAGCGTCACCAGATACAAATTCGGTATAAAGTAAATCGGCACCATAATATTTACACATATTTCTGAAAGAAGAGTCAGTTACATCTTCCATCGGTGCTAATATTATCGGTTTATTATTAAAATTTATATTTCCGATTTTCATTAAAAACTATCTTTTTTCAAGAGAAAATGTAAATGATTTTTTAATTTTTTCTCTATAAAAATATAAAATAATATAATATGGAAAAAGTATTAATAAACTTGTAATACCAGATATTGTTTCGCTAATATTTAAATTTAACATTATTATTATTGTTGAAATTACAAAAATAAATGGTAACATATAAGCAAATATTAACGCTTTAAATCCCAGGCCTTCATCAATAAGAACATTAACATTTTCTCCAATTTTATATAAATCATTAGTGATATTAAAATCTAAAAATACTTCTTTAGATTCAGAAGGATTACAAATAGATTGAACTTTGCAACTTGAACAAGCAGAGTGAGTGATTATTTTAACAGTTATTTTATTATTTTCAACACTATGAACTACACCTTCGTGCGATATTTTGTTTATTGTTGACATTTTAGTTTATTTTTTAAGATTGTACAAAATTAAAAAATTATAATTGATTAGTTTTAATATTTATAAGAATATTGGATAATTTCGAAAAAACTTTGCAATGTCTAAATAAAGAGACTAGGAGTTTTTTGAAGGTAATAATTTATTGTAAAAAAACTTACACAAAATAATTAACCGAAAAATGGTTTTTTATGTGATTGATATAATTGAAGTTTTAATTGGTAATAATAACTCAAGAAGATATTGGAGGCAATTAAAAAACTAACTATTTGAAAACTCATCTATTTCATTAAATAAATCAAAATAAGATTTATATTCAGGATATTGATTTTTTAATAATTCATTATTAGGTTTTTCTAAAGCATCAAAATTTAAATAGTCTAAATTTTCAAATTCCAATAAACTGTAATTATTAGTTTCATTTAAAAACAAAGCAAATAAGGTATCTTTAAAAATTGTTACCTCGCTAAGCTCTTTATTTTTACGATTATTACCCAATTTCAAAATATTTAATTCCCCATTATTGCAAATAGTAATAAAAACAACTTGAGTATCACCTTCGCTATATCTAACTGTAAAGCTGTGACTACAACGTCTAAATTTAAGAAAATTAGTAGATTCAAGCATATAGTATATGCTTTTAATAGTAGATTCGGCTAATGTATTATTTTTTAATGTGCCAATTTTATTATAATCATTATTTTTTATACCCCAATAACCGCCTTCATAGTATCTTTTCAAGTTAAGACCTTTTATTAAACTATTTTTCATGATATTCTAATTAATTATAAAATATGTTTATATATTCCACAAATGTATAAATAGATTTTTGTAAAAACAAAACTATTTGTGTGAAAAATAATTATAATATAATATTTTTAATGAAAAAAGTAATAATATTTAATATTTAATAATATACGTAATTTAAAAATACAATAATATGTCAAAAAATAAAATATAATAAAATATAATATTTATATAAATTATTTAAATTTTATAATACTTTATTTAAAACCGTTTAATAATATTTGAAAAGTTTTAAAAATTAGGAAATAGATTTAAATACTTTATAAATAATATTTAAATTTACAGCTTTAAAAATTTAATGTATGAATAATAAAAAGAACGATTTATTGCCAATTTTGATAATTGGTGCATTATTTTTTATTTTTGGCTTTATAACATGGTTAAATAGTGTATTAATACCATATCTTAAAATAGCCTGTGAGTTAACGAATTTTGAAGCATACTTTGTAACATTTGCATTTTATATTTCATACTTTGTAATGGCAATACCATCTTCGTGGTTAATGAAAAAAGTTGGGTTTAAAAAAGGAATGGCTTTAGGGTTAATAATTATGGCAGTAGGGTCATTAATGTTTATTCCGGCCGCAAACACAAGGCTGTACGGGTTGTTTCTTTTAGGTTTATTTATTCAAGGAACTGGGCTTTCTGTATTGCAAACAGCATCTAATCCTTATTTAACTATAGTTGGGCCTATTGAAAGTGCGGCTAAGAGGATTAGTATTATGGGAATTTGTAATAAAATTGCAGGTGCTATAGCTCCTTTAATTTTAGGTGCAATAATATTAAAAGATGCTAATATTATTGAAAGCAGTTTTCAATCAATTTCAATAATTGAAAAAAGCATATTATTAGATAAAATGGCATTAAAGGTTATAAATCCATATATTATTATGGCAACCGTATTAATTGTTTTGGCGATACTTATAAAATATTCACCATTACCAGAAATAAATGAAGAAGAAGATATTAAGAAAGACGATATAAAAAATGCAGAAAAAACAAGCATTATTCAATACCCATATTTATTATTAGGTGTTATGGCTATTTTCTTTTATGTTGGAGTTGAAGTTGTTTCGGTAGATTCTATAATTCAATATGGTAAGTCGCTAAATCTTCCGCCTATAAATTTTTCACTTTTGGGGTTTAATATAAACCTTGCAAATCCTATGAATTTTGCAACATATACCTTAATATTTATGTTAGCAGGATATTTATTAGGAATATTAACTATACCAAAGGTATTATCACAACAAAGAGCTTTAGCAATAATGTCAGTTATAGGAATCATATTTTCATTATTAGCAGTTTTAAGTTCAGGATTTATTTCGGTTATTTTTATAGCATTGCTTGGATTTTCAAATGCAATAATGTGGCCTGCAATATGGCCATTATCAATTGAAAAATTAGGAAAATTTACAAAATTAGGGTCAGCATTATTAATTATGGCTATTGCTGGAGGTGCTATTATCCCTCTTATATACGGAGTTTTTTCAGATAAATTTAATCCGCAATTTGCTTATATTATTAATGTCCCATGTTATTTATTTATTTTATTTTTTGCATTAAAAGGGCATTTAATAGGTAAGAAATAGTTTGTATAAAAAAATACAAGTACATTTTTTTACAATATTTTTTAATAAATTCAATTAGTGAATATAAATTTAATTAATTTTGTTTTGTAATTTAATATAAAATTAGTTACTTGCAAGTTATATTGAACAAATTGCAATAGCCATTAGTAAATTAAAAATAAACGCATGAAATTAATAAATAGTTTAGGAATAATCACAATCTTAGTTTTATTAATGTCAATTAATTTTTCTTGTACGTCTTCAGATAAAGGGGATTTTGACGAGAATAAAACAGAAGAATTAGATACTGTATTGTCAACTATAATTGAAGTGGGAGATGCATTATTTAGTATACCTTCTCCTTTTCAGGCTTCAATTCTTATTAAAGAATCAGGTATTACTTATGATGCTGAGTTATTAAACACACCTACAAGTGTTGCCTCTTATTCAACTAACTTTCAGAAAGCATTAAATCTTGGTGTTTATGGTGCAGATTTGGGTTATGCTACAATATATGAGCAACCTCAAGATGCTATTAAATATTTTAAAGCTGTTGAAGAAATTGCAAATGATTTAGGAGTTGCAACAGCATTTAACAAAAAAACTATCAATAGTATTAAAAATAATATTGGCAACAGAGATTCTTTATTAACAATTGTTTCTGACGCTTATAGAGCATCTGATGAATATTTAAAAAGTAATGCAAGAACAGATATTAGTTCTTTAATATTAGCTGGAGGTTGGATTGAAGGTCTTTATTTAGTTGTTAATTCAGCTAAGAAAAATTTTAATCAAAAAATAATTAATAGAATTGGTGAACAAAAAACACCGTTAGAAAACTTAATAAAAATACTTACACCTTATTATGATCAAAAAGAATATACTCAGTTAATAGATGATTTAATTTTATTAGCATATGAGTTTGATGGGGTTGATATAAAATATAATTATGTTAAACCAACAGTTGATTTAAAAAATAAAATGACATATATCAATAGTACAACGGAAATAATAATTTCTAAATACCAATTAGAAGCAATTTCAAAGCAACTTAATAAAATTAGAAATAATATAATAGGGAAAAAATAAAACAATTAAATTGTCATGAATAAAATAATAAAAATAACTTTAGTATTTGGTTTTATATTAATATCAAATATGATTTATTCTCAATGTGATTCAATTGCAAGTGTTTGCTCAAATCATTTTACAAAAAAATATGTTTCAGATGGTCAGCAGTATCGAGCGTTATTGATTGATGATGAAATAGCTGAATTTAATGTTACATTTTATGGAGGAACAGTTTACCGTATAGCTGCTTGTAGTGGATTATCTGATGGTAATTTAGTTTTTGTTATAAAAGACCAAGAAAATAATGTTTTGTTTACAAATGAAGACTATTCTAATGCTCCATATTGGGATTTTAGTATTGCTTCTACAATTAACTGTAAAATCGAAGCAATATTAGATACTAAAAAACTTTCATCTGGTTGTGCTGTTATGCTAATTGGATTTAAACAATAAAATATTTTGATATTTTTTGTTTTTATTTTAAAAAAATTAAATGAGTGAAAGAATACTAAAAGCCCTGATGCATCTTTTTGCAATTATTGCAAAAGCAGAAGAAGGCAGTGTAGTAAGCAGCGGCAGAAGTATAGTTCAATCATTCCTAAAACAACAGTTAAGCTCTGATTTAGTTGATAATTATCTCAAATTATTTGATGATTATTTAGAGCAATATCTAAAAATTTCTCAAAATACAAATACAACAAAAAAAAGGAAAAAAACAGCTTTAAGTTCTGTTAAAGTACTTTTAATTTGCAATCAAATAAACGAAGAATTAACTCAAAAACAGAAAATTGTTGTATTAATTCGTTTAATTGAATTTATGTTGGCTAGTGGAGAACCTACTCAATTAGAATTAGAAATTTTAACAACTGT
>CAZJKL010000064.1:11321-14333 GCA_964546655.1 uncultured Bacteroidales bacterium | reverse complement strand
CAATCCTATACATCTTTCCTAAATTCTCAACTTTTATTACTGTATCACCTGCCATTTAATTATTTATTTTTTGTTTGCTAAAAACTTCTACATCAAAAATCAATGCAAATATAATTATTTTCTATAACTAATTATAGCCCAACTTCTCAAAATCTCTTTTAATGTTTATTAAAGATTTTTTATAGTTTCTAATTTTATTCCTCGGGAGCCTTTTATTAATATATTTGCGTTTTTTATTGGAGTTTCTTCTTTTAAATAGGAATTAAGTGCGTCGATGTTTTCGAAAAAGTTAGCTTTTGTTTTATCTTTAAATTGTTTGAATATATTACCAACAAAAAATATTTTATCTAAGTTCATTTTGCTTACCTGATTAACAATGTTTTCATGTTCAGCGTTTTTATATTCACCTAACTCAAGCATATCTCCAAGAATAACAACTTTATTGTCAATTTCAAGATTATTGAAATTTATTAAAGATTCTTTCATGCTTGATGGATTTGCATTATAAGCATCCATAATAATTGTGTTGCTTTCTGTTTTAATTATTTGTGAACGATTATTTGTTGGTATATAGTTTTTTATAGCTAAAACTATTTCATTTATATCAATTTTAAAGTAATTTCCTATACAAATTGCGGCCATTACGTTTTCAACATTATAGTTACCAACTAAATTTGTTTCTATTTTATATATATTATTGTTTTGTTCTATTTCAAATTTTAAAGTAAGTTCTTTACTTATATTTTTTAAAATTAAATCACAATCTTGGGTTTTACCATAGGTTGTAATATTTTTACTTTTATTTATAGTTGTAAGTATTTCATTGTCTTTATTTATAAATATATGTCCATCATTTTTATAAATATGCTCATACAGCTCTCCTTTTGTTTTTATAATACCTTCAACACTGCCAAAACCTTCGAGATGAGCTTTGCCAATATTTGTAATTAAACCAAAATTAGGATTAGCTATTTCACATAATGATTTTATTTCACCTAAATGGTTTGCTCCCATTTCAATTATTGCAATCTCGTGACTTTTATTAGTTTTTAAAATTGTTAGGGGAACACCGATGTGGTTATTCAAATTTCCTAATGTATAATTTATATTGTATTTTTTGGATAAAACTGCTGCTATTAACTCTTTTGTCGTTGTTTTTCCGTTTGTTCCGGTAATACCTATAACAGGAATATTTATTTTTTTCAAATGAATTTTTGCAATTTCTTGTAATGTTTCTAAAACATCTTCAACTAAATAGCATTTTTCATTTATATTTTTATCTTTTTCATCAATAATTGCAGCAATACATCCATTATCAAGTGCAAATTTTGCAAATTCATTTCCATTATAACTACTACCTTTTAATGCAAAAAATATTGAATCTTTTTCAAGATTTCTTGTGTCGGTAGATATTTTTGGATGTTTTTCAAATAAATTATAAATTTCTTCAATCATATTTTACTAAATAAAAAAACGCCAACTTACATTGGCGTTTATGTTATATAATTTTTTAATTAGTTTCCACCAAATTCATATGGACTACCTGGTTTAAACATTGAACATCTAAATCCTATATCATCCGTTCTTTGATCTTCATCAAGATATCTTCTTGTTCCAGGAACTAACCAATAAGCTCTGTCTTTCCAAGAACCACCTTTATAAACTCTTGCTTTATCATTAACCAAAGTAACCATATCATTGTATTGTTTTTCTTGACTACCGCCAAAATAAACTAAATCACTTCCTGTTCCTGGTTTAAATGTATTAGCTTCATCAGTATCATAATTTATACTTGATTCATAATCACCATCTAAGAAGTTAATATTATCAGAATAGTTATAATTTCTTCTATTAAATGGGTCTTCATCAAGAACATTCATCAAAGGAACTCTACCTAGAGTATCTTTTTCTGCTAATTCATCATCTTCAAAAACCTGTTGTTTAAAAACATTACCTCTAAAAGATCTAAACTCATCTCCATCTTCTAATGATACAGGTCTGTAAACATCTCTTACCCATTCATTAACATTACCAGCCATACAATATAAGCCATAATCATTTGGCCAATAATTATAAACTGGTGCAGGAATATCGCCACCATCATTTAAATTTCCGGCAACACCCATATAATCACCTTTAGCTCTAACAAAGTTAGCCATAAATCTACCCATATCTTTTTCGCCATCATTTCTTGTATAATGTCCTTTCCAAGGATAAAGTCTTCTGTCAATAATACGTTCTTCAACTGTTCCTCCAATTAAACTATATGCTGCAAATTCCCATTGAGCTTCTGTTGGTAATTGATATCTAGGTAATAATATACCATCTTCAACCATAACTTTTCTTGATTCAACATTAGGATTATAACTTGGTAAATCTTGTTTAACCAAACCTTCATATTGACGAGCTAAGTATGCATCTGTATTAAAATTATCTTCACCTATTTGGTTCGGATTATTTTGAAGTATATTAGCATTTATTAAAATTTGCTCATTAACTCTATCTGTTCTCCAAATACAAAATTCAGTAGCTTGCTTCCAGCTAACTCCTACAACAGGATAATTTTGAAAAGCAGGATGTCTTAAATATAATTCAACATATTCTTCGTTTGCACCTAATCTTGATCTCCAAACTAAAGTATCAGGTAAAGCTTTTTTAAATATTTCAGGATATTCTGCTTTAAAAACTCTATCTACCCAATATAAATATTCTCTGTAAGCAATATTTGTTACTTCTGTTTCGTCCATATAAAAAGATGAAACACTTTGCTTTCTTGGTCTATTATTCCAATCATATAAAACATCTTGTTCTACTTGACCCATTGTAAAAGATCCACCTTCAACAAACACAAGTCCTGGTTTAGGGATATATTCATCCCACTCTTGTTTTTCGAATCCACCATTTTCAGGATCATTGTAATTCCAACCTGTTGTTTTAGACTGATCTACTTGGCATGAAAAAAGTATCATACTTAAAATAAAAGCATAGATGATGTAAAGTTTGTTTGTTGTT
>CAZJKL010000064.1:0-11221 GCA_964546655.1 uncultured Bacteroidales bacterium | reverse complement strand
ATACATACCATAGTTAAACTGTTGGAAATATTGTTGTTGTTGATACAATAAATTTGGTGAAATAGAACTATGTGATTTGTTTCTTCTTCTTGAAGTTTTACTTCCTAGCGGAATGTTAACTCCCGTATGAATAGTTAATTTTCTTGGTAATTTACTATTTGCTATAAATGCTTCATTTGGTTTTGTTAAGTGATGAACAGATGCTCCAATCCAAACGTCTTTACCATAACCTAAAATACCTGCAGAAAAATCTGGATACAATTTAGGTGTATTATATGTTGAAAAATCTTCTTGTGTTTGGTAAATAAAACCATATCTAGAATGAATCATATCAGGAAAAGTAAGTTTTGTATAATCAAGCTTTTTCTGAACAAAAGAAACTTGAATACCTGTTCTTACTGCAAAATATCTATTAACATCTATATGATATGAATAAATTGCACTACCTGAAAGAGTGTTTATTGTTCCCTCTCCTGCTTGGTCATGATAGAACAAAAAGCCTAGCCCTCCATCTATACCATCTATATGTTGATCATATGATGCATTATATGTTACGAATGTCCCACTTATCGAAGGCCACTGATTTCGATAATTCAGAATCAATCTCGGACATGTTACTGAACCCGCAAATGCAGGGTTTAAATACAACGGGTTAGCGTAAAACTGTGTAAATTCAGGATCCTGTGAATATACTTTATCAGGAATTATTAAGAAAATACTTATAATAATAATAAAAATCCTATATCTCATGTTTTATTTTTATGATTTCAAACTACAATAATATAAAAACTAAAACAATTATTCAAATAAATTGTTAAAAACTTGTTAATAAATATTACAAATATAATATTTATCATAATTTTTCGTTATCTGAATTAATTATTTTTTTAATATATCTATTTTTGACAAAATTTTATATACTTAAAAAACAAAAATAAATAAATTTTAATAATAATTTAATTTCAAATATCTTTTTATTTATGTTAAGACATTTTTTTATTTACATATCCTTCTTTTTATTCTTATCTTCTTTTAGCTTTTCGCAAGTAATAGTGCGTAATTTAAGCTGGAATCCTGTTGTTTCAACTAATGATGTTAATAATAAAATTATTAGTGTGCTAAATTTTAATGGTGCTTTATATAACGAAAATAATATTCCTTATTTCTATGAAAAAATTTTGACTAATAATAATAATGTCAATTACTCTATTATTTACTTAAGCTTTGCCGAAGTTTCAACTGAAGAAAATGAAATTTTAAAAAATAAAATTTTAAATACTGATTTTATTGCTACCATTAAAAACGGAATTTATCGAAAAAATAATTATTTAACCGTTGAGGTTATTCCTTTAAGAAAAAATGCTTCATCTGGTAAAATTGAAAAATTAACTTCTTTTTCAATTAATAAAACTTCTAATATTAATAATTACTCTAATATTAATAAAACAAAAAGTATTAAATCTGCGTCAGAGTCTGTTCTTTCTTCTGGTAATTGGTATAAAGTTTCGGTTAATAATGAAGGTATCTATAAAATTGACGAAGCTTTTCTACAACAATTAGGAGTTGATATTTCTAATATTGACCCTAGGAATATAAGTGTATTTGGTCATCATTTTGGAATTTTACCCGAAGAAGTTTCAAATAATTCTTATGACGATTTAAAAGAGTTGCCTATTTATATTTCTGGTGAAAGTGATGGTGTTTTTAATGATGCTGATTATATTCTTTTTTATGCTTCTTCGGCTAATACATGGAGTTATAATTCATCTGCAAATAAGTTTGAACATGTAAAAAACATTTATTCTGACAACAATTATTATTATATAAATTTTGAGTCAGGAAATGGGAAAAGAATAAATAATATTCAATCTTCTTCAAATACTGCAAATTATTCGGTTAATACTTTTGATGATTTTTATTATTGGAATAATGACAAATATAATATTGCTAAAACAGGCCGAACATGGCTTGGTGAAATGTTTGACACAAAATTACGTTATGATACAACTCTTTATATACCTAATATTAATAATGCCGAACAAGTTTTTTTAAAAGCTTCTTTATATGCTAAATCTAGCATTTCAAGCTATTTTAAAATATATCATAATGGTAGTTTATTTAAAAATGACAACATTGATATTACTCCTGTTCTAAATGATGATATTTATGCAAATAACACTATTTCGTCAGGAACTTTTACAAATTCCATTAATAATGAAATCAATCTTTCAACTATTTACTATCCAACTTCTTCTTCTTCAATTGGCTGGTTAGATTATATTGAAATAAATTGCCGAAGAAATCTTATCCTTTCGGCTAATCAATTGATTTTTCGTGATATTAAATCTGTGGGCGTTGGGAATGTTTCACAATTTACTATTCAGAATGCTAATTTGAGCACCAATGTTTGGAAAATAACCGACCCTTATAATATTAATAATGTAATAGGTAACTTTGATGGAAATAACTATACATTTAAATTGCCTACCGATTCATTGGAAACTTTTATTGCTTTTTATGGCTCCAATTTTCCAAATCCAAACTATGTTGGAAGTGTAACTAATCAAAACTTACACTCAATTGGCATTTTAAAAAGTGTTGATATGCTAATTGTAACAAATAAACTTTTTGCAAGTTATGCAAATGAACTTGCTTCAATTCATGAAAATTATAGTGGTTTAAATGTAGAAGTTGTTGATATAGATCAAATTTACAATGAGTTTTCTTGTGGAAAACAAGATATTTCTGCTATTAGAAACTTTGCAAAAATGGTTTATGACCGACATGATTCTGATACATTAAAATATTTACTGTTTTTTGGTGATGCTTCTTATGACTATAAAAAAGCTAATACAGTTAATACTAATTTTATTCCTACTTATCAATCAAAAAATTCATTTTCTTTAATTGGGTCTTATTGTACAGATGATTTTTTTGGTTATTTAGATGCAGGGGAAGGACTAATGCAAAACGGTGATATTATTGACATTGGTATTGGCAGACTACCAGTAACTACTGTAGAAGAAGCGAATAATACTATTAATAAAATTAAAAGATATTTATTAATTGAAAAGCCTCCTATATCGCAAGATTGTTCGGTTTCTCAATTATCAGTTAAAAGTTTAGGTGATTGGCGAAATACAATTTGTTTTATTGGCGATGACGAAGACAATAATAGCTATCTTTTGGCGGGAGAAGAACTTTCGGCTATTGTTAGTAACAATAATAAAAACATTAATTTAAACAAAATCTATTTCGATTCTTTTAAGCAATATTCAACTCCAGGTGGGGCAAGATATCCTGATGCAAATACAGCTATAAATAATCAGGTTGAAAAAGGAGCATTAATTATTAATTATATTGGACATGGTGGTGAAACAGGTTTAGCTCACGAAAGAGTTGTTGAGATTCCTGATATAAACGGATGGTCTAATAAATATAATATGCCGTTTTTTATAACTGCTACTTGCGAATTTACTAGATATGATGATTATGAAAGAGTTTCTGGCGGTGAATATGTTTTTTTAAATCCTGATGGCGGTGGAATAGGCCTACTGTCTTCGGTTAGAGCTGTTCTTGCTTCTTCTAATTTATTGTTAAATAAAACTTTTATTAAAAAAACTTTTATTAAAGAAAATAATGAATATTTAGCTTTAGGTGATATTATCAGAAAAACTAAAGCTGACTTAGGAACAGGTTCAAATTATCTTAAATTTATATTAATTGGTGACCCAGCTTTAAAATTAGTTTATCCTAAATATAATATTATTACCGATTCTATTAATAATAATAATAGTATTTCGATTCAAGATACACTAAAGGCTTTTAAAAAAATAGAAGTTAAGGGTCATATCGAAGATAATAATGCTCAGAAACTTACTTCGTTTAATGGAGTTTTATATCCAACTGTTTTTGATAAAGCATTGGAAATTTCATCATTAAACAATGATAATTGTTGTCCCAAAGACACATTTAAACTACAAAAAAACATTATATATAAAGGTAAGGCAACGATTAAAAATGGCTATTTCACATTTTCTTTCATTGTTCCTAAAGATATAAATTACACCTATGGAAATGGAAAAATAAGTTACTATTGTGAAAATGATATTGAAGACGGAACCGGAAACTTTTCAAATTTTATAATAGGCGGAACTTCTGACAGTTTCTCTGAAGATAATAATCCTCCCAAAATTAACGTTTATCTTAATGATGATAGTTTTATTAGCGGAAGCCTTACCGATGAAAGTCCGACTATTATCGCTTATTTAGAAGACGAGAATGGTATTAATACAACCGGGAACGGCATTGGGCACGATATTGTTGCTGTTCTTGATGATGATACCGAAAAAGCAATTGTTTTAAATGATTATTATGAAGCTAATATTGACAGTTATCAAAAAGGCATGATTAAATATCCTCTTTCTAATATTGAAAAAGGCACTCATACACTTAAAATTAAGGCATGGGACATTTATAATAATTCTAATGAACAAATTATTGAATTTACTGTTGCTGAAAAATTAGATTTATCAATTGAACATGTTTTAAATTGGCCTAATCCTTTTACAACAAAAACAGGATTTCAATTTGAACATAATCAACCGTGCTGCTATTTAGACGTAAAAATTGAAATTTTTACCGTTACAGGTAAAGTTGTTAAAACTATTAAAGAAACCGTTCAAACTAATGGATTTATTATCACCCCTATCCCTTGGGATGGAAAAGATGATTTTGGAGATAAATTAGCTAAAGGGGTATATATTTATCGAATCACTGTGAAAAATTCTGATGGAATTTCTATTGATAAATATGAAAAACTTTATATTTTGTAATCAATTTAATTATTATATATATATTTGTTATTGTTTTATTAAAAAAAAATATTCATGAAAATTAAAGTTGTAATTCTGTTATTTTTAGCTTTATCATTAAATTCTTTTAGTCAAATTAGCTCACAAGAAGTGGGTGGACAAGAAACAGGTGATTATTTAAATACCATTACCACGGCTGTTCCATTTTTAAGAATTGCTCCTGATGCTCGTTCTGGAGCTTTAGGTGATGCAGGTCTTGCAACTAAACCTGATGTTAATTCAGGTCATTTTAATGCCTCAAAATATGCCTTTATGAAAAATGATATTGGCTTTTCTGTTTCTTATACTCCTTGGCTTAGAAAATTAGTTGATGATATTAATTTAGCTTATGTTGCTGGATATAAAAAAATTGACAAAAATCAAACAGTTGCTCTTTCTTTATTATATTTTTCACTTGGTAGCATCACTTTTACCGACGAAATTGGCTCGGTTACAGGTAATTTTACTCCAAACGAATTTGCTGTTAGCGGTTCTTACATAAGAAAATTTTCTGATTACTTTTCAGGTGCTTTATCTGCAAGATATATTTATTCGAACTTAACAGGTGGTTATTCTCTTAGCGGTGGCTCTTCAAGTCATGCAGGACAAACAGTTGCGGCTGATGCTACAGCTTTTTATAAAAAAGACATTGAATTGTTTTCTAAAAAAGCTGATTTAATGATTGGATTGGCTATTACTAATATGGGAGGTAAAGTTTCTTACTCCGAATCTTTAGATAAAAATTTTATTCCTACTAATTTAGGATTAGGTGTAGGGCTTGATTTTCAACTTGATAACTATAATACTCTTGGCTTTTATGCTGACTTTAATAAATTAATGGTTCCTACTCCTCCTCAATATGCTCTTGATAGTTTAGGTCAAAATATAATAGAAAACGGCAAACCTGTTGTTTTTAAAGGACAAGACCCTAATGTTTCTACTGTTAGCGGCATGTTTGGTTCTTTTTCTGATGCACCAGGTGGTGGAAAAGAAGAACTAAGAGAAATTGCTTATTCTTTTGGTTTAGAATATTGGTATGATGGTAATTTTGCTATTAGAGGCGGTTACTTTAATGAAAATGCTTATAAAGGGAATAGAAAATATTTTACATTAGGTGCTGGTCTTAAATATAATGTTTTTGGGTTAGATTTTGCTTATTTAATTCCAACAGAACAAAGACATCCTTTAGAAAATACTTTGCGTTTCACAATTTCTTTCGATTTTGAAGGATTGAAAAAAGAAAATTCTTCTACTACAACTCCAACTCCTGCAAATTAATTTATAATGAATTTTAGAATTGGTATTGGTATAGATGTTCATAAATTAGTTGACAATCACCCTTTTTGGCTTGGTGGCATTTTAATACCTCACTACAAAGGAGCTTTTGGTCATTCTGATGCCGACACTCTTATTCATGCTATTTGTGATGCTTTACTTGGAGCTTCTAACCTTGGTGATATTGGCAAATTATTCCCTGATTCTGATAATAAATATAAGAATATTGACAGTAAAATTTTATTGAAGCAAACCGTTGATTTAGTTACATCTAAAGGGTTTAGCATTGTTAATATTGATGCTACAATTAGTTTAGAAAAACCTAAAATTTCGAAATATATCCCTGAAATGAAAGCTGTTTTATCTAATGTTATCGGGATTTCCACTGATGTAATTTCTATTAAAGCTACTACTACTGAAAAATTAGGGTTTGTTGGTAATGAAGAAGGTATTAAAGTTGATGCCATTTGTTTATTAAATAAAAATTCTTAAAAACATGAGCATTCTGGTTAATAAAAATTCTAAAGTTATTGTTCAAGGTATAACAGGCAAAGAAGGTAGTTTTCATACCCAACAAATGATTGAATATGGGACTAATATTGTTGCAGGTGTTGTGCCAAATAAAGGCGGATTAACCCATTTAGATAAACCTATTTTTAACACGGTTCATGATGTTTTAAAAAGCATTGATGCTAATACTTCAGTTATTTTTGTGCCTTCGGCTTTTGCTGCCGATTCAATTATGGAAGCGGCTGATGCCGGAATTAAAACTATTATTTGCATAACCGAAGGTATTCCTATTCAGGATATGATTAAGGTTAAAGCTTTTTTGGAAAATAAAAATTCGGTTTTAATCGGACCTAATTGTCCTGGAATTATAACCCCTGATGAAGCAAAAATTGGTATTATGCCTGGTTTTATTCATAAAAAAGGTTGTGTAGGTATTGTTTCTAGATCGGGGACTTTAACTTATGAAGCTGTTCATCAAACTACTAAAGTTGGATTAGGTCAATCTACTTGTATTGGAATAGGCGGTGACCCTATTATAGGCTCTTCGATGAGAAAAATTATCGAAATGTTAATGCATGATGATGAAACTAAAGCCATAGTTATGATTGGTGAAATTGGTGGTGATATGGAAATTGAATCTGCCGAATGGATTAGAGATAATTCGACAAAACCAGTTATTGGCTTTATAGCAGGTAAAACTGCTCCTAAAGGCAAAACTATGGGACATGCAGGGGCTATTGTTGGTGGCAAATCTGATACTGCTCAAGCTAAAATAGAAATTATGAAATCGTGCGGTATTATTATTTCTGATTCTCCTGCTGATATTGGTAAAATTACTTATAATAGCATTATTAAATAAAAGTTATTTTTAAAGTATCCTATTGTGAAAATTTATAATGATTTAAATAAAATAACTTTAAATAAAAATTCGGTTGTTACGATGGGAGTTTTTGATGGCGTTCACGTTGGCCATCAAGTAATTATAAATAAATTAAAAGAAATATCTTCGCAAAATAATCTCGAATCGGTTCTTATAACTTTTGACCCTCATCCAAGAAAAATTATTTTTCCTAATAAAGAACTTTTTCTTCTTACAACTATTGATGAAAAAATTTCTGTTCTAAATGATTATAACATTGATAATCTTGTTATTCAACCTTTTAATACCGAATTATCTAAGCTGTCGAAAAATGATTTTATTAATAATTTTATAATCAACAAGTTAAAAGCAAAATATTTTATTATTGGCTATAATCACCATTTTGGTTTTAACAGAGAGGCTTCGGTTGAAGATTTTAGTAATAAACAAAATATTTATCCTTTCGAAACCATTATTATTGGTAATCATTCTGTTGACGAAACCAATGTTAGTTCCACTGTGATAAGAGATTATATTTTAAATGGCGACATCGAAAATGTAAATAAGCTATTAAATAGATACTATTCTATTTCGGGTATAGTTGTTAAAGGAAATAATATTGGAAGTAAAATTGGTTTTCCTACGGCTAATATTAAAATTTTAGATGAAAGCAAATTAATTCCTAAAATTGGTGTTTATGCCGTTAAAATTAAAATTCTTAATAATTTATATTGCGGAATGCTGAGCATAGGGACTAATCCTACCATAAATAATTATAATAAACTTTCTATTGAAGTTAATATCTTTAATTTTAATGAAAATATTTATAATGAAAACATTGAGATTCAATTAATTAAAAGAATAAGAGATGAAATTAAATTTAAAGATTTAGATGAACTAAGAAATCATATATCTTTAGATAAAGAATTTATTTGCAAAGTATTTAATATTATTCCTTAATTTTTTATTAATGATAAACAATAAAATAGACCGAAGAGATTTTTTAAAACTTTTAGGGTTTACCATAACTGTTTCGGCTATTGCTTCTTGCGAAGGAACCATTGATAAAACTATTCCTTATTTAATTAAACCTCAAGAAATTGTTCCGGGTATTGCTAATTATTATGCTTCTAGTTTTTTTGATGGGCATGATTTTGCGAGTATTTTGGTTAAAACACGAGAAGGTCGTCCTATAAAAATTGAAGGTAATGATTTGTCTAAATTAACTTTTGGCAAGTCTAATGCTCGTATTCAAGCTTCTATTCTTTCATTGTACGATAATAATAGATTACAAAAACCAAGTTATAAAAGTGAAAATTTAAGTTGGAACGAAATTGATAATCTTATTATCGAAAAATTAATTAATTCGAAAAATAAAAATAATTACCTTTTATCAAAAACTGTAATTAGCCCCAGCAGTAAAAAAATTATAAATAATTTTTGTGAGTTATATAATTTTAAGCACATTCAGTATGATATTGTTTCTTTTTCTCAACTATTAAAATCAAATGAAATTGTTTTTAAAAAAAGAACCATTCCTTCGTATAAGTTTGATAAAGCTAAAACTGTAGTTAGTTTTAATGCCGATTTCTTGGCAAACTGGCTAAATCCTATTGAGTTTAATGTTTGTTTTTCTGAAAAAAGAGAGAAAAAGAAATTAACTCAATTCGAAAATATTTTTTCATTAACTGGAGCTAATGCTGATAAAAGAATTGCTTGTTCGGTAAATACGCAAAAAAGCTACATTCTTGCTTTGCTTAATAAATTAAATTCTTCTTATAATATTAAATTTGATAATTCATTAATTGACACTAAAATTTTAGAACAAACTGCTAATGATTTAATTAAAAACAAAGAAACCAGCATTGTTATTTGTGGAAATAATGATATTGATTCTCAAATTGCAGTTAATTTAATTAACTATGAATTAGGAAATTATGATAATACTATTTTTTTAGATGAGCCTATTTTCTTAAAACAATCTGATGATAATGAAGTTTTTAATTTAATTGATGAAATAAAAAAAGATAATATTGATTCATTAATTTTTTGGGATACAAATCCGGTATATAATTTTTTTAATGGAGCCGAACTGTCGGAACACATTAAAAAAATACCTTTAACAATTTCGCTAAACCGCTATAACGACGAAACAACCAATATCTGCAAATTTAGTTGTCCCGACAATCATTATTTAGAATCGTGGGGTGATTGTGAACCAAAGAAAAACCATTTCAGTTTAACTCAACCAGTTATTAAACAATTATTTAGCACCCGAATGGCTAATGAAAGTTTGCTTAAATGGTCAAACAACAATTCGAATTCATTAGCTTTTATAAAGCAGTATTGGGAAAAAGAACTTTTTTCGAAACAAATTAAATATTTAGATTTTACAAGTTTTTGGAATAATTGTCTTTATGATGGAGTTTTTGAACAAAGTTCTAATAAGCTTATTAAAGAAAACTTAATAGCAGAAAAAAAGTCGTCAATTGAAATTATTAATAAAACTGATTTAGTTAAAAATTATGATTATGAATTAATGATATGCGAAGGAGCAATTAGCGGAAATGGTGAGAGTGCTTACAATCCATGGTTACTAGAACTCCCCGACCCTATTACAAAAACTTCTTGGGATTATTATGCAACTGTTTCGCCAAAGTTAAATTTTAACGATGGTGATATAATTACAATTATAGTAAACAATAAAGAAGTTAAAGTTCCTATCATTAATATTTCACAACAAAACGAAAAAACTATTGGTTTAAGACTTGGTTTTGGCAAGAACAATTTAAACAAATTTCTTAATAATATTGGAATAAATGCATCTGAGTATGTGTCTTATAATGAAGGGTTTAAGCATTATTCTTCTTGTAAAATAGTTAACACAAAAAATAATAAAAATTTAGTTAAGCGTAAAGAATTTAATTTAAAAACAAAAGACATATTTAAAAAGTCTAAATTGTTTAACAATAATAATCCTGAATTATGGGGTATTGTTATAGATTTAAAAAAATGCACCGGTTGTTCAACTTGTGTAATTTCATGTCAGGCAGAAAATAACATACCAATAGTTGGGAAAGAAGACGTTAACAATAAAAGGTTAATGCATTGGGTACGAATAGATAATTTATATAAATCAGATGGTGTTTATAAAATAGAGAATAAAGTATCTAAAATTACCAATAGCGATAAAAAGTTAAGCTTTCTTCCAATAATGTGTCAGCATTGCAATAATGCACCATGCGAATCTGTTTGTCCGGTTATTGCTACAACACATAGCAAAGATGGATTAAACCACATGGTTTATGGAAGATGTATTGGATCAAGGTATTGTATGGTAAATTGTCCATATCAGGTTAGGTCGTTTAATTGGAAAGAATATTCAAAAGAGCAAAATAAAATATCACAGCAAGATTCTGCCATCAGCAATATGCATTTAAATCCTGATGTTACAGTAAGAACACGTGGCGTTAGCGAAAAATGCAGTTTATGTATTCAACGAATACAAGAAGGAAGATTAAAAGCTAAAAAAGAAAACCGACCAGTAGAAGACGGCGACATTAATATAGCTTGTGCTTCATCTTGCCCTTCGGGAGCAATAATATTTGGGAATGTAAACAATAAAAGCAGCAAAATACATAAAGTTATTTCAGAAAATGATATTTACACTTTATTGGGTGATTTAGAAACAATGCCTTCGGTACATTATATTTTAGATTAATAT
>CAZJKL010000063.1:0-14412 GCA_964546655.1 uncultured Bacteroidales bacterium | reverse complement strand
ACAAAAACTATTGTATATTTTTTTTCATTTTATCTAATCCAACTCTAATAATTGAAGAGTTTTTAAAGTTTTCTTGAAATTCTTTTTCGGTCATATTTGCCCAGTCTTCTTTACTAAAATTTAATATTTCTTCGTTTGCAATAAATTCTTCTGTATTGGTGTTGTTTAATTTTTTATTCCAAGGGCAAACATCTTGGCATATATTGCATCCATAGATATAGTTATTTAGGTTTTTTTTAATTTCATCTGGTATTTCGCCTTTGTTTTCAATTGTATGATAAGAAATGCATTTTGTTGCATCTAGTTTATATGGTTTAATTAGGGCTTTTGTTGGACATGCTTTAATGCATTCTTCACATTCACCACAAAAATTTTCTAAACTATTATCGTATTCTAATTCTAAACTTGTTATTATTTCTCCAATAAAAACATACGAACCAAATTTCTTATTTATTAATAAGGTGTTTTTTCCTATCCATCCTACCCCTGCTAAATTTGCCCAAGCTTTGTCGAAAATTGGTGCTGTGTCAACAAAATATCTATTATTGTTTGGGTATTTTTTATTTATTTCGTTAATCAATATATTTAGTTTTTCTTTTACAACTAAATGATAATCTTTTGCAAAAGCATATTTTGCTATTTTAGGTATATTTTCTTTTTGCTGAAAATTATAGTTATAATTTAAGATTAACGAAATAATTGATTTTGCTTCTGGTATAATTAATTTGGGATTTGCTCTTTTATCAATGTTATTTTCTAAATATTTCATTGAGCCATTAAAGCCATTTTTTATCCATTCGAGAAGAAATGTTTTATTAAAATCTAAGCTTTTTACTTGAGCAATACCACAATCATGAAATCCAATTTCACTTGATTTTAGCTTAATAAAATTGGTTATTTCTTTTTTATTATTCAAATAATCCACCTTGTGAAGGATATTTTATTTTCCCTAAATGCTTGTATGCTTTATTTGTAGCTTCTCTTCCTCTTGAGGTTCGAGCCAAAAAGCCTTCTTGTATTAAAAATGGTTCATAAACCTCTTCAATGGTTCCGGGTTCTTCTCCAACTGCCGTAGCAATAGTATTAATTCCGACAGGACCTCCATTAAATTTGTCTATAATAGTATTTAAAATTCTATTATCCATTTCATCTAATCCATATTTATCTACATTTAATGCCGACAAAGATGATTTAGCTATTTTTAAATCGATATAACCACTGCCTTTAATTTGAGCAAAATCTCGAACTCGTCTCAACAGAGCATTTGCGATACGAGGGGTGCCTCTACTTCTTCTTGCTATTTCAACCGAAGCATCATCGTCTATAGGTATGTTTATAATACTAGCCGACCTTTTTATAATTTTACTAATTAGTTCGTAGTTATAGTATTCGAATCTAAAGTTTATTCCGAACCTTGCTCTAAGAGGAGATGTTAATAATCCTGAACGGGTTGTTGCCCCAATTAAAGTAAACGGGTTTAATGAAATTTGAACACTTCTTGCACTAGGACCGCTATCAATCATGATATCAATTTTGAAGTCTTCCATTGCAGAGTACAAATATTCTTCAACTATATTGCTAAGTCTGTGAATTTCATCAATAAACAGAACATCATTAGGTTCTAAGTTTGTTAAAAGCCCAGCTAAATCGCCTGGTTTTTCTAATATTGGTCCAGATGTAACTTTTATTCCAACATTTAATTCGTTTGCAATAATATTTGCTAAAGTTGTTTTTCCAAGACCAGGAGCACCATGAAGCAAAACATGGTCTAATGATTCATTTCTTTGTTTTGTAGCTTCAACAAAAACTTTTAAATTTTCGATAAAATGTTCTTGTCCCGAAAAATCATCAAAATACAAAGGTCTTAATGCTTTTTCGTATTCACGCTCTGTATTAGTTAATTTATTGCTATCTGGATTTATTATATCGTTCATTAAACTATAAAATTTATATCAAAAATACTATAAAATATTATATAATTAAACTTTTAAATTATTTGTTTATAATAAAATATGTAATTTCAATAATTGGCTTTTCTTAATTATTATTATAAATTTGTGTAAAATATTTTTATGATTAAGAAATTATTATCGTATTTATTAAAAGGATTATTATTTACCGCACCTATTGCTGTAACAATTTATATTATTTACCAATCTTTTATTGTTCTTGACAGGATTCTTATAATACCACATTATCCCGGCATAGGAATATTAATAATTTTATTAGGATTAATATTTTTAGGTTGGTTTGGTTCGTCGGTAATTATTGAGCCTATTTTTAATTATTTTGAAAAATCTATTTCTAAAACGCCATTAATTAAAGTTATTTATACTTCAATTAAAGATTTACTTTCTGCATTTGTTGGCGAGAAAAAGCGTTTTAAACATCCTGTTAGAGTTTGTATTAATGTTGAATCTCAAGTATGGAAATTAGGTTTTATAACTAATAATAATTTGAGTGAGATTGGATTAGATGATAAATTTATTGGGGTTTATTGCCCTCATTCTTACGCTTTTTCGGGTGAGTTTATTCTTGTTCCTGCAAATCAAGTTGTATTGGTTGAGAAGAAATCTACTGATATTATGAAGTTTATTATATCAGGCGGTGTTTCTAATTTAAATAATGGTGAAAAATAAAGTATTTACTAATTATAAAAATTTAATGTTATGAAAAAATTATGTTTTTTAATTGTTTTGGTATTTTTAGTTAAAGTATCTTTTTCTCAAAAGAAAATTGAGGTTAACGATGGAACTAGTAATATTGGCGGTGGAAACAATCCTGTTTTAGAAGTTTTGATTTATGAAGGCGATGATAAAATTATTGAAAAAGAGTGGAAAAGCTTAATGAAAAGTTTTAAAGCAAAAGTTTCGATGAAAAAAGAAATATTTGCTGATGACGCTACAATACCTTCTATTTCGGATAATACCATTGATATTTATGCAACAATCGAAAAATCTGGTGATTATTATAAATTAACTGTTGGATTTAATTTAGGTGGTGCTTATTTATCAAAATCACTACACTCTTCTCAATACAAAGTTGCTTCAAAATTAATTTACGATTTTGCTGTTGATGTTAGCAAAAAAGCTGTTGAAGAACAAATGAAACAAGCTGAAAAAGAATTAAAAGACATGGAGAAAACTCATGAAAGATTAGTTAGAGACAATGAAAATCTTCATAAAGACATTGAAAATTACAAAGCAAAAATAACTCAAGCCGAAAGTGATATTGAAACAAATATTAAAGATCAAGCAACTGCTCAAAAAAATATCGAAAACCAAAAAGAAGCAGTTAAAAGGATTGTTGAGAAAAAAGATGCTATAAAATAAGTTTATTTCTTCTTTTAAAAGTTAATTAATTTTTCTCTGATGAACGAAACAATTTTAATATCTATTTGCCTTTTACTTGTATGTTTTTTTTCAGGAATGGAAGTGGCTTTTGTTTCTGCTAATAAATTTAAAATAGAACTTGATAAAAAAAACAAAAGTATAATTTCAAGGCTTTTAACTTTTTTCACACAAAATCAATCTAAATATATTACCACAATTTTAATCGGCAATACTGTTTCAATTATTATTTACGGCATTGTTATGGTAAATTTATTAAGCCCTTACCTTCATAACTTGCTTTTAAATAATAATGTTTTAGTTTTTTTAACTCAGGTAGTAGCATCGAGCCTTTTGCTTATATTTTTCGCTATATTTTTACCTAAAATAATTTTCAGAATAAATCCCAATACTACTTTAAACTTTTTTATTAGTTTGGTTTTTATTTTTTACATTATTTTATATCCGCTTGTTTTTGTTATTAACTGGCTTTCGAGAATTATTCTTAATTTGTTTTTCAAAATTAATATTATTGATGAAGACCATGTTTATAATACATTAGAAATTGACAATTACATTATAGACTCTATTCCTTCGGAAGAAGATGCCGATGACGCTGAAAACGAGATACAATTAATTCACAATGCCTTGGAATTTAGAAACATTAAGGTTCGTGAATGCATGGTTCCTAGAACAGAGATTATTGCAGTTGAACAATCGGAACAAATTGAATATTTAAAAGAAACCTTTTCGAAAACTGCTGTTTCAAAAATATTAATTTACAAAGAAAATATTGACAATATTATTGGTTATGTTAATATTAAAGACATATTTAAAAATCCTAAAACGATAAAATCAATATTAAATAATGTATTGTTTTTTCCTGAATCTATGAATGCAAATAAGCTTTTAACTGCTTTTCTGAAAAAAAGAAAAAGCATTGCTGTAGTTGTTGATGAATTTGGAGGAACATCTGGTATTGTTACTATCGAAGATTTAATTGAAGAAATATTTGGCGAAATTGAAGATGAGTTTGATGATGATAATTATCTTGAAAAACAAATTAATAACAATGAATTTGTTTTGTCGGGTCGTCATGAAATAGATTATTTAAATGATAAATATAACCTTAATATTGAAGAAACTGATATTTACGAAACTTTAGCCGGGTTTGTTTTAAAGCATCACGAAAGCATTCCTGAAAAAGGAGATGAAATTAAAATCGGAAAATTCTTATTTAAAATATTAGAAGTAAAAGATGCAAAAATAGAAAAGGTTTTATTAAAATTTTTAAATCAAGATGATGAATAAAAATTATCATTCATCTTAATTTTTTTCTTATGGTTAAATACTCACTTAAAAGTCCTATTCAATATTTAAAAGGTGTTGGCGAACAAAGAGCCGAGATTTTAAGAAGTGAGTTTAATATTGATTATTTTGAAGATTTAATTTATTATTTCCCTTTCAGATACATCGACAAAACCAAATTTGATAAAATAAAAGATGTTAATTTAGATAGTAATAATGTCCAAATTATTGGAAAAATAAGAGATATTCATATTGTTGGAATTGGAAGAAAACAAAGAATGAATGCGGTTTTTTATGATGATACAGGAGCTATTTCATTGGTTTGGTTTCAGGGCGTTAAATGGATTAAAGATAGTTTAAATGAAAGTTTGGTTTTTACTGTTTTTGGCAAACCAAATTTTTTCAACGGACAATTAACAATAACTCATCCCGAAATAGAAATTTTTAAGAAAGATGTAGCTAATCAATCAGGCTTATATCCTGTTTATAATTCATCAGAAAAAGCTAAAAAGGCAGGAATAAATTCAAAAAGCATTGCTAAACTTGTTGAAAGTGCTATATCTTCAATTGATGATATTCCAGAATCATTGTCAAAAGAATTAATTGAAAAGCTAAAATTAATACCAATTAACGAAGCATTAAAATATGCTCACTTCCCTCAAAATAACGAAGTTCTTAAAAGAGCTCTTGCAAGATTAAAATTTGAAGAATTATTTTTTATTCAATTACGTTTATTGTTTAGTAAGCTAATTGCTAAAAGAAAAAGAAACAATAATATTTGCTCTGTTGTAGGCGAAATTTTAAATACTTTTTATAAGAACAATTTGCCTTTCGAATTAACAAATGCACAAAAAAGAGTGATTAAAGAAATAAGAGGCGATTTGGGTTCGGGTTTTCAAATGAACAGACTTTTGCAGGGTGATGTAGGAAGCGGAAAAACACTAGTTGCATTAATGTCGATGCTTATTGCTTTAGACAATGGTTTTCAGGCTTGTTTAATGGTTCCAACCGAAATTTTATCCATTCAACATTACAATAGTATTAGTAATTTAATTAATGGTTTAAATATTAATTGTGCTTTGTTAACAGGTTCAACCAAATCGGCCGAACGGAAAATTATTCATAAAGATTTATTAGATGGCAACCTTAATCTTTTAATTGGAACTCATGCTTTAATAGAAGACACTGTTGCTTTTAAAAATTTAGGTCTTGTAGTAGTTGATGAACAGCATAGATTTGGTGTTGAGCAAAGAGCTAAAATGTCGAAAAAGAACACTAACCCTCCTCATATTTTAGTTATGACAGCTACTCCTATTCCAAGAACACTGGCAATGACTGTTTATGGCGATTTAGATGTCTCGGTTATTGATGAATTGCCTCCTGGCAGAAAAGAGATTAAAACAGTTCATAGATTCGAAAAAAACAGACTTGGAGTATTTGGTTTCATGAGAGATCAAATTAAAGAAGGTCGTCAAATTTATATTGTTTATCCTTTAATTGATGAATCGGAAACGCTTGATTTAAAAAACTTGAACGAAGGATATGAAGCTATTTTAAGACAATTTCCTTTGCCAACCTATAAAGTTAGTGTAGTTCATGGTAAGATGAAGTCTGCCGACAAAGATTATGAAATGCAAAGGTTTAAAAAAGGAGACACCAATATAATGATTGCAACAACCGTAATAGAAGTTGGTGTTGATGTTCCTAATGCCACCGTTATGGTAATTGAAAATGCCGAAAGGTTTGGATTATCTCAATTACATCAATTAAGAGGCAGAGTTGGAAGAGGAGGAAATCAGTCGTATTGCATTTTAATGTCGAAAGATAAAATTTCTGCTGATGCAAAAATAAGACTTAATGCGATGGTTGAAACTAATGATGGATTTAAGATTGCCGATATTGACTTAGAAATAAGAGGCCCAGGTGATATTTATGGAACAAAACAAAGCGGTATAAATGAATTTAAAATTGCGAATTTATCGCAAGATTCTATTATAATTCAAACTGCCAGAAAAGCGGCTGAATATATTTTAGACGATGACCCTGACCTTATAAAAGAAAAAAATAAACCCATTTTATTAAAACTAAACGAAATATTATCTAAATCGTTTGATTGGAGCAAAATTGCCTAACTATTAAAAAATCATACTATTTAAGTATTTGTTTTTAAAAATTATTATAAATTTGTTCAAAATCAATTTTTTGAAATTATGAAAAAATATTCTCTTATTATTTTATCATTTTTATTTATTTCATTAATTTTTTCTTGTAAAAAGGATAAAATCGAAAATTCAACAATAACTACCGAAGACGAAGCAGTAGCTTTTAGTACTTATCTAGATGTTTTCAAAGTTTTTGATGTTACTATGCAAAAAGAAAGACTTGATAATTATAAAATTAATAATACTCAAGCTCAACTTAATAGTCCAACTGTTACCGTTGTTAATTTAGATGCTCTTTTGCCTTATCCAAAAGAAATAACAATTGATTTTGGAGCAAAAACTGATACTTGTATTTGGTTTGATGGACCAACTCGCTCGGGTAAAATTATTGCAAATATTTCTGCTCCTTACTTACAAACTGGTAGTGAAGTAAAAATTAAGTTCGAAGAATATTATATTGATGGAAAAAAAGTTGAAGGCGAACAAAAAATTAAAAATATTGGACGAAACTCAAGTGCTAAAATGCAATTTGAAACAGAAGTAATAGCTGGAATAATAACAAAAAAAGACGGTGAAAAAATCGACTGGGCTTGTAAACTAACTTCTGAATGGTATTATGGTGAAGAAACCAAAGATGCAACTTCAGGTTTTTCTGCAATTTTAGATGATGAATATTATATTACAGGAACTGTTACAGGAACCGATAGCGAAGATAGATCTTACACAGGCGAAATTAAAACTCCTTTATATGTTAATTTAGGCTGTCGTTGGGTTAAATCTGGAACAGTTAATATTAAACCATCTGACGTTTCTGAAAGAACTCTAATTTATGGTAATGGAGAATGCGACGAAAAAGCTATTGTTACAATAGGAACTCATTCTTATGAAATTTATATAAGATAGTTTATTCTGCAAATATTAGCATTTCACATTTACTACAATCAAATTCTAATCTAAATAATCTACCTCTATTTCTTATGTATTTGGGTTGAGGTATATCTGTTTTAACCTTGTCTTGTAATATTGAACAAACTCCCAATTGATAATTAATGCAGTAATGTGATGTCATCAATGGTAAGTTATGTTTATTGCGATGTTCGGGACTAAATTCAGTCACATTTACTTCACATTTTTCATAAAAACTTTTTGCACTTTTATTTAAAATATTGTTTTTAGCTGTTGCTTCAGACTCGGGATATTTTGCATATTTTAATTTTTCGGCACTAGCTTTCGGCTTCAAAAGTTCTAATCTTTTATTTAAAAGCAGCTCTAAAAGTTCTCTCCTAATATCATTTGCAACCGATTTTTTTAGATACGGTAATTTTTCAGATATTATTTTTATATCTCTAACTTTAAAAATGGTATTACCTGTTTTTGATATTTGCTCTTTTATGTTTTGAATTGCTTTTTCATTGTCTTCAGCTAATTCAAACACATCATCTTTTTCAATTACAATGTCAATATTATCTTCATCTATAGCCTTTATCTTTAATGTTTTATCAAAACTTATTTCAATATCAATATCTACAAATCGGTTTGTTTTAGAAATACTTATTTTCTTCTCAAATTCAATGTCTTTATTTCGATAAATTTCTTGTCCTATAAAGAAAGGCATCGTCTTTTCAAAAAACACCTTATTGCCTTCAACCTTATTTATAAAAAAACCATCAAGGTTATTTTTTTTATCATAAAAGCACAAACCATCGCCATTAAAAATTTCATTATTTGTATCTATTACAATAAAGTTTTTTCCGATTTCAGAAATTTCACCAAGCAATTCTCCTGTTGATTTAGGAGTATTTACCGAAGCTATTTCGGTATTTCGTTCATTAATATTTAGCTCTGTATATCCTCTATTAAATGTTTTATAAGGATTTGGGGTAAAATCATAAATAACTTTGCCCGATGAAGCCTTTTTGTAGTTATTGTTTTTTTCAAATATATTATCAAGCAATTGACGATAATATGCTACAATATTAGCCACATAATTTAATGATTTTAATCGTCCTTCAATTTTTAAAGACACAATACCCGAATCAATAATTTTATCAATATAATTATCTAATTTTAAGTCTTTTAGCGATAAAATATATTTATTTTCAAGAATAATATTTTTATCATTATCTAAAACATCATATTGCAATCTGCATGGTTGAGCACAACAACCTCTGTTAGCACTTCTTTTTCCGATATAAGAACTCATATAACATTGTCCGCTATAGCTTACGCATAAAGCTCCGTGAATAAATGATTCTAACTCAATATTAGTTTGTTCTTTAATTTGTTTAATATTTTCTAATGAGAGCTCTCTTGGTAAAATAACCCTTGAAATACCAATTTCTTCTAAAAATTTAATTCGTTCAATAGAATAATTATGCATTTGTGTACTAGCGTGAATAGGAATAGGAGGCAATCCATATTCAATTAAACCAAGGTCTTGAATAATAATAGCATCAACACCTATATTATAAGCACTAAAAGCTATTTTCGCAGCTTTCTCAACTTCACTATCAAGTAAAAGAGTGTTTAAAGCCAAAAACACCTTTGCATTATATTGATGAGCGTATTTAACAAGAGTTTCGATTTCGTTTATTGAATTAAAAGCATCGGCTCTAGCACTAAAATCGGCTCCTATATAAACAGCATCAGCTCCGTATTTAATTGCAATAATACCTGTTTCTGCATTTTTTGCAGGTGCAAGAAGCTCTATTTTTTTATTCATCTTAAGTTTATTAATAAAATCCTATTCCTCTTTTGGATAAAGAAGATATTTAGCTCTTATAGTTTTATATTTACTTAGGCCTTCTGCCCATGTTTTTTCAATTTCTGCTTCGCTTTTCCCTGCTATAATAGCATCTTTTAATGCCGATGTTCCAGCCAAATTATTAAAAAAGTTATTAAAAAAAGCTGGTTTGTTTTCACAATTTTTATACATCTCGATAAGCCAATATAAGTTTAAACCCTGAAACGATTTAAAGCAATCTTTGGTATAGTTTCTTAAATCAAAACCATTGCATTTTTCTCCTTTATAAGGAGGATTTTTCGACATTCCTTCAATGCTTATAGGAGTAAAAGTAAAATTTCCGATTTTAGAATTTGGATACCCAAATATTTGAAAAGGCATATCGGTTCCTCTTCCAACACTTACAATGGTTCCTTCGAACAAACATAAAGACGGATACAAATAAACTGCTTCCATATTAGGTAAGTTTGGAGATGGTTTTATTGGAAGCTGGTATAAATCGCTATGTGAATAATTTAGGCATTTTACATAGTTTAACTTGCATTTTATGCCCTTATTAAGCCACCCTTCTTCATTAACCATTAAAGCATACTCGGCAATAGTAAGTCCATGTACAATAGGAATTTGGTGAAGCCCAACAAATGATTTAAATTTTTGGTCTAAAATAGGGCCATCTACATAAAAACCATTAGGATTTGGTCGGTCTAAAACCAAGAACTCAATATTATTTTCGGCACAAGCCTCCATTGCATAAGTAAGAGTTGAAATATATGTGTAAAAACGAACCCCAACATCTTGAATATCAAAAATAATTATATCAATATCTTTAAGCATTTCTTTACTTGGCTTTTTATTGTTTCCGTATAAAGAAATAATTGGCAATCCTGTTTTCGAATCTTTTGTGCTGTTAACTTCTTCTCCTGCATCATCAGAACCCCTAAAACCATGTTCAGGACAGAAAATTTTAACTATATTAATTTTTAGTGAAATTAAGGTATCAACTAAATGAACATCATTAATTGTTGTAGTATGATTAGCAATAATTGCAACTCTTTTGTTTTTTATTAAATTAATATATTCATCTATTCGTTTAGCTCCAACAGTAATATCTTTATCGGTTTTTACTTTGTTTTTAATTTCGTTAACAGAAAAAGAATTGATACTAAAAAGTATTAATAATTGAAGTAAAATTAAACTTTTAAATACAAAAAAAGCTCTAGTTTTCATTTGAAAAAATCTTGTTTTCAAAGGTAATAATTTTTTAACTATGAACTACTTTCTTGTTCTAAAATAGGTTTAAATTTTTATGGCAACATACAAAAAAATGGGTATAGTTGAATATGAGCAAAAGGGGGAAGATAGAGCTAGTTATGGAACAAACCTTTTAACGGATATCACAATTAAGCTTAAGAATAAAAAAATAAAGGGTTTATCTAAAAGAAATTTACATTATTGTTGCCAGTTTTATAGGAGTTATCCGGGCATATCAGCCTTACTTACAGATAGATTATTGTCAAAAGAAATTGTGCAGACAGTGTCTGCACAATTTGGGAAAGCAACTAATGAAAAAGAAGAAAAAGGAGTTAGTCCTTCAGAATTAATCACTCAATTGTCCTTTTCTCATATAATTGAATTAGTTAACTTAGATTCTTCTTTGCATCGGGCTTTTTATGAACTACAAGCTATAAAAGGCAAATGGTCAGTAAGAGAACTAAAGCGACAAAAAGAAAGCTTATTATATGAACGGACTGGAATTTCAATAAATAAGGAAGAATTACTACAAGATGTAAATAATAAATCAAACACTATAACTCCTTTAGAAATAATGCGAGATCCTCCAATAGGCATTGTTCTTTGTACAGATAAAAAATCAGCTACTGTAAAATATGCAACAGGGTCAATTGATAATCAATTATTTGTAAGTAGTTATCTGTTGCAATTACCTACAATAGATGAAATAAAGAAATTTATAGAGCAGGATAATAGATATTTAGGAGGAACATAATAATATTTTTTCTAAAAACACAGCATTTTTCGGTAAACACTTGCAAAAACCAAATTTATGGCAGTAGCCGAATAGGCAGCATAACAAGAAAAATCAACGAAAACGAAGCTGATTTAACAAAAAATGTTTATTTTGGTATTGAAAATATGAATTTACAAATCATTTACAAAACGTGTTAATACTTTTCCAGTGGTGAGTATTTTTCAAAACAAAAAAATATTTAATCCATATAATATATCTTCAATAAGAATTGATTCGATAGATTCATGTTATTTTTAATGTAAATAAAAAGTAGAAAATGAAAAATTTATACATATATATATATAGTAGGTTTTACTATTTTGCATTAACAATTAATACAAGTAAATTTTATGCTTCAGTTGTTGCAGTTGGAATTTTTTCAGGTCTTCCTGGGTTAAATATTATGGTTTTTCTTACTAATATTTTAAATGTAGATTATAATAAATATAAAAATATATATGTGATATCATTTGTAATTTTTTATTTGATAAATTTTTTTTACTTTATCGTTATAAATAAATATTATGATATTGAAACAGATTATGATGTATCCCAAAGGTCGAGAACGATATCCAATATTTTTGTCATTGTATATATACTGGTATCTTTCTTTTTATTGTTCTTATAATAAAAGTTAGTTTTAAAGCTAACTAAAACGACAAGCAAATTAAAAGTTTATTCGTTTATTTTAAGCAAAATTTCAGACAGGGGGGGTAGGCACAGAATGAATTAAAAAATGGATGCTATATATTTATTAAATGCCTTTAAAGCATAAATTATAATTAAATATTGTCTTTATGTTTGTATAATTTTATATTTGTAAATAAAATTATAAATATATGAATAAAAACGAAAAAATAATATTAGCAGAAGAAGTTATAATGTCGAAAATCTTTAGCATAAGAGGTCAAAAGGTAATTATAGACAGAGATTTAGCAGAATTATATGATGTAACAACCAAAAGACTGAACGAGCAAGTAAAGAGAAATATAAAACGTTTCCCAGAACATTTTATGTTTGAATTAACAAAAGAAGAAAAAAATGAAGTGGTCGCAAAATGCGACCACCTTAAAAACTTAAAATATTCTTCGTTTACGTCAAGGGTATTTACAGAGTATGGAATATTGCAGGCTGCCAATGTATTAAGCTCAGAAAGAGCAATCTCAATGGGTAATAGGATAATAGAGATTTTTGTAAAGATGCATAAATTATTAGCATCACATCATGAAATATTGAGAAAATTAGAAGATTTAGAGCAAAAGGGCATAGAAAGAGACGATAAAATAATGTTGATTTTTGAATATATACGACAGTTTGAAGAAATAAAGCAACAAGAATTAGAATATCAAAATAGGGAGCCAATAGGGTTTAAACAATCGAGTAAAAAATAATCTCCCAGCTGGCGACGACAAATTGTAGGTACCATAAGTGTAAACCCTAGTTAGCCTTAGTTTAAAGTAAAGAAAAAAAGAAATACAGTTTGGCTATTCCTAAAGCATTTGCTACAAAAAATCGGGACAAGACTCAAAGTCGTGCCACGATTAAATTAAACAAATCTGCGATAGTCATTAGTCTTGGATAAAAAATTCTTAAATAATTACCGAAAAAAAAAGTTAAACAAAAGTTACCTTTTTTGGTAGCTTTTGTTTAACTTTGTAAAGTATGAGAATAATAAAAGAGAAAACATTAACTGAATATTGCAAGCAAAGCAAATACCAAAAGTCAGAAGAGTCTGTAAAGGCTTGGATTTATGAGGTTAGGTTTTCAACATGGCATAATGCAAATGAACTAAAATCAAAATATGGCAATGCTAGTATTATAAACTCAAAGCGTGTGGTATTCAATATAAAAGGGAATGAATACCGTTTGATTGTTGATATTGAATATAAGTTGAAGATAGTCTTTGTTGTTTGGTTTGGAACCCATAAAGAATATGATATAATTGATGCAAAAACAGTAAGTTATGAAAACTAAAATATTAAAAACAGAACAAGAATATAACGAAGTTTGCGAGCGTATTTATACTTTGATACACAGCACAGATAAAGCTATTGAGCCAGATAGTCTGGAGGGTGAAGAAATAGAGCTTTTATCTTTGCTTGTAGAAAAATATGAGCAAGAACATTATCCGATTAACGCACCAAGCCCAATAGAAGCTATTAAGTTTAGAATGGAACAAATGAATTTAAAACAAGTAGACATAGCATCTATATTTGGTGGGAAAACGAGAATATCAGAAGTTATTCATGGGAAACGACCATTGACTTTGAATATGATAACATTATTAAATAGATACTTGGGAATACCTTTAGAATCTTTAATTATAGGAAATAAAGAAATAAAACTGGAACCTGAAAAAAGGGAAAAACTTCTCGGTATTACATCAATAAAGAATTATATATCAGGCTCACGAGCTGCAATGATTTAATACCCCAACTGGTGCCGACATGTTTTCGGTGCTATAAGTGTAAACCTTAGTTAGCCATAGTTTAACGTAAAGAATAAAATAAATACAGTTTGGCGGATTCCTAAAGCTTTCGGAATGCTTCGTCCAAAAATCATGTGTAGCATTTGCTATAAAAAATCGCGGTACTACTCAAAGTCGTGCCTCATATAAAAATTAATTGATTGATTATAGTAAGACCCCTATGGGGTCAAAGGTTTGTAGCCATTAATTTGGCTACAAACCTCAGGACTTCTTTGAAGTCCAACAGAACAAAAGCGATAAAAACATTAAGTTGCTCTTACAGGCCTTCAGACTGTTTTATTTTAAAGCAACTAAAATAAGTTCTGCGGTCGGCAATGCCGAACATTGTAATAATTAAGTTTCTGCAAAACAAGGCA
>CAZJKL010000062.1:0-14910 GCA_964546655.1 uncultured Bacteroidales bacterium | reverse complement strand
ATGTTTTACAAAGTTACATTTTTTTATTTACTCCCCAACTTTTGTCCGTGACCCATTTTTAAATCTATTTTTTCCTGGTTATACTAATAGTATCCAAAGATTTGTCAATGCTTTCGTAAATATCAGAAATTTCTTTATAATCATTTGAATAATATCTAAAGCTATTATTAAAAGTTGTAGTATCTAATTTATATTTTGATAATATAAAAAAAGCTACATCATTTTTATTAAACGGAAGCTCAGCTTTGTTTTGATGTAAATTGTATTTAGCTTCGGCTAAGTTAATTTCTAAAACTATCTTTTTAAATAATTCTTTTTCAATAATACTATCCTTACTTATATTTTTAGACTCTGTATTGTTTTTATTGTTACACGAAATAAACAATAAAATTGTTGTAAAAAGAAAAAATATTAAATAGGGGAACTTAGTTTTTAGCCTCATAAGTACTAATTAAAATGCTTTTTTCTTTTTAATACTTGATTTATTTGATTCAACACTTTGTTTTTTCTCAAATTCATCACAGTTTATTTCAATAGTTAAAGGTTTATTAGGGCTATCAAAATCACCTTGAGAAACTTTTAATGTTTTGTCGTTATAAACTCTCTTCATGTATAAAGCCCAAATAGGTAAGGCCATATTTGCACCTTGTCCAAGACTAATACTTCTAAAGTGAATACTTCTATTTTCTCCACCTACCCACACAACATTTGTTAAGTCTGGGGTTGTTCCAACAAACCAACCGTCCGATTGATTTTGAGTGGTTCCGGTTTTACCGGCTATCGGGTTGTTTAATCCATAACGTCCTCTTAAACGAGCACCCGTACCATACGAAACAACACCTTTCATTAAATCTAACATTAAATAAGCAGTTTCTTCGTCCATAACCTCTCTTGTTTCAGGGAAAAATTCTTCTATAATATTTCCGTATTTATCTTCGATACGAGTTATAAATATAGGTTTTGTAAAAATACCTTTATTGGCAAAAGTGGCATGAGCTGCAGCCATTTCAGAAACACTAATATCGGGAGTTCCCAAACAAATAGAAGGAACAGCAGGGATGTCACTTTCAATACCTAAATTTTTAGCCATTTGAACAACTGCTTCGGGTGAAAATCTTTTAATTAAATATGCCGAAATCCAGTTAACAGAATTAGCTAAAGCCCATTTTAAAGTAACTTGTTGTCCATCATAGTCTGTTTTATCAGAGTTTTTTGGAGCCCATACTCTACCATCAGGTAATTCAAAATAAACAGGATTCATATCAACCTTTGAACAAGGTGAAAACTGTTTGCTTTGCATTGCTAAAAGGTAAACAAAAGGCTTAAATGTAGAACCTACCTGACGTTTTCCTTGTGTTGCATGGTCATATTGAAAATGTTGATAATTAATACCTCCAATATACGCACGAACATAACCTGTTTGAGGTTCAATAGAAATCATACCAACATGAAGAAAATGTTTGTAATATTTGATTGAATCTATTGGCGACATCACTACAGTTGAATCTCCGTTCCAAGTAAAAATATTCATCGGAATAGGTTTATTCATAAGAATCATAACAGAATCGGGATAATTTCTATAGGCTTTCTTTAAACTCTTGTATCTAGGAGACTTTTTTGCTTCATCATCAATAAAAGTTTCTAATTCTCGGTTGAAACTATCTCTCCATGGGTTTCTGCCTTTCCAATGGTTAAAAAAATCTTTTTGTAATTTTGACATGTGTTCTTTAACTGCTTCTTCGGCATATAATTGCATTTTTGAATTTATAGTAGTATAAATTTTTAACCCATCACTATATAAATCATAGTTATCTCCATTTGGTTTTGTATTTCTTTTGCACCATTCGGCCATAAAGCTTCTTAAATACTCTCTAAAGTAGGTAGCTGTTCCTTCTTTATGGTCAACTTTATGAAAATCTAATTTTATAGGGATAGAATCTAAAGAATCTCGGGTTCTTTCATTTATATATCCATATTTTTCCATTTGAGATAATACTACGCTTCTTCGAGCTTGTGTTTTTTCAACAAACCTTAAAGGGTTATACAAAGAAGGATTTTGGCACATACCAACTAACATTGCCGATTCTTCCATTTTAAGCTCATTAGGTGCTTTCCCGAAATATACTCTTGAGGCTGTTTTAATCCCTACGGCTAAGTTTAAGAAGTCGAATTTATTAAAATACATTGCAATAATTTCTTGTTTTGTATATCTTTTTTCTAGCTTTAATGCTATAATCCATTCTTTAAATTTCAAAAAAACTAATTCAACTTTACTTATATTATATTCTCTTGGGAATAACATTTTTGCTAATTGCTGAGATATTGTACTCCCACCACCTTTCGAATTAAAGGTTAAAACTCCCCATAAAACTCTGCCAAATGCCCTAAAATCTATTCCGCTATGTTTATAAAATCTTGCATCTTCTGTTGCAACTAGAGCATCTACTAAATGCTGTGGAAGTTCATTATATTCAACAACAGTTCTATTCTCACGAAAATATGTCCCTATTACTTCTTGGTCGGCCGAATAAATTTCTGAGGCTAAAAATGTTTTAGGGTTTTCTAATTCTTCTAATGATGGCATGTAGCCAAATAAACCAAATGTTAATCCTGTAAATAATATTAAAATAAATCCTAAAAATAATGCGAATCCTACCCACATTTTTTTAATATATATATTTTCATTATAAGACTCTTTGTTGCTTTTTTGCATATCCATTTTATGTGAAATTTTATGATGCAAATTTAATATTAAATAAATTGCGTCCAAAATAAATTACAAAGTTAATAACTAACACTTATTAAAATAAAGTATCTATATTTAAATTTAAAACTTAAAGTATCTCTTTTTTTTGAGTATAAGAAATTTGAAAATTAATCTAAAATGGAGATTAATTCTTTAAATGTTATTATTCTTGTTTTATTAACTCTTTTCAATTCTAACAAATCAATATCTCCTGTAAGTAGGTAATCTGATTTGCTATCTATTGCCAAATTCAGTAAAAAGTTGTCTTTAAAATCTCTGCATTTTTCTACTCTTGAAGTAACTTTAATCAACTTTCCATACGTGTCAAACTTACTCAATAATTCTTTTATATCACTAAATGAAAAATATTTTTCAAATTTAGGTCTTGATGTTACTTCTATAAATTCTTCGATTAATTCTTGTGAAAATATTAATGTTACTTCTTTATTATCTATTAATCTATCTAATTGTTTATAATTTTTTGTTATTAGATAACTTATCCATAAATTGGTGTCTAGAATGATTTTTTTACTTTTCATATCTAGATTTTCTAGCTATTTCAATCTCTTTTGTTATTTCTTCTAAAGACAATTCATCTCCTGAATTCTTTCTAAACTTTGCTAACATTAATAAAAATTCAGATTTTATATTTTCTTTTTTAATTTTTATTAGGTTTAAATTTGCTAAACTTTGAAGTAAATTCTTTGCCTTAGGATTTAATATGTCTATTCTTATTGTTTCCATATATAAGTGTATTTATACAAATATAATAAATTTTATTTTTCATTTATTAAACAAATTTAATTTATACATCTATCCCAATTTTTTTCATAAGAATTGAAGCATTAAAACTTTTACAAACGCCTTCATTTAGTTTATAATCAAAAAATAGCTCATCTTGTTCAACTTTTACATCAAAATTATAATTTATCAAGTTTTTGTATTCATCATTAATATTTGCTAATACAAGGTCGTGACTTGCTACAATTCCTATCGAATTGTTTTTTATTAACTGAAGCATTAATGCTTTTGAACCTTTATGCCTGTCTTCTGAATTTGTTCCTCGTAATATTTCATCTAATAAAACAAAAATATTTTCTTTCTCTTTTACTTTTGCCATTATTCGTTCTAAGGTTTTTAATTCGGCATAAAACGAACTTAAATTTTCTTCTAATGAATCTGCAACTCTTAAGCTTGAATATAAATTTGTTATATAAGTACTAAATCGTTTGCCGCAAACAGGAGCTCCCGCATAAGCTAAAACCATGTTTACCCCAATAGTTCTTAAAAAAGTGCTTTTACCCGACATATTAGACCCAGTAACAAAAGCTATTTCTCCTTTATTAATATTAAAGTTATTGCAAATTCTGTTTTTATCATTTATTAAAGGATGTCCAATTTCTTCGGCTTCTAAAAACAATTTTTCGTCGTTTATTTTTGGGAAAGACCATTCGGGATGGTTAAAACATAAGTTACCCAAACTATTTAAACACTCGATATATGATATTGTTTCTAACCATATTTTAACTTTATTCTTGTTTTTTTCTTTCCATTCTTCTAAACTTATAGCGTTATTTATGTCGTATAAAAGGAATAAATTCACGAAAAGAGTAACTATTACATTGTATCGGGTGTCTAAACGCCTTAAAATTATCGATAATTTTTTTATTGAAGTTGATGAATAGTTGACATCTTCGATTAAATTGTTTTTTAATTCATTTAATTTTTCCGAAACATATTCTTCTTTTTCAATAATTTCTAAAATATTTGAATATGAATTTAAAAGTTCTGCATTTTGTGATAATCTATTATGAATTATAGTTACTTTTTTATTGAAATAAAATGCTATAAATGTGTTAATTAAATAAGAAAAAACTAATATTGGAATAGGAATTATTTTTAAGAAAAATAAAATAGTTAAAATTATAGCTAAAGCAGGAAATATTTTTGCAAACAATTTAAGATACGAGTTATTATTAAATTCATTTTCTGTATTTATCCAATCTAAAACTTTATATGAAATGTTTTTATCAGTTATTTTCGAATTATATTCATTAATAATTAATTTTTGTCGCCACTCGTTTTTTTGTGATATCTCTTTTATTGCAACTTGCCTTTGTTTAATTTCTTCTTTACTAGCAGGTGACGACAGCCACGAAGCTAAAAGTTTTTTGCCGTCTAGTGTAAAAGCACGACAAACAAATTCATAAATTGAAAACTTTCCGAAAATATCTAAATCTGAAGAATATGGATGCTTTTTATCAATAAAATCAGAACCATCATAAAACTCATGTTTATCGTAATTAATGCTGTTTAGTTCTTTATTGTTTATTTTAATATAATTTTCATATTGTCTAATTAATGCAACATTTTTTAAATCAGTTTTAACAATATAAACAAAAACAAATGAAATAAAAGTTAAAAAAATAAATCCAAAAACACTATTAGATTGAAACAATAAAATAAATCCAACTATCCCAATAATTGCTACAATTAATCTAATAAGCGAATAATATTTATCTTTATTTTCACATTTCTTTTTTTTATTTTCAAAATCAGAAATTCTGTTTTTATAATACTCTATTACCAATTCTTTATTCATTCTTTATGTTTTGAAATTAAAGGTTATATCTAAAAAGTGGTTAAAATTAAATAAATTTAATTACTTAGAAATAAAGCAATTGTTAAATTAAGTTATTTGTTTTTAGGTGTAAAAAAAATAAACTATAATTGTTTTAAAATAATTTAAGATTAATAAATAAAGATTAAAATTAAATCAAAATGAATATCGAAGAGTTTAGAAATTACTGTTTATCGCTAAAAGGAGTAACCGAGAAAATGCCTTTTGATGATAAAATTTTAGTTTTTTATGTTTCAGATAAAATGTTTTGCTTAACCGATATTGATGAATTTGAATATATTAATTTAAAATGCGATCCTGTAGATGCAATTATTCTTCGTGAAAATTATAATGAAGTTTCTCCAGGATATCACATGAATAAAAAGCATTGGAACAGCGTAAAAATTAATGGCAATTTACCCGATAAATTAATAAAAGAATGGATTAATAATTCATATAATCTTGTAATTGCTGGTATGTCAAAAAAGAAACAAAACGAAATTAAATAGTGTGTAAATGAGAGTAGTTTTATTGGTAAATATGGGTTCTCCTCATGATAAAAAAAGCATGAAAACATTTCTAAAAAAAATGTTTCTCGATAAAGCTATTTTGCCTTTACCTTTTATTTTAAGAGTAGTTATAGCTTTTATAATAAGCAAAATAAGACACAAAAATTCGTGGGCTAAATACGAAAAAATTGGCGGCTCTCCTTTGAAAAAATCAATGAATAATATTAAAAACGAATTACAAAAAAATATTGATTCAACTACAAAAATTTCAATTGCGTATTCTTATTCTGAACCTTATTTTTCTGATGAAATAAAAAGATTTTATAAAAGCGGAATAAAAGATTTTATTGTTATTCCAATGTATCCACAGTCGAGTTTTACTACAAAAGGTAGCTTGCAAAATGATATTAATAAAATTAAATGTAACGATATTAATATTAAGTTGGTAAATGAATTTTGCGAAAACAAGTTATTTTTTGAGTTTTGGATTAGTTTAATTAACCAAAAAATAGCAGAGCTAAATTATAAAAAACCGTATTTACTTTTTAGTGCTCATTCTATTCCTCAATATAATATAGAGAAAGGAGATACATATTCTCAAAAAATTAATTTTAATGCGGAAAAAATTTCATCTGAATTAAACCTGCCTTATAGTGTTTGTTATCAGTCGAAGTTAGGAAAAATTAAATGGACAGAGCCAGACATTTTGAGCCATTTAAACGAATTAAAAAACAAGAACATTGATGAAATAATTATTATACCTATTAGTTTTATTTCCGAAAACCTAGAAACTTTATACGACCTTGATTTAGAAATTATACCTTATGCAAAGCAAAAAATTGGCATTAATAATATAGGTAGAATTAATATACCTTTAAAAAATGAAGTGATTATAAAAATGTTTAATGAAATTATAATTCTATAAAAATCAACTTCGTTTTCATTAGTTTTAAAAACTATGTTTTATTTGGTGCGAAGCATCTATGTTTTATGAAAAGACCCTTCATTATAATTCAGGGCGACAAGGGCCTTGCTTCTTTGTTCTTTTGTCATGCTGAACATCGTGAAGCATCAGGGCGACAAGAGCTATCGCTATGAATTGCAAATAACCGTTGCTTTTTGTCATGCTGAGGCACGAAGCATCTCCTTTATGCAGATATAAGACCCTTCACTGCCGTTCAGGGTGACAAGGGCTAACATCCCAAGCTGGCGCGGAAATATTTTCAGTGCCAATTATGTTTGGCGATACAAACAAAACAAGGCTGGCGCGGATTTGTAATCCGTGCCTTATTTTATTGGCAACTGATATTATTATTTTTTAAGCTGCTCTTACAGAGCGAATGTTTGGTTTTTTTATTTCTATTACCCGAAGCTTTGCTTCGGGTAATAGAAATACAGTCTTTCAGACTGTTATTTTTACTCTTTCGTTATTAAAAAAGCATAAAACTAAAAAGTATTCGAAAACGACTTCTCATTTCGTTATTCTAAATTATAAATAATTTATCTTACTTTTGTATGTTAAAAATAACTTTAAAATAATGGAAAACATTAAAATACTTTGGGTTGATGATGAGATTGACTTTTTGAAACCATATATAATTTTTTTAGAAGATAAAGGATTTGACGTTAAAACTGCTAGCAATGGTCATTTAGCATTAACTTTAATTGATGAAAACTATTTCGATATTGTTTTCTTAGATGAACAAATGCCCGGCCTTAATGGATTAATGGTTTTGTCGGAAATAAAAGCTAAAAAGCCTCATTTGCCTGTTGTTATGATTACTAAAAGCGAAGAAGAAAATATAATGGAAGAGGCTATTGGTTCAAAAATATCTGATTATTTAATTAAACCTGTTAAACCTAATCAACTTCTTTTGTGTATTAAAAAAAATATTGATAATAAGAAACTTATTAACGAAAAAACAACTTCTGATTATCAAAAAGAATTTAGGAAAATAAGTATGAAATTAAATGATTATTTAACTTTTGAAGAATGGAAAGAGTTATATAAAAATTTGGTACATTGGGATATTGAATTGCAAAAGTCTGATAATAAAGAGATGCTAAATATCTTGCAAATGCAAAAAGAAGAAGCCAATATTGTTTTTGCTAAATACATAGAGAAGAATTATATAAGTTGGATTAATAATAATGAAAAAGCACCACTTTCATCTAATAAAATTTTAAAAGAAAAAATAATCCCTTCATTAAATAATGATGGCCCTTTGTTTTTTATAGTTATAGATAATTTAAGATTTGACCAATGGAAAATACTACAAGATGAACTAAATCAGTATTTTAAAATTATTGAAGAAGATTTATATTTAAGCATCTTGCCAACATCAACGCAGTTTTCACGAAATGCCATTTTTTCGGGAATGATGCCTGAAAACATAAAAAAAACATATCCAAATAAATGGGTTAATGAAAATGATAAAGAGGGGAAAAATGAACATGAAGAATTTTTTATAAATAGTTATTTAAATAAGTATAAGAAAGACATAAAAATATCTTATAATAAAATAACAAACCTAAGTGCAGGGAAGGCATTAGTAAATAATTTTTCGAATTTAAGCAATTACGATTTAAATGTTATTGTGTATAATTTTGTTGATATGTTATCACATGCACGTACCGAAATGGAAGTTTTAAAAGAACTTGCCGAAGACGAAGCAGCATATTTATCATTAACTCTTTCTTGGTTTAAACACTCTCCTTTAATTGATGTATTTAAACTTATTTCGGAGAAAAATTACAATATAGTTTTAACCACTGATCACGGAAGTATTAGAGTAAAAAATCCAATAAAAATTATTGGAGATAGTAATACAAATACCAACTTAAGATATAAAAGCGGAAAAAACTTAAGCTATAATTCTAAAAATATTATAACATTTAAAAACCCTAAAGAAATAATGTTGCCACAAGATAATATTTCAACAAGCTATGTTTTTTCGAGTGGCGACAACTTTTTTGCTTATCCAAACAATTTTAATTATTATGTTCAGTATTATAAAAATACATTTCAACACGGAGGGGTTTCATTAGAAGAAATGTTATTGCCAATTATTAAATTAAGAAAAAACTAATTATACATTTTAAAACATTAATTTATGACCGAATTATTTGTTTGTAATAGCCTTGAAGATTTTAATGCAGCAGCAAAAGAACTAATTTCGAAATTTAGCGAGAACAGAAAATTTGCTTTTTACGGAGAAATGGGTGTAGGAAAAACAACTTTTATTAAAAGTATTTGTTCCCAACTATCAGTTAAAGATAATGTTACAAGTCCAACATTTTCTTTAGTTAATGTTTATTTAAACAAGAATAAAGAAGAATTATATCATTTTGATTTTTACAGAATTAAAAATATTGAAGAAGCTTATGACATAGGATATGAAGAGTATTTTTATAATAATAACAATTACTGTTTTATCGAATGGCCTGAAATAATTGAAGAATTACTTCCTAAAGAGATTGTGAGAATTTGTATTGAAAATAAAGATAATATTAGAACAATAAACTATCTTTAATAAAAAAATAGTATATTTACATATCCCAAAATTTTAATTAGCAATAAGATGGAATATTCAAAACTCCCATTAACCAAACTTGGGTTAATGCCCAAAGAAGAAACACTAGAAATTAGCAAAAGAAATATTAAAATGACTATTGGAATTCCTAAAGAAATAACTTTCCAAGAAAACCGAATACCATTAGCACCACAAGCAGTTAATTTATTAACTAATAATGGCCATCAGATTATTATCGAATCAAATGCAGGGAAAGCAGCTAATTTTAGTGATAATGAATATAGTGATGCTGGAGCAAGAATAGTTTATAGTGCCAAAGATGCTTATGAAGCAAATTTAATAGTTAAAATTGCTCCACCAACAATTAATGAAATAGCATATTTAAAACAAAATCAAACTATTATTTCTGCATTACAGTTAAATATTCAAAAGAAAGAATACTTTCAATTATTAATGAATAAATCGGTTTCTGCTTTAGCTTTTGAGAAAATTCAGGAAGGCGATTCAAATATATATCCTATTGTAAGGTCAATGAGCGAAATAGCCGGAAATACTTCTATTTTAATTGCGGCTGAATATTTAAGCAATATTCATAATGGGAAAGGTCAAATGATGGGCGGAGTTGCAGGTGTAACACCAACCGAGATAGTAATTATTGGGGCCGGAACTGTTGGTGAATTTGCTGCACGTTCTGCTATTAGCTTAGGTGCAACCGTAAAAGTATTTGACGAATCACTAGAAAAATTAAGACGACTACAAAATAATATTGGGAAAAGAATTTTTACTTCTATTGTTCAACCATTAGTTTTAGCAAAAGCATTAAAAACTGCCGATGTTGTAATTGGAGCTATTCATTCTCCTGGCAAATGCACTCCTTGCGTTGTTACAGAAACAATGGTCGAAAACATGAAAAAAGGTTCTGTTATTATAGATGTTAGCATAGATAAAGGCGGTTGTTGTGAGACTTCAAAACTAACAAATCATTCAAATCCTGTTTTTGAAAAACATGGAGTAATACATTATTGTGTTCCAAATATTAATTCAAGAGTATCAAGAACAGCTACTTATGCTTTAAGCAATATTTTGACACCTATTTTATTAGAGATTGGAGATAATGGCGGATTGCAAGAAACAATAAAACATAATTTTGGTTTAAGAAAAGGATTATACTTATATAATGGATTAATTACAAATGACTATATAGCAAGTTTATTTGATTTGCCGTATAAAGACATTGACTTATTAAGTGCAGCATTATAAAAAAAGGGGCTTAAAATTAAGCCCCTTTTTTTATTTATTGTCTTTTTAAAGATATTATGCTCCTAAAGTAGAAACCATAACAGCTTTAATAGTATGCATACGGTTTTCAGCTTGATCAAAAGCTAAAGAACTTGTGCTTTCAAAAACATCTTCAGTAACTTCAATTCCGTTTTTCAAACCAAATTCTTCTGATACTTGTTTTCCAACTTTTGTGTCAGCATTATGGAAAGCAGGTAAGCAATGCATAAATTTAACTTTTGGATTTCCGCTTTTTTTCATTATTTTAGCATTAACTTGATAAGGAGTTAACAACTTAATTCTTTCAGCCCAAACTTCTTTTGGTTCTCCCATAGAAACCCAAACATCTGTATGAATATATTCAACACCTTTAACTGCTACTTCAGCATCTTCTGTTACAGTAATTCTTGCACCAGATTCTTTTGCAATTTTATTACACTCATCAATTAAAGCTTTTTCTGGCCATAATTTTTTTGGAGCTCCAATACGAACATCCATACCTAAAATAGCACCTATAACTAATAAAGAACGACCCATATTAAAACGAGCATCCCCTAAATAAGCATAAGATATTTTTTCTAATGGATTGTCAGAATTTTCAATCATTGTTAAAACATCTGCAAGCATTTGAGTAGGATGCCATTCATTAGTTAAACCATTCCAAACAGGAACGCCAGCATATTTTGCTAATTCTTCAACTATTTCTTGTCCATAACCTCTATATTCGATGCCATCATACATTCTTCCAAGAACTCTTGCTGTATCTTTTACAGTTTCTTTATGTCCCATTTGGCTTCCAGAAGGGCCTAAATAAGTAACGTGAGCACCTTGATCATGTGCCGCAACTTCAAAAGCACAACGTGTTCTTGTTGAATCTTTTTCAAAAATTAAAGCTATGTTTTTACCTTGTAATTTTTGTTGTTCAGTTCCAGCATATTTTGCTCTTTTTAAGTCTCTAGATAAATCTAAAAGATATACTAATTCTTTTTTTGAAAAATCAAGCTCTTTTAAAAAGTTTCTGTTTTTTAAATTAAATGCCATATTTCCTCCTATTTTTATTAATTATTAATTTGTTATTATTTAATTATTTATTTAATACAATTTTAGTTCCTGCTTCAGGATTACCTAGTTGACTTGCCTCGGTAATGATAGTCTCTTTTCCTCCATTTTCAACAAATTTAATAGCTGCTCTAATTTTTGGAGCCATGCTACCTTCTTTAAAATGACCTTCTGCAAGATATTGATAAGCTTCTTCAACTGTTACAACATCTAATCTTTTTTCATTTGGAGTATTAAAATGTAAACAAACTTTTGGCACATCAGTTAAAATATAAAACTCATCAGCTTTTATTTGTATTGCCAACATAGCCGAAGCCAAATCTTTATCTATAACAGCATCAATGCCTTGCATTTCATTTGGTCTTATTTCAAAAACAGGAATACCACCTCCTCCAACAGTTACAACTATTTTACCTTCTCTTGCTAATTTTTCAACTATTTGCCAGTTGTTAATTTCAACAGGAACAGGAGAAGCAACTACTTTTCTCCAGCCATTTCCTTTAGGATCTTCTGCAAAAACAGAACCTGTTTCTTGAATAATTCTGTCTGCATCAGTTTTTGAATAATAAGGACCAATTGGTTTAGTTGGATTTGCAAAAGCAGGATCTTCTTTTGATACAATAACTTGTGTTACAAGAGTAACTATGTCTCTTTTTAAATTTTCTTGTCTTAAAACATTAGCAAATTGTTGCTCAATAATATAACCTATAAATCCTTGAGTAAAAGCACCACAAACATCTAAAGGCATTTCAGGTAAATTATGAACCTTTGCTCCGGCCTGATTCATTAATAATATATTGCCTACTTGTGGTCCGTTTCCATGGCCAAGAACAAGGTCATAACCATTTTTAACTAATTCAACAAGGCTTTTACATGTTTCTTTCACATTGTATTCTTGTTCATCAATGGTTCCTTTTTGACCACTTCTTAATAAAGCATTTCCACCAAATGCTACAACAGCTAATTTTTTCATAACAATAATTTAATTTAAATATTTATTTTTTGAATTGAGAAAACTGCAAATCTATAAAATTTAAACATAAAACAAATAATTTTACTTATAAATAGAAAAAATATTTGTTGTTTTTATTAAAATTTAAATTTTATTCCTAGGTTCATATTTCGACTTTTGAAGTATCTTTTCATAATCATTATCCTGCATCAAATCTAGCAAAGTAACATTTTCATTGTTCTTCATATAAGACTTAACAATTTGCCAACCTAACCACCAACTAATTCTTGACGGAGACTCATTTGTAAATTGTCTGGTAAAAGGCCCTTCGTTTAAAAAAGAACTTATTTTTTTATAATCATTTTCATATAATAATTTGTTTTCGATAAAATATGCCCACATATTTTCTTCGTTTCTTTCGCACCATTTTATTTGGCTGTTATTATAACCAATTTTTAGATTATCTGGTTTTCCTGGAAAAACAGCATCAAGAAAATACATTATTTTACCGTAATAAATCATATTATTTAAAAGATGTTTTTGAGCACTTTTATCGAACGGGAACTTATTTAAAGCAATATTTTGAAAAACTTCATAAACTATATTTTCTTTGTTTAACCTATCTGATTGATATCTTGGTATTCCGTATTTATCATAAATATCAAGTGCTTTGTCGCCTAAAAACAAATCTAAAGCAATAACAATAACATTGCTGTCTAAAATTATTCGGTTTTCATAATCAATAACCGAAACATATGTATAAATATCGGGCTGCTTTTCATTAGGCAAATAATATAAATAGTGCTTAAATGCATTACTAAAATCTTTTTCTAAAAACGAAATATTATTGTATTCTAAATTAACCTTATCATATAGCATTCTTGCTTCTGTATCAGAGATATAAGCTATTAAAGAATTAATTTTATCTGGTTCATAAATATCTTTGCCTATGAAAAAAGGATATTTATCTTTGCTTTTGTCTAAAACAAATGAAATATTTCCTAAATCGCTACTAAACAAAAGACTATCGTATCTTTTTATTTTTACATTTGCTTTAATATCCGAAACATCTACTAATAAAGGATTATTATTGCAAGAAGCAGAAAAAAATAATACAATTATTAATGTAATTCTTACGTAAAAAACTTTTTTAAATACTAAATTTTTATAATATTGCATAATAGTAAATTTTAAAAATCCAAAAATATGAAAAAGACGATAATAATAATTTTAATAAGTGTAATATATTTTATAAATAATGTTAATGCACAAGATTTTCGCTTTGGATTAAATGCAAGTCCTGGCATTAAATGGTTAAAATCCGATTCAAAAGATTATGAAAAAATTGGCATGGGCATAAGTTTCGCTTATGGAGTTGATGGAGAATTTAGACTTTCTGATAATTTTTCATTTGCAACAGGTTTGCAAATTTCTTATCAAGGTGGAAAAATAAAATATCCTGATACCGCAAGCGTAACACAAGCAAATAATGTAATTGTTCTTGACACGGGATTCATAACTAGAAATCATGTATTACAATATTTTGAAATACCAATAACATTGAAAATGAAAACCAATGAAATAGGCTACATAACCTATTTCGCAAAATTTGGTTTTTGTCCTGGTTATGCAATAAAAGCTTTTGGAACCGATAAATTTGAATATGATGCAAATTCAATTGATTATGGGAAACAGGATGTTATTAAAAAAATTAATAATATAAGAATTGCTATGGTTATTAGTGGAGGTATTGAATATTCGCTTGGCGGTTCAACATCTTTAATAGTTGGAGCAACTTTTAATAATGGTTTTTCTGATGTGCTAAAAGGCAAAAATAATTATGTAAATAAAACAACTGCACACAAAGCTACAAATAACTTTATTGCATTAAATTTAGGAATATTATTTTAAATAAATTAAAATAAATTTTGTATCTTTATTATTCGCAACCTTGAAGAAAGTTTAACCTATTTATTTAAAAATAAATCTTATTAAGATGGAAGTAATAATTTTAGGATCTAGAAGTAATGATTGTTTGGAGTTAAAACGTAGAGTTATAACTGCCTTAGATGAATTAGGTGTTGATTCAAATGTATATATTGAAGAAGATGCCGGTAAAATTTTATCTTATGAAGTTGAAACGCCTCCTGCAGTGCTTTTTCCTGACTTTGTCAATGCGACACCCAACAAAATTAGTCCCCAAAATTATTATC
>CAZJKL010000061.1:0-14990 GCA_964546655.1 uncultured Bacteroidales bacterium | reverse complement strand
AATCAGGATAAAAATATAGAACTAGTGTTTAGTTACTTAGATGAATTAATAGAGAAACAAGAAAATCCTAAACCACGTACACGCATAGGATTTAAAATAAGTAATGATAAAGAATAATACCAAATTGGGTGTGAAAATCGGGGCACGACTCAAAGTCGTGCCCCGAAAAAACGTAATTATTCATTCGTAATTCGTAATTTTAATAGGTGTTCGTGAATGCCTTTGGCATTTAGTAATTAATAAAAAATACTTTCCACTCTCCCCAATATTATTAAAAAAAAATTATAACATCTTAATTGTTAATAAAATTTAAATTTTATCATTATTTTAAATTTTAAACTTAATAATACTTATTGTATATTTGCAATATGGTTGAAAATGATGAAATATTGGACAATATTGAAGATTCTGAATTGGATAATAACAATAATGAACAATCTAAAAATGCATCAAAGAACAATATTACATACATTTCTGGAATGTATGAAAATTGGTTTTTAGATTATGCTTCTTATGTTATATTAGAAAGAGCAGTTCCTTACATTGAAGATGGCTTAAAGCCTGTTCAAAGAAGAATATTGCACTCAATGAAGGAGCTTGAAGATGGCCGTTACAATAAAGTAGCAAACATTATTGGAAACACAATGAAATATCATCCTCATGGAGATACTTCTATTGGTGATGCACTTGTTCAGCTTGGTCAAAAAGAAATTTTAATTGATATGCAAGGAAACTGGGGTAATATTTATACCGGTGACCGTGCTGCTGCATCAAGATATATTGAAGCAAGATTGTCGAAATTTGCCGTTGAAGTCGTTTTTAACTATAAAACAACAAAATGGGTTAACTCATACGACGGAAGAAATAAAGAACCTGAAACTTTACCAGTTAAATTCCCTTTGTTATTAGCTCAAGGTGTTGAAGGAATTGCAGTTGGTTTGGCTTCAAAAATATTACCTCATAATTTTGTTGAAATAATAGACGCTTCTATTGAATATTTAAAAGGAAATGAACCTGTAATTTATCCCGACTTTATAACAGGCGGATATGTTGATATATCTAATTATGCCGATGGTTTAAGAGGAGGTAGAGTTAAAATAAGAGCAAAAATAAATATAATAGACAAAAAAACTCTTGTTATTACCGATATTCCTTTCGGAACAAGTACAGGCTCATTAATAGATTCTATCCTTTCAGCAAATGATAAGGGTAAAATAAAATTAAGAAAAGTTGAAGATAATACTGCTGAAAATGTTGAAATTCTTATTCATCTTCAACCTAATATTTCGCCCGATAAAACCATTGATGCTTTATATGCTTTTACTGATTGTGAAATTTCGGTTTCGCCAAATAGTTGCATTATTATTAATAATAAACCCGAATTTATCGGAGTAACCGAAATATTGAAAATTTCGACTAACAAAACAGTTAATTTATTAAAGCTAGAACTTGAAATAAGAAAGAATGAATTAGAAGAAGAATTTTTCTTTTGTTCGTTAGAGAAAATTTTTATAGAAAACAGAATTTACCTTTTAATAGAAGAATGCGAAACCTGGGAAGCAGTTATTGAAGCTATAGATAAAGGGTTAAAGCCTTTTGTTAAAAATTTTATTAGACCCGTAACCAAAGATGATATTGTTAAATTAACCGAGATAAAAATTAAAAGAATTTCGAAATTTGATGCATCTAAAGCAGATAAATTACTTGAAGAATTAACCGATTATATCGAAGAAGTTAAAGTTCATCTTGATAATTTAATTGATTTTGCCATTAACTATTTTAAACAATTAAGAAAGAAATATGGTAATGGTAAAGAAAGAAAAACTGAAATAAGAAACTTTGAAAATATTGAAGCAACAAAAGTTGTTGAACAAAACACAAAAATATATGCTAATAAAATTGAAGGTTTTATTGGAACTAGTTTAAAAAATGATGAGTTTGTTTGCGAATGTTCCGATATAGATGATATTTTAGTTATTAGAGAAGATGGGACCTTAATTGTATCTAAGGTTTCTACCAAATCTTATGTAGGAAAAAACATTGCTTATATTAATGTGTTTAAAAAGAATGATAAAAGAACAATATATAATTTAGCATATAAAGATGGTCCAAATGGAGGAATATATGTTAAAAGGTTTTTTATTGATGGTGTTATCAGAGATAAAGAATATGATTTAACTAAAGGAACTAGCGGTTCAAAAATCGAATATTTAACTATAAATCCTAATGGTGAAGCCGAAATAATAACAGTTTTTCATAAGTTAAGACCAAGGTTGAAAAAATTAAATTTTGATTTCAATTTTTCTACATTACCAATTAAAAACAAAAAATCTAATGGTAATATTTTAACAAAATTGCCTATCAGAAAAATTATTATAAAAGAAGAAGGAAAATCAACTTTAGGTGGTTGTAAAATTTGGTTCGATACTTCGGTTAAAAGATTAAATAGTGAAGGTTATGGCGATTTCTTAGGTGAATTTTTTAACGAAGATAAAATACTTTCAATCAACGCTTCTGGTTTTTACAGAATAACAGGATATGATTTAACAACTCATTTTGATGATGATGTTATTTTAATCGAAAAATTTAATATTAAGAAAATAGTTTCATTAGTTTATTTAAACGAAAAGCAAAATTTTTACTTCATAAAACGATTCAATATCGAAATATCTGACAAGAAAATTTCGGTATTACCAGAAGAAGAAAATGTTAAATTAATAAATGTTTTTACCGATAAGTATCCTAGAATTGAGGTGATTTATTCTAAAAAGAATAAGAAAGAAAAAGAAAATGAAATTATTAATATAGCCGATTTCATTTCAGTTAAAGGATATAAATCTAAAGGCAAACGTATTTCAGATTTAATAATTAAAAATATTCTCTCACTTGAACCTATAGTTGTAGAGGAAGAAGAAATTATTGAAGAAATTGAAGAATTTGATGATAATTTTTCTGAAGAAGAAGAAAATATAAATAATAACAAAGAGGACAAAGAGCAGAATACAAATTCAAATTCAAGTTCAAATTCAAATTCAAATAATGATTTGTTTAGTAGGCAAATGAAATTAGATTTGGATTAGGGGAGGAGATAGATTAAATTTCAGTTAATAGTTGATTAATAGCTTCAATTATAGCATTAGTATCATAACCACATTCTTCGTGCAATTCTTCTTGTTTACCATGTTCAATAAACTTGTCGGGGATACCTAATCTTTTAACTTTTGCATTATAATTATTGTCATTCATAAATTGAAGAATAGTAGATCCAAAACCACCTATTATCACTCCATCTTCAACAGTTATAATATATTTAAATTTACTAAAAATGTCATGTAATAGAGTTTCATCTAAAGGCTTTAAAAACCTCATATCATAATGAGCAATTGATATATTTTTGGTTTGGAAAATATTTTTTATAGCATCTTTTGCATAATTTCCAACATTACCTAACGACAAAACAGCTATTTTTTCGCCTTCAGATATAATTCGCCCTTTACCAATAACAATTTCCTCAAAAGGTTTTTCCCAGCTAATATTAACGCCCCTGCCTCTAGGATATCTAATAGCAAAAGGACCATGATTTTTAAGTTGAGCAGTAAATAATAAATTTCTCAATTCAATTTCGTCCATTGGGGCCGATATTATCAAATTTGGAATAGGATTTAAAAAAGCTAAATCAAAAGCACCATGATGAGTAGCCCCATCAGCACCAACTAAACCAGCTCTATCAATACAAAGAACAACATTTAATTTTTGAAGAGCAACATCATGAATAATTTGATCGTAGGCTCTTTGAAGAAAAGATGAATAGATATTGCAATAAGGAATTAATCCTTGAGAAGCCAACCCAGCAGAAAAAGTTACAGCATGTTGTTCTGCGATTCCAACATCAATTGTTCTTTTTGGGAATTTACTTTGCATAATATTTAGAGAACTACCCGAAAGCATTGCAGGAGTAATTCCATAAATTTTTTCATTGTTTTCAGCTAATTCCAATAAAGTTTTTCCGAAAACTTCTTGATATAAAGGAGGCTGAACATCATTAGTTACATTATTAATAAGCTCACCCGATTTGCTGTTAAAAACACCAGGAGAGTGATGCCATTTAGTTTGATTTTCTTCGGCAGACTTAAATCCTTTGCCTTTAACTGTAACAATGTGAAGAACTTTAGGGCCAGGAATTTTTTTCAAATCATTTAAAATTCGAACCAATCTTATTACATCATTCCCGTCAATAGGGCCAAAGTATCTGAAATTAAGGGCTTCAAACAAATTACTTTGTTTCATTAACATTGCCTTAATAGCATTTTCAATTTTTTGTACAGCTAATTGAGCATTAGGCCCATATTTACTAACTTTTCCAAGTAAATGCCAAACATCATCTTTAAATTTATTATAAGTTTGTGATGTTGTAATGTCGGTTAAATATTCTTTTATAGCACCAACACTTGGGTCAATAGCTATATTATTGTCATTAAGAATAATTAATAAATTTGGGTTTTTAGAACCAGCATGATTTAAAGCTTCAAAAGCCATTCCTCCGGTTATTGCAGCATCTCCTATAACAGCAATATGTTGGCGGTCTAATTCGCCTTTTTGCTTAGAAGCTATTGCCATACCTAATGCCGCCGAAATAGAAGTTGAAGAATGTCCAACACCAAAAGAGTCGTATTCGCTCTCTTTCATATTAGGGAAGCCACTTATGCCATTAAATCGTCTGTTTGTGTGGAAAACATCTCTTCTTCCTGTAATAATTTTATGTCCATAAGCTTGATGACCAACATCCCAAATAAGTTTATCGTAAGGAGTATTAAAAACATAATGCAAAGCAATTGTAAGTTCAACTACACCTAAACTTGAGCCGAAATGGCTTGGGTTTTTGGCAACAGAGTCAATAATAAACTGTCTTAATTCTTCTGAAAGCAAAGTAAGTTCATCTTCCCTTAATTGTCTTAAATCTTCAGGAGAGTTTATGTTACTTAATAATTTGCCCGCTTTAATTGTCATTGCTTAAAAATAATACACAAAATTAAAATATAATTTAAATACTTTACCCTTATAATTAAGATAATAGTATTTTTTTTGAAATTTTAATGTTTAGAAAAATAGAAAAACTTAATTTACAGGGATTTATATTTTTATTCCAATAATTAAAATATCATCAACTTGGTCTTCCATTCCTTTCCAATTAATAAAAGTTTTATTAATAAAAGTTTCTTGTTCTTGCATTGATAAGTTTTGAATATTGATTAATAAATCTCTAAATCTTTGATATTTAAATTTTTTATTATTTCCACCACCAAACTGATCGGCATAACCGTCGGTAAACAAATAAATTTTATCTCCTTTATTAATAGGTATTTTGTAATTATTAAATCCTTGAAAATCGGTATCTTTAAATAATCCAACAGGGAAACGATTACCTTTAATTTCGTTTAATACATTGTTTTTAAACACATAAATAGGGCTATAAGCTCCGGCATATTCAAGAGTCATTCTTTCTAAATCAATTGCACAAAGCGAAATATCCATTCCGTCTTTAATATTATCTTTAGTTGTGTTAAAAGCATTAATAACACCTTTATTTAAGTCATTTAAAATTTCATCGGGGCGAGTTAAATTGTGTTCAGTTAATGATTGATTTAGCAAAAAGTTACCTGCAATAGACATAATAGCACCTGGCACGCCATGTCCGGTACAATCAATAGCCGCAACATAAATAATATTGTTTTTTACTCTAAACCAAGGGAAATCACCACTTACAATTTCTTTAGAATTTAAGTAAATAAACGAATCAGAGAAATATTGTTTTAAATTATTATTATTTGGAAGAATGCCTTTTTGAAGTCGTTTAGCATAATTCATACTATCAATAATTGATTTATTGAAAATTGAAAGCTGTTCTTTTTGTTCGGCAACTTTCATTGCAATAATTTCTTTTTCTTGTAAAATTTTATTTTTTTTCTTTAAACTATTTGTTCTTAAATCAATAAAGAATTTTATTAATAAAGCAAATGCAAGAATAACTAAAACAATAAACCACTTTGTTTCATAAAAAGGAGGTTTTATAATTATTTTAATAGAAGCACCGTCTTCATTCCATACTAAATCATTGTTAGACCCTTTAACATTAAATATATATGTGCCAGGTTGTAATTTATTATAATTAACATATCTTCTATTTCCACAATAAATCCAATCATTATCAGCTCCCTCTAGTTTATAAGCATAATTGTTTTTATTTGGATGAGTAAAATTAAGTGCAGCAAATTCAAATGAAAATACATCATTATGCGATAAATATAAAACAGTTTTTTTTGAAATAGAAGAATCTAACTTAATTTCGGAATTAAAAAGTTTAAAAGAAGTAATTACTATTGGTGGAATATACACATTCTCAATAATATTTTTCTCCTTAAAAGCATTATATCCATTAATCCCTCCAAAATAAAAAGTACTGTCTTTATCAGTAGCAGAAGCACCCCTATTAAATTCATAATTTTGTAAACCATCTGATATATCATAATTTTGGAAAGTTTCTTTTTCAAAGTTCATTTTAGAAATGCCATAATTTGTACTTAACCAAATATTATTGCTAAAATCTTTAATTATAGAATAAATAACATTGTTACATAATCCATTTTTGGTTGTATATTTTTTTACACTATTTGTTTGTTTATTCAACTTAAAAAGTCCGTCGGTAGTACCTATAAAAATTATGGAATCATTGTATGATTTTATTGAAAGGACAATACTCTCATCTACAATGCTTTTTGAGCCATCTTTTTTGTAATAATTATGAAATCTAACTAAGTTGGGGTTATATTTATTAAGGCCTCCTCCATCTGTACCAATCCATATTTCTCCTTGACTATCTTCTTCAATAGCGTAAATCAAATTACTATTAATGCTATTTGTATTTGTAGATTTATTATGAAAATTTTTAAATTTATGGGTTCTTCTATTTAAGCGACTAAGTCCATTTGTTGTACCAACCCAAATATATCCACTTTTATCAAAATATAAAGTTTTAATGTTATTATCACACAAACTAGTATTATCATTCTCATTATGAATATAATGCTTTGCTTCATACGTAACTGTATTTAAGCAAGTTAAGCCTTTGTCAGTACCAATCCATAAATTATCTCTATTATCAAATACCAAAGAATTAATATATCCGCTTATTAAATTATTATCATTATCATTTAAAATTTTAATTATTTTATTATCGCTTATATTTTTGCATATTAGGCCATTTCCCCATGTTCCAATCCAAATTTTACCTTTATTATTACAAGCAATAGAGCTAACATTTTTGCTTATTAAATTATCTTGCTTTGAAAAAGGAGTAAAATATTCGAACTTTTTTGCTTTATAATCAATCTTATTAATTCCACCACCCATAGTGCCTATCCATAAACTTCCAGTATTGTCAATATGTAACGACAAAACATTATTATGACTTAAACTTGATTCATCTTCAGCATCATAAGTATATAAATCATACTTTGATTTATTTCTATTATATTTAACTAAGCCTTTGTTTTTAGTCCCAATCCATAAATTTTCATTATCTTCAGATAAAATAGTATTGACACCATTATCAAAAAAACTAAATGAATTTAACCTATTATTAATTTTTAATAAAAGGCCACTAATTAAATTATATTCATATAATCCTTTATTTGTCCCTATCCAAAAAATACCAAAAACATCTTGATGAATAGAATAAATGATTTCATCTTTTAATCTGCTTAGTGACTCATTGTTTTTAATAAATTTATTTGTGTTTGTATTAAAAATCTTTATTCCTTTTCTTGTACCAACCCATAAATAACCTGCATGATCTTCGATAATTGGAAATTTATCGTAATTATCATAGTTATTTATTAATGTATCAAAATAATAATTTTGGAAAGAGCCATTTTTTGAATTAAACTTTGATAATGAGATACTTGTAGTTACCCATAAATTACCTTTTCTATCTTCCATTGTTTTAAAAACAATGTTTTGGGCTAATGAGTTTTTATTTTTTATGTTGTGAAAATATTGTTTAAATTTATCTGTAAATACATTATAATAACTTAATCCATTTTTGGTCGATATCCATAAATTTCCAGATTTATCTTGATAAATATTGTTTATAAAATTATTTGATATTGATAATGAATCAGAAAAATCATTTCTGTAAACTTTAAACTCATAGCCATCAAATTTATTTAATCCGTCTTGAGTTCCAAACCAAATAAATCCTTGTTTGTCTTGCAAAATGCAATTAATAACACTTTGCGAAAGGCCTTGTTCTAATGATATTTTCGTAAAAACCAACTCCTTGTTCTTTTGCGAAAAAACATTTAAAACAATAAAAAAACTTAATATATATAAGTAAAATATCTTCATTAATCTGGGTTGCTACATATTACAAAATTAATATTATAAACTATTTATTTTTGTTTTCTGAACTTATTTTTTACAAGTTAATAAAAATTATTTACACGATAAAATTTTATCATAATCATTAGTGTCAACATTTACTTCAATTATTGAAGAAGTTTTTAGATTTGAACATTTTTTAATCGCATCATTCATTTGTTTCGAATTATTTGCCTGAAATACAGGTAACCCTAAAAATGTATCAGCACAAAAAAGAGTGTTATTATATAAATCAACACCAACTTTTTTTATATTATTTCGACTTTGTTTAATCCTTATTAAACTCAAGCTTTTATCACAAAGAACTATAAAAATAACATTTAAATTTAATCTTCGTGCAGTTATAACTTCTCCTGCTGTCATTGTAAATCCACCATCACCGCTAACACTTATAACTTTTCTGTTAGGGAAAACATATTTAGCAGCTATCCCTGCCGGAACGCTAAACCCCATCGAAGACCAACCGTTGGTCATAATAAATGAATCATTAAATTTAGGCTTCCAAAATTGACCAGCCAAATGAGTGTGAGCTCCAACATCAACAGTTAAAATAGTATTATCATCACTATTTTCTTTAATAATATTAAATGCTTCAACTGGTCCAAAGTGATTTTTTGCTGGCAATAAACAATCAGATATTTGTTTTTTTACATTATCAATTAAAAAATTGTCCCAAACAGATTTATATTTTTCTTTTGACAGTAAAAGCAAAGTATCATTAATATTGCTTGTAATGTTTATTACTTTAGTATAGTTTTTTTCGATGTCACAATTAGAAGTATTAATATTTACTATTGGAATATTTTTAGGAAGCCAGCTTTCGTAATTATACTCAACAGTATCATAACCAATAGCAATAACTAAATCGGTATTTTTAAAAATAGAATCTAAATTACTACTTAGTGCATGGTAAAAAACACCAACAAATAAATTATGATTTTCATCAAAAACTCCTTTCGACATTGGAGTAATAATAACCGGAGCATTAAATTTTTCGGCTAATTTGTGTAAAATATTTTTTTGAACAATTCGTCTAGCTGTGTTTCCTAAAACAATTAAAGGATTATTAGATTTTTTTAAAAGTTTAATGACATCGTTAAAATTATCCGAATCTTTTTCAATAATACTAGTTGCAATATTTAATTTATCTCTAACTATTTTCTCTTGGCATTGAGCATTTGAAAATTCATTTGAGAGACCAATATGAACAGGGCCTGGTTTTTCAGATAAAGCTATTGAATATGCCTTATGAATAGTCCCATTAATATTTTTAGTATTAGCCGAGGTGGTCCATTTTGTAATAGGTTGAAATAATTTTTGATGATTTATCATCATTTGAATATTTCTATTCGAATATTTTGAATCAAATTCCGAAGTTAGTGCAATAACAGGTGAGTTGTCTAAATAAGCTCCTCCAATACCTGTAGCCAAATTAGTAGCACCAGGTCCATAAGTTGCATAACAAACGCCAGGAGTTCCAGTTAAACGTGCAGTTACGTCAGCCATAATAGCTGCTCCTGTTTCATTTGCAGTTAAAACATTATCAACTTTATGTTTTTTTATAAATTCTAAATACTTGCTAAAAGGAGCTCCCGGTATTCCAAACACCGATTTCATTCCGTATTCCTTAAGTAAAAGAATAAATTTTTCTGAGGCTTTTATTTTTGTCATATTTTTAATAATAGACTATCTAAATAAATTTTTCTTAGCTATTACAATATCAAAAATTTGTTTTTTCAATATAGGTTGAACTCCTTTTAACATATCAAATTCATTAGGGAAAGGAATTACTTTGTTATTAAGACGTTTTTTTACTTCTTCGGGTAAAACTTCAATTTTACCAACAGCTTTTGCATAACTATAATTAAAAATGTATTCGGCATTAACAGGGCCTTTAAATAAAATACTTCCATTTGAAGGGTCAAAATATCTTATATTACAGTCGATTCGCATAAATTTTGACATTTGACAATTGATAACATTACAAGAGTAGTTTACATATTTATCTTTTTTAACGTCATTTCCATTAGCATCTTTTGTAACATTTCCATTAGCATCATAAACATACTCCCAGCCTTCTTTAACTTTTCCTTGAAATGTTTCTTCTTTTTCTTTAATTGATTCTGGAGATAACATCATGTTTTCTATCGTGCATTCGATAACATAACTATAATTTAGTTTAGGATTTGTAATATATTCTATCCATTGATTTCTAGGAAAATCTAAAACAAGCATGTCTTCTAAAAAATCAATCGGCACAGAACGTTGAGAATTGTTAAATACTTGATATAAAACAACTGTAGTTCCCAAAAATTTTGCTTCATCAATAAGTGCATCTATATTTTTATAATTTGAAAATAAATTTTTAACTTTAACAAATTCATAATAAGCTAAACGAGCATCATCACGTGTTTTTCTTGATAAATAATCATTGCCTCTGTTGTAATAATATAAAGCTGCATTATTTTTTGCTTCTTTTATTTCTTCGTCATAATTAACATATTTAAATTGACTTGAATAATTAGAAGGTAATGTTTTAATTATGTTTTGTCGGTAATTCATAGAATTGTAAATGTTATAAATTCTATCCCAAACTTCTTCTTCCCCTGCATTTTTTAAGCTATTTATTGCTTCTTTATCAAATTGATTTGCTTTTGCATAAGCCTCTTTTATTATATCAAAATATTGAGTTTTAGATGGATTTTTTCTTAGTTTTTTAGCCGCTTTACTTATTGCTGCATCATATTGAGCTCGAGCTAAATACTTTTGTGGCGAAATGCAACCATTTATAGCGAGGCCTAAGGTTAAAAATAAAGCAATAATAATTACTTTGCAATTCTCAAATTTTATAATATTTTTCATGCTTTCTAAATTTTATATAATAATAATAAAAAAAATAATATTGAAATAATCTTTAGTTGTGTTTTTTATTTATTAATGCAATATATTAATAAAATTGACTTAAAAAAAAACTAATAAAAAAGCTTTTGTTTTAAAATTATTATATTTGCTTTTTATTATTTAAATCAAAAATATGAAAATCAAATATTTAGAAAATCAAAGTATTTCAATAAAAAAAATACAATTATTGTTTTTGTTTTTTCTTTGTTTTAATATTGTTAAATCGCAAGAAGTTAAAATAGACAAAGGCGATTTTATAGAATATGAACAAGGATATTATGAAAATTCGATATTAAGAGGAATTAGTGAATATAAAGAAGCTAAATGCGAAAAAAAGGTTTATCGAAGATTTAAAATGATTGTTGATTCTGCAAATTTACCAAACAATATTGATTTATACACTAAATTTTGGCATAACGCACCACTTTCTCAAGGTAATGCAAGTACTTGCTGGAGCTATGCTGGAACCTCGTTCTTCGAAAGTGAAATTAAAAGAATTAATAATTTAGAAGTTAAATTGTCTGAATTATATACAGCATATTGGGAATATGTTGAAAAAACAATGCAGTTTATTAAATTAAGAGGTAATTCATATTTTGACGAAGGTTCTGAAGCAAATGCAGTTACAAGAATTATGAAAAAATATGGTGCCGTTCCTGAAAATGTTTATAGTGGTTTGGTTGATGGTCAAAAAGTCCATAATCATATCGAAATGGTTAAAGAGATGACCACATATCTTAATTCAGTAAAACAAAATAGTGCTTGGAATGAAGAGATTATTATTTCTACAATAAAATCAATTCTTAATAAATATATAGGAACACCGCCAAACGAATTTGTTGTAAATGGTAAAAAATATACCCCTAAAAGCTATTTTGAACAAGTTCTTAAATTAAACCTCGATGATTATTATGAGATAATGTCATTAAAAGAAATTAATTATTGGCAAAAAGGTGAATATAAAGCCCTCGACAATTGGTGGCATTGTAGCGATTATTATAATGTTCCATTAGATGATTTTATGGCAATATTGAAAAAGGCAATAGAAAAAGGTTATGGTGTTGGTGTAGGCGGAGATATAACTGAACCTGGTATGGATTCGAAAACACAAACAGGCCAAATACCTTCTTTTGATATACCTTCAAAATTTATAAACGAAGATGCACGCCAGTTTAGGTTTAATAATAAGTCAACAACCGATGACCACGGGTTACACATTGTTGGTTATTATACTAAAGATGGTCAAACATGGTACTTATTAAAAGATTCGGGAGCTGGTTCTCGAAATGGCTTCTTAGATAAAAAGAATTTTGGATACTATTTTTATCACGAAGATTTTATTAAGTTGAAAATGATGAATATTACTGTGCATAAGGATATAATAATTGATATTCTGAAAAACTTTAAATAAATAAATTTAAGTTTGTTTAAAATTCAATGACATTTTGGCTGTATTAAATGACAAATAAAAGTTAAATTTTAAACAGATATGAAAAAATGACCATTTTAAAGAATAAAATATTGTTGGCATAAATAATGGTAAAGGCGAAACGTCTAAAAAAAATTAAGTTTAACTATTAAAAATTAATGTAAAATGACAAATGTAAATATTAAGCCATTGGCAGACAGAGTTCTAGTAGAACCAGCTCAAGCAGAAGTAAAAACAGCAGGAGGAATTTTTATACCAGACACAGCAAAAGAAAAACCACAAAAAGGTACTGTAATAGCTGTTGGTAATGGTAAAGTAGATGAACCTTTAACTGTAAAAGTAGGCGATTCTGTATTATATGGTAAGTATTCAGGAACTGAGTTATTATTAGAAGGTAAAAATTACCTTATAATGAGAGAATCAGATATTTTAGCTATTGTTTAATTATTAAAAACTTGTAAAAGATATGGCAAAAGAAATTTTATTTAATATTGAAGCTAGAGATAGCTTAAAAAAAGGTGTTGATGCATTAGCAAACGCTGTAAAAGTAACATTAGGACCTAAAGGAAGAAATGTTTTAATTGACAAAAAATATGGTGCACCACAAGTTACAAAAGACGGTGTTACAGTTGCAAAAGAAATTGAATTAACTAATGCAGTTGAAAACATGGGTGCTCAATTATTAAAAGAAATTGCTTCTAAAACTAATGATGAAGCTGGTGATGGAACTACAACTGCTACAGTTTTAGGACAAATTATTGTAACAACAGGATTAAAAAATGTTACAGCAGGAGCAAATCCAATGGATTTAAAAAGAGGTATTGACTTAGCTGTTGCAAAAGTTGTTTCTTCATTAAGAGAACAATCTCAAAATGTTGGAGACAATATCGATAAAATTGAACAAGTAGCTACAATTTCGGCAAACAATGATATTACAATAGGTAAATTAATTGCTGAAGCTATGGGAAAAGTTAAAAAAGAAGGTGTTATTACTGTTGAAGAAGCAAAAGGAACCGATACTACAGTTGAAATAGTTGAAGGTATGCAATTCGATAGAGGTTACATTTCTCCTTATTTTGTAACTAATGCTGAAAAAATGGAAGTTGAATACGAAGATCCATTTATTTTAATTCATGACAAAAAGATTTCTACAATGAAAGATATGGTTCCTGCTTTAGAGAAAGTTGCTCAAACAGGAAGACCATTATTAATTATTTCTGAAGATGTTGAAGGTGAAGCCTTAGCTACTTTAGTAGTTAATAAAATTAGAGGTGCGTTAAGAATAGCTGCTGTTAAAGCTCCTGGTTTTGGCGACAGAAGAAAAGAAATGTTAGAAGATATCGCTATTTTAACTGGTGGTGTTGTTATTTCAGAAGAAAGAGGTTACAAACTTGATGACGTTTCATTAGAAATGTTAGGCCGTGCAGAAAAAATTACTATTGATAAAGATAATACTACTATTATTAATGGTAAAGGCGACAAAGAAAACATTCAAGCTAGAGTTAAACAAATTAAAGCTCAAATTGAATCAACAACTTCTGATTATGACAGAGAAAAACTTCAAGAAAGATTAGCTAAATTAGCTGGTGGAGTTGCTGTTTTATATGTTGGTGCTGCAACCGAAGTTGAAATGAAAGAAAAGAAAGACAGAGTTGATGATGCTTTAAATGCTACAAGAGCTGCTGTTGAAGAAGGTATTGTTCCTGGCGGCGGTATAGCTTACATAAGAGCAATAAAAGCTTTAGATGGCTTAAAAGGTGAAAACGAAGACCAAACAACTGGTATTGCTATTATTAGAAGAGCTTTAGAAGAGCCTTTAAGACAAATAGTTGAAAATGCTGGTGTTGAAGGTTCAATAGTTGTACAAAAAGTTAAAGAAGGTTCAAAAGATTTTGGTTATAATGCAAGAACCGAAAAATATGAAAACTTATATGAAACTGGTGTTATTGATCCTACTAAAGTAACAAGAATAGCATTAGAAAATGCTGCTTCTGTTGCTGGTATGTTATTAACAACCGAATGTGTTTTAGCTGATATTAAAGAAGATGCTCCAGGTATGCCAATGGGTGCTCCAGGTATGGGTGGTATGGGCGGTATGATGTAATATATTGCTATAAAAACTTAAAAAAAAGACGGCCAAAATAAGCCGTCTTTTTTTTGCTTGAATTTTTAAGGGTCAGTTCAATTTTCTGGGGAGCAGTTTAAATTAGGCGAATAATTTCTG
>CAZJKL010000060.1:0-15504 GCA_964546655.1 uncultured Bacteroidales bacterium | reverse complement strand
AGAGAAAGGAAGACTAATATCTTCCTTCTCTTAATTTTTTATCGGACAACAATAAAATAAAATATAGACTTCTAATTTAAAAATTTACAGTTTGTAAGTGAAATAAAATTAGTAAGTTAAATATTAAACTACTTGTGTGTTAGCAATAAAAACTAGTGTGCAAGTAGTTTTTATTATTAAAAACAAACAACTAAAATTCTTCATTTGTTTAAATTGATTTATAGCCTTATTGCTAAAATAATGTTAAATAAATTTAATTAATATTTATAAATCTTGTATTAAATAAAAAATCAAATTATTTTAGTGTCGTTTTTCACTATTACAAAACTTAATAAATATAAAAATGAAAAATTATATTACTTTAATAATAATTTCTTTACTTACCTTAAACAGTTTTTCACAAACAAAAGGAACAATTAAATTTGATAAAGAAACGCATAATTTTGGGACTATTTACGAAGAAAAAGGAAGTGTTTTTTATGCATTTGCATTTACAAATACAGGGAAAGTACCTGTAACTATTATGAATGTTAAGCCAAGTTGCGGTTGCACAACACCAGATTGGCCAAAAACACCAATAGCACCGGGTCAAAAAGGAATAATAAAAACAGAGTTTAGCCCTAAAAACAGACCGGGAGATTTTGAAAAATATATAACTGTATTAACAAACGGAGATCCCGAATCAATAAAATTATATATTACAGGAAAAGTAATTCCAGCAAAAGAAGATATTAATGTAACATATCCAATTGCAATGGGAGCTTTAAGATTAAATACAAATAAAATAGATTTTGGAAATATAACATTACCAACATTGCCAAAGAAATCTATAAATATTGTAAATAATTCCGATAAAGATATTACTATTTCATTTAAAGATATTACCGAATATTTGTCAATAAAAGTTTATCCTGAAATATTAAAGCCAAATGAGAAAGGAATAATTTCTATTCAATATATTACTAGTAAACTAAAAAAAGTTGGAGCATACAATAATCTTATTACCTTATTAGTAAATAGTAATCCTGCATCGGCTAAAATTGAAATAAAAGCAAATATTTTAAAAGCTCAATAGAAAAATAATTAAAAATTAAACATCAAGTTTTCAGTTTTGCTTAATTTCAATAATTATGTATTTCGTAATTCATAATTCGTAATTTTTATTTCGTAATTATTTAAAATAAATATAATATATTTGCAAAAAATATAAAAACAATAAAAAATGTTTGATAGTTTATCGGATCGTTTAGAGAAGTCTTTTAAAATACTTAAAGGACAAGGAAGAATAACAGAAATTAATATTGCCGAAACTTTAAAAGAAGTTAGAAGAGCATTATTAGATGCAGATGTTAATTATAAAATAGCAAAAACATTTACCGAAAATGTTAAAGAAAAAGCAATAGGTAGAGATGTTTTAACTTCGGTTTCACCTGGCCAGTTAATGGTTAAGATAGTTCATGAAGAATTAACAGAGTTAATGGGTGGTGGCAAAACCGACATCAATTTATCTGGAAACCCTTGTGTTATTTTAATTGCAGGTTTACAAGGTTCTGGTAAAACAACTTTTTCGGCAAAACTAGCAAACTATTTAAAAAATAAAAAAGGCAAAAATCCATTATTGGTTGCATGTGATGTTTATAGACCAGCAGCAATTGAGCAATTAAAAGTATTAGGACAACAAATAGATGTTCCTGTTTTTAGTGTAGAAGACAGTAAAAGTCCAATATCAATTGCTGAAAGTGCAATAAAAGAAGCAAGATTAAAAAGCTATAATGTTGTAATTATTGATACAGCAGGTCGTTTAGCTGTTGATGAAGAAATGATGAATGAAATTTCGGCAATTAAGAAAGAAGTTGTGCCTCATGAAATTTTATTTGTAGTAGATTCAATGACAGGTCAAGATGCTGTTAATACTGCAAAAGCATTTAATGATAGATTAGATTTTGATGGTGTTGTTTTGTCAAAATTAGATGGAGATACTAGAGGTGGTGCAGCTTTATCAATTCGTTCGGTTGTAGAAAAACCAATTAAATTTACTAGTACAGGCGAAAAAATTGAAACATTAGACGTTTTTTATCCAGAAAGACTAGCAGATAGAATATTAGGGATGGGAGATATTGTTTCTCTTGTAGAAAAAGCACAAGAACAATATGATGTAGAAGAAGCTAGAAAATTACAAAAGAAAATATCAAAAAATCAATTTAATTTTAACGATTTCTTAAGCCAAATTCAGCAGATTAAGAAAATGGGAAATATTAAAGATTTAGTTGGAATGATACCAGGAGTGGGTAAAGCAATGAAAGATGTTGATATAGATGACAATTCATTTAAGTCAATAGAAGCAATAATACAATCTATGACTCCAAAAGAAAGAGAAAATCCACAGATAATGAATGGAAGTAGAAGAAAGAGAATAGCAGATGGAAGTGGAACTTCAATTCAAGAAGTTAATAGATTAATTAAGCAATTTGATGAAACAAGAAAAATGATGAGTATGTTTTCGGGCGGTAAAAATGTTAAAAGAATGATGCAAAATATGCCAATGAAAATGAAAAAATAACATAAAAATTAATTATTATGATTTTAATAGACGGAAAAAAAATTTCGGAAGAAATAAAAAATGAAATTAAAGCAGAAGTTGTGCAAATTATTGATGCAGATCAAAAAGCACCTCATTTAGTTGCAGTTCTTGTTGGTGAAGATGGAGCAAGCGAAACTTATGTTAGCAATAAAAGAAAATCTTGCGAAGAAGTTGGAATTAGCTCTTCATTATATAGATTTTCATCAGATATAAGTGAAGCAGAATTACTAAAAACCATTGGTTTTTTAAATAATGATGACGATGTAGATGGTTTTATAGTTCAGTTACCTTTACCAAAACACATGAACGAAGAAAAAATTATAGAAGCAATAAATCCAAAAAAAGATGTTGACGGATTTCATCCTATAAATGTTGGAAGAATGGCTTTAGGGATGCCTTCTTATGTTTCTGCAACACCAGCCGGAATAGTAGAATTATTGTCGAGATACAAAATTGAAACTAAAGGTAAAAATATTGTTGTTATTGGTAGAAGTAATATAGTTGGAACACCTGTAAGTATCTTATTATCAAGAAAAAGCAAAACAGGAGATGCAACAGTTACTTTGTGTCATAGCCGAACAACTAACTTAAAAGAACATACTTTAAAAGCAGATATTATAATTGCAGCAATAGGTCAGCCAGAGTTTATTACAGCAGAAATGGTAAAAGAAGGAGCAGTTGTAATTGATGTTGGAATACATAGAATTAAATCAGATAAAACAAAGTCTGGATACAAATTAATTGGAGATGTTAAATTTGATGAAGTATCTAAAAAAGCAAGCTATATAACACCTGTACCTGGAGGTGTAGGCCCAATGACGATAGCTATGTTAATTAAAAACACATTACTTGCATCAAAAAAACAAATATATGGATAATAGAAAGCTAGTTGATAAATTTATTTTATTGAAAAAAATTATTTCAATAATTACATTAGTCATTACAATTTACATAATTTTTGGCTATTTTTATTTTGAATCAGAGGATATTGAAAAAATTCCTTATTCTAACCCGTTGATTGTTATTGGATTAATTTTATTTATTATTGTTTATATTATGCAATATTTTTTGAAAAAACGTTTGAAAAAATCATAATATTTTTTCAGGTTTGTAAGTTAAATATTTTGTTTGTATTAAATTTTTAATATATTTGTTATATAAAACTATAAATTTAAAACTATACTAATATGAAACACACATTACTAATTTTATTGTCAATTTGTTTTATTGTATCAGCAAATGCTCAAAGAGTTCATTTTGCTAATGCAAAAAACGCAGGCCCTTTAAAGTATATTAATTCTAATAATCTTTCTGTAAATTCAGAACTTGGTATTATTGCATATTCTTCTTATAATTCAACTTCTTTAAATAATAATATTGTTACAAGATATTCATTAGATAATGGAGCAACTTGGGATTCAGTAATTGTATATAATCAATCTACAAAATCAATTTATCCTTCTTCTACGCTTTTTAATCCTTCAGGAAATACAGATCCAAAAAAGGCATATTCTATAGCAGTAGTTCCTTTAACTGTTTCTGGAAATGATATAGATCAACATGCTTTTTGCAGTAAAAGTTTAGATCCAACTGTTGATGATGATATAAAAGTGCATATTGTTCCTCAAGAAAATAATAAATTAGAAAGAATCACCCAAGGTATTACAACTACTGATGATGGTAAAATAAGAATTTTAGCTACAAATTTATATGATAAAGCTCTGTCAGAATCAATTTTTAATGCAAAATTATATACAGGAACTTGGGATAATGTTAATGACTCTGTTTTATGGACTTCACAAGAATTAAATATACCTTTTTTAGTTGATAGTATTGATAATAATGGTACAATGATACCATCTCATGTTGGACGTATGCATGGTATGATGGCATGGTCAAAAAGTGGTGAATATGGTTACATAGTGTTTTTTGGATACAGAGATAGCTTAGATTCAATAGGATATAGCCCAATTGTTTATAAAACATCTGATTTTGGTGCTAATTGGAACTTATTAGATGCTTATGATTTTTCTCAAATACAAGTAATAAATGAACATTTAACTGCAACTAATACAAATGCAAATTTAAAAATTGCTTCATTTGTGCCAGTTTGTAAAGGCGGTGATGAAACACTTGAATTAAACTCTAATGGTGATTATGGTGATGTTTCAGTTGATTATCAAGGTAATTTACATATAGCTTGTAGGGTAGTTAGCCGTTTGTCTGAAAATAGCAGAGATACATTAGAAACATTTAATTCTTCTGCTGGTTATTTTTATGATGTTTATACCATAAATGATAATTCATGGGGTGCAATTATAATTGATACTGTATTTTCTAAAGATGCTCAATCTGATCAAACACCATTCGGGCTTGCTACAAATACACGTTTACAAATAATTATGAGTGAAAATGAAAAAGTTGCTAATTATGTTTGGTTAGAAACAGATATTACTCAATTTGGTGATTATAATACATTTCCTGACTTATATTCTATGTCTTATGATATAGAAAATAATTCTGTTTCAACTGTTTATATTATGTCGGCTGGAGAAACTTTTGAAACAGATGTATTGTATTTACAAGCAGGAACACATACTTATTTTTACGGAGGAAATGAAATAATGCCAATTGTTTCTTCTACATTAACAGGAGCAAAAACACAACCTATTTATAATTATTATTACCCAAATTTGTATCCAATTATTGAATCAGGAGTTGGTATTTCTGAAAATGAAAAAGATAATTCTAGCTTGTCATTATCTCCAAATCCAGCATCTAACTATACTAAATTAAACTATGAATTAAAAAATAGTTCAAATGTTGAAATTTCAGTATATAACTTAGTTGGAACAAAAGTTTATAACAAAACTATTAATAATCAAAATGCAGGAAATTATACTGAAATTATTAAAACAGAAAATTTACCTAGCGGATTATATATTTGTAATGTTAGAACAAATGATTTGTTAAAATCAAATAAATTAGTTATAGAATAAATTTATAAGTTTATAATAAAAAAAAGCTGGCAAATTTTTGTCAGCTTTTTTTTTATTAATTTTTTATAAAAAAAATACTATAAGAAAAAAAATGCTTATTTTAGTGCCTTAATTTTAAAAGCATATCCTTAATGAAAACAATTATAAAAATTAGTGCATTTATATTGATTTTAGCTGCATTCGCTTGTAATAACAATAAAGAAGAGAATAAAAATAAAATTAATTCATCAGACAGTTTGTTGGTATATCAAATTTCAAGCGATACAATAATAAGTCAAATTATTGATAATGAGGATAAAATAAATAAAGATACAAGTATGTGTATTAATGCATACACAACAGTTTTACTTTCATTACCAAACGAAAACGATAATTTTTATAAAGGTTATATTGTACGTTCAAGATGTTTAAGAAAAGATAAAGTCTTATTTTTTAAATATTACTTAGATAAAAAAAATAAAGTTCTAGTTTCAGAAGAAGAATATGGTGAATTTATTTCTGTAAATAAATGGTTAAAATCATTATAATTTTACTTGATAAGTTTATTGTAAATATCCCAAACAACAATACCTACACATACCGAAATATTTAATGAATGTTTTGTGCCTAATTGAGGTATTTCAACTGCCGTATCAATTAAGTCAATAATATTGTCGTCAATACCATTAACTTCATTACCAAAAATTAAAGCCAATTTATTGTTCTTGTCAAAATCAAAGTCATTTAACATTATGCTTTTATCGGTTTGTTCTATGGCAATAATTTTATAGTTCTTATTTTTAAGAAATAAAACAGCATCTCTGGTTGTTTCAAAATAACTCCATTTAACCGATTCGGTTGCACCTAAAGCAGTTTTATTAATATCTCGGTGTGGTGGTTTTGCAGTTATTCCGCATAAAACAATTTCTTCAATTAAAAAAGCATCAGCAGTTCTAAAAGCAGAACCAATATTGTTTAAACTTCTTATATTATCTAATACAATAACGATAGGTGTTTTAGGTGAATTTTTAAATTCATCAATGTTAATTCTATTAAGCTCCTCTAATTTTAATTTTCTCATTTTAATAAATAATTAATGAACAAATTTATGAATAAACTATTAAATTTGCAGTAAATTGAAAAGGTAATAAAAAATATATATGAATAAAATTGTAGAAACACCCCTAATGAAACAATATAATCAGATAAAATGTAAATATCCTGATGCTATGTTGTTGTTTAGAGTAGGTGATTTTTACGAAACATTCGGCGAAGATGCTATAAAAGCTTCGAAAATATTAGGAATTACCTTGACAAGAAGAGCTAATGGTTCTGCGGCATACATCGAATTAGCCGGATTTCCTCACCATGCAGTTGATACATATTTACCAAAACTTGTAAGGGCAGGATTAAGAGTTGCTATATGCGACCAATTAGAAGACCCAAAACTAACAAAAACAATAGTAAAAAGAGGAGTTACCGAATTAGTTACACCAGGTGTTTCGTTAAACGACAATATATTAAATCAAAAGTCGAATAATTATTTAGCAAGTATTTATTTTGGTAAAATTGTTAATGGAATTTCGTTTTTAGATGTTTCAACAGGCGAGTTTTTTATAGCAGAAGGAGATATACATTATTTAGATAAACTACTTGCTGGTTATAAACCAAGCGAAATTTTAGTCTCAAAATCAAGTTTAAATAAATTTACCGAAACATTTGGTAGTCAGTATTATACCAATACATTAGAAGAATGGATATTTTCAATAGATTTTGCAAAAGATAAATTACTTAATCATTTTCAAACAAAATCATTAAAAGGTTTTGGTGTCGAAAATTTTGAAAATGGAATTATTGCAGCAGGAGCATCATTGTTTTATTTATCTGAAACACAGCACGATAAAATTAAACATATATCTTCAATTTCAAGATTAGATGAAGAACAATATGTTTGGTTAGATAGATTTACAATTAATAATCTCGAGATATTTTCATCTAATAACGACGAAGCTTTAACCTTAATTAATGTTATAGATAATACACAATCTTCGATGGGAGCTAGGCTTTTGAAAAAATGGATAGCTTTCCCTTTAAAAAATATTAAACTTATTAATGAAAGATTAAATTCGGTTGAGTATTTTATTGATAATCAAGAAGAACGAGATTCTATACATAAATATATTTCAGAAATTGGAGATTTAGAAAGGCTAATATCAAAAGCAGCAACAGGTCGAATTAATCCAAGAGAATTGTACCATATTGGAACGTCACTTTCATTAATTAATCCGATTGTTCAAATATGCAAAAAGGCAAATGATGAATTATTTAAAATTTCTGAACAGTTAAATCCTTGTAATAGTATTAGAGAAAAAATTGAAAGTCAAATAATTGAAGATGCTCCAGTAAATATTGTAAAAGGTGGTGTAATTAAAAATGGAGTTAGTGCTGAATTAGATGAATTAAGAAATATTTCAGGCTCAGGAAAAGATTTTTTAATTGAATTACAAAACAAAGAAATTGAGAAAACAAATATTCCTTCGTTAAAAATTGGATTTAATAATGTATTTGGATATTTCTTAGAAGTTAGAAATACACATAAAGACAAAGTTCCAAAAGAGTGGATAAGAAAGCAAACATTAACCACTGCCGAACGATATATAACCGAAGAATTAAAAGAATATGAAACAAAAATATTAGGAGCCGAAGAAAAAATATTAACCTTAGAAACAAGGCTTTTTAATGATTTAGTTGTTGAATTATCTGAGTACACAAAACAAATTCAATTAAATGCTTTATTAATTTCAAAATTAGACTGCTTAATTTCATTTGCTGTAACCGCAATAAAAAACAAATATTGCAAACCTAATATTAATGAAAGTTTAATAATTGATATTGAAGAAGGTCGTCATCCTGTTATCGAAAAAAAGTTACCTGTTGGCGAAGAATATATTTCGAACAATGTTTATTTAAATCCCGAAGATCAACAAATAATAGTTATAACAGGGCCAAACATGTCTGGTAAATCGGCTTTATTAAGGCAAACAGCTTTAATAACACTTATGGCTCAAATAGGCAGTTATGTCCCTGCAAAACAAGCTAATATTGGTGTTGTAGATAAAATTTTCACAAGAGTAGGAGCAACCGACAATATTTCATCTGGCGAATCTACTTTTATGGTTGAAATGAACGAGACAGCAAGTATTTTAAATAATATATCAGAACGAAGTTTAATTATATTAGATGAAATTGGACGTGGAACAAGCACTTATGATGGAATATCAATAGCTTGGGCAATAGCCGAATTTATTCATTCTCACCCTAATTGCAAAGCAAAAACTTTGTTTGCAACACATTATCATGAACTTAACGAAATGACCAAAACACACAATAGAATTAAAAACTATAATGTTTCGGTAAAAGAATTAAATGATAAAGTAATTTTCATGAGAAAATTAGTTCAAGGAGGAAGTGAACATAGTTTTGGTATTCATGTGGCTCAAATGGCAGGTATGCCCAAAAGCATTATAAAAAGGTCGAAAGAAATATTGAAACAATTAGAAAGCAGTTCTTCGAAAAATAATTTATCAAAACCAGTAGATAAACTATCGAAAGAAAAAGAAGGATATCAACTAAGTTTTTTCCAACTAGACGACCCAATGTTATCTCAAATAAAAAAAGAAATAGAAAAAACCGACGTAGATACTTTAACACCTGTTGAAGCCCTTATAAAACTTAATGAAATTAAGAAATTATTAAAAGGGTAAGTTTTTATACTATTTTTTCAAAGCTCTATAACCTTCTAATGCTAGTTTATGGTCGGGCTTAATTTTCAATGTTTTCTCCCACATTTTTAAAGCCATATCATATTTTTGTATTGTGAAAAAATATCCACCATAGTGATAATAACAATCGGGGTTTGTTGAGTCGGCATCAATAGCTTTTAAAATTAATTCTTCAGCTTTCTTAAAATCTTTTTTCTGACCATAAACAAAAGCTTCACTTAAATATGAATTTGATAATAAATTATAATAAACAGGTAACAATGGGTGCATACGATAAATTTGTTTTGCATTATCCCAATTTATTTTAGCTAAATCATTTTTTTGCTGTTTAAAATAAATATAACCAAGGTTTAAATAACCAGTTCCATATCTGTTGTGAATACTTATAGCTTTTTCTAAATGCTTAATAGCTTTATTTAAATAAAAATCTTCTTTTGATTTATCTTGTTCCGAATAGGTTATATACCCAACGGCAGCATTACCATTTGCTAAAGCACTATTTGGAACAACTTCTACATCATGAATAAATAAACTATGAGTGTTTTCCCATTGTTTATTTCGAGGTATAATAATAATTGCCGATAATATTAATATAATTGACAATATTGAAATAGCATAAATTTGTTTTGTTTTATAATTGTCTGATTTTGTTCTATTTATTAAATAAATAATTAAATAAGCTATGGCTATACTAAATCCTAATGATGAATGATAAACAAGTCTTTCGCCCATTGTAGCTCCAATAATAAAAAAGAAGTTTGTTACCATTGCTAAATGAACTAAATAAAAAGCAAAGGCAAAAGCTAAAAAATGTTTTTTTATAAAAAGTTTTACGGTGAAAAACATTAAGCTTAAATATATAATTATTGAAGCCCAAACTTCTAAATCGTAAAAATCTCGATATGCTATTTGAGAATATGAATAATCTGCAGATAAAGGATAAGGAACAAAAAGTAAAATAATGTATTTAAGTAGAATGAAAATTTTAGTTGCAAGTTTTTCTAAATCAGTGGCATATAAATAAGGGTTGTTAAAAACATCAGAACTTTCAACACCAGTTGCTCCAACAAAAGAAATACGCAATAAAATGTAAAAAACAACAATAGAAAGTAATGAAAACACCAAAACATATAATTTTGAAAGTTTAAATTTAGGAAGATTATCTTTTAATAAATAAATAGATAAAGGCACAAAACCCACTATAGTTACAGCATATTCTTTTGATAAAAGAGCTGCAAAATAAGATATTACCATTAAACCCAAATTGTAAAATTTTTCGGTTATGTAGTATTTATAAGCAAAAATAAAAGTTAAGGTTATAAATAACATCGAAAAAATTTCATCTCTACTTTTCGCATTAGCAATAACTTCGGTATGCAAAGGATGAATAGCAAAAATAAAAGCAGCAATAAATGCTATATCTGGTAAATTAACAAAGAAATATTTTCTGAATAAATAAAAAATTAATCCTATAGAAAGGACATAAAAGAGAACATTAAAAATATGTCTTGGCAAAGCACTTTCACCAAAAAACTCAGTTTCAATTGCAAAAGTAACTATAGATAAAGGTCTATATCTTCCGCCAGATAATTGATCGGTGCTTGCATTCATTTGTTTATAAAAGCTATAAAAAGCATCTTTTGTCATTATATCATTAATGCCATCAAAGCCTTTTTTAACAAATTCATTTTTTTCAATAATAATACCGTCATCAAGAGCATATTGATTAGTGAAAGTATTAAAATACAATAAAAAACTAATTATACATAAGAAAAGCAATTGATGCTTAAATGTTCCTGGTATTAGGTTCTTTTTTAATAAAACTGTTTTCATTTAAAGCAAATATTAATCTAAAATCATAAACTCAGTTCTTCGGTTTTTAGCTCTACCTTCATCTGTTTCATTAGTATCAATAGGTGAAGTTTCGCCAAATCCTTTATATTTTAATCTACTTCCATCAATTCCATTTGCTATTAAATAAGAAACAACAGCTTTAGCTCTATTTTCTGAAAGAACTTGGTTAGATACATCATCACCAACATTATCGGTATGACCATTTAATTGAATTTTAATAGATTTATTATCATTTAAGAACTTTAATAATTTGTTTAATTCAACTTTTGATTCAGGTAATAAATCATATTTATTAGTTTCGAAAAATATGTTATTTAGTACAATAGCAATATTATTTTTTAATTTATTTAAAGGAACATCTTTAACAAATGATTTTTTATTTGATTTATCTTTTAATTCAAAATTGTCTGAATAAAACAAATAACCATCTTTAGAAACATTTAAAGCATAATTGCGGTTATAAGGTAAACTAACTAAAAATTCGCCATTTGTTTTTGATGAATAAGATTCAATTTTAACTTCACCCGTAGCTAAATCAATAAGTTCAAATTTAGCTTCCAAAGGTTTTTTAGTTTCGGCATCAAATACTTTTCCTTTAAAATAAGTTGTTAAAATAGGTTTTAATTCATCTTGTAATTTAAACGAATAAATATCTACATCACCAACACCACCTTCTCTGTCAGAAGAAAAGAATGCTGTTTCGCCTTCGGCATTTACAATAATACCATCTTCATCATTCCAAGTATTTATAGGAAAACCTAAGTTAACAGGTTCGCCCCAAGTTCCATCGGCATTCATTCGTGACATGTAAATATCTAAACCACCCATTCCAGTATGTCCGTCTGATGAAAAAAACAAAGTTTGTCCGTCGGCATGAATAAAAACCGATTGCTCTGTTCCAGGAGTATTAATTTTTTTACCCAAATTTTCTGGTTTAGACCATTGACCTTTATCATTTAATTTAGTAACCCAAATATCTTGTTTTCCAATTCCACCAGGTCGGTTCGAAATAAAATACAAAGTTCTTCCATCAGCCGATAACGAAGGTTGTGTTTCCCAATAGCCTGTATTAATTGAAGGGCCTAAGTTAATAGGGTCTTTCCATAAACCATTATCATTTTTTGCTAAAAACAAATCACAACTTCCAAAACCTGTTCTGTTAGTGCCATAATTACCATATAATTCACACACAACAAACACCAACCATCGTCCATCAGCCGATAAAGAAGGAGCACCTTCGTTATAACACGGTTGATTAACTGGAGCACCTATGTTTTCAGCTAATTTCCAAATATTGTTATTATCTTTATAACTAACATAAAAATCTTCTTGTTTTTCGATACAGTCTGTAGAAGTTAATCTAGTAAACAAAATCATTTGTTCGTCGGTTGTAATCGACGGAAAATAATCTTTATTAGTAGAATTAATACTTTTACCAAGGTTTACAGGGTTAAAAGGCACTGGATTTTTAACAGCATTAGATCCAAATTTACAGTTCTTATAAATATTTTGAGCATCGTTTGTAATGTTCGCATTAACCGATTTATAAGTAAAATAATTATCTAAACTAATAATAGCATCATCATATTTACCAACTTTAAACTGTGTTTTTGCAAGAGAATAAAAATTGTTTGGGAAAAAATCGGAGTTAATGCTAACAGCTTTTTTATAGCTTTTAATAGCTTCATAATATTGACGATTATCGTAATAAATATTTGCTAACAACATGTGACCTTCAAGAAAGTTTGAATCTTGACTTATAGCTTTAGTAAGAAGTTCTTTTGCCGCAGCATCATTTTTAACTTCGTAATACATAAGAGCTTCTTCGAAAAGCTTTATAGCTTTTTTTGATTTAATGCTATATTTATCGCCTTGAGCAAAGGTTAAATTTAAACAAAAAAACAAGCCAAGAGATAATATTATAATTTTTTGCATAATATTCATTTTTAAGGTATTCGCATATATTTATGAGCTTGCAATGAAACATTCCAAACCGGGTTTTCTTTAACAAAATCAATTATTTTAGGAAGCATATTATTTATTTTGCTCCATTCGGGTTGAAGTGAAAGACGACAATTTTTATTAATTTTTTCTTCATAAAATTTTAATCTTTCAAAGTCCGATTCGTTTTCAATAATAATTTTAAGTTCATGGGCTTTTTCATAAAAAACATTTTTGCCTTCATCTTTAATTTTAGGCGAAAAACAAATCCAATCCCATTCACCTGAAATATCAAAAACACCAGAAGTTTCGAGGTGTATTTCGAAGCCATTGTTTTTTAATAATTGGCATAAAAAATCAAGGTTATATTTCATTGGTTCACCACCAGTTACAACAATTTTCCTAGATTTTACTTTTAGTGCTTCGTTAAGAACATTATTTACATCAGTTAAAGGGTGAATTTTATCATTCCACGACTCCTTAACATCACACCATTTGCAACCCATATCGCAACCACCAATTCTAATAAAAAACGAAGGAGTTCCGGTATTATATCCTTCACCTTGAATAGAATAAAATGTTTCCATTATAGGTAAATACTCACCTTTATTTAATAGTTCTTTAAGCTTATCAATCATCTTTAAAAATATTAACTCGAAATTTGCACGAAATCAAATCAAAATCAAAAGTAAACTAAATTTTTAAATTAACAAAAACCTATTTTTAACACAACCTAAATATCGATATTAAAATGGTAATTTTTTATGTATTGTGAAGATTTTGTTTTGCATAGGTAAAGAAAAATACATGCTAAATAAAGGTTAGTTTGAAGTTATGAAAGAAAAAATATTAAATTAAATTTGTATTATTGTAGTTGAATACTAAAGTTTATTAAATGTGTTTGAATGTTTTCGGAAGGAAACTACGCATAATAGAGACATGAAACACCACATAAATATAAATAAAATATTATGAAATATTTAATAATTATCTTAACTTCTTTTTTAATAATTTCTTGTAATTATTCCAAGAAATTATCAAAAGAAATAAGAGAAGAACAATTTAACCCTACTGGAGAAAAAAATAATGAGTATAAGAAACAAAAAAGTTTTAAATATAATCCTGAATATTATATAAGAATAGAAATATTTGATTTTCTTACAAAAGAAGTAGTTAATTTAAAGAATATAAAGACTTTTCACATGATTGAAGTTACAGCCATTGATAGAGTTTTATATAGAGCAGTGATTATTATTGATTCAAATTATTATAATTTTTATTTTAATTACACCTCTAATAGACTACTATCCTGTGATTCAGCAATAGAAAGTGAATTTCTTCAAGCGTATATTACTAAAAACTATAGTGAATTAAAAAACTTGAAAAGCAGTTTATACCCTATGGGAAATTTTATATTCGAAGGAACAACAATTACTTATGAAAACAATAAAAGAAAAATTACTTCTCTTTTTTGGTAATTTTATAGTTTCTATATTCGTAGCTTTTTAATCAAAATGGAATAAATAAAAGCTAACAAAAACAACAACCAAGTTGGTGGAATGACCCACGCTGGCGCGGAAATGTTTTCCGTGCCAATTAGAAGTTTGGCTATACAGTTTAACCTCGTTGTTCGATGCCGAAAGCTTTCGAGAGCAACTACGAACTAAGTAAAAGTTAGTTTTTAACTAACAAAAATTAGTAAGACACCTCTGGTGTCAAAGGTTTGTAGCCATTTATTTGGCTACAAACCTCAGGACTTCAAAGAAGTCCAACAGAACAAAAGCGATAAAAATATTAAGCTGCTCTTACAGGCTGAAGACCTGTTTTAGTTTACCATTGTAAAAGCAGGTATAATAGAAAAGAGGTGCTAGCTCCGTAGGAGCTACATTTTGGTAAAAACCAAAACACAAAAACAATATAAAGTCCCGTAGGGACGAAATGGTAAATCAAGGCACGGAAAACATTTCCGCACCAGACTGATGTTAGCCATTGTCACCCTGAGGTAACGAAGGGTCTTATATCTGCATAAAGGAGATGCTTCACTGCCGTTCAGCATGACAAAAACCATTGCCTTGCTTGAAGCAAAAGCGAAGGGTCTACCAATGACAAGTTTTTTAAGTGTTTGATTATCAGTCGTATTATATTGTCATTTATCTTCAAGCATTTTTTAAATGTCGTGTCTCAGCATGACAAAAACCATTGCCTTGCTTGAAGCAAAAGCGAAGGGTCTACCAATGACAAGTTTTTTAAGTGTTTGATTATCAGTCGTATTATATTGTCATTTATCTTCAAGCATTTTTTAAATGTCGTGTCTCAGCATGACAAAAACCATTGCCTTGCTTGAAGCAAAAGCGAAGGGTCTACCAAT
>CAZJKL010000059.1:0-15567 GCA_964546655.1 uncultured Bacteroidales bacterium | reverse complement strand
ATAACTACTGAATATCAACAATAGTTCGTTCCCATCGTTTAAAATAATACAAACCGCCTATAAATAAAATTAAAATTACACCATAAGAATATAAAATTGTGTGAGAATAAGAAAAATTTGATGTTCCTACTACGCACCATCTAAAGCCTTCAATAAAAAATGTAAAAGGATTCAGGTAATATAAATATTGAAATTTTACAGGTATAATTTTCATTACTTCTGTTGTAGAATATATAACAGGTGAAATATATTGCAATAATGATAATCCTAGTCCAATGCCTCTTGTTATATCTCTGTATTTAACATTTGGTCCGGCAAACCATAAACCAACCGATATTCCACAAAATAATATCAACAAAACAAACAAAGGAAGATAGATCATATTTATACTTGGCATTGTGTCTGTTTGCCATAAAATAAAAAACATTACAGCGAATGAAACTAAGAAGTCTACAACACCCGATAAAGTGTGCGAAATAACACTAATTATTCGAGGGTAATAAACTTTTGCCATAAGAGCAATTTCACCGCTTAAACTAGTTACGGTAGCATTAACAGTTCGTGAAAACAATCCCCATGCAATTAATCCAGTATAAGTAAATACAGCATAATTCATATTTTCTGATGAAAACTTAGCCATGGTACCAAGTAAAATGCTATATACTATTGTGGTAATAATTGGTTGAATAATTATCCATAAAGGACCAAGTGCTGTTTGTTTGTATCTTCCTTTTAAATCTCTAACTAAAAACATATAAATCAAGTCTTTGTATTCCCAAACTTCTTTGAAATTTATAAATTTTAATGCAGTAGATTTTTTAATTATTAGGGTGTGGTCTGTTTCTTTTTTTAACATTTTTATTTTTTTTATGAGGCAAATTTAATGTATTTTATTTACTGTTTCTATAAAATATTGTTTCAAGTTTTGCAACCGAGTTTTTCCAACTAAAATTATTTAATATATAATCGTGTCCATTATTCGAAATTTCTTCGATTTTATCTTTATTTAGTAATAATTCATTTATGTAATATGCGTAATCACTGGGGGTTTCGCCTATTAAAATGTTTTTATTATGAGTCCCTCCCAAAGCATTATTTGCTAATTTTGAAGTTATGCATGGTATTTTCATTGCCATAGCTTCTAGTAATTTATTTTGTAGCCCAATTCCTATTTGCATTGGAGCAATAAATATTTTTGATTTACTGTAATATCCCCTTAAATCATCAATCCAGCCTGTTACAAATACTCGGTTTGATGCAAGAGATTGTACTTTTTTAGATGGATTTGCTCCTGCTATTATAAAGTTTATTTTTTCATTTAACAATGGCAAAATTTCCTTAACTACATAACAAACAGCATCAATGTTTGGAGGATAGTTCATATTTCCTACAAATATTAAGTCATAAATTTTATTGTGGTTTTCGGTAGAATTATAATAATTTGTATCAACTCCATTTATAACAACTTCAATTTCATTGCTTTTTGGGTGATTAATATATTTTTTATCTTGTTCCGAAATTATAATTTTATTATCAAAATAGTCGAAAATTTTTGTTTCATATTTCTTTACTCGTAAAAACTCAAGGATAAAAAAAGGTTTTTGAAAAATATTGCTTTTGCTTATTCGTCGTTCTAACCCTTTCGAAAAAGCATCTTGGTAGTCGAGTGTTTTAGGTGTTTTAATGTCTTTAACATATTCGCTTACTCTAATAATTTGACAAAAAATATGATCTGGATTAAAGTCTTTAAGTTCACTTAACAATATTTTATGAGCTTTTTTATTGTAAAAATATCCTATCTGAATTGGTAATACTTTGAAAAAAGCTTTGATGATATTTAAAAAAATACTTAAAATAGATAAATTAAAAATTGTAACTTTTTTGCAGTATTTATTTAAGGTTTCAGTTGCTAAAGGATGAAGTTTTGTGTCGTTAAAAGCAAATAAATAAATTTCATGTTTTTTCGATAATTCAACTATTTGGTTAAATGCACGTAATTTATCGCCTTTTTCAAGTGGATACGGAACTCTTGATAAGATTATAAATAACTTCATTTTTTTGTTTTGCCTCAAATTTATGAATTTTATTACATATTTTCAATAAATAAATATTAATTATATGAATGAATTTGTAATATGGAATTAACTTAAATTTTTAGAAAATAGCGTATTGTATCCCTAAATTATATCTCGGTAATTCGTAAAAAATATTATTGTTTTTAAATAAATCTGAGATACGATATTCACAAATTAAAGCAAATTTATTAAAGCCAAATTTTAAATTTAAATAATAGTTAATGTCATTATATATTGTATTTCTGTAATTTGTAATTTTTTTTTCGGTTGAATTAGCGTTCGAATATTTTACTTTATATTTCATATTAAACGAATAATCATATACTAATTCTGATTCAATATATTTTCCAAGATAATTACCCCTTTTAGTGTAATTAATTCTTAAAAAAGCACCTAATCCTAATCTGTTGTTAAAATTAATAGATTCGTATTTATATTTAATGCTAGTTAAAGCTATTCTTTCGGCATTTTGTTTTAAATAAAAATTAGTGCTTCGATACGATAAATCAAGACCTATTGAAATAGGTTTTAATAACTTCAATTTATATTTAACACCTAAGTTTAAACCATTTGAGCTAAAATAATTAATTTTTGAAAGGTTATTATTTTCTTCGGAACAAGCAAAATTAAGTTCAATATACGGATGAATAAAATGAGTTCTATTAGGACCAATTTTTTTTCTTATTGTATCATTACCAGGATTTTCGTAAATAATAGGCATTTGAGAAAAAGAAAATTTAAATAATGAAATTAAAAATAAAAAGCAAAATATTTTTTTCATAACACTTTTAATTTAAAATTTTATTTATTTCTTTATCCCAAGTATATCCATCAAAATGAATTCTAATAATATCATTTTTATTAAAATCATTTAAATTAATTTGCAGAACATTTTTATTGAAAACCTGAATCACATAATATTCTTTAATCACATTGTTTTTATCGGCAATGTGGTAGTATAATAAGTTTTTATCAGAAACTAAAGGTTCGTTAATAATAACATTTAAAACACTGTCGTTTATTTTAATTTCAAAAGTTTTTTCAATTTCTGAAGGCAAGTTTTTGTTTGTAAAATAATCAGCTTGAGGGATACCATAACCATGAGCATAATCAAAATATGGGTAAAGGCTTGCCGATTGTTCAATTTTATGGAATAATTCCATATTGGTTAACGAAGTATCTGTTTGCCAAGCACAAGCTGCAAAACCAGCTATAAGGGGTGATGCAAACGAAGTTCCCATTGCTGTTCCATAATTATATTTAGATGCAACAAAAGCGTTTCCCGAAGCACAAACATTAGGTTTTAATTTCTTAGTATAAGTTGGCCCATAAGAGCTAAACGAAATTCTTGTTTCGTCTAAGTTACCAATACCTCCAATCGATAAAACGCTATCAGCATCAGCAGGAGCACCCATTATTCGCCATTTTGTATCACCTTCGTTTCCAATAGCATTTACAACCAGCATACCTTTTTTTGCCGCCAAATTAGCAGCACGTGTAACTAAACTTGTTTTTCCGTCCATTTGTTCTGTGAAATAACGATGAAAGGTATATCCCAAAGAGCTATTAATGATATCAGCACCATTCTTATCAGCCCATTCCATCGCTGCAAGCCAATAATCTTCTTCTTTTTTTATTTCTGTATTAACTTCTGTTCTAGCAAGTAAAAATTCGGCTTCTGTAGCTAATCCCATTGGCAAACTGTCGTAAATCCCTGCAATACAAGATAAAACCATTGTGCCGTGAGAATTATAATCATACACATATTCTTTGTTCTTAGTAAAATCCCATGTTTTAATAATTCTGTTATTTGCTCTAATATGTTCAAAAGCTTCATGAACATCAACGCAAGGAAATCCTGCGTCAAAAACAGCTATTCTTATTCCTTTACCATTAATTCCATTATTATGAAAATACTGACCTTTTAATAAGTTTATTTGTCGTGCTAAAATAGGCATATCATCGATGTTGCCAAAATTTTCTTTTACAGAACAAACAACAGAAGAAGATTCAATTTTTTCTATTTCTTTTACAAAAGAAAGATTTTTAATTTTTTCTAATTCAGAAGAAGTTGCATACACCGAAACGCCATTAAACCATCTTGTAACAACAGAAATTGAATCAACATAATTGCTAATTGCCGATAAATAATCTTCATTTACAGGTAAGTCGGTATAATCATATAAAGAGATATTGTTCTTGATTCTTCTATCAATAGCTTTTTTATCGAAATAATTGTAAGGATTGAAATTTGAATTTTGTTTGTCTTTAAAAAATATCCAGTATTTGTTTTGAGCTGAAATATTAAGTCCGAATGAAATAAAAATTAATAAAGTAATTATTTTTATAATATTCATATTGGGTAAATTATAAAGAAAAATAAATGTTAATAAACGGTTATTTTCTAACAAATTCTTTATAATCCGAAGGAATATTGAATAAATTATCAGGTAGTTTTTTCGTTGTAATGTTTGTAACATCAAGACTAGAAACAAAATCTCTCAACATTGTTCTTTCAGTTGAAGATAAAGAAATTACACCTTGAATATCAGATATTTGCAGGAAATAAGAAGGTATTTTATCTTTTCTATTTAATGTAATTAAGAAATCTTTAAAAAAATTAAAACCAGAAGGTACAACCCAATAAGAAATAACTGTGTTTTCTGTTTGATTTTTTACTATCCATTGAACGCATTCATATCCGGCAATTGTTTTTTTATTTTGTCTTTTTTCAATTTCAATTTTATCTTTTAAATTTTCAATGTTTGCTTGTTTAAATGGTATTTCGTAATATAATTTACGTATAGGACTCATAGCAAAAAGCTTTTTATTTTTTATGTCAATAAGCATAATGCCCTCTACTTGTTTATCTCCGTTAATTTCTTCTATACGAATCATATTGTTTTTAACATAATACTTATAGGTTGTAGTATCAATTTTTGTTGTTCTAACTAGATCCATAATACCTTCAAATGATGATTGAGAAGAAGATACTAACGCTAAACTTAGAACTAGAATTAATGTTAAAAATGCTTTCATAAAAATTAAATTTTTTAGGGAAAATATAAAATTTTGATAAATTTACAAAAATTATTTATTATCCAATGCTTCATAGATAGAATTTTGACTTATAAAGTCAGGAACTATCTCTTTCATTTTTTTTACAATATCAATATTTTTTTGATTTTTATAAAGGTCTATTAGAATATTGATGTTTTCAGAAACTCTTTCAAAATCGTATTTAATAACATTAGCAATCATAATTTTAGAGTGATGTGTTGTTTTAACATTTTCACTATCATTTAAAAGTTCTTCATAAAGTTTTTCACCTGGTCGAAGTCCCGAGAACTCAATTTTAATATCAATATCTAATACTAAACCCGATAATTGTATCATTTTTTTAGCTAAATCAATAATTTTAACCGATTCGCCCATATCGAAAACATATATTTCACCACCTACCCCCATTATGCCGGCTTCTAGAACTAATTGACAAGCTTCAGGAATAGTCATAAAATATCTTGTAACTTCTGGGTGAGTTACTGTTATTGGGCCACCTGTTTCAATTTGCTTTCTAAATCTTGGTATTACAGAACCGTTTGAGCCAAGAACATTACCAAATCTGGTTGTTATAAAAGAAGAGTCAACTAAAGAGTTTAATGATTGAACATACATTTCTGCAATTCGCTTAGAAGCACCCATAATATTTGTAGGATTAACAGCTTTATCAGTTGAAATCATAACAAACTTTTTTACTTTATATTCAACAGATAAGTCAGCAATAATCTTTGTTCCGTGAACATTAACTCTAATAGATTCTGATGGGTTATTTTCAATTATTGGCACATGCTTATATGCCGCTGCATGGAAAACAATTTCTGGTTTAAATGTGCTAAAAACATTAGCCATTCGGTCTTTGTTCGTTATGTCACACAAAACAGGTTCAACAATTGAATTTACGGCTTTTTCTTTTTTTAATTTAGGTATTAAAAAGTCGAGGAGTTCTAATTCTAATTCATATAATCCGGTTTCTGATTGGTCGGCAAGAATAATTTTTTTTGGGTTAAATTCTAAAGCTTGTCTTACTATTTCACTTCCGATTGACCCAGCAGCACCAGTAATTAATATTATTTTATCTTGTAATTCATTCTTAATATTGCTTCGGTCTATAACAATAGTTTCACGACCCAATAAATCTTCAATTGAAACATTTTTAAGTTGTTTAATACTTAAGTTACCATTTATCCATTTTTCAACAGGAGGTACATTTAAAATATTAATTTCATTATTTAAGCAAATTTCAATTATTTCATTTTTTTGTTTGCTAGTTAAACCTGTTCCAGAAAAAATAATTGTATTAATCTCATTAATTTTTAATATCTCGTCAAAATCTTCAACATTATAAACAGTAACACCTTCAATTTTTTTTCCAACAGCTTGTTTATTTTTATCAAAGAAAGCAACTACTTTGTATTTTGTTCTAGAATCTCTATCTAATGCTCTTTTTGTAATTATGGTAGATTCACCCGAACCAAAAATAGCAATATTTGATTTTAATTTTGAGGGATTTAATAATTTAAGATATAGTATTTTAACAAAAATACGAGAAAAGACAAGAATGAAAGTTGAAACAAAAAAATCAATAACAATAACCGATCTTGGAATATTGATTGAAATGTTTAGAGTAAAAAATAAGAAGTTAAGAAAAAGAAGCGTGAAAGAACCTATTAAAATAACTACCAATATTTTTTGAACATCATCAGTGCTAGTATATCTTATAATCCTTTTATTGTTTTTTGAAATCAAGAACAATAAAAGTCTAATAGACAAATAAATAGGAATAGCAAGAGCGTTTTTAAATATTTCGGTTTGAACACCAATTATATTAAAATCAAATCTTATAAAATAAGAAAATAATATTGAAAACAGACAAATTAATAAGTCAATAACTAATATTAACCATCTTGGAGAATGGGTTCTGTAAAGATTCATTTATTTAATTTATTTATTCTGCCAAAACAATTATCTTATTGTTTTTAATTTCAACTACACCACCATTAATTTCAAAAAACTCAATCTTTTTTTCTTTATTTTCAGTTTTAATTTTACCTTTTTTAAGAACAGAAACCAAAGGAGCATGATTATTAAGTAATTCAAAAGAACCTGTAATTCCTGGAAGTTGAATTAATTCAACTTCTCCTTTAAATATTTTTTTATCTGGACTTACAATTTCGAGTAACATAATAATTTATATTTAGTTTTTATTAGCTTCTTCTAATATTTTTTTACCTTTTTCTATTGCATCTTCAATAGTTCCAACAAGATGGAATGCAGCTTCTGGATATTCATCAACTTCTCCGTCTAATATCATATTAAAGCCTTTAATAGTATCTTCGATATTTACAAAAACACCAGGGATACCAGTAAATTGTTCTGCAACGTGGAATGGTTGAGATAAAAATCTTTGAGCTCTTCTTGCTCTGTGTACAACCAATTTATCATCTTCTGATAATTCGTCCATACCTAGGATAGCAATAATATCTTGAAGTTCTTTATATCTTTGTAAAACATTTATAAGTCTTTGAGCAGTTTTATAATGTTCTTCACCAACTACTTCTTGAGATAATATTCTAGAAGTTGAATCTAATGGATCAACCGCAGGATAAATACCTAATTCAGAAATTTTTCTACTTAAAACAGTTGTTGCATCAAGATGCGAGAATGTTGTAGCAGGAGCAGGGTCAGTTAAGTCATCAGCAGGAACATAAACAGCCTGAACCGATGTAATAGAACCTTTTTTAGTTGATGTAATTCTTTCTTGCATCATACCCATTTCAGTTGCAAGTGTTGGTTGATAACCAACGGCTGATGGCATACGACCTAATAATGCTGATACTTCTGAACCAGCTTGAGTAAATCTAAATATATTATCAATAAAGAATAAAATATCTCTTCCGCCTGATTTTTCGTCACCATCTCTAAAATATTCAGCAACAGTTAAACCAGATAAAGCAACTCTTGCTCTTGCTCCAGGAGGTTCGTTCATTTGACCAAAAACTAATGTAGCTTGAGAATCTTTTAATTTTTCAGGGTCAACTTTTGATAAGTCCCAACCGCCTTGTTTCATGTTTTCTAAAAACGCTTCTCCGTAATTTATTACGTTTGATTCAATCATCTCCCTTAATAAATCATTACCTTCTCTTGTTCTTTCTCCAACACCACCAAAAACAGATAATCCTGAATATTTTTTAGCAATATTATTAATTAATTCCATTATAATAACAGTTTTACCAACTCCGGCACCACCGAATAAACCAATTTTACCACCTTTTGCATAAGGTTCAATTAGGTCAATTACTTTAATACCTGTAAATAAAACTTCTTTTTCAACTGAAAGGTTTTCAAACAACGGTGGTTCTCTGTGAATTTCATATCCACCTTTGTTGCTTATTTCGCCAATACCATCAATAGCTTGACCAACAACATTAAATAATCTACCTCTAATTTGTTCTCCAATAGGCATTGTAATTGGCTTACCTGTTGATTCAACTTGCATACCTCTCTGAAGACCGTCGGTAGAATCCATCGCAATGGTTCTAACTGTGTCTTCTCCGATGTCTTGCTGACATTCTAAATATATTTCTCTGTTGTCTTCTGTTTTTACTATTAAAGCATCATAAATATTAGGTAATCCACCTTCTTGAGGGAATTTAACATCAATTACGGGCCCAATAATTTGCGAAATTTTACCAATGATTTTTGACATAACTAAATGTTTAAAATGTAATTTTCAATACTTGCGAATATATAATTTATTATTTATAATTGCCATTTTTTTTAAATATTTTTTTTCAGAAAATGAAAAAAAAAATCGTTTGATGCCTTTCTTTTATTCTTTAATTTTTATAAATTTTCTAAAGTGATATTCTTCATTTACCTTTATTTTCATAATATATAATCCACTGTTTAAGGTATTTAAATTTAATTTAATAGAATTATCTTCTATGTTTTCTGTATTATAGTAAAAAACTTTTTTGCCGTATGTGTTATAAATTTCAATTATTATTTTGTCAATATTTATTTGTTTATCTACTGCAATATTTAAAAAATCTTTTATTGGATTCGGGAAAATAGCTATTTCTTCGGCTATACCTACATTGGGGAAAATAGCAAAAGAAAGGTTTAATCCCCAGCTATATGAGCTATTACAAGAAAACCATAACTCATTAGTGTGCTGTTCAAATGCTTTGTTGTCGGAACTATTTTTGTTAATTATTGATAAAAGTGAAATGCTGTCGTTATTGTTTTGAGGTAAATAATATCCTATATATATAGGTGCATTAAAATCCATAGGTTCATCAAATTTCCAATAAGTAAAGTTCTTGTTTTTAATATCATTCGAAATTTCATTGGATGTAAAACTTTTTCTTAAAATTTCTTTTCCAGGCAACCCTCCCGAACCTGAATTATCCCAAATTGATAAAACTATGTCTTCATTACAATTAATATTATTGAAAATATAATTTACACCATACATTATATTATAGTAGCTATTATTGCTAAAATAATTGGCTTTTGCAATATCATTAAAACTATTTGTTCCGCCAACATACCCAACTCCTGCAGTAATATTACTCATTTCTCCATAAACGGGATAATTTAACCAATTTTCGTTTTGTGGTTTATCGTCAACTTTAATAAAGTTTTCATATTCTGTTGTATCAATACCTTTTTCGTTTTTAACAATTAATGTTATATCGTATTCACCTGTAGTTTGATAGGCAACTTTTGGACTATTTATAGTATATTTTTGAATTTCTGCTCCATTAAAAATCCATTTAATGCTATCAATTTTTTCTTTTAATACATTATTAAATTTAACGGATGTTCCTTTTAAAATATGGTTTGCATTTGCTTGCATTTTTGCAATAGGTTCGTTTATCTCAGGTTCAAATTGAGCGGGAGAAGTTAAAATATTATTTCTTAAAACATTAATAGTTGCGTCAATTCTGTCTTTTTGTCCTTTTGTAAAAATGTTCATGCATTCATCGTTGGTATAATCCATATAGTTCATAAACATATTATTGCTTTCGCAAGAACTTTGAGGATAAGAAGGACAATCGTAATATTCCGAAGCTTGATTAGGAGTGTCATAAACTAAGTCGGATCCAGAACAAGAGCCATTGTCATCGCCCCAAATATGTTTTAAATTAAACCAATGTCCAACTTCATGAGTGCAACTTCTTCCTAAATTAAATGGATATTGAACGGTTCCAATTGTTCCAAAATACTTATAACTCATCACAACACCATCTGTTTCTTTTAGTCCAATACCCGGGAATTGACTATAACCAATAATATTATCATCTAAATTGCATATCCATATATTTAAATAATAATCGCTATTCCAACTATCACAACCTCCGTCAGAAGTATATTTAACATTGTTATTACCCGAAAAGCTACCAATTCTTGTTGCTGTTCTTGTTATGCCATTAGTATAATTTCCATTTGTATCTTGCTTTGCAAGTAAAAATTCGATATTGCAATTGGCTCCTAAATCTTTAAATTCATCAGGAGTATTAGTTGTATCTTTATTTAATCTTCTAAAATCATTATTTAAGACCTCAATTTGTGAAATAATTTGTTCGTCAGAAATGTTTTGTTCTTCATTTTTATAAACAACATGAACAACAACAGGTATTTTAATAGTTTCTTTCGAAGAATAGTTTTTATTGTTTTTTATCCAATTTAAAATATAATTTTCGTTTGCAGAATTTTTTAAGTTATAGTTATTGTCTTTTAATATAATATTATTGTATTCATTTGTTAAGCATTTTCTTTTTTGAGAATATGATTGAAGTGAAATTATACAGAAAAAAGCAAATATATAAAATTTAAAATTACTCATATCTTAAAGCATCAATAGGGTTAAGTTTCGAAGCTTTAATTGCCGGAAAAAGTCCAGATAATACACCAACAATAAAACACAATAAGAATCCCGATAAAATCCAATTCCAAGGAATTAAAAAAGGTGTATCTAATAATACTTTTATTATATTTCCTATAAAAATTCCACCAATAATACCTAAAATTCCACCAATTAAGCTAACAATAACCGCTTCGGTTAAAAACTGAAGCTTTATCATATTATTAGTAGCCCCAATAGCTTTTTTTATTCCAATTTCACGAGTTCTTTCCGAAACAGAAACAAGCATTATGTTCATTAAAGCAATTGACGCTCCAAGTAAAGTTATAAATCCGATAATCGAAGCCGAAATTGTAACATATTTAATGTTTTCTAATAACATTTGAGAAATACTGTTACTTCTGATAATTTCAAAATCATCATCTTCTTTTATTTTTAATTTTCTAATATTTCTGAAAATTGAAGTAGCTTTACCTATTGATGGTTCAACCATTTCAGCTTTATTTAACATAACATTTATTGTAAAATTAGAACTTTCATTATCTAAAAATTGTCGTGATTGATTTAAAGGAATAATACAATCTCTATCGCTATTAAACCCAAAAGAAGAACCTTTGCTTTTTAAAACACCAATAACTTTATATTTAATATTGCCAACTGAAATCATTTTGTCTAAAGGATTTTGGTATCCTTTAAATAAACTTTTATACAATTCATAACCAATAATTACAACATTACTTAATCCAAAATTTTCATTTTTAGAAAAATTTCTTCCTAAATAAATATCAAATCCAGAGAGAGGAACATAGTTTTCATCGGCACCTATTAGTTTTATGTTAGGGTTAGTTTTTTCTGAATTATATTTTAATGTTACAGTATTATTAACAACAGAAGAAATAGATACATAAGAATCAGGAAATTTATATTTATTTTTGAAAAAAACCGCTTCATCAAAATTTATAGCTGGATATATTTTTTGATTTTCTTCACCGCCACCTCCATGAAATCTTAATCCTTTGTTTCTGATACTGAACGAGTTGGCTCCCATTCTTGCGAAATCGCTATCAATAGAGTTTTTTATCGAATCGGTTGCTGTTAAAATTCCAACCAACAGCATAATTCCTAAAGCTATTATAATTATTGTAATAATTGCTCTAAGCATATTGCTTTTTATCGAAATAAAAGCTTCTTTAATATTTTCTAAAATTAATTTTTTCAAACAAATGTTTTTTTCAATTTTACTAAATTATAAATAATTTATTATTTTTCGTAAGCTACATAATAAAATAAAAATGTTTAATTATTTTTGCCATATATAAAACATAAAATTATGATACCATTTTCACCTCCTTTTATTGACGACAAAATTATTAATGAAGTAATAGATACATTAAAGTCAGGCTGGATTACTACTGGTCCAAAGACAAAACTTTTTGAAAAGAAAATTTCGGAATATGTTAATAATAAAGCTACTCTTTGTTTAAATTCAGCTACAGCTGGGTTAGAATTAATGTTAAGATGGTATGGTGTTAAAGAAGGAGATGAGGTTATTTTGCCAGCTTATACTTATGCAGCAACAGCAAATGTGATAATTCATTGCGGTGCCAAGCCTGTATTGGTTGATATAGCTGATGATTTTAATATTAATATTAATTTGATTAAAAACGCTATAACAAACAGAACTAAAGTTATAATGCCTGTTGATATTGGCGGTTTTCCATGTGATTATGATAAAATAAAAGAAATATTAGAAAATACAGAAACAAAAAAAATGTTTAATCCTAATAGTGAAGAGCAAAAAAAATTAGGAAGAATATTATTATTATCAGATTCGGCACATTCGATAGGTGCAAAATATAAAAATGGTTTTGCAAGTGAACAGTCTGATGTTTCGGTGTTTTCGTTTCATGCTGTTAAAAATTTAACTACAGCCGAAGGAGGTGCGGTTTGTTTAAATTTGCCATTGCCGTTTAATAATGAAGAAATTTATAAAGAATTGTGTATTCTTTCGTTGCATGGTCAAAATAAAGATGCATTAGCTAAAGCACAAAAAGGCAGTTGGCGTTATGATATTGTTAATGCTGGTTATAAAATGAATATGACCGATATTCAGGCTTCTATTGGCCTGGTTGAATTAGAACGATATGAAACACAAACTTTAAAAAGAAGAAAAGAGATTTTTGAAAAATATACTTCAGAACTTAATAAGTACAAATGGGCATTAGCTCCAACTGTTAAAACAAATGAGAAAGAAACTTCTTATCATGTTTATTTATTAAGAATAAAAGATATTACCGAAGAGCAAAGAGATAAAATTATTACAAAAATTTTCGACAAAGACGTTTCGGTTAATGTTCACTTTCAACCTATACCTTTATTAAGTTTTTATAAGAATTTAGGGTATAATATTAACGATTATGCAAATTCATTTAAATTATATTCACAAGAAATTTCATTACCAGTTTATTATACTTTAACTGATGAACAAATTAAAATAGTTTTAAATGCTGTTATAAGTTCGGTAGAAGAGGAGTTGTATGCTTAAGAGAATTTTTGATTTAATACTTTCATTAATAGGCTTAATAATAATTTTACCTATAATTATAATAATATCAATATTAATTATAGTAGATTCAAAAGGAGGCGTTTTTTATATTCAAAAAAGAATTGGTAAGAATGGTAATGAATTTAATATGTTTAAATTCAGAACAATGAAACCAGATTCGCATAAAAAAGGATTATTAACTGTAGGTAGTAGAGATTCAAGAATTACAAAAATAGGTTATTATTTAAGAAAATACAAAGTTGATGAATTACCTCAATTAATAAATGTTTTAAATGGAACCATGAGCTTTGTTGGTCCAAGACCCGAAGTTAAAAAATATGTTGATTTATATAATGAAAGGCAAAAACTAGTTTTAACTGTAAAGCCCGGAATAACCGATTACGCTTCGTTAGAATATATTGATGAAAACACAATTTTAGGTAAATCAGAAGACCCTGAAAAACTGTATATCGAAGAAGTTATGCCCGAAAAAATTGAAATAAACCTTAAGTATATTAAAGAAAATAATATTTTAACTGATATAATTATTATTTTTAAAACTATAAAGAAGATTATTTTTAAATAATTAAAACTTTAGCTAAATATTATTTTATTTTTGCAACACAATTAACTTATTAATATAAATACAATGAATTATAATCCTGATTATTTAATTGTTGGAGCCGGATTAACAGGAAGCGTTATTGCTAGGTTGTTGTTTGATAGAGGTAATTCTGTTGTTGTTGTTGATAAAAGAAATCATATAGCTGGAAATATGTATGATTATAAACATTCATCAGGTATATTAGTTCATAAATATGGACCACATTATTTTAGAACAACAAGCGATGAAATATGGGGGTTTGTTAATAGATTTTCTGAATTTTATAAATATGAAGCATTTGTTAAATCATATGTAGATGGCAATTATGAAAACTGGCCAATAGCAGCTTCATATATAAAAAAAAATATTGGGCTAAATTGGGAGCCATCATATAAAGCTGATCCTAAGAATTTCGAAGAAGCAGCTTTAAGTTTAATGCCAAAAGAAATTTATGAAAAATTCATAAAATTTTATAACTATAAACAATGGGGTGTTTACTGTACAGAATTATCAGCATCTTTAATTACTCGTTTTAATGTTCGTGAAGATGATGACCCAAGATTAACTCCAAATGCTAAATATCAAGGGCTACCAAGTTTGGGATATACTGCCATGTTTGAAAATATGCTAAAAGACATAGATGTTAAATTAAATTTTGATTATTTACATAATGTTGATGAAATTAAACCTAAAAAGAAAACAATATTTACAGGACCTATTGATGAGTTTTTTAATAATATTTATGGTAAACTTAAATACAGAGGACAAAAAAGAGAAACTAAGTTTATTGAAAATACAGATTATTATCAACCATATTGTCAAGTTAATGAACCTTCAGTTGAAAGAGGAGATATTATAAGAACTTTAGAATGGAAATATTTATTAGATAATAATTTTGATTTAAAATTAAAAGGGACGATTATTACCACTGAAACGCCTTATACTCCTGAAAAAACAGATGAATACGAATATCCATTTCCAGATGATGATAATAATAAATTATATCTAAAATACAGAGAATTAGCTAGCCTGAAGAAAGATGTTATTATATGTGGAAGGCTCGGGGAGTATAAGTATTATGATATGGACCATGCTATAGAAAGAGCTTTTGAAATTGTTAAAACAATACAAAATTAAAGAATGAATAATAAAATCAATATTTTAGTTACTTTGGTTACTAAAGACAGACCCAAACATTTAGATAAATTGTTAAATATATTAAATAATCAAAGTTTATCATTAAATGATATATTAATAGTTGATAATGATTCAACCAATGAAACAAAAGAAATTATTAATAAATGGCAATCAATAAATAATAATATTAAAACAGTTGATACAAAAAGAAATTCAGGAAGTGCAGGAGGGCAACATACAGCTATGGCTTATGCTCGAGGAAATGGATATGATGCTG
>CAZJKL010000058.1:0-15684 GCA_964546655.1 uncultured Bacteroidales bacterium | reverse complement strand
AAAATCATGAAAAGAAAAAAATAATGCTAAAATTTTAATTTAGCAATACTCTCATATTAACTGTTTCTTCATTTTTTGATAAAATCGAAAGCACACTTTCATCTATATAATTGTCAATAAGAACAATAGACTCCTTTGCTGATTTAATTAAGTCAACAACAAAAATATAGGCATCAAAAACTTGTCCGTCGAAAAATATGCCTTCATTAGGAGGTAAGTTTGTTCTAATTTGAAAATCAAATTCATTAACCCTTTCTTTTAAATAAAATACATCTTTCTCAATTCTTTCAAAACGCTGATTAACAGCATATCCTTTTAATAAAAATTCTTTCAAAACGCTGTTTGCCCAAATTCTGAAATGAGTACCACGAATTGATTTAACTCTGTAACCAACCGAAATAATTACATCTAGATTGTAAAATGCAACAAGTTTGTCAGAATTTGTAATATGCATTTTTTGCATATTGCTTTTTTCATCTAATTCACCTTCGGCAAAAATATTGCGAATATGTCTTGAAACAACTGACTGGTCTCTTTGAAACAACCCTGATATTTGTTCTTGATTTAGCCACACAGTATCTTCGCCAAGTCTTACTTCTACGTGTTCAGGGAGTTCATTGGTTCTATATAAAACTATTTCGTTCTTCATTGCTCAAAATTAAAAAACTAAGCCCAAAAATATATAAAAAAATAATATAATTATTTAATTTATTCATTTATTATTATTATTTAGCATTATAATACACTTTATAGACTTTAATAATGTATAATTAAAAATTCAACTATTAAATAATAAAAATGATTTTCTTTTGAAATATTTGTATTCAAATTATTTTAGTTTTTTTTCTTCCCTTTTAACAATTAATTTTTAATAACCTTTGATAAATATAAAATTATTTGCTATTATTGTTCAATTAAATTTTTTATTTATGAAAATTGTAGTTGTTTTATTTTTATTAATATCTCCTCTTTTTAGCAATAGTCAAATTTTATCTCCTGAAATTACAACTTCTGCGTGGGATAGTTATAAAAAAATTAATGCTCAAATGGATTGGTCTCTTGGAGAAATAGCAACCGACACATACATTAATAATCAATTAATTTTAACTCAAGGTTTTCAGCAAGGGCATTATTACATTAATAAAGTTATTGAAATAAAAGAAGAAAACTTAATTGTTAATGTTTTTCCTAATCCTGCTACCGACTTTGTAAACATTGAAATTAAAAATAGCGTTTATAATAACTACCAAATTAATGTAATGTCGCAAAATGGGGCTGTTATTTTTACAAGAAACAATTAGCCAATGTCCAGGAAAATAAAATTTTAAATAAAATTTTTCGAAAGCCGACCTTAATAAGTCGGCTTTTTTTATTTAATAGAATTAAAATAATATTTTAACTTGGCTTTAATACCTAAGTGAATTATTATAAATTTAAATAAAAAACATTATCATCGAATACACTAATCTAAATCCCCCAAAAAATAACTGATAACAGAAACTTTACCCATTTCTATTTCAACTTTATTAATGGTAATTATGTTTTTATTGGTAATTATTTTTGAAAACCCAATATTGTTATTAATCGAATCTATTTTTATTACCATTAAATCATTGTTTATATTATACGAAACAAAAATCTTTCTGCCTAATAATGCCCTATTTGAAAGATGTTTTAAATCTGTTTTCAGATAAAGCTCCTTATTAATTTCAATTATTTTTGAATCAACTTCTTTGTATTGCGGTATTTTTATATAAAATGAGACACCAAAAATTAAAAGTAATATAATAAAAATCGAAACGATTCCAAATCTTATAATTTTATTTGGAACCTTTCCTATGATTTCTCTCACTTCTTCGCTTCTTAACTCAATATTATTCATATTAATTTCCTAGCTCTAATTGGTTTTGAATTAAATTAAAATATGTTCCTTTTTTATCAATTAAATCTTTGTGATTTCCTTCTTCAACTATTTCTCCTTTTTCTAAAACAATAATATTATCGGCATTCTTAACGGTACTTAATCTATGAGCAATAATAAAAACTGTTCTGTTTTTAAAAAATTCTTCCATATTCTTAACTATAATACTTTCACTTTTAGCATCCAAAGCATTTGTTGCTTCATCTAAAAATAAATAATCGGGATTTTTATAAACTGCCCTTGCAATCAAAATTCTTTGCTTTTGTCCTTGGCTTAATCCACTTCCTTCATTTCCAATTTTTGTATTATATTTTAATGGCAATGACATTATAAACTCGTGAATATTTGCTAATTCTGAAGAGTACTGTAGCCTTTCTAAATTAATATTATCTGCTCCTAAGGCTATGTTTTTAGCTATTGTATCAGAAAAAATTACTCCATCTTGCATAACAGCACCTACTTTATTTCTCCAAAACTTTTTCTTATAATTATCTAATTTAGTATCATCTATTATTATCTCTCCTTCGGTAGGCTTATAAAATCCCAAAATTAATTTCATAATGGTAGTTTTACCACTGCCACTTGTTCCAACTATTGCGGTAACTTTGTTCTCACATATTTTCAAATTAATATTATTTAAAACTAAAGGAGAATATGGCCCTTCATATCTAAAACTTACATTATTAATTATAATATCTTTTTTAATTATTTCTTCTTTTAATTCGGTGTCATTATTTTTTTCTTCATCATTTTTATTATGAACCTCTATTAATCGCTCAAGGCTAATTTTTGCATCTTGGCTACTTTGAATAAATGATATAATGTGATCTATTGGGCTATTAAGTTGGCCTATGATGTATTGAATTGAAAGCATCATGCCTAAAGTTATTTTGTTTTCAATTACAAGTTTTGCCGATATAATTGTAATAATAAGATTCATTATGCCTATTACAAAAATACCTCCAGATGATTGAATCTGAGATAATGATAATTGCTTTATACTTATTTTAAAAATTTTAGCCTGAATATTTTCCCATTCCCATCTTTTTTCATGCTCGGCATTATGCAATTTTATTTCTTGCATATTATTAATAATGCTATACAATTTGCTCTGAGTTTCAGATGACTGCCCAAACCTCTGGAAATCGAGTAATCTTCTTTTTTTCATAAAAAGAAGAACCCAAATAATATAGATTACAGCTCCAAAATAAAAAATTGATAATATTTTTAAACTATACAATCCTAATACTATCGAAAACATGATTATACTTATAAATGAAAAAAGCATATTTAAGGTTCCCATTGTAAAAAATGCTTCAATTCTCGAATGGTCATCAATTCTTTGTTTTAAATCACCAACCATTTTAGAATCAAAATAACTCATAGGAAGCCTCATAAGTTTTATAAGAAAATCTGAAATTAGCGAAATATTTAATCTTGCACTTATGTGCAATAATATCCACGACCTTATTATTTCAACTATTGACCTACTAAAGAATAGTACTAATTGAGCAATTAATATTAAATAAACAAAAGATAAGTCCTTTTTTTTAACTCCAATATCAACTAAGCTTTGCATTAAAAATGGTAATAATAGCTGTATTAAAGCACCTAATAATAACCCTATAAATAGCTGAAACAATAATTTTTTATATGGTTTTAAATAGCCATAGATAAATGAAATTATTGAGTCGTATTTTAATTCTTCGCTTTTATTGGAATAAAACTGAGGTAATGGCTGTAATAATAAACATATTCCTTTATAAATATTATTTTCAATAGTACTAGCCCAACCTTCAATAAATTGATTTTTACTTAATTTATATTTCCCTATTTCGGGGTCTGAGATGTAAACATGATTTTTTGTGATTTTATAAACAACAATAAAATGTTTTTGTTGCCAATAAACTATAAAAGGTGCAGGTTGCTCTTTTGCAAGTTTCTCATAATTAGTATTTATTCCTATAGTTTTAAGCCCTAATTCTTCGGCGGCATAACTTAATCCTTTAAGTGAAACGCCTTTACGAGTATAAAAACTTTTATTTATTATGGTTTGTAAACTATATTTTTTACCATAATAATCACAAATCATACGCAAACAAGCCGGACCACAATCCATTGCATCTAACTGATTGTAAAAAGGAAATCTTTTAAAAATCATTATTTTTTTTCTTTAAACCCTCTGTCTCCTTGCATTATATCATAAGTTATTTTAAAACTTAATAATCGTTTATCAGGTGCATTATAATATTGAGTTATTGTATTTATTCCATTATAGTTTTCTTTTTCGGTTCTATCAAATAAGCCATATAAAATATTTCGGACGCCCAACTGTATCATTAATTTGTCTTTATTAAATTTTTTAGAAATAAAATAAGACATATCAAAGTATGAGTTTTTATATCCTTTAAATGTAATTTCTTTTGAAACATAAGTTAAGTAAAGGTTATTGCTTACTTTTTTGCCCTTTTCGCCACTAGTAAAAGTTATTTTTCCATTTATGTTTGCTCCATAATTTTTACGTGTTATTTGTTGTGTAACAATATTATATTGCGAAGCAAATTTTGATAAATCGCCTGAACTAAACATAGAATGATTAAGTATAGAGTTTATACTTACAGACCACTTGCTATTGATTTGTTTCCAATAACTTAAATCAATGCCAACACTTTCATTAAGAGCAATGTTTTCGGGCCTACTTAATATTGTGTTTTGTGTTATATAATAATCAAGTATATATATATCATTTTTTGTATTATTATAAAAAACTTCGGTTGTAAAAGTAGATGAATCGCTAGTGTAATTATATGATAAATATAATTTATTTGTTTCTATAGGTTTTAACTCACTATTACCCGAAACCCAATTATGAGGATTTTGTTTATTAACATAAGAAAGATAATTTTCGATTTGATCATCTAAAACATTAAAATAAATTTCGGATTTAAGTGAATAACCAAAATACAATTCTTTTTTGTTGTTTATAGTATAACTAAATCTAAATGATGGGCTATATAAGTTTTCATTTATTTTTTTTGATAAAACACTGTCTTTATTATTAACATATATTTTCGAATTAAAATCAGTATTTATATATAGATATTCTAGCCCTAAATCTAATTTTAATTTACCAAATATTTTCCCATAGTTACCTGATAACTGATATGCATTATTTTGTGAAATATTATTTTGTTTGTAAAGGTCGTTATATATTACATTATTAATGTAGTAATTACTAGTATTAATATATTTTAATATGTTTGCTGAACCTAAATTAATATTAAATCTACTAGAATCATTAATTGGATGATTATAGAAAACGAAATAGTCTAATCCGGTTTTATTTTCTTCCTTTTTAATGCCGTAGTTATATAAGCTATCATATTCAATATTATTTATTTTTAAATAATTGTATTTATTATCAAATGAGTTATTCGTGCTATGAAAGCCTAAGTTAGTTTGTATTTGTAATTGTCTGTCTTTTTTAAAAGTTTGAACTAATTGAAAAAAATAGAAATCTGAATTATATTCATATTTCTCTTTACCATTTAAACTATAATAATCATATTGATTTCCATTCAACAAAATTTCATTATTTAATAAATATTCTTTTTCTTTTTTTTGATTAAGGAATAATTGCTTACCAATAATGATACTTGTTTTTTCTAATGGCATATAAATTCCTAATTGTGAAATATAATCTTCTTTTTTCGAAACTATATCATTGTTTAAATTTACATCAAATGCTTCATTATTAATTGACCCAGTTGTTTTTACACCATTATTCTGTTTATTATATTCGTATCCATTGTTTGTAAAGAAAATAACTTTCTTCCATTGATAATTTGCACTAATATAATTGTCTTGTGTTATAAAGTTTTTATCATTTGTATTGTATATAGGATTAGAAAAGAGCCATGCTCCAAAGCCACTTTCTTTTTTCTGTTTTGTTTTAATATTTATAATACCACCTTTGCCCTCTCCGCCATAAAGTGCAGATCTATCAATAAGTTCAATATTTTCAATTTCATTAACTTTAATCATCTCAAGTTTTGGATATATATATTGTGCTGGTTGGTTATTTACCAATATTTCGGCATTACCTCCTTTATATCTTACTGTACCATTTTCTCTGTCGGGAATTACTCCTGGTAAAGTTGCCAAAACATCATAAATATCCATTGCATTTACCTTTTTATTTTCTTTTATATTAAAAATTACACGGTCAAATTTCTTTTCCATATATTTTTTTTCACCAACCACAACAACTTCATTTACTTTTTTAGAATCTGTATTTAATGTAACATTTAATGCATGATAATCATTAGTAAATCTACTTAAGTCGGCACTTTTTTCTTTATACCCAAACATGGTAAAATATATTTTACCATTTATTGATTTTGGAAATGATATTGAATATTTGCCATTATCATCGGTATAAGCAAATTTAACAACAGAGTCGTTTTGGTTTTTAACTACTATATTTGCAAAAGGTAAAGGTTCCATTGTTAATGTATCTAACAAACTACCTTCAATTGTTCTTTCTTGTGAAAAGGAATTTAATCCTAAAAATAAAAAAATAAATACAATACAATTTTTCATCACTATTTTATTAAATTACTACTTTGTTTAAATATTTGATATTCTTTAATTATTTGCTCTTTTAAGTTTTCTCCATTAAGTAAACAAACGTTACCATTGTTTTTGCTTTTATATTCATAATATTTCTTATTACAATACCCACTACACATTGGTAAAAAGACGCATTTTTCGCAATCTTCATTTTCAATAGGTAATTTATGAAACCACTTAGCTTCAAACTCTTTTTTAAGTTGTATTTCTCCACTTGCTAATAGTTCTCCAACAGTGTCTTTCTCGGCATATCCACAAGCAGTGCATTTGTAAACACGCCCTAGATGATCTATTGAAGCATTATAATATCTGTTTGCATAACAACCATAATTGTTATTTGGCGATAAATATGAATACGATATATTAAATCCTTGTTGCCATAGATAATCTTTCCACCTGATAATATCATCGTTAAAAGAATCTTCTGTATCTTTTTTTTCAACTTGCCAAACTTTTTGCAAATCTATTTTAATTCGGTTTCTTATTTCTTTAGGAATAATATTTAAAAAAGAAGGGTCGGTTTTTAAAGTTTGCTTATCGTAATTTATTCTTAAAATAACAAAAGCATCTTTAATACTTTCACAAATATTAATTACATTATTAATAATTAGTTCAAAAGTTGGTTCGCCATAATGTTGGCGAATTTTATCATGTCTTTCTTTATCTCCATCAATAGTAATTTGAAAATTATTTAAATCAATTTCTTTAAATAAATTTATATTATTATTGTTTATATAATAAGCATTTGTAGTAATTGAATTTTTAAAACTTAACCCATTTTTACTCATTATATCCTTTGCATAAAGCGACATTGGATAAATAATTTCATTAAAATACATCATTGGTTCGCCACCAAACCAAGACAAATGTAAACCTGTAATATTTTTAGACATTAATTTTATATGCTTTTGGATTTTATCAAAAACATCTTTTCGCATCATTCCCTTAGGATGCTCTTCGTAGCAATACCAACAATTAAAGTTACAATCTAAGGTAGGATGAAGAAACAATTCATATTCTCGGTCGAGATAAATAGCCTTTTTCTTATTAAAAAGCACTTCTTCTTTTTCGTTTCGGTTATTATCAATAATGAATCCCGATTTATAAAAATTATTAAACACATTAGGAAACTTTTCTGCGAAAGATTCTAAATTTTTAAATTCATTTTCGATAATACTATGCTCTTTGTTGCTTAACCCTATTTTAACACCTGTTAATGTATTAAAATAAATGTTTTTATCTTCTGACTTTACAACAATATTATATTGACTAATTTTTTTCATTCTTTTTTAAAAATTTTAGTGGGAATGAATAATCACTCCCACTTAGATAAGAATTTACAATAATTCTATACCAACTAGACTCACTCTAACAGGCGCATCAACAACTACACCTTTATCAGAGCACCCTTTAACTAAATTTATACAAAAGTTTTTTGGGCAAATATTTATTCCCGTTTCTCCTGCATAAATCTCCATCATTTGGAAATCATTTAATAATTCATCAGAGAACATTTCAAGTTCTTTTTCATTAAACTTTTTTAATTCATTTTTCATTTGTTTTTAGTTTTAAAATTAATAATTTATTTGCATGACTAATATGACGTCAAAAAATAGTCGCTACAAATATATATTATTATTTTAAATTATATCTAATATTCATAAAATATTTTTATTATTATTTTTTATTCCTTGCAAAATAATTTGAATAAACTCGTTAAAATCATACTAATGATAATATTTACAATTAAAAACAGCTCTTTAAAAATGATATTACGCACTATTTTGTTATTTTAATTACATTTTAATTATTTTACAGGTGCAAATATATATTTATTTAATTTATATATAAGTATTTATTATTATTATTTTTATTATATAATTCTTATTTATTGATATATAGCACATTAATATTATTATATATTGAATGTAATATTATAATCCCTTAATGTGGTTTTTTTATTCTTAAAACAGAGATTGTAATAATCTTAATGACTATTTAGTAGCTAAAGCAAGACGAAGAGTTGCGTACATAAAAAATAAGACTTTTAAAATATTGGAAGAATAATTTGTATATTTACAAAAAACAAAAAACAATGGACAATATAGAAAATAAAGAACAAGTAGAAAACTCATTTATTACAAACACAGAAATAAATGAATATTTAATAGAGACTTCGAAATGGGGTAAGTTTTTGGCAATTGTAGGTTATATTGGGCTTGGAATACTTGTACTTATAGGCATTTTTGGGAGTTTTAGCCTTTCACAAATTAGTGGATTTCCTGGAGCAGGAATTCCAATGGGAATGTTAGGCTTTTTGTATATTATATTTGCTGCTATTTATTATTTTCCAATAAATTATTTATTTAAATTTTCGGTTAAAATTAAACAAGGATTAAAAACCAATGATATAAATTCAACAATATCAGGGTTTCAGAATTTAAAATCATTATTTAAATTCATGGGAATATTCACAATTGTTGTTTTGTCAATTTATGTTCTGATACTAGTAATAGTTTTACCAATAATGTTTTTTTACTTCAGATAAATTTGATAAAAATTAAAATCGTCTTTTATATAATAACCGAGCTCTAGGTGGGTTATTATAACAACGAGAGCCTCTATCGCGATACAATATCGTTCGTTAGCAAGAAAAAGTGCCACTAGATTAATTATATAGTGGCTTGTTAAGAGGTTTTATTATTTTGTAGTAAAACAATTGGGAGTATTAAAAATTTATCTGCTGTATAAAAACATTATAAATTTTCGGCCTTCATTTTTAAAATAAAAAAATCTTTAAAAAATACATACAACTTTTCTGCAATTAATTACGTCATTAAAATGAAAAAACTTTTTGTTTGATATAGAAAGTTTTATATAAAAATATTAACTTGCAAAACTATTTTTTTAAGATAAAAATAATTAAAAATTATGAAAAATAAAATATTAGCAACACTACTTGTATTTTCTTCATTGGTGGCACTCTCGCAACATGAATATAAAATTAATGACTATGATGGTCAGACCATAACTGCTTGTGATGGAATATTAGTTGACGATGGAGGACAAGGGCACTGGTCAAATAGCTCTTTTTATCATACTGATAATAAAGATTATACTACAACTGTATGTAATCCAAATCCAACAGATTCTATTTATTTAACTTTATTCTCTTTCAAATCGGGAGTATCAGGTCAAACATCATGTCCAAATGATAGAGATTTATTAAATTTTTATTCCGGAACAGACATAAACGGAACTTGCTTGTTTTCAATTTCTGGCAAAAATTCATTATCAAATTTTTGTGATGTAAATAATCCTATTCAAGTTGATAAATTACCAAAAATATCAGCAGCACTTGGTTGCATAACTGTTAAATGGCATTCAGATTGTTCAAACAATGCAATGGGTTATGAAATTGCTATTAATTGTGAAAGACCTACATATGATAGCTACAACACAGCTTCTGTCGCTTGTGATCCAAGTCAATTACCGGCTAATGATGTATGTTCAAATGCCCCTGAAGTGTCTTTAAGCAGTCCTATTTGTGGCTCTACATTAAACACATTCACTCCGGAATCTCAACCATCATTGAGTTCGTGGTGTGAAAATTATGGTGCTAGCAATAAGTCGTCATGGTTAAGCTTTATCGCAGATACTTCATATTTAAGTTTGCAACTTTTTGTTGATAATTGTTCAGGAGGTACTTTGGGTGGTGGACTAGTTACAGGTGTTCAAATGCAAATTTTTGAAACAACGGATTGTTCAAATTTTACTCAAAAATCAAACTGCTTATCTCCAGGAGCTTTGAGTGGAACAGGAATGCCTCTTGACTTAATTGGGGGACAAGACGGATATTTAGTTGTAGATAATTTAGTCGCAGGAAATAAATATTATATATTAATTGGTGGGTATTACGATGATGTTTGCGATTATACGATAGTTGCATCTCATATAACACCTTGTGCTCCTATTGATATTAATTTTGTTACTCAAAACGAAACTTGTACTTTAAGAGACGGTAGATCTACTGCTACTGCAACAGGAGGAACAGCTCCATATACTTATGCTTGGGCTATGTTGCCTCCTCAAACAGGTGTTACTGCTACCGGGTTAACTGCCGGAACATATACCGTTGGTGTTGTTGATAATAAAAGCTGTACGGCTACTGCAACTACTACGGTTGGCTTTACTCCTTCTCAATCATTAACTGTTACTACTTCTAATGTAACTAATAATAATACATGTCAGGCAGGTGGTTGCAATGGCTCTATTACTGCTAATCCTTCGGGAGGAACTCCTGCTTATACTTATGCTTGGACTGGCGGAGCGACTACTGCTACTGCAGGTAGTCTTTGTGCTGGTAGTTATACTGTAACAGCTACAGATTCTAAAGGTTGTTTTGGAACAGTTAGTGCTTCTATTTCTAATATTGGCTCTGTTGATGCAGGTTTTACTTATACTCCTGCTTGTCTAGGCAATCCTGTTCAATTTACAAATACTGGTTCTACAGGAACTGGAGTAACTTATTCTTGGAATTTTGGAGATGGTTCTGCTCTTTCTACTTTGCAAAACCCTACTCATACATATACTACAATTGGTAATTATACTGCTTCACAAACTGTTACTTTAGGCACTTGCACCGATACTTATTCTACTATGGTTATTGCTTCTTCAAGCCCTACTTTAACTATTGATAATGTTCGTCATGCTACATGTAATAAAATATGTGATGGTATAATTAATGTTTCGGTTAATGGTGGTGTTGAACCTTATACTTATTTATGGGATAATGGTATTAGAACTCATGATAAACTTAGAGATTTATGTGCAGGGAACTATACTGTTTCGGTTACCGATGCTAATGGTTGTACTTCTTCGCAAGGTAACATTGTTGTTTGGGAACCTGATCCTATCGTTCCTGTTGTTACTGTTGTTCCTGCTTCTTGTAATAGAGCTAATGGTGAAGCTTCGGTTAGTTTAACAGGTGGTTGTGGTCATTTTGGTTATCAATGGAAATCTGGTAACAATCCGCCTTTCTCTTTAGCTCCTAATGTTAATGGTTTAACTTCTGGTTTATATCATCTTGTTATTACTGATATTTGTGAATATGGTGGCATTCAAACTATTTGTGAATTAAATGACCCTATTGCTGTTATTATTCACGAAGAAGGTACTCCTAAATTAGAAGGTGAAATAACTAATGTTTCTTGTAATAGACAAGGTGTTGGTAATTTAAATGTTGACGATAATGGATCTATTACTTTAACTATTTCTGAAGGCAAATTACCTTACGATATTCAATGGAATAATGGCGAAAGAGATGCTTATATTACTCATCTTACTGCTGGAACTTATACGGTTACTGTTACCGATGACAATGATTGTGAAGTAACTTCTCAATATACAATAACAGAACCTAATTTATTAGAAGTGTCTTTATCTTCTATGGTTCCTGTTGGTTGTTATGGAGGCAAAGATGGTCAGTTAAGGATTAGAACTACTGGTGGTACTTGGTTTAATGGCAAAAACCATTATACTTATCTTTGGGATTTAAATTCAACAGTAAATACAGACAGTTCGATGTATGATTTAGTTGCAGGCAGATATAGTGTTACTGCTACTGATGCTAATAACTGTATTGATACTTTCTCTTATAGAGTTACTCAGCCAACGGCTATGCAAATTTCTGTTTTAACTCAAGATATTGGTTGTAATGGCGAAAAAAATGGCAGTGCTAATATTAGTGTTATTGGTGGAACACCAGCTTATAAGTATTCTTGGAATTCTAAAGCTAATGTTCCTAATAAAGCAAATTTAAAAGCAGGCAACTATGTTGTTACTGTTACTGATGCTAATAATTGTTATGACACTATTAGTTTTAATATTTTAGAATCTTCTAAATTAAATGTGGTTTTAGCTAAAAATACTCCTGATTATTGTGAAAGAGCAGATGGTATTATTGAACTTGTTTCTTACGGTGGTACTGCTCCTTATACTTATGATTGGATTCCTAATGTTGGAATTACAGATAAAATAGTTAATTTAGAATCAGGTAATTATAAAATAACTGTTACCGATTCAAGAAATTGCAGCTATGACACTATTGTAACTATTGAAAGTAAGCCTTGTCCTTTAGAAATACCTAATGTGTTAAGTCCTAACTCAGATGGTGCAAACGATGTTTTCTGTATTAAATATATTGAACAATATAAAAATGTTAAATTGGTTATTTTTAACCGATGGGGTAATGAAATAATTAACTACAATAATTACGAAGAAATTAACAATTGGGACGGCAGAACCCAAACAGGTGCCGAAGTTACTGATGGCGTGTATTTCTATATTATTACCCTAAATGATGGAGTTACTTTTAACGGCTCTGTTACGGTGATTAGATAAAAAGGTAAAAAAAGGATTTTATTAAAAGGAAAAAGGTTTAAAATGAAAAAATTATTTTTTAGTATTGGTGTGATATTATTTTTATCAAACTATATTATTGGACAAACAGTTGTAAATTTAAATGCCACTACTAACGGCACAACTGTTAACACTTGTAATGCTACTTTTTATGATGAAGGAGGCCCTAGTGCCGACTACCCATTAGTATTAGGTGGAACTGATTATTCGGTAACTTTTTGTGACGATGGCTCTGGTGGAACCCTTCAAGCAAAATTTGATGAGTTTGATGTTTTTTATGGTAACATTGAAACAACTGATACCATGTTTGTATATGATGGCCCAAGTACAAGTTCGCCATTAATACATTATTTTAGTAATTTTAACAAAGATGAGATTTTAGATAATAATATTATTTCTACTTCAGGATGTTTAACCTTTAGATTAAAAACTTGCAGAATATGGGATGTTCCTATACAAGCAAGAACAGGTTGGAAAGCTAGTATTATATGTTGCAATATTCAAGCAACAAATAGCACCACTCCTGCTTCTACATGTACATCTCCTTCTGATGGAACAGCAACAATAAATCCTTCTAACGGAGCAGTTCCTTATGCTTATTTATGGAGCCCAAATGCAATGAACCAAACAACACAAATAGCAAATGCATTAGGAGCAGGAACTTATAATGTTAGAGTAACTGATGCCAACAGATGTTTTAACTTTTTTAATAATATAGTTGTAACAGGAACAAGTAATATTAACTTAGGTGTTGCAACTACTAATAATAACCCTTGTTTACCTGGTGGTGGAGCATGTACTTATTCAGGTCCTGCTGTTGTTATTAATGAGGTTATGGTAATGCCTGGAAGTAATTATAGTAGTTCAGGATCTGGAGATAATTCTTGGACTGCAACAGCTCAATATCAAGCAATGAGTTTTGCTGCTGGAGTTGGTCATGAATGGGTTGAATTATATAATCCAAGCCCATGTGATCCAGTTGATATAAGTTGTTTTATACTTGGGTCTAATGCCGGGTCTTCTACAAGTGGTGCTTTTTCATTTCCTCAAGGGACAATAATACCTCCTCTTGGATTCTTAGTAGTTGGAGCTTCAAATGCCCCAAACTTAGATTTAGATATGAATACCTATTTAGGAACTCAGTATTTACAAGCAGACTCTAAATGGACGCTATACAATAGTTCTGGGTATATAGCATTATATGATAAAAATACAAATATTATTGATGGTCTTTATTGGTCTCCAAATGCAAATGATATTTCTAGTCGCACTGAATTTGATAATTTATTAAATATTCCTACTGGAGATGCCTGTGGTTATTCAACAGGAACTATAAACCATCCAACAAGCATGACTTCTTCTTTTGAATATGCAGGAGATGTTGGCTCTACAGCAGTTGGAGCACAAACCATAGGTAAATCAACATATCGTCAAACAGATGGTAGCAATACTTGGTTAGTTGGGGGGACAACAGGTGCTGCGAATAATACACCAGGAGCTTGTAACGGAGCTTGTGCTCCTCCTTATACAGGAAGTGGTGCTTGTAATGGAACTGCAACTATAACTGCAACTAATGGTTCGGGTGCTTATACTTATGATTGGAACCACGCTCCATCGCAAAATGTAGCCTCTTTATCTGATTTATGTGCAGCAACATATACTGTAACAGTATCATCAGGAGGTTGTACTAATCAAATTAGTTTTACAATTGATGATAATACAAGACCAACCGTTTCAACTTCAAAAATTGATGCTATATGCACAAAGCCTGGTTCAGCTTTAGCAACTGTTTCTGGTGGTACTGCTCCTTTTACTTATTTATGGAGTGCAAATGCAAATAATCAAACTAATCAAACAGCAACTGGATTAACAGCAGGAATCTATACTGTTACCGTAACAGACGGAGGAACTTGTACAGCTACAGGAACTGTAGAAATAATAAGCACAAGTAATCTTTTAATAAGCACAGAATCAACTAATGATAATTGTGCCGGAGGAATGGGCACAGCAACTGCTAGAATTACTACAGGTACTGGTGGTTTTAGTTATGCTTGGAATACAACTCCAACACAAACAAATGCTACTGCTATAGGATTAACCGTAGGAACTTATATTGTAACTGTAACAGATTCTTATGGATGTACGCTGTCTGCATCTGCTACGGTTGGTTTTACTGGCACAGGGCAATCTCTTACTATTAATATGTCTTCAACTCCAAATACTAGTTGTGATTTATTGTCTTGCAATGGAACTGCAACTGCAACACCTGTTAATGGAACTCCTTCTTTTACTTACGATTGGGACAATGGTCAGATATCACAAATAGCAACTGATATTTGTGCAGGAAACTTCAGTGTAACAGTAACCGATAATAGAGGTTGCACCGGCACCGGCACAGTATCAGTATCCGACAACCAAATAAACCCTGTAGTTACTATAAATACAGTACAAAATACTCGTTGCTCTGGTGGTTGCAATGGAAGTGCAACCGGTTCATCAACAGGCTCGGCTCCATTTGGTTATCAGTGGAGTGCAAATGTTAGTGGTAACAGAACAAATTTAACAGCAACAGGATTATGTGCTGGAACATACACATTAACAGTAACTGATAATTTAGGTTGTACAGGTTCAGGAACAGGAACTGTAACAGAAAATCTAACACCAGTAACAGTAACAGTAACAAAACAACAAGATAATACAAATTGTTCTGT
>CAZJKL010000057.1:0-15689 GCA_964546655.1 uncultured Bacteroidales bacterium | reverse complement strand
TGTACATATTAATGTAATAAATATATATTTCATAACTTTAAAATTTTAAATATTAATATTTTTTACAAATTTATAAAAAAAATAACTTTATCAACATAAATCCCATTTATTTTTTTAGTTAATTAATTATTTGGGGATATTCTCTTTCAAGTTATTATTCCATTTTTTTATACATTTTACTACTGTCATATTGTATGCAAGAATTCTATTTCACTTTTTTAATTCATAATTTGTACTTCTTCCTCCCGCTAATTTTTTTTGCAATACATCCTTATTTATCAAGTCATTAATATCACGAATCGCGGTGTCTTTTGAACATTGTGCAATTTTAGCCCATTTCATTGAAGTCAGATTACCTTCAAATCCATCTATTAATTTGTTTAATACTTTTTTCTGTCTCTCGTTAATGATTGTTTTTGAATATTTGCTCCAAAAATGAGCTTTGAACAAAACGCGGTTCAGAATATTATCGGTTTCTTTTAAAGCATTAATTAAGCAACTTAAAAACCATTTTATCCATTCGGTTATCTCAAGTTCTCCTTTTTGTGTTTTTTCAAGAATTTCGTAATATTCTTTTCTTTCTATTCTAATTTGAGCAGACATGCTATAAAATCTTTGAGTACTTTTATCAGATTGGGCTAATAACATATCGGTTAATGTTCTTGTAATTCTTCCGTTTCCGTCCTGAAAAGGGTGAATTGTAACAAACCAAAGATGAGCAATTGCTGCCTTAATAACTAAATCAATTTTATTTTCTTCGTTAAACCATTTTAGAAAACGGGTCATTTCCATTTCGATTAAATTAGCATCTGGAGCTTGAAAATGGACTTTTTCTCTTCCCGCAGCACCAGAAACAACTTGCATTTGTCCAGATGTATCCTTTCTCCAATCAGCAACTGTTATTTTAAATATTCCACTTCTTCCCATTGGAAACAAAGCAGCGTGCCAATCAAAAAGTCTATCCGCTGTCAAAGGTTTAAAATAATTTTGGGTTGCATCAATCATCATTTCAACCATTCCATCTACATTCCTGTCAGACACAAATGCACCAGCGAATTCCATTCCCAATTTTTGAGCAATTGAAGAACGAACTTGTTCAGGATTTAGAAGTTCTCCCTCGATCTCAGCCGATTTTAATACATCTAAAGTTAAAGTTTCAAGTATAGCTTCATCTCTTAATTCAAAACCCAGAGATTCCATTTTTCCAAATAAACGTCCTTGTAAATTTCTAGCTTCACTTAACAGATTAACGAACTCATCGCTATTCCATTTAAAATTTGGCCAATTGTCTTTCTGATATATATAATATTTCATTCGTTTTAAAATATGCAACAAATATACAGTTTATTCATTGTGATTCAAAATTATCGTTGCATTATTTGAATTGAATAGGTGTTTTATTCGTTGCACGATACTCTTTTAACAACACTTAGTTTGTGTGAATATTTATTTGTCTCAATATTTAAAATGCCATTTTCATCTATTAAATCAATTCTAACTTTTCCTGATGCATGAATAATTTTATTTTCTGAGATTAAAATTCCAACATGAATAATTTTTTTATTTTCATTTTCGAAAAAAGCTAAATCACCTATTTTGCTGTTTTCTAATAAAACCTCTATGCCTTGATTAACTTGTTGACTTGCATCACGAAGTAAATTTATACCATTTAGTTTGTAAACAATTTGCACAAAACCAGAACAATCAATACCAAAAGGAGTTCGCCCACCCCATAAATAAGGAGAGTTTAAATATTTAAAAGCTGTTTTAACTATGTTTTTATCACCAGAAAACGTAATTTCTTTAGCAGTATTAATTTTAAAACTTTTACTCCCTATATTAAAAACTTCATTATTTAATATTGTAGAACCAATTACTAAATTAATAATTGATTTACTCGATAAATCTGTGCATTTATCGAGTAAATCTGTGATAATTAGTTTCTCTTTTTTATTGTAATTATTAAATTCTTTTTGAGAAATTTTAGTATATAATTTATTATCAATCCAGCCAGTATAATTATCAAAAATATTAATGATTTTCGTCCATTTTTCTGTTTCTTCAATAATATTAAAATGTTCGCCAAACAATAATTGACTAACCATTTCGCTTTTTTCAGAAGGTTCAATCCTTATCGGACAAATACTAACTGTGCAAATACCGTAATCCATTTATTATTTATAAAGTTCAGAATAATATTTATAGAAATAAGGAATAGTTTCGATACCTTTAAAGAAATTAAATAAAGGATAATTCTCGTTTGGTGCATGAATAGCATCAGATTCTAATCCAAATCCCATTAAAACAGATTTAACTCCTAGTATTTTTTCGAAAGTTGAAATAATTGGAATACTGCCACCACTACGAACAGGAACAGGAACTTTTCCAAAAGTAGTTTCATAAGCTCTGCTCGCCGCTTTATATGCCGGAAGGTTTGTTGGACAAACATATCCTTCGCCACCATGCATTGGAGTAACTTTAACTTTAACGCAATCAGGAGCAATAGATATAAAATGTTCTTCGAATAATTTGCTTATTTTTTCGCTATTTTGATGAGGAACTAATCTCATCGAAATCTTAGCATAAGCTTTTGAAGGAAGAACAGTTTTAGCTCCTTCTTCGGTGTAACCACCCCAAATTCCATTAACATCAAGAGAAGGTCTTATGCCGGTTCTTTCTGGGCTAGAGAAATCTTTTTCGCCCCAAACAGTGTTAATATCCAATGCTTTTTTATATTTATCTAAATCAAAAGGAGCTCTTGCCAAATCAGCTCTTTCATCATCAGTTAAAACTAAAACATCATCATAAAAACCTTTGATAGTAATTTTATTATTTTCATCGGTTAAAGATGCAATCATTTTAGTTAAAATATTAATAGGATTAGCAACAGCACCACCAAATAAACCAGAATGCAAATCTCTGTTAGGGCCTGTTACTTCAACTTCCATATAACTTAAACCTCTTAAGCCAGAAGTAATAGAAGGTATATCTTGGGCAATCATTCCAGTGTCAGAAACTAAAATAATATCTGATTTAAGTAATTCTTTATTTATTTCACAATATTTTGCTAAACTTGGAGAGCCAATTTCTTCTTCGCCTTCAATCATAAATTTAACATTACAAGGTAAAACATTATTTTTAACCATAAATTCTAATGCTTTAACATGCATAAACATTTGACCTTTATCGTCATCAGCACCTCTTGCCCATATTTTACCATCTCTTATTTCAGGTTCAAAAGGTTGAGATACCCAAAGATTTAACGGATCAACGGGCATAACGTCATAATGACCATATACTAGTATTGTTGGGAGTTTTTTGTCAATTATTTTTTCGGCATAAACAACAGGATTGCCATCAGTTTTCATAACCTCAGCTATGTCAACTCCTGCATCTAACAAGCTTTCTTTTATTAGTTCGGCTGTTTTAATCATATCATCTTTATGCTCAGTTTTAGAGCTTATTGAAGGTACTTTTAAAAGTCTAAATAATTCATTAATAAATCTTTCTTTATTAGCCTCGATGTATTGTTTAACTTGTTCCATAATAATTATTTATTGTTTATAATAAAATTTTAATGTAACAAACCTAATAAATTTTTGTTAATTTTTAAATAATTATCGGATAAATAATGATGTTAAATTTAAGTAGGTATATTTTTGAAAATTTATAAAATAAAAAAACCGATAGTTATGAGCTATCGGTTTTTTTAAGAAACATATTTATTAAAAAGAAGCTATAAGTTAATTAGCTTCATCAAATTCTTTATTTATTTCTTCAATAGTTTCTTTAACAGAAATAATTTTCGAAGATTTATAAGCGTTTTCTCCAGCAAAAGCAAAACCGCTATTAAAATTACCTTTCATCGCATTAGCTAAAGCATTAGCAATACAATAAGGAGCAGTTTCGAATTGGCAAGTATGAAGACATTTATAAGGGCATTTTACAGGTTTTTTCTCTCCATTATTAACTTTAGAAATAAATTCACTTTTAATAGCTCTACCTGGCATACCAACCGGACTATCAATTATTTCAATATCTTCGAGGTTACAATCTATATAAGCTTGTTTAAACTTAAGAGAAGCATCACATTCGTCAGTAGTAACAAAACGAGTTCCCATTTGAACGCCATCTGCACCTAAAGCCATTATTTTTTTTATGTCAGAACCAGTATAAATACCACCTCCAGCAATAACGGGAATATCTTTTTTGTATTTATCTCTAAAATATTTAACTTTTTCAATTACTTCAACAAGTAAATTTTCTAAAGAAAATTCTTTATCATTAATTTGATCTTTTTTAAAACCAAGATGACCACCTGCTTTAGGTCCTTCAACTACAATAGCATCAGGTAAATAATCATAAGTATTTTTCCATTTATTGCATATAACACTTACTGCACGAGCCGAAGATACTATTGGAACCAATTTTGTATTCGAGTCTTTTGTTAAAAATTGAGGTAAGTTCAATGGTAATCCTGCACCTGAAAAAATAACATCTATTTTTTCGTCAATTGCAGTTTTAACAATATCAGCATAATAAGTTAAAGCTACCATAATGTTAACCCCTATTATACCATTAGTTAACTCTCTCGCTTTTTGTATTTCTTTTTTTAATGCTCTTAAATTAGCTTCTAGGAAATTGCTATGATAATCATGTTCGAAAATACCAACACCAGCTGTGGCTATAACTCCTATCCCTCCTTCATTGGCTACTGCACTAGCAAGACCAGACATTGAAATACCAACACCCATTCCACCCTGAATTATAGGACAAGTCAAAGTTAAATCACCTATTTTTAAATTTTTCAAGTTCTCAATTGTTATAAATTAATTTGCGAAAATACTTATTTAAAATGAACTTTTTAAATTTATATTGAAATTTATTTTCAAATATATTAAAAAAATATAGAAGATAATTTTGTTAAAAATTTAAGTTTTTTAAAATATGGGGGTTAAAATTCGATTGTTTCGTTGTTTTTCTGATGAGTTAGTTCAATCCCTTTTTGAAAACCATCATAATTTATAATTATTAAATTTTTTGTTTCTTTAAATGTTTCAGCAAAAACATTCGATTCAATTTTTATTTTTTCAATTTTTTTATCGTAAATAAATTGAAATTCAATATTAATAGAATGATCATCGATAATATATTTTTTTATTTTAATACTATCTATTTGAATGTCATTTATATATATGATAAAGTTTTTATTGAAATAAGTTTCAATAATGTTTTTATTATAATCAACCTTGTCTTTATCTGATAATTGAACAGTTTGTTTTAATGAATTTTTTATAGATAATTCTAATTCATTTATAGATAGCTTATGATTAATAGTTGCTTTATTTTCTGTGAAATCTATATTTGTAACGCAAATATTATGTTGTGGGTGTGTAAATGATAGACTAAATAATAATATTATTGAAATTATTTTTTTCATTTTATTAGAATAATAATTAAGATGTAAATCTATAAATTATTTTTTAATTTATTAAATATAATTATACCTTTGTCTCTATTATAAATTTAAAATAAAATAAATGATTTTAGTTAAAAAGAATGATAAAATTAAGGTTCATTATACTGGAAAACTAAAGGACGGAAGTATATTTGACTCATCTTTACAAAGAGAACCTTTAGAATTTACTGTTGGTGCAGGCCAAATGATACCTGGATTTGATAATGCTGTTGTTGGAATGGCTTTAAATTCTCCAAAAATTGTTGAAATTCCTTGTGATGAAGCTTATGGTGAAGCAAGAGAAGAATTAATTCAAGAAATACCAAAAAATCAACTACCAGAGGATTTAAATCCAGAGGTTGGCCAAATGTTGGTATCTCGTCAGCCTGATGGAATGGAAATACCATTGACTGTTACTAATGTTACAGCTGATAGTATAACTATTGATGCAAATCATCAATTAGCTGGAAAAGATTTAATATTTGAAATTGAAGTAGTTGAAATAAATTAAATATTTATAATTTTCTTATTTTTATTAATCTATTTAAAGCAATAAAATGAATAATTATTTAATAAAAAATGCTAAAATAGTTAATGAAGGTATTTTGTTTATTGGTAGCGTTGAAATAAGAGATGGTATAATTAAAAAAATATTTAAAAAAGATGATACTATCTCTATTAATGATATTACTATAATTGACGCAAAAGGTAAGTATCTTATTCCGGGAGTTATCGATTGTCACGTTCATTTCAGAGAGCCTGGATTAGTTAATAAGGCAGATATGAACAGCGAGTCAATTGCTGCTATTGCAGGAGGAGTAACTTCTATTATGGATATGCCTAATACAAATCCTCAAACAACAAGTTATAAAGCATTAATAGAAAAGTATTTATTAGCTAAAGATAAATTACTAACAAATTATTCGTTTTATATTGGAGCTACAAATAATAATATTGATGAAATATTAAATATTAACAATACTGAGTTTTGCGGAATAAAGGTATTTATGGGCTCTTCTACTGGCAATATGCTTGTTGATGATGAAAATAAATTAAATATTTTATTTTCTAAATCAAAACAATTAATTGCAATTCATAGCGAAGATGAAAATATTATTAAACAAAATATTGAAAAATATAAAATACAATTTAATAATACTATCCCTTTAAAATATCATTCAATAATTAGAAGCGAAGAGGCTTGTTATAAGTCAACTTCACTAGCTATTGAATTAGCTAAAAAGAACAATACAAAACTCCATATTTTGCATATTTCAACGGCAAGAGAATTAGAGCTATTAGAAAATATTGACAGAAATAAAAAAAACATCACATCAGAAGTTTGTATTAATCATTTATATTTTGATGATAGTGATTATGAAAAGGAGGGCGGATTCTTAAAAATAAATCCTTCGGTTAAAACAAAAAAAGATAAAGAAGCATTGTTAAATGCAATTAATTCAAACGTAATAGATATTATTTCAACAGATCATGCTCCACATTTGGCCGAAGAAAAACAAGGAGATTACTTTTCTATTTCTTCAGGAGCCCCTTCTATTCAATTTTCATTGGTTTTAATGTTGCAACTTTATAAAAACTCAATAACAACAATTGAAAATATTGTTAATAAGATGTGTCATGCCCCAGCTGATATTTATAAAATTAAAAACAGAGGGTATATAAAAGAAGGTTATTGGGCTGATTTAGTGTTGGTTGATGATAATTGTGAATGGGTTTTGAAAAATGAAAATATTTTATCAAAATGTAAGTGGTCTTCTTTTGAAGGAAAAACTTTTAACTCAAAAATTACACATACTTTTGTTAATGGAGTTTTAATGTATGATAATGGGATTATAAATACAGAAAATAAAGGACAAAAATTAGAATTTGATAATTAGTTAAAAAGTTTACTGTTTAAGATATATTTAAATAAAAATAAAATTTTAAGTTTGTAAAAATAATTTTTAAAAAAAATAAAAAAATGAAGTTTGGAGTAGTAATTTTTCCCGGTTCAAATTGTGATAAAGACATGTTATATGTTTTAGATAATATTTTTAACCAAGAAGTTGTTGAACTGTGGCATAAAGATAAAGACTTAAAAGGTTGTGATTTTATAGTTTTACCAGGTGGTTTTTCTTATGGTGATTATTTAAGGTCGGGTGCTTTAGCAAATTTATCTCCTATTATGGAAAAAGTTGTTGAGCATGCTAAAAAAGGTGGTTATGTAATGGGAGTTTGCAATGGTTTCCAAATTTTATGCGAGTCAAAATTATTACCCGGAACATTACTTCATAATAATAATCAAAAATTTATTTGTAAAAATCAATATATTACACCAATAAATAAAGAAACAATTGTAACTAAAAACATTAAATCTAATGCACTTAATATTCCTATTGCTCATGCCGAAGGAAGATATTATGCAGATTTGAAAACAATTGAAGATTTAAAGAAAAATAATCAGATTTTATTTAAATATTGCGACAAAGACGGAAATATTTCAGATGAAAGCAATCCTAATGGCTCATTAGAAAATATTGCTGGCATATGTAATATACAAAAAAATGTTTTTGGAATGATGCCTCATCCTGAAAGAGCTTCTGATAATGATTTGAAAAATATTGATGGAAAAGCAATCTTTGAATCTTGTTTATTCAATATTTAACATTAACTATAAAACATAAATAATTAATAATTAAAATATTATAATAATTTAATTTTTTTATTTTAATTTAGAATTTATATATTTACAACATAAAGTAGTATATAAATTTAGTAATAAATATTTATTTAGTTTGAAAAGCAAGTCAACCCTATATTGTCTATCTGATATTGAATTAATAAAGAGATATAAAAAATCTAATAATAATAAATATCTAAATGAAATATTAACAAGACATTATTATTTTTCTTATTGTATTTTGTATAAATACTTAAAGAACAATGATTTGGTTTTAACTAATATTGAAAAATTAAATAGTGAGATTAAAACATCAATTATTAATTCTGACATTAGTTTTTACCAATCTTGGCTTTATAAAAAAATAGTTGAGCAAATTAGTGATATCAATATAAATTTCGAGAAAAACTTTTCTGATATTAATTTTAATTGTGATGATTTTTATTTAGATGAAAATTTTATTAATGAAATTAAAGATAATTTAACACAATTAAATTCAGAAGAAAAAAAATGTTTTACTCTATTTTACTTGGAAAATAAGTGTATAGACGAAATTATTTTACTTTCAAAATTAGATAAAGATGATATTATAAATAATTTAAAAAATGGCAAACAAAAAATTGTATCAAGTTTAACTAATTTCAATGTTAAACATAAGTATAATTATCACTGTTTAACAGAAACCTTAATTAAAAAATACATTAACAAAGAAATACCTGATAGATCAAAAAATAAAATAGAAAAGCATATTATAAATTGTAATCTATGTAATGATTTTATCGAAGGAATAGCTTTAATGCATCAAGATAATATTAATATAATAAATGATTCTAATTCTAATTTTGAAATTTCATTTGATTTCATTGATTTTGAAAACTTAAAAAAACCAATAATCATTGCATTAAGTTTAGGCGTTATTTCTTATTTAGGTTATTCTGCATATAAATTTTATTCAAAAGAAGATTCATCTAATTCGAATAAAACTATAGTTAGCGATACAATAAAAAAGTATAATAAAAGAACAATATATGAATATGAAATATTGTACAATTATAGTGATTCATTAAAACTATTAAAAGACCCAATCTTAAAAGCATCTGAAACAGTTGAAGAAAATATTGATGATATTACTACCGATATGTCAATTGAAAAGGATACTACATTAAAAGAAAGTAGCAATAAAAAAAATATTGCTAAAATAAAAGGAAATGAAACAGAAAGTAAATTAATTGTAACACCTCCTTCTGTTAATAAGAAAGATAATATAGTAGAAGTTATAAAAGTTACTAAAAAAGATACTACATCAAATAAAAAAGTAGTTAAAACTGATGATGCAAATTATTTTGAAAAAGCACAATCAGAGTATAAAAGTAAAAATTACAAAAATGTAGTTAAGTTATTAGAAAACAAAGCAAATTCTGAAAACGAAAAATATCATTTAGGTGCATCTTACTTGTTTACAGGAGAACCAGGTAAGTCAATTGAAATATTGTCAGGTTTAACAAATTCTAAAACACCAAGAATTAAAGAAGCTTCAAAATATTATTTAGCTAAATCGTACTTAAAAACAGGTAAAAAAGAAGAAGCTATTGCTATTTTAAAAGAAATATCAGACTCTGGAAATATTTACAAATCAAAAGCAAAAGAATTATTAGAAAGCAATAAATAAAAAGATATCTAATAAAAAATAAAGAAACAAATTCCGACTAAAATAAATGCGAGACAGAACCTATCTTTATGTTCAGTTTTCAATTTCAATATTATATTTATACAAAAGACCAGCTAAGCCATTTATAGAAAACTTTGCTCTTTTAATCTTATTAATTTCTGGGTCAATAGAATAGTTTAAAGCAGTTCTAAGATCTGCTTTCTCAATATTTGTGTATTCAAATAAAGCTCTAGTTAATTCGCAATTTTCAAAAACAGAGCTTGTTAAGTCACATTCGGTAAAATCAACTTCTTGTAATTGAGAATTTTTGAAAATAGTTTTTTTAATTTTCATTTGATAAAAAGAAGAATGATTTAGCTGGCAATTTTCAAAATAAAATGAAATACCAAATTCATTGCAGTCTTTAAAGTTTAATCCTAACATTTTGCACCCTTTAAATTTAATACTTCGGAATACAGTTTTATTAAGTTTAACTAAACTTAAATTGCAACTAGTAAATTCACAATTCGAAAATTTAAAATTAGAAAAGTCGGCGTTAGAAAAATCGCAATTATTAAAACAGCAATTTTCATATTCACCTTCTTTAATTTCATTGTTTTTGAAATCTATCTTTTCAAAATCCACATCTTCTATTATTTTTATTCCCATCACTTTTTTTAATTTAATTGATATATTTATTTTAAAGATTTTGTTGGTAAACAAAGATATTTCATATTCTAAGCTAATTTATAAAAAACTCTTAAAATGGTCTTTTTAGAAAACAAAACAATTTCGTTTTTAGTGAAAAGTTCGTAAAATACAAATAAAAAAGAGGCTTAAAAGCCTCTTTTTTATTATGCTGTTAGAATTGTCTTTCAGCTAATCGTTTGTAATTTGCATATCTCCATTTAGCATCGTTTTCAGATTTTTCAAAAAGAACTTTAGCTTCTTCAGGGAAATCTTTAGCTAAAGAAGTATATCTTACTTCTGATTTTAAGAAATCTTGGAATTTAGACCAATCAGGTTCTTTTGAATCTAAAACAAATGGATTTTGATTCTCAGTTTCTAATAGTGGATTATATCTGTAATTATGCCAGTAACCAGCTTCAATAGCTAATTTTTGTTCATATTGAGATTTACCCATACCTAATTTTAATCCATGATTAATACAAGGAGAATAAGCAATTATTAAAGAAGGTCCTGGATAAGCTTCAGCTTCTTTTAATGCTTTCATAAATTGAGTTTGACTTGCACCCATAGCAACTTGAGCAACATACACATAACCATAAGTCATTGCCATTGCACCAAGGTCTTTTTTACGAGTTTTCATGCCAGAAGCAGCAAATTTAGCTACAGCACCAACTGGAGTTGATTTTGAAGCCTGACCACCTGTGTTTGAATAAACTTCTGTGTCCATAACCAAAACATTAACATCTGCACCAGAAGCTAATACATGGTCTAATCCACCGTATCCAATATCATAAGCCCAACCGTCACCACCAAATATCCATACTGATTTTTTAACAAGATATTGTTCTAATGCTAATATTTCTTTTGCTAAAGCATCGCTTTCTTTTTTAAGAGCAACTACAACTTTATTAGAAGCTTCTTCTGATTTAATAGCATCATCTTTACCTTCTAACCATTCTTTCATTGCTGCTTTTGCTTCAGAAGACATACTTGATTCTAAACCTTTTTGCATTTTGATAGCAATTCTATCTCTTAGTTTATTAACGCCTAATGCCATGCCATAACCATATTCTGCATTATCTTCAAATAAAGAGTTAGCCCATGCAGGACCTCTTCCCGATTTTTTATTAGCACAATAAGGAGTAGCAGGAGCAGAGCCACCATAAATTGAAGAACAACCAGTTGCATTTGCAATCATCATTCTTTCACCATATAATTGAGTTATCAATTTAATGTATGGAGTTTCACCGCAACCAGCACAAGCACCAGAAAATTCGAATAATGGTTGAGCAAATTGGCTATTTTTAACATTTACATATTTATCTAAAACATTTTCTCTGTAACCAACAGTTTCATCTAAATAAGTCCAATTTTCAATTTCTTTAGTTTGTGATCCAAGAGGTTTCATAACTAATGCTTTTTCTTTTGCAGGGCAAACATCAGCACAGTTACCACAACCAGTACAATCTAAAGCACTTACTTGCATTCTGTATTTATAGTCTTTTGTTGGACCAACACCTTGAATTACTTCTAACCCTTTAACTTCTTCTTCTTTTAATAAGAATGGTCTAATAGCAGCGTGAGGGCAAACATAAGAACATTGATTACATTGAATACAATTTTTTGATTGCCATTCAGGAACATTTACTGCAATACCTCTTTTTTCATATTGAGTAGTTCCTGCAGGGAAAGTACCATCTTCTCTTCCGTTAAAAGCACTAACTGGTAAACTATCACCTTTTTGTGCATTAATTGGGAACATAATGTTTTTAATGAAATCAGGAATTTTTGAGCTGTATTCTGGTTTTTCAATTTGTAAGTTTTTCCAGTCACCAGGAACTTCAATTTTAGTAACATCACCACCTTTATCAACAGCAGCATTGTTCATGTTAACTACTTTTTCGCCTTTATTTCCATAAGACTTATAAATAGCTTTTTTCATTTCATTAACAGCATCAGCGTAATTAATTACATTAGATACTTTGAAAAATGCAGATTGCATAATAGTATTAGTTCTGTTTCCTAAACCAATTTCTTCAGCAATTTTAGTTGCATTAATAACGTAGAATGAAATATTTTTTTCTGCTAATACTTTTTTAATTGAATTTGGAAGTCTGTCTTTTGTTTCTTCAACACTCCAAATACTATTTAATAAGAAAGTACCATTTTCTTTAATTCCTTTTAACATATCATATTTTCCTAAATAAGAAGGAACATGACATGCAACAAAGTTTGGAGTTCCAATTAAATAAGGTGAACGAATAATAGTATCACCAAATCTTAAGTGAGAAACTGTTATACCACCTGATTTTTTTGAATCATAAGAAAAATAAGCTTGACAATATTTATCAGTTGTACTACCAATAATTTTAATAGAATTTTTATTAGCACCAACAGTACCATCAGAACCTAATCCATAAAATTTAGCTTCATAAGTTCCAGCAGGAGTTATACTAATTTCTGGTAATAAAGGTAAAGAAGTTCCGTTAACATCATCTTCGATACCTACTGTAAATCTATTTTTTGGATTGCTTAAAGCTAAATTGTCATAAACTGACATAATCATAGCAGGAGTAGTGTCTTTTGAACTTAAACCATATCTTCCACCAATAATTAAAGGAGCATTTGCTTTCCCGTAGAATAAATCTCTTACATCTAAGTATAATGGTTCTCCATTAGCTCCAATTTCTTTAGTTCTGTCTAAAACAGTTATTTTCTTAACAGAATTAGGTAAAATATTCATGAAATATTTTTCAGAAAATGGTCTGTATAAATGAACAGTTATTAAACCAACTTTATCACCTTTTGAATTTCTGTAGTCGATAACTTCTTGAATAGTGCTTGTGATAGAACCCATAGCAATAATTATGTTTTCAGCATCTGGTGCACCATAATATGTAAATGGATGGTATTCTCTGCCTGTTATCTTTGTAATTTCTTTCATGTAATCTTCAACAGTATCAGCAACTACATCATAATATTTTGATGCTGCTTCTCTTGATTGAAAATAAATGTCAGGGTTTTGAGCAGTACCTCTTGTTACTGGGTGATTAGGGTTAAGAGCATTTTCTCTAAATTTTGTTAATGCATCTTGGTCAACTAATTTTACTAAATCTTCCATTTGCATTTCTTCAACTTTTGAAGTTTCGTGAGATGTTCTGAAACCATCAAAGAAATGAACAAAAGGAACTCTTGTTTTAATTGCTGTAAGATGTGCAATACCTGCAATATCCATAATTTCTTGAGTACTACCTGTTGCTAACATAGCAAAACCAGTTTGTCTTGCACTCATTACATCACTATGATCACCAAAAATAGATAATGCTTGAGCAGCTAAGCTTCTTGCACTAACATGAAAAACACCTGGTAATAATTCACCTGATATTTTATACATATTTGGAATCATAAGTAATAAACCTTGAGAAGCGGTATATGTTGATGTTAAAGCTCCCGATTGTAAAGAACCATGAACAGCACCAGATGCACCACCTTCTGATTGCATTTCAGAAACAACTACTGTTTCTCCAAACATATTTTTCTTTCCAGCTGCAGACCATTTGTCAACGTATTCTGCCATATCTGATGAAGGCGTAATAGGATAAATAGCTGCTACTTCGCTAAACATATAAGCAATGTGAGCTGCAGCATAGTTACCTTCGCACGTAATAAATTTTTTTTCTTTTGCCATTATTTTAAAATTATTTAAATTACTATATACTTAATTAAAAAGAAGCACGAATTTATTAATTTTGTGCCGAAAAAACAATATAAATTTGCGAAATTTTTATATTAAATTAAATCTAAACATATTTTGATGGTTTTTATTTAATATTAGTATTTTTGATAAAGTTTTTATGTTAAATTATAATTTAAATTTTTTATATGCAAAATGAAATTTTTAATTCTATAAATTGTTTGAAAAATAATGGCGTTATTTTATATCCTACCGATACTATTTGGGGTATAGGTTGTGATGCTACTAGTGAAACAGCTGTTAATAAAATAATAAATATTAAAAATCGCGATAAAGACAAAGGGTTAATAATTTTAATTGATTCAATAAAAAGTTTAAAAAAGTATGTTGAAAATATTCCTGATTTTATTATTGAATATTTAAAAAATACTGATAAACCAACGACTGTAATTTATAGTAATCCGAAAAATATTGCTAAAAATCTTATTAAAGAAGATGGTTCAATTGCAATTAGAGTTACTAATGATACTTTCTGTAATTTTTTAATTAAAACATTTAATAAGCCAATAGTTTCAACTTCGGCTAATTTTTCTGGTGAAAAATTTCCGACTTATTTTAATGAAATAGATACTGAATTTAAAAATAAAGTAGATTATACTGTGAATTACCGACAAGATGAGGAGTTAAAATTTAATCCTTCTCGAATTATTAAATTTGTTGATGATAAAATTATAGTTATTCGGGATTAATATTTTTTATTATGAATGTTGAAATAGTTAAATCTAGTGACGGATCTAATACTTTGTTTTCCAATATAATAGGAGAGCATTATCATTCTACTTTTGGTGCAAAGCAAGAGTCGGAGCATATTTTTATAAATTCTGGATTAATATTTTTAGCTAATAATATTAAATGTATAAAAATTTTTGAAGTTGGTTTTGGAACGGGTCTTAATGCAATTCTTACTTATATAGCTTCGAAAAATTTAAATTTAAAAATAGAATACCATTCGATTGAATCATATCCCTTAGATATTAATATTATTAAAAAATTAGATTATAATAAGTTATTTGACGAAATGCAAATTGAAACTTTTTATAAGATACATAATGTTGAATGGGATAAATTAATAGAAATTGACAATAATTTTAGCATCAAAAAAATTAAAAATAAAATTGAAGAGTATGATTTTAATGAAGTAAAATTTGATTTAATTTATTTTGACGCATTTAGTCGCGAAAAACAACCAGAATTGTGGAGTTATGATATAATTAACAAAATATCGAAAAACACAAATTTAAATGGTGTTTTTGTAACTTATTCTTGTAACGGAGATTTAAAACGAAACTTAAAATCGCTTGGGTTTAAAATAGAAAAAATACCCGGTCCAATTGGAAAAAGGGAAATATTAAGAGCAATAAAAATTAGTTAGATATTAATTGCTTTATTATTAAATAGCAAAAATTAAGGGTCAGTTCAATTTTCTGGGGAGCAGTTTAAATTAGGCGAATAATTTCTG
>CAZJKL010000056.1:0-16473 GCA_964546655.1 uncultured Bacteroidales bacterium | reverse complement strand
AAAGAAACTTTAACTTCACGGAATTGTGATTTTAGACACGATGGAAATTAAACGGTTTGAGAATTTTTGTTCTTTATAGACTAATTTTGCGTTTCAAAGACGGTTTGAAATTCGTGGTTTAATAAAGAAACTTTAACTTGACAAATTTGGAATTTTTACGGATAAAAAAGAAGCCAAGCCACAACACTGTGTTGCAATCAATTGGCGGTAAAAAAAGCAACTGAGTTTGGTCAGAATAAAAATAATTGTAAATTTGTAACTGTTTGACAGATTTGTGTTAGTTACCGCCAACTGTAGCAACACAAATCCGTTGGCTAGACACACCCTAAAAGACAACACGACCGACAATAAACGAAATGAAAAATGAAAGACAAAATATCAACGCTTTAACAAAATCAAAAGAACTATTTCCACCAGACAATTCTAAATTTTGGCATTTTTTCTTAATTACTGCCGTTTCATAGTTTTTTTTTTTATATCTTTGCATAAAATTTAAAAAGTCATCGCAACAGACAAACTACATACCGACCGCATTAAAAACCATTTCAAAAGCAAAGCTGTTTTTGAAACGAAGGATATTGTTGATTTTTACGAACAATTTGAAAAAGACATAAAACCGACAACGATAAATTGGCGTGTTTACACTTTGGTTCAAGAGGGGACTTTGCAACGCATAGGCAGAGGAAAATTTAGACTTGGCGAAGGCAGAAAATATATACCCGAAATTTCATCGTTAACAAAATCTATTTTCAAAAAGCTTAAAGCAGAATTTCCTTATGCCAAATTTTGCGTTTGGAACACTTCTGTTCTAAACGAATTTATGCAACACCAACCCAACAGATTTTTTTTATTGGTGGAGACAGATAAAGAAATAACTAATTCGGCTTTCTATTTTTTGAGAGAAATAAAAAAATCAGTTTTTATTGAGCCAACTAACGATATTTTACAAAAATACATAGTGAACGAAAAAGAAGTAGTTGTTATAAAACCACTTATTTCGGAAGCACCAACGCAAAACATAAACGAAATAGAAACAGCCACTATAGAAAAAATATTGGTGGATATTTTTTGTGATGACGTAATTTTTTCGGCTCAACAAGGTGCTGAAAAGCGAACTATTTTTAAAGAAGCATTTACAAAATACACTATTAATCAAAGCAAAATGCTTCGCTATGCCGATAGGAGACGAAAAAAAGAAGAACTGACCCAATTTGTAAAAACAATTTCAAATTTATGGCAGCAATAAAAAGTAACTGCCGTTTTATAGAATGATAGGCTTAAACGAAATATCAAGCGAGTGGCTTAGCCAAGTTTCAAAACAACACCGTAATGCGGATAAAATCCTTGCAGAAAAAGTTATCCGTGCCTTGCTGCTTTTGGAGGGCTTGGCTAAACAAAAGCTGTCCTTTGTTTTCAAAGGCGGAACGGCTTTAATGTTGCATTTCAATTCAACCAAACGACTTTCAATAGATATTGACATTATTCTGCCGAATGAAATCAAAGATTTCGGAAGCGTTTTAGATGCAATCATAAAAGAACAAGGGTTTTTAAGGAAAGAGCTACAACACCGAAGCACAACTTCAAAAATCAAAAAAGAGCATTACAAATTTTTCTACAAGCCTTTGCATAAAACCAATAAAGACGAAGAATATGTATTATTGGACATCCTTTTTGAAGAAGTTAATTATGAAAACCTCATTTCATTGCCAATTCAATCGGACTTTGTTCCAATAATTGACAAACCATTGAGCGTAAATGTGCCAAGTTTGGAAGATATTTTGGGTGATAAACTCACAGCTTTTGCACCCAACACTACAGGTATTCCATATTTCAAAAAAGACGACAGTATGAGTATGGAAATCATCAAGCAACTTTACGACATCGGAAATTTGTTTGATACGGTAACCGATTTAGACACCATTAAAACTACGTTTTATCGTTTTGCAAAAACCGAAATTGATTATCGCAATTCCGAAGGAATAAACGAAAACGATGTATTGGAAGATATTTACCAAACGGCTCTTTGCATTGTAAGCAGAGGAACAGATGGCAAAGGCGATTTTCTAGAATTACAAAACGGTATTGGGCGAATCAGCCGTTTTATTTTTTCTGAAAGTTATCACATTGAAAAAGCAATTGCCCACGCTTCAAAGGCGGCTTATCTTTCGACATTGTTACATCTCAATGCAAAAACGATTGCTAAGTTTGAAAATCCACTTCAACTAAAAGATTGGCAAATTGACGAACCACTCAATAACAAGTTGAACAAACTTAAAAAGTCCAACCCCGAAGCGTTTTTCTATTGGTATAAAATTTACGAATTGAAAAAATAAAAATGGCTGACACTTTTCAAATATTAAACAATAATAGCGAAACAACGACTTGACAACAAAACATACGACAGAAAAAGAAGGGCGAAGGCACAACACAATGTTGCCTACAATTAGCGTCGAAAAAAACAACTCAACTTGCGGTTAGAATAAAAATATTGTAAATTTGTAGCTGTTTGATAATACAGCAAAAGTTGCCTCAAGCAATTTTATAGCCCTGAAATAGATTGACCAAAAAAATATTAGTTAATCAAAAGCAGGACACTTCAATTTAAAAATATTTGTAGTAATAATGAGTAAAATTTTTGATGTAATTATTGTTGGAGCTGGACCTTCTGGTACTGCATGTGCTATGGCTCTTGAAAACAAAGGGCTTAAAGTTGCATTAATAGACAAAGCTACTTTCCCAAGAGATAAAATTTGTGGAGATGCCATACCCGGTCAATCATTTAAAGCTCTGAAATTAATTAACCCAAAGTGGGAAATTCAATTAAGAGAGAAGCTTGAACAAACACGCGTAATTTCTTCACGATTTTATATCTCTAAAAATAGATCATTCAGTTATAAATGGGTTTCTTATGCTTGTAATAGTAAACGAATTGACTTTGATAATTTTCTTTTTAACATAATAAAAGAACAAACCAATACTGAGATTTTTCAAAATAATAAGGTAATTAAATTAACTAAAACTCAAAACTCTATTAATTGTATTTTAGAGAATGGTTTAGAACTAATTGCTCCAATTATAGTAGGTTGCGATGGCAATAATTCAGTAGTTAAAAGAAGTTTTTTAGAGCAGCAAAAGCAAAAGAATAAAGTTTATGCAGCAGCTGTAAGGGCATACTATAAAGAAATTTCAGGAGTAGTTACTGGAGAAAATGAATTTCATTTAGTTAATGAAGTGGATGGTTATTTTTGGATTTTTCCTTTGCCGAACGATTATTATAATGTTGGATTTGGCATCTTAAATGATAAAATAAAAACTGCTTCTGAAAAAAATATTCATAAAAAATTAGCTCAAATTATCGAATCGGATAGATTTAAGGCAAGGTTTAAAGATGCAAAGCTTGTTGCTAATATTAATTGCTTTGGATTACCTATTTGGTCAAAAAATCAAAGAATTAGTGGTGAACGATTTTTACTTGCAGGAGATGCTGCATCGTTAGTTGATCCTATTCAAGGGCATGGCATTGATAAAGCAATTTGGAGTGGAATGATTGCAGCAAATCAAATACAAAGATGTTTTACACATAATAACTTTAAGTCAGATTTTATGCTAGAATATGAAAAAGATATCAATAGAAAATTTGGGAGTGAACTTAAAAGAAATTACTATTTAATGAAAATACTTACAAAGTATCCTATTGTCTTAAAATTGTTGTTTATTTTTCCTTTTTCACAAAGAATTATTAATTTGGTAGTTAAAAAAATGAAAATTTAATTATATATAGCTATTAAAAAAATGAAGACTATTAAATAGAAGAATAAATTATAGCAAATGAAAAACTTATTGAAACAAGGGTTTGGAAAAAATAGTGGATAAGTAATATACAAACACATTTGTTGTTAAAATAGCCACTTTCGCCAAGTCCGAAACCATTACACTTAATTATAAAACAACGCACAAACAAAAAATATGAACAGACTTTACAACTTAGATTACCTTAGAGGATTAGCTGCATTTGGAATAATGATTTATCATTATTTGAGTTGGACAATTGGAGTATTTGAAGCCGATACTTTTATGGGTAGAGTTGGTCTTTATGGTGTTTCAATATTTTATGTTTTAAGTGGACTGACTTTATACTACGTTTATTATGACAAAATGAAACCGTCTCGACAAAACATTGTTGATTTTTTGAAAAAACGAGTTCTAAGAATTTTTCCTTTGCTTTGGCTTGTAACAATTTTAGCAATTTTATTATCACGGAAAATCCCTGATTTTTCAGACTTGTTTCTCAATCTTACAGGTTTATTTGGTTTCGTAAAATGGCAGACATATTTCTCTGCAGGCGCTTGGTCTATTGGCAATGAATTGGTGTTTTATGTATTCTTTCCGTTTTTCATTCTTTTTTCAAAATCATTCAAACCATTGTTTATAATTTTGAGTGTTTTAATATTTTCACTTTACCTATATTTTGCATATTCAGAACTTAACCCCAATATGGTACTTGGCGATCAGTGGGGCGTTTTTGTAAATCCGCTCAATCAGGTTTTTCTTTTTCTTGGCGGTTTTCTGATAGGCTTATTGTTTAATAAAACAAAAATCAACAATTCGACAATAGTTACTTTATTAATATTTGGACTTGGTCTTTTTGCATTTATTCCAGCGCAAGGGAATGCAATAAATTTAGTAACAGGAGAAAATAGATTACTTTTTACTTTTTGCTGTTTACTAATTTGCTTTTGCTTTTACAAACTGACTTTTAAATTTCCTGTTATCATACATAAACCTTTGACTTTATTAGGAGAAGCAAGTTATTCTGTTTATTTGCTTCACCCAATTATTTATGACCTTGTTGGACGATTCAGAAATCACACTTTCCATTTTCACGAATCGGTGAGACTTATTTTATCTGTATGCATTACATTGGTTGTAGCTTATTTTACATATGAATATTTTGAAAAATACTTTATGAAACTAGGTAAACAAATTAAATAACAACTGTGCATAACTGTTCTCGGGTTTTTTATCATACATGTGTTTATTGTAATGAACCAGAAATAATAATTGCAATAAAATAAATTAAACTCGCAGGTTGAATGTGAAGAGAAATTAAAACCCAAAACCGTTGCTCACATTTTTCTGGATGAAAATTTAAATAAAAGAGATTGTAAATAAAAAACACTTAAAATTAACTATATGAAAAAATCACAAATGATAAAAATTAAGATTTTAATAACATTATTGATACTAACAATAAGTACACAGGCACAGTTAGATATTGTAAATAAAAGTTTAACAGATTCAAGTCTAAATTATATATTCATAAACTTAGAAAATAAGATTGAAATAATTGGAATCGAAAGAGATTCAACCGTTGAATTGACATCAAATAATCCTAATAATAAGATAATTAAGAAATCTTATAATTCATATGTTTGCTATTTTTCAAAAACCAATAAAGAAGAAGATACACTAGAAATTCAAGTTAATTCTAGAGGTAAAATTATATATCGTAAAACATATAAAATAAAAGAACTTAAAGAGATAGAATCTCAAATAGGAAATATAACTAAAACAGAAGTTAAGATTGAAGAAATTTTATTATTGCCAAAGATAAAATTAAATACAGGTTGTTATAATTCAGATTGGAAAATTGGTGGATTTACTGTGAATTTTGTAGTATCAGGAGATACAATTGACTACTATAAATATATAAAAAAGACAAGGACTTCATGTGATACAATATATACCGTTAATCCAGAAACAGGAGAAGAGGAAATAAAACTAGTTAAAATGAAGGAGTCGAAGAAAATCAGTTTTGTAAATGGAGAACAATTTCCATCAGTATTAATTGATAAAATTAAAACCTTAAAAGTAGGAGATAAAATTATTTTTAAAGATATCATAGTTCATAATCCATACAGTAAAGGAAGAAAATTAAGTCCTTTAATATTGACAATAAAAAGATAAAAACTATATATCAAACAATTTGCGACTAAAAAAAACAAAGTAATTTGCGGGTAGAATAAAATATTGTAAATTTGGCTTTAAATAATGTTTTATAATTATACATTACATTATTTCATGTAAAATATCAAATATTATTTATAAATTATAAATAGAAATTATATGAAAGTTCGAATTTTAATACAGTTATTAGTTATTACACTAGTTTTAAAAGGTTTTGGACAATTAGAAAAAAAAGGAAATTATAAAGAATTAAAACAGAACTATAATTTTATTTTAAATAATAAATTATATAGCAATAATGATTATTTAAAAAAAACATATAATCCTTATACAAAACAAATCGATAAAAGAAAGGATAAATTTAAAGAAAATAAGGGCACTATTCAACGTTTAGACAGCATCGTAGAACTAAATTTATGGAAAGAAGTATATACCTATGACGCCAATGGTAACAATACTCAAATAATTGGATTTAGTTGGGATTCAGACTTAAATAAATTGGTTATTGAATCTAGACTTGAAATATTTTACAATACTAATGGTAACTATACACAAATAATTGAATATGTTTGGGATTCAGGCCAAAATACATGGGTTGGGTTGCAAAAAATCCAATACACCTACGATATTAATGAAAATATTACACAAGAACTATACTACAGTTGGAAATCAAATCAATGGGTATATGGTTTGAAAATCAACTTAACTTACGATATTAATGACAATATTACACAAGAACTTTACTATTATTGGGATTTAGACCAAAACGTTTGGGATAATAGCTTTAAATTTGACTACACTTATGATGTTAATGGCAACAATACACAAACTATTATTTGCTATTGGGATTCTTATATAGATTCTTGGATTATTAATGCGAAGGATGACAAAACATATGATTCAAATGGGAATAATACACAAACTATTCATTCGATGTGGGATTTAGACCAAAATATTTGGATTATTAGTTATAAACAGGACTATGCATACGATTCAAATGGAAATAATACACAGGAGATAAGTTACTCATGGGAATCAGACCAAAATACTTGGGTTGGTGAATCTAAACATGACAATATCTACGATTCTAATTTCACAATAGATGATTTAAATGTTCCATTTTGGGCTGATTTTAAAAATAAACTTGTATCTTCAATTAATTATTATTATGACACAAGTTCTAGCCTGTGGATTTTAGATGGTGAGCAGATCTATTACTATTCAGTCGTATCTTCTGTTCTAGAGATTGAGTTTAATAAAAATAAGGTAACTGTTTTCCCAAATCCTTCAAGAGGGGATGTAACTGTTGAATATAACATGCCACAACAAGGCGAAACTTATTTTGATCTTTATAATGTATTAGGGGTTAAAGTATTAAGCGAGAGATTAGATTTATATAATAATAAATCTATTAGACTAAAAGGATTAGAAGAAGGAGTTTACATATACAATTTAAGGGTTGAAAATGAAATTATTGAATCTAACAGATTGATTATTCTAAAATAAAATAAGAAATCAACTTTAAATTTTAAAAAAATATAATAAAACAAAATTTAACCCACGAAAAAACAAACCTTATGAAACAAACTCTTTTAATTCTTATTATTGCAATATGTTCAATATTTATTGTAAAAGCTCAGCCAATATACTCAAATGGTATAGATTATATGATTACATCTTCAATGCCTCCTTATACAGTTGAAGTTTCTCAAAAAACACCAAAATATTCTGGAGATATAATTATTCCGGCACAATTAACTGATAATGATATTACATATTCAGTTACAAGTATAGCTGCATTCGCTTTTTCCGACTGTTCTGATTTAACATCCGTTACTTTACCAAATTCATTATTAGAGATTGGAAATTATGCTTTTAGGTTAAGCGAAAGATTAACCTCTATAATAATTCCAGGTTCAGTTATGAAAATTAATATGAATACTTTTCAACAATGTGATAGTTTAATATCGATAGAAGTAGAATCAAATAATTTAAAATATTCATCAATAGATGGTATATTGTATAATAAAAGAGCAGATACATTAATTCAATGTCCTGGGGGTAAATCAATAGTTGAATTATCAGATTCAGTAAAAGTTATTGAATCTGATGCCTTTGCTTTTTGCGAAAAATTAGATACTATATATTTAGGTGGTTCAATTGAATTAATTAAATCTAGTGCTTTCTGGAATTGTTCAAACTTAAGTGCAATAATGTGTTGTATTGCAGTGCCTCCTGTTTTAGAAAGTAATGTGTTTTTAAATGTACCAAGTACGGTTCCTTTAAATGTTCCAACAGAAAGTGTATTATTATATGAAGGTGCAGATCAATGGAATAGCTTAAGTGTAACTGCAAGTAATTATTGTGGTGCTTTATATGTAAATAATAATAATTTTCAAAATGTGGAATTATCTGTTTTACCAAATCCTTTTAATGATAAACTAAGCATCATATTACCAGAAGGTTATAGCGAGAGTTGTTTAGAGATGTATGATATTAATGGCAAAGTTGTTTTGTCAAAACAGATAATAAACTCAACTCAGATCTCGGTAAATGATCTAAATACGGGGTTATACTTTTATAATGTTATTTCAGTTGATGGCCAAAGAACAATAGGAAAACTAATAAAAGAATAAATATTGTAATTTTATTGTGATTCCTTTTGATAATAAAAATGTATTTACTAAAAAGTATAGTTAAATGAAAGGTAAATTATTTATTATTTTTATTACATTGATTTTTATAAGTGGATGTAAAATTTGGAATTTATTTAGAACTGGAACAACAGAAGTTAGTATTGTAAGTGTAAATAATAATGTTTGTAAGAGATTATATGGAGATGTTTTATTATATGCAATTTTTGTGGATACTAAAGAAACTACACCTTGGAGCGAATACGATATAAAATCTACGTTAGATTCTATTAAAATAGCTACTGATTGGATATTAAAACAAGCAAAAGCTAGAAAGAAAAATTTAAGAATAAAAATATTACATCCGAATAATAATGGTAAAATTCCAATTGTTCTTGATTTACCTCAAAAAACATTAAGAGCAAGTTTATATACACCCAATTTATTATTAGGTGTTAAATCAGTTCAGAAGTGGTCAGATAAGATTGCTTCAATAATAGGAAAGAATTTACCACCAGATACATCAAAAATTATCGCAACTAAAAATAATTTTAAAGATAAAGAAAGGTTAATTGCAAGATTAAGGGATGAATATAAAACAGATAATGTAGCGTTAATATATTTTATAAATAATTATTACAAAGAAGAAATATCTGTAGCAATTTATTGCAATAGTTATACTGATATTGAATATTCAGTTGTGAGTTTTAAACAACCTTCAGTTATCGCACATGAATTCTTACATCTATTTGGAGCTTGGGATTTATATTATAGTCCGTTTAATAAAAAGAAAATAGAAAAATCAAGGAAAGAATTTGTAAATAAAGAGTTTCCTAATGAAATAATGGCTTATGCACATAGAAATATTGATTCATTAGAAATAAGCCCATTTACAGAATATTGTATTGGTTGGACTAATAAATTAGATGAAAAATATTCTTCAATGATTCTAGGACAAAAGTTGAAAACTGTAAAATATTAAATAATAACAGCCCACAACTCTATGTTGCCCACAATTGGCGTCTAAAAAAAAGCAACTTTACTTGCGGTTAGAAAAAAATATTGTAATTTTATCACGGCTTGATAAGGAAGTGAAATTTCGCCAACTTTGGCAACAAGCTCCGTTAGCGGTAAAGCTGAAAAAGATTTACAGAACGTTATAATTTGAATAATAAATAAATAGATTATTGCAAAGCAAAAAAAAAAGATTAAATTTGCAGAAAAGATTGAAACACAATGAGCAATAGAAATTTAATAAGATTTGATTGGGCAATAAAAAGATTATTGAGAAATAAGGCAGATTATTTTGTGTTAGAAGGATTTTTATCTGAATTATTAAAAGAGAACATAACAATAGAAAACATATTAGAAAGCGAAGGGAATCAGAAACTTAATAAAGATAAGTTTAACCGAGTAGATATGTTAGTTAAAAATTCCAAAGGGGAATTAGTGATAATAGAAATTCAAAACGAGCAGGAATATGATTATTTTCACAGAATGTCTTATGGAGCATCAAAAACACTAACAGAATATATAAGTATAGGCGAACCATATAGGAATTTGAAGAAGATATATTCAATAAATATAGTTTATTTTGATTTAGGACAAGGCGAAGATTATATTTATCACGGCAAGACAGATTTTACAGGCTTACATAAGAAAGACAAATTATTATTGTCGACCAAACAGATAGAATTATTAGGCAAGACTGAGCCATCAGAGATATTTCCAGAATATTATGTAATAAAAGTAAATCAATTTAATGATGTAGCCAAAGACACCTTAGATGAATGGATTTATTATTTGAAAAACAACGAGATAAAAGACACATTTACAGCAAAAGGGATAGATAAGGCAAAGGAATTGTGGAAATTGGATAGTTTAAGTGAAGAAGAATATAAGACATACAATAGACATTTAGAGGATTTACGCTATAGTGCAAGTATGATATGGACAATGAAGGTAGATGCAGAAGATAAAATAAAAAAGGACAGAGATATTGAAATAGCAAGAAGTTTTAGAGAAAATGGGGTTGATATTGAAATAATAATAAAATCAACAGGATTGACCAGAGAAGAAATAGAAAACTTATAGAAAAGCTCTGCCGCTAACAACGGTTTTGCGTTATGCGGCGGTTTGGCGGTCTGACGCCGGAAAAATAACAATTACAAATTAAATTTACCAAGCGGTAGGAAAGAGTTGTGTTTCAAAGAAACCGCACAACGCAAAGCCACATCCGTAAGCAAAAAAAAACAACCAATCAAACAAAACGAAAATTTGAAAAAACTATTTACTGATGAATATATTCAATCCACAAAATAAAATTATTGAAATTGTCAATCACGATATTAACTTGCTACCTGTCATAAATCGATTTGGTATAAAGATTGGTTTTGGTGATTTAAATGTAAACCAAATATGTATAAATCAAAAAATTGATGAAAATTTTTTCCTGTTAATTTTAAATGTATATCACAATGAAAATTATTTTCCAGAACAACAATTCGTAAACTTCAAATTTTCAGATATAATCAAATATTTAATAAAAACCCATCAATATTATAATTTTTATGTAATTCCTGAAATTGAACGACTTTTTAATGTTTTACTAAATAATGAAAAATCAAATAAAGATATTTTCATTCTTTTAGAAAAAATATTTATAAACTTTAAAAAAGAATTACAAAAACATACTGATTATGAAGAAAATATAATATTCCCTAAAATAATTGAACTTTCAGAAACAGATAATTTGAAAATTACCATACCGGAACTTAACTTTATTAATATTCATTCCCAACTTGATGATATAATTATTGACATTAAAAACATACTATTCAAATATTTACCAACGATTGAAGATACTCATAATTGCAATGCTTTTGCAATAGCGATTTTTAGATTTGAAAAAGATTTAAAAAACCATGCAAGAATTGAAGACCGAATTCTTTATCCAAAAGTAAAGCAGTTTTTAAAATATACCACAAAGCAGAGTGAATAAACCCATAAATATATTAGTTTTCAACAATTCAGAAATTATTTTAAATGGTTTTTCTAAAATTATTTCGGTTATAGGATTTGAACCAATTTTAGTAAAAAAAATTGATGAATTTTTGGATTATCCCAACTTATTGGGATACGTTTTGCTTATTTTGCCTCAAAATTTATACGAAGAAAAAACTGCGTTCTTTGAAAAACATTTTAAATCTGCAACAATTCTAAAATACCTATTTTTTAATGTTAATGAGCAAAAAGATAATGAATTACATGTTAATGATAGTTCAATAATAATTCAATATAAGATACAAGAAATTATCGATAGTTTTAAAACCAACAATTTATCAATTAATACACAGGATTTAACCCGAAGAGAAATTGAAGTTTTAAAGTTAGTAGCACATGGTTTTATAAATAAAGAAATTGCTGAACAATTGTCAATCAGCACTCATACTGTTATTTCTCACAGGAAAAATATTTCTGAAAAAACAGGCATCAAAACTATTTCAGGACTAACAATGTATGCTGTTATAAAAGAACTAATTAACATAAAAGATATAAACACTGATTATCTAAAATAAAAAATCACTATATTTTGGGATTGCACAGTTTTTTAATATGCTATACTTTTGCATCAAATTAAATTAATTAAAATTTTATACGATGAAAAAGTTACTATTATTTGGATTATTATTGAGTGCATTAACAATAAGCGCACAAGATGTTGACAGTGTAAAAAACATTTATATTAATAGTGTTGAAAAAATGCTTGACGACAAACCCGGTCTTGGTATTGGTGGATATGGCGAAGTTCATTACAATCAACCTATAAATAGCAATGCAAAAAGTTTAGGAACCCTTGATGTTCATAGAATGATTATGTTTTTGGGATACAATTTTTCAAATAAAACTCAATTTGTTTCAGAAATTGAATTTGAATATGCAAAAGAACTATGGGTAGAACAAATGTTTCTTCAACATAAAATCAATAAATATCTCAATTTTAGAGCCGGACTTTTATTAATTCCCATGGGTATTATTAACGAATATCACGAACCTACAACATTTAACGGAGTTGAACGTCCAATAATTGACAACAAAATTGCACCTTCAACATGGCGAGAAATAGGATTTGGTTTTTCGGGGAATGTCTTACAAGCAAAAACAAAATATCAATTATATGTTGTAAACGGATTAAACGGTTATGATAATAATGTTGGATTGTTTTCGGGCAGTAAAACATTAAGGGAAGGAAGACAAAAAGGTTCAAAAGCATATTTTTCTTCACCGAGTTTTACCAGTAAAATAGAATTTTATGGCATAAAAAATATGAATATAGGAGTTTCGGGGTTTTTCGGGAAATCACAAAGTCGTTTATATAATAACTTACATAATGACAGCACCGTTTTAATTCAAAAAGCCGACTCCTCTATTGTAAATATTGCAATGGTTGGTGCAGATATAAGATATAAATTAAAAGGGATAAAATTGACAGGTCAATTATATTATACCCAAATAGGCAATACCGAACAATATAATAAATTTACTTCCCAAAATGGAAAATATAACGATTTGGGTAGTGCTATGATTGGTTATTACGGCGAAATTGGCTACAACGTTTCCCAGACCGTAAAAAATATAAAATCAGAACTAATGCCTTTCGTAAGATACGAAGTTTACAATACACATCAATCAGTTGAGAACATTATTAGTAAAAACGACAAATATAACAACACGGTTATTACTACCGGATTAACTTACACGTTAGTAAAAGGTGCAGTTCTTAAAGCAGATATGCAATTTAGCAAATCAAAAGCAGACGAAAAGTATAGTAAAGTTTTTAATGCCGGATTTGGCATAATGTTTTAATGTATGAAAAAGATAAGTTTAATTTTAATGGCATTTTTTATTATTTCAATAGTTACTTGTAATGCTCAAAATGGTATAAATTTTATTCCAAAACAATTAATTAAAGAAATACAAAATCAATTTAAATGTGATAATCCTACATTGGTAGAATTAGAAAATAATTCGGATTTAGTTATAGACACGATAAATCAGAAGTATTTTAAAATAATTAATTCAACTCAAATAGGTTTTGTCTATGTTGGAAGAGTTAAAACTTGTCGTGCGGGTGTTTGTGCTTCGCCCGATAAGTTTAAATCAAATGATAGTTATGAATTTTTCGATTATTTTATTTTGTTTGACACATTTACAAGGATTTTGTCAGTTAACATTTTTAACTACGAAGCATCGCACGGTCAAGAAATTACAGTCAAAAAGTGGTTAAAACAATTTGTCGGCTATGATGGTAATGAAGAATTAAATGTCGGTAAAAATATTGATGCTATTTCAGGTGCAACTATATCTGTTTATAGCATAACAGACGATATATCTTCTAAAACTGAAAATTTAAAAAAACACATATTAGAAAATGAATAATTAACAAATTGAAAATTAGAGAATATTTGATATTTAATATTGAAAAAATAAAGTAACTGATTGTAAATATAAACAAAGGAGATAAGAGTAAAATATTTTTTTTCAAAACTAATTCATTAACTTTGGATAATTATAAAAAAAATAACTAATTGATTAATTAAAAAATAACAAATGCTTATAACATACAATATGCGAAAATTGCGGGCTTTTGTGGTAGGTTGAAACATTGTGCAAGAAAGAAACATTTGTGCAACTTTGAAACGATAGTGCCGTGAAACCCCGCAACATACGCATATTGTTTTTCGTTAGCGTTCATTCTTTACATCAGAGAAACTGATTAATTTCTCAAGCTAACTACAAAAATTGGGTGTGAATTTTTACGCATATTGATAGATTTGAATAAATAATAATTAATTGATAATCAATAACTAAATTTGACGTTAGTCAGAATTGGAAAAACCCTAAACGACACAGACAAACAGGAAATGCCAATTAAGATATTTTTAAATGATATAAACTAAAAATAAAGTCAAATATGCTACTCGAAAAATTAAAATTAAGTGCAGTACTCTTGTTCGGACTTGGACTTGCAGGACTGCAAGCACAAGAAAGCGTTAACGCCTCAGGTGGAAATGCTTCAGGTAGCGGAGGCTCGACGAGTTACTCCGTTGGACAAGTAGTTTACACCACCAATACAGGAACAAATGGTACAGTAGCACAAGGTGTGCAGCAACCCTTAGAAATTTCGGTAGTAACAGGATTAGAAGAAGCCAAAGGCATCAACCTTTCGGTTAAAGCTTATCCAAACCCTACAACCGATTATCTGACATTGAGTGTAGATAATTTTGAAACATCAAATTTATCTTACCAGCTATTCGACATGAGCGGGAAACTTTTAAAAAGTGAAAAAATCGTAGGCAACCAAACAAGTATTATCATGAGCAATTTTGTGCCAGCAACTTATTTTGTAAAAGTAATCGTTGAAAACAAAGAAGTAAAAACATTTAAAATCATTAAAACAATATGAAAAAGTTATTTAACATTTTAGCAGCCGTATTATTAACGGCAGGTGTGTTTGCTCAAGCACCCGAAAAAATGAGCTATCAAGCAGTAATACGCAACAGCAGTAATGCTTTGGTTATTTCAACAGTAGTGGGAATGAAAATAAGCATTTTACAAGGTTCGGCAACAGGTACAGCGGTTTACACCGAAACGCAAACTCCAACTACCAATGCCAATGGTTTGGTAAGTATTGAAATAGGCGGAGGCACAGGCTTTAGCTCTATCGACTGGTCAACAGGCTCGTACTTTATAAAAACCGAAACCGACCCAACAGGCGGAACAAACTACATCATAACAGGCACTAGCCAATTGTTAAGTGTGCCTTATGCTTTGCATGCTAAAATAGCTAAAAATGGCATTTCAACAACACAGGCAAATGAGATTATCGCCAACACAGCCAAAATTGGCGTTACTTTAGGTACTGTTTCAGGACAAATGCAATATTGGAACGGTATTGCATGGGTAACTATTGCACCTGGACTAAATGGACAGCTATTAAAATACAAAAATGGAGTCCCAACATGGACAGATGAAAATATTAATGATTTGTCAATTGGAGATGGTTATCAAGGTGGAATAATCGCATATTTCTTAGTATCTGGGGACCCTGGTTATGACGCAAACGTACGACATGGGTTAATAACTGCTCCAAGCGACCAAAGTACAGGTATGCAATGGTATAATGGAAGTAATACTACAACAGGAGCAACCGCAATAGGCACAGGAAATGCCAACACGAATACAATTATCTCTAGTCAGGGGGCAGGAAGTTATGCGGCTCAATTGTGTGCCGATTTGGTTTTAGGGGGTTATAGCGACTGGTATTTGCCTTCAGAAGATGAATTAAATAAACTTTACTTAAACCAAACTGCAATTGGTGGTTTTTCTATGGGATACTATTGGAGTTCTACCGAGGCCAGCAGCCTCTATGCAGGGGTTCAGTATTTCGAATATGGCGACCTATACAGCAGTAGTAAGAGTAACACATACTATGTTCGTGCCATAAGGGCTTTTTAACAATATAACAATTTATCTATTTAATTGCGAACCGACTAAAAGGAGCTCATGAGTGTAAGCGAATAATCGATCGATTTTATAAAAAGGAATAACGGAATGATAAAAACCAACGAAACGCTAACATTGTATAGGAAAAAATGCGGGGTTCAGTGTTTTTTTGATATTTTTAATTATCTTTAATTTTTATAACGGCTGATTGGAACGCTGGGCAAAAATCCCGCACTTTTCCTATGCAAAGACCGTCGGGCATTATCGAAACGCACTAAATACAATGAAATGTTAATTTGAAAAATAAATATATTCCTGTTTTCGGCTTTGCAACACCCTAACAATTTAGGTTAACAATATCGAATAA
>CAZJKL010000055.1:0-16943 GCA_964546655.1 uncultured Bacteroidales bacterium | reverse complement strand
GAAGCTAAGATAAATGAACTTATTAATCAAATTGTGTAATATTTAATTTCTTATTCTTAGTTATGCGTAGTTTCCTTCCGAAAACTTTCGGAAAAGCATTTAATAAACTGTAGTTTTTTAACTACAATTATATACATAAAACTACCTTTTTTTTAACATTACCAAACTAAAGCTTGTTTTGTTAGTTGCAAACCAACTTTTATTTGGTTCGTAGTTAAAAACTACGAACAACGGGGGCTTTTTAATTACAATATTTTTTGTTAAATTTATGCAACCCATTATTTTTGTTTAGGTAATGCAAGATAATAAATATTTTATTTTCAAATGAAAAAATATAAATAACTTGTTTTGTTTAAGAGTTAGCATTTTGTTATTTTTGTAAATATTAAATTTTATGTCGCCAACAATTTTTATATATAATAAATTTCGTTTCTTTTTTAATAGTAGAGAAGAAGTTAGAATGCATATTCATGTTGCAACATCAGATGGAACAGCTAAATTTTGGGTTGAACCAATAGTTAGTTTAGCTGATTATTATAATATTTCATCTAAAGATTTAAAACAATTAATGAAAATCATAGAAAAAAGACAAAATGAAATCATCAAAGAGTGGAAAAAACATTTTGAACAGTAGTATTACTTCAATTACTAGTTTTGGCTTATGGGTAATGTGTAACAATAATGAGTTTTTTATACCATTTAAAGATTATCCTGAACTTAAAGAAGCTAATTTAAATAGTATTTTTAATGTTAAAACACTATCTCCAAATAATTTATACTGGCCTGATATTGATGTTGATATAGAAATAGATGCAATAAAAAATCCTAGTAATTATATTCTATTGTATAAAAAATAAATATAACCCTACTAAAAAATAAACTGTAGTTTTTTAACAACAATTATCTACATAAAACTACCTTTTTTTTAACATTACCAAACTAAAGCTTGTTTTGTTAGTTGCAAACCAACTTTTATTTAGTTCGAAGTTTCAAAACCACAAAAAAAACGGTGGTTGCTTATAGACAAACTTTGGCAACTAATTAAATTATCTTTTTAAATTAAAAAGAAATTCTAGTCCACCTTCATTACTTATTTTAGCTGAAATTTCGCCATTATGAAATTTAACTGCATTTTTAACTATTGACAAACCTAATCCGGTGCCTCCACTATTTCTTGAGCGACCTTTGTCTATTCGGTAAAAGCGTTCAAATATTCGTGATAAATGTTCTTCTGGAACGCCAGGTCCATTGTCGCTAAACGAGAAGTAATAAAAATCTTTATCTTCGTAGTAATTTTTAATTTTTATCTTAGCATTTTCTCCGGCATATTTTAAAGAATTGTCGGTTAAGTTCTTAAAAATTGAATAAATTAACGATGAATTGCCTTTAATTTCAATAGGTTTTGATATTTGATTGTCTATAGTAATATCTTTTTCGGTAATTTGAATTGCAATATCTTCAACAACATCTTTAATAATATCATTAATATTTACAGTTTCAATATTTAATGAAGAACTAGCTTCTTCAATTTTATTAAGAATAGAGATATCATTAATTAACTCGGTTAATCTTTCGGTTTGAATAAATGCTCTTTGTATAAAATAATCACGTTTAGTTTCATCTAAATCTTTTTTGTCTAACAAAGTTTCGAGATACCCTTTTATTGAACTAACAGGTGTTTTTAGTTCATGAGATATATTGCTTGTCATTTCATATTTTAACTTTTGCTCTTTAATAGTTTGTGAATTATCACAAATATAAATTTCGAACATGTGATCTTGAAAAATAATAGCATTTACCGAAAAATGATGATCATCTTTTGAAATATTGAATGTGTTACTTATAATATCTTTATCATAAGAAAAAGGTTTGTTTATAAGTTTTTTATCTATGTAGTCGTTCAAAGGTTTTAAATTTTCTAAGTCGAATATTTCTTCTGGTTTTGCTAAACTATTATTGTTTAATAAACTAGCATATTGAATAAAAAAGCTGTTTGCAAATACATTTTGTTTCTCATTGTCAAAAATTGCAACACCATCACGAGTAATCTGAATGTGTTTTATAAGCTTTTTTTGTTCTTGACTTAAATTATCTTTTGTCTTTTTTAAATTATTATAAATTGAAATAATTTGTTTTGCTATAATACCAAGTTCATTAGAAGGGAAAGATATTTCTTGATTTATAAATTCATTGTTTGCAGCTTTTATCGAAAAATTCTTAAGTAAATCTATTGTTTTAGATATTTTGTTCGCAATTATTATTAGTAAAATTGAAGATATAATAAAAATTGTAATTAAAAAATAAAGATAAACACTGTCTGGTTTTAATAAATTAATTGTGTATTTGTCGTAAGGCAGTGCAACTCGAATGTAATAATTTTTGTAATATCTAGAAAAATAGTAATATTTTTGTTTTAAAGTGTTCGAATATCTAATCTCATGCCCAGATCCAGAGTAAAAAGACTCTTTAACTTCTGGTCTATCAAGATGATTTCCCATTAAAAAATACGAATTATAAAAATTGTCATACAATACAGTTCCTTTTTTATCAATAAGTGTAATTCTTAACTCTTTATCAGGAAAAAGTTTTGATAGAAAAAATAGAGAATCATAATTTTTATGTTCAAGAACATTATTGTTTTGTATATAGTTATTTATAATATGATTGTTATTATCAAGAACAGAAATAAGTTTGTTTTCTTTATGATTTATCTCTTGTTGATATTCAAAAAATGCTACTATAACTGTAAATAATATAAATGCTATAAAGAAGTAAATAAATAATTTAAATTTAAAGCTACTTTTGTTCATGTTAAATATTTTATTGTATTTCTAATAAATTTTATTTCTCGAAATAGTAACCATATCCTGTTCGTGAAATAATGTTATTTCCATACTTACCAATTTTTTTTCGAAGTCGAGTGATATGAACATCAACAGTTCTGTCTAAAACATAACTTTCATCATTCCATACTAATTCTAAAATAGTTTGTCGAGAATAAATATTACCAGGATTTTTAAGTAAAATATATAATATATCAAATTCTTTTTTTGTTAATATAACCATTTTGCCGTCAATATTAACCGATTTTTGGTTGCTGTTTAGAGTTATAGTTTCATAAGAAATTATTTCATTAACAATTTCATTTTTAACTGAAGACCTATTTAAAACAACTTTAATACGAGCAGTTACTTCTTTAACCGAAAAAGGTTTTTTTATGTAATCATCAGCGCCAACCGAAAAGCCAGTTAAAATATCATTTTCTGTTTCTTTTGCTGTTAAAAAAATAATTGGTATATGTTTGTATTTATCATCTTTTTTTAACCTATTAGCCAATTCAAAACCCGACATTTGATTCATCATAACATCAAGTAAAATAAGATTAAAAGAAGCAATGTCTTTCTTTAATACTTCCTCGGCAGAGTTAGCAATATCAACATCATAACCTTCGCTTTCTATATTGAAACTTAAAATTTCACATAAATCAGCTTCATCATCAACAATTAATATTCTTTTCTTATCCATATTATTAAATTGATAGTTTAAATAAATATATATATTAAATTTCTATTATCCAAATACGCCAGTTAAATATTCTTTAGTTCTAATATCTTCGGGTGCATTAAACATTTTTTTTGTTTTATCATACTCAATTAATTCGCCCATATACATAAACATTGAATAGTCAGAAATTCTTTGAGCTTGAGCCATATTATGAGTTACAATAATTATAGTGTAATTTTCTTTCAATTTAACTATCATTTCTTCAATTTTAGAAGTCGCAATTGGGTCTAAAGCCGAAGTAGGTTCATCTAATAAAATTATTTCGGGCTGAAAGGCAATTGTTCGGGCAATGCATAAACGTTGTTGTTGTCCGCCCGATAAAAATGTTCCTTTTCGGTGCAAAGCATCTTTAACTTCGCTCCATAAAGCAACATCAATTAAAGCTTTTTCAACTATTTCATATTTTTCGTTCTTTTTAAGAGCAATTCCATTCAATATAAAACCCGCTAAAACATTATCAAAAATACTCATAGTAGGGAAAGGGTTCGGCCTTTGAAAAACCATACCTATTTTTCGTCGCAACTCTATTGGATCTAATTCAAAAATATTTTCATTACCTAAATAAATAGACCCATTAACAACAATATTTTTATAAAGCTCATGCATTCTGTTCATTGCTCTAAGCAAAGTACTCTTTCCGCAACCCGAAGGACCCATTATAGCAGTAATAGCATTTTTTTTAATGTTTGCATTAACATCTTTTACTGCATAATCCTCATTGTTATAAGAAACCGAAAGATTTTTTATACTTAAAGCTTTATTATTATTTATAGTTTCCATTTTTTATTTAATCTTTTAGCTATAATATTTAGTAGTAGGACAAAAAACAATAAGAACAACGACGAACTCCAAATCATATCAACTAAGTTCGGGTCATTGTAAAATTCCCAAATTAACAGAGGCATTGCACTCATTGGTTGAGTAATATCAATATTTACCATTGAACTACCAAGAGCAGTTACAATTAAAGGAGCAGTTTCGCCAGTAATTCTTGCTATACCCAGTAAAACACCAGTTGTAATTCCATTTAGAGCCATAGGCAATGAAATTCTAAACAAAACTTTATGGTAAGGAACACCTAAAGACAAAGCAGCTTCTTTATATGAATTAGGAATCATTATTAAAGTTTCTTCGGTAGCTTTTATAATCATTGGTAACATCATTATAGCCAAAGCAATACTGCCTGCTAAAGCCGAAAACCCTTTTGTTATATTAACTACAATCCAAGCATAAGCAATAACACCTAAAACTATAGAAGGTACACCTTGAAGTATTTCAGAAATTGATCTAATAGCCTTACATAAAAAACCACCTTTTGTTTCAGATAAATATACACCAGTTAAAATTCCTATCGGAATAGCAATTATAGATGCAATAAGTGTTAAAATTAAAGTTCCAACAATACCGTTTAAAATTCCACCAGGAATAGCTTCACCGTTTGCTACTGCCATCATAGCTTCGTAAGAATCTGGTGTTGTTTCGGTAAAAAAACTTAAATTAATTTGTTTGTACCCTCGAGAAACAAGTTCCCAAATTATAAATAATAAAGGTATAATTGTAATAAATACAAGCAAGTATAACCCTGAAGTAAAAATAAAATCTTTGTATTTTCTTTTTTGTATTAATTGCATTTTAAACAATTTTTTTCATTATAAATTTCCCGATATAATTAAGAACGGCTGTAATTATAAAAAGTAATAAGCTAATTGCAAACAAAGAACTTAACTTAAGTCCATCGGCTTCGCCAAATTGATTTGCAATTAAACTTGCCATTGTATTACCTGTGTCAAACAAACCTTTTGGGATATTATTAGAATTACCGATAAGCATAGTAACAGCCATTGTTTCGCCTAAAGCTCGTCCTAAAGCCAAAATAAAACCAGCAAAAATACCAGTTTTAGCATTCGGAATAATGATATTAAAAATAACTTCTCTTTTAGTTGCCCCTAAAGCATAAGCAGCTTCTTTAAATGAAACAGGAACTAAATTAATTACTTCATAAATAATAGATGAAGCATAAGGTATTATCATTATTGCCAAAATTATTGAAGAAGTAAAAATTCCATAACCTTGGTCGCTAAGTCCAAGCTCAACAATAAAAGGTCTTAATATATAAAAACCCCATAAACCATAAACTATTGAAGGTATTCCGGCAAGCATATCAACCATTGTTCTTATATAAACTCCAATTTTATTATTGTTTAAATATTCAGATGTAATTATTGCAGTTGAAAAAGACAAAGGAATTGCTATAAACAATGCAATAACCGAAGTATATAAAGTTCCAATAATAAAAGGTAAAGCACCATAATTTTCTTTACCAGAAGAAGGATCCCAATTATCGGAGATAATAAAGTTTAATCCAAATTCATTAAAAGCAGGAATAGAACCCTTAATTAGGGTTATAACTATTCCTACTCCTATTAATAAAACTAATAAAGCAACTGAAGTTAATATAATATATAAAGTACTTCGTTTTTGCATATACTATTTTAAAGTTTTTCCATTAAATGTTACACTGTCTAATATTTTATTTGCGTTTATAGCAACTTCAGCAGGTATTGGCGAATAATTAATTTTAACAGTTAAATCTTGAGCTTCGCTAGAAATTAGCCATCTTATTAATTCAACAGTTGCTTTTGCTTGAGCTTCGGTTCTGTTATTATAGTTTTGTTCTTTATAAATAATTAACCATGTAAAGCCGCTAATTGGGTATGCTCCAGGTGCATCTGAATTAGTAATCATTGCTCTTGTGTCGGTTGGTATTTCGGTTTTTGCAGCTAAACTAATTGCTTCTAAAGTTGGATAAATATATTCACCTTTTAAATTTTTAAGTGAAGCCATAGGTATTTTTTGTGCTATTGCATATTCTGAACCTATGTAACCAATTGCTCCTTGTGTTTGTTTAATTGTTCCCGAAACACCAGGATTACCTTTTGCACCAATTCCTGTTACCCAATTTAACGATTTGCCTTTACCTAATTTTACATCCCAATTTTCGCTAATTTTCGACATATAATCACTAAAAATATATGTTGTTCCGCTTCCGTCTGAACGATAAACTACAGTTATAGCTAGGTCTGGTAATTTTGCTTCTGCATTTTCAGCTTTAATTTTTTTGTCGTTCCACTTAGTTATTTTACCCATAAAAATATCTGAAAGTAATGCAGGCGATAAGTTTAGTTTATCAACTTCAGGTAAATTATAAGCTATAACAACAGCACCTAAGCATGTTGGAATATGCAATACTTCTGAAGGCATTTCAACTAATTCTTCATCTGATAAATATGCATCAGTTGCACCAAAATCAACTATTTTGTCGGTTAAACTTCTAATTCCACCACCTGAACCTATTCCACCATAAGTTGTCATTGCACCTGTTTTTTCTAAATATTTCTTAAAAGCCATATTATAAAAAGGCATTGGGAAAGTAGCACCTGCACCCGATAATTTAATATCTTCTTTTTTCTCTGTTGTTTTGTCTGTATTATTCTTATTATTATTACACGATGTTATAATAATTGACATTAAAATTAAAATTGATAGTAGTTTTTTCATTTTTTGTTTGTTTAAAAGTTAATAATTCAAAGTTGTATTATTATTATTTTATATGTATTACAAAAATGTTACGAAATGGTTAAGTTTGTAACTAGTATGTAATTTCGAGGCTTATAAAGGCTGATGATATAAGTTTTTTATCTTTATCAGAAATCCATCCCTGATAGTTTGGCGAAATTTTAATATTTTTATTTGGGCTAAATTGTAAACCACAATTTAAATATTCACCATCTTTTGATAAATTCCAATTATCAGTTGCTCCCGATAAAGTATTAGAAAACACATTGTCATATCTTGCATATAGTTGATATTTTTTGTTTAGGTCATAAGAAAAATACCCAGAAACACCTTGAATGGTTTTTTCTTTTATATAATCTTTATTGAATTTATAGTTATAATCAGCACCTAATGAAATTTTTTCGTTTTTGTATCCAATAACACCTATTAAATTTGTTTCGGTATAATCTTTAATACTTATGTCAGAATAACCTCTTAATACAAAACCCTTGGTTGTTTTAAGTGTTAAACCAAATGCTGTTTTATAAGTATAATCAGCTTGGTTTATTTTATAACCTTCACCATTTAATACAGCATAATCTAAACTAATGTTTTTTGTTATTTTATAATTTAATTGTGCTCCAAAATCACCAGTAGTTCCTAGTTTATATAAATCTGCGAAACTTTTTTCAATATATCTATGTTTACCTAATTCTTCTTGAACTTTTGTAAGTTGTGTTGCTAATAAACCAAATTCAAAATTTAGTTTGTTTTTTTCATAAGTTAATGAAGCATTTTTTAAATATATTAAATATTCATAATCTCCAGCATTGGGATTACATGTTTCAAAATATACAGTCGAAGAAAGTGTTTCTGAAAATTTGTATTTATAACCTAGTCTGGCTCTCGTAATTTCAAAAGCTGATGTTGATTCATCAATATTGTAATTGTAATTTGAAAATACCTTTAAAATTGGCTGAGCCGAAGGTTTAAATTCATTATTCTCTTGAGAATACAATTTGCCTTGAAATAATATCGTAACAATGGCTAAAATAATTGATAGGTTGGCTTTTTTCATGTTTAATTTTTTAAAAATTTATTTAATGTTTCAAAATTGTTTAATTTAAATTAAGTTTAAATTACGATTATGTTACGTTTTTGTTACGTTGAATATTAGTTTGGTTTAATATATTATATGTGTTTTATCTATGGATGATTTTGTAATTAAACACCGTAGGTGTGATATTATGGTAACAAACAAATACCCAAAAGACATTAAAGCTCCGTAGGAGAGACACATTATAATGTCGCCACTCTGTGGCTATATTGATATAGGATATTCAAGTTATTACCATAATGTCGTCGCTACGCGACTTTTTATTAGTGACTTTTAGTCCCCCTAAGCGGCAACGAAGGGTCTTATATCTTCATAAAGGAGATGCTTCACGATGTTCAGCATGACAAAAAACAAAGAGCAAAGCCCCCTTGTCCCCCTAAGCGGCAGTGAAGGGTCTTTTATCTTCATAAAGGAGATGCTTCACGATGTTCAGCATCACAAATTTGTAATTATTTAAGCTATTGCAATATATTAAATTAGTATTTTGTTTTATTCTCTTTGTTTTGCCATTGGTTTAATACTTCAACAGCTTCATTTCTAAGTAATTGCTTAAATTTTATTTTTCTTTTATCTAAAGGTTTATTAATTTCTTTATAAATAAAATCATCATCAAAATTAATTTCAGCAGCATCATTTTTAGTTGCAGCAAAATAAACTTCGCTTATTCTTGCCCAATAAATAGCACCTAAACACATAGGGCAAGGTTCACAACTACAATAAATAATGCAGTTTTCGAGATTAAAAGTTTTTAATTTTTTACAAGCATTTCTAATTGCAACAATTTCGGCGTGGGCAGTTGAATCGTTTTTTGAAGTTACTTGATTTAATCCTTTTGCTATAATTTTCCCATCTTTAACTATAATAGCTCCAAAAGGACCACCTAAATCATTGTTAATATTATAGTTAGATAGTTTTATTGCTTTTTTTAAATATTCAACATGCTTATTTTTCATTTACAAAACTATTTTTTACATTCATAAATAATAGCTAAATTAAAAGTCATTTTTGTGATTTCAACATTACTAAAACCGCAATTAACTAATACCTCTTTAAAATCTTCGGGCTTATAAAATTTTTTAACCGATTCGGGTAAATAAGTATAAGCGATATTGTTTTTCGAGAATAATTTTCCAATAACAGGCAGTATTTTATTGAAATATAAATTAAAAAGTTTTCTTATTATCGAATTATTCGAATCAGCAAATTCTAAAATTATTAAAGTTCCATTTGGTTTCAAAACTCTAATAATTTCTTTAATACCTTTTTCTAAATTTTCAAAGTTTCTGACACCAAAAGCTACGGTTGTAGCATCAAAATAACAATCGTTAAAATTAATATTTTCGGCATTACCTTCTTTAAGTTCAATGATATTATTGTAGTTTTTATTGTTAATTTTTTCTTTTCCAACCTTTAACATTTCGGTTGAAATATCGATTCCAATAATTTTATCGGGATTTAATTTTAAAGATTCAATTGCAAAATCGCCAGTTCCGGTTGCAATATCAAGTATTGTTTTAGGGTTTGTTTTGCGTAATTTATTTATTGCTTTTCTTCTCCAATATATATCAACACCTAATGACAAAAACCTGTTTAAAAAATCGTATTTTGGTGCAATATCATTAAACATTAATTTAATTTCATCGGTTTTAGGATGATTTTTATTATTATTCATTTTATAAAATTCTGTTTCTACAATTAATCAGGTAAAGATATTATAAAAATTATTATTAATTATTTTCATTTTAATATTTTCATAAACTTTAAGTTATATTGGTATTATTAATCTATACAAAAACAATTATATTTGTTTGTTGTATATTTGTGAAAATTTAAAAATTTATACATTTGAGTTTTTAAATGTATAGCTTTTTAGAAAATCTATACAAAACTATAAAAATACAGATGGCAATAAAAATCCGTTTTTTAGAAAATATTTTATAAATGAGGGCTGTTATTCAACGTGTTAGCGAGGCAAGTGTTTCTATTAATAATAAAATTAACGGAGCAATTAAAAATGGTCTAATGATTTTATTAGGAATTGAACATGAAGATAATAATGAAGATATTGATTGGCTTTGTAAGAAAATTGTAAACATGCGTATCTTTAATGATGAAAATGGTGTTATGAATAAATCGTTAATTGAAATTGATGGGGATATGCTTTTAATTAGCCAATTTACTTTGCATGCCAGTACTAAAAAAGGGAATCGTCCTTCTTATATTAAATCAGCTAAACCCGATATTGCAATACCTCTTTATGAAGAATTTATTTTAAACATCGAAGGTTTATTAAATAAAAAAATTGAGAAAGGCGTTTTTGGTGCTGATATGAAAGTTAGTTTAATTAATGATGGCCCTGTTACTATAATATTAGATTCGAAAAATAAAGAATAATAAAATGGAATTAAACAAACAAAATAATTTGTCTTATGAAAGTTTTAAAGAATTAATAATAAACGATTATTTTATTATTAGTAAATCAATTGAGTTTCAGAGTTATTATAAAAATAATATAAAAACAGGAAAAGGAACCGAGCTGTTTCAAGCTGTATTGCAAAAAACGATTGATAATAGCGATTTTTTAATAAGTACTTTCCCTAATATTCCATACTTACTATTAAACAATAAAATTAATAGTTTTTATTTAAAAAAACATCTTGGTGAAATTTCTGAAATAAAATTTGCCGACGAAAAACTATATAGCATTAAAACTTTATCAAGAATATTAGGTTTTTCTTATGCTAACTCGGTGTTAAACAATGAGATAGAAAACAATGTTTTTGCAATTTTTTATACTTCAGATTTTGTAAATAATGAATTTATATTATTATTAAAATTAGCTCAAAAGCTTAATATTTCATTATATGTTTTTTTAATAGAAGACATAATTATTGATAAAAACAAATATGAAAGTTTTAATATAGACGAAATAACATATTTAAATTATGTTGAACTATTTGAAAATTTAAGCGACAAAACAAGTTCTTTTAAAAAAAATAAAAATTTAAAAATTAGCATTGTAAAGAAAGGTTATGAAAACACTTTTCTTAATATGAAAAAATGGATTATTAATTCAAATATTGCAGAAGAAAAAGATTTTATTTCAAATATATCATTTGATAACAGCGATAAACAAGCTGATAAACAAGATAAAGCAAGTATTGATTTAGATGATGTTTTTATTATTGATAATGATAGTGTAGTTAATAAGCAATTTAATAAAGTATTTGAACCCAGTTTGGGCATTATTAAAAATATTTTAAAAAACGAATTTGCTTTTGGTATAGTTAATTATGGCTTTCCAATAATTTATGAAGAAGAAAATATTGAAAATATATTCAGCTTAATATTAAATAGATACGAGAATTTAGACTTGTCATTTTATTCGAAAAGCAAATTTCATTTGATAAGAACAAAAAACAAAGATTTAATAAAAATATTTGAAACCTTTAGTGTTTTTAATAACTACAAAATAGTTTATATAAATCACATTGAAGATATTGTAAAGACATATAAAAATTTAATAAAACAATCGAAACCGTGCCTTGTTATTGAGTTATTCTAAATCATTTAAGAAACTATCAATAAAATTTTCGTCGGTATTCCATGAAGTAACCAGTCTTAAAACAGAATTAGACTTATTATATTTACTCCAAACATAAAAACCATATTTGTTTTTTAAATTATCAATTACGCTATCGGGCAAAATCGGAAAAATTTGATTTGTAGAAGGTTCCAATAAAAATTTGTAACCTTTCTTTTTTATTCCTTTAGCCATTTTCATAGCCATATTATTAGCATGTTTTGCTAAATCGTAAAATAAGTCATCTTTAAATAATTCTAAAAACTGTATTCCCATTATTCTGCTTTTGGCTAATAAAGCACCTTTTTGTTTTAAGTTAAATCTAAAATTTTCAATTAAACTATTATTTGTAATAACCAAAGCTTCACCGAATAAAGCACCGTTTTTAGTCCCACCAATATAAAAAGCATCAACCAATTCTGAAATATCTTTTAAAGTTAAATCATTTTTAGGTGAAGTTAAAGCGGCACCTAATCTTGCACCATCACAATAAAGCAATAGGTTATTTTGCTTGCAAAATTTCGATAATTCTTGTAATTCTTTTTTAAGATAAATAGAACCTAATTCGGTTGAGTTTGAAATAAAAACCAATTTAGGTTTTACCATATGTTCATCGGTATGATAATCTAAAACATTTTTAATATCATCAGGTTTTAGTTTTCCGTCTTTTGTGTCAACAACATTAATTTTATGACCGGTACATTCTATTGCACCTGTCTCGTGAACAGCTATATGAGCAGTACTTGCAGAAATAACCGATTCGTAAGGTTTTAAAAATGAAGAAATAGCAATTAAATTAGCTTGAGTTCCACCTGAAATAAAATGAATATCAGCATTAGGGTTATTAATTTTTTTGCAAATAATTTCAATTGCACTTTTGCAGAAATCATCTAAACCGTAACCATCATCTTGAATATAATTTGATTCGCTTAAAGCATTAATTATATTTATGTGAGCACCTTCGCTGTAGTCATTTTTAAAACTATAATAAGACATAATACAAAAATTAAATTATAAATTAACTGTTTCTTTTCCGCTAACTTTCTCGATATGACAATCGTCGGCTTTTATAATAAATTCTTCATTAACAACAATAGAGTCATTAATAAACCCAATAAAAATAAATGTTTCTTGTTTATTCGCAATATTTGCACGATAGCTATCATCTAAAACAACATAATAGTTTTCGTAAACACCTTGAAATGAGTTTGTTGGGAGGATAGTATCATTGTTAAATGGTCTAATTGTGTAATAATTAGTTAAAGAATCACCATTAACATTAATGCCAACAGTTCTAAATTCTTCGGTACACATTATAGGTTTATCTTCTTCTTTACACGAATAAAAAAACATTGAAAATAAAATTGACAGAAAAAGGAAAATAGTTGTCATAATCTTAGTTTTTAAGTGATTTTTAAAGCAATCAAATTTAAATATTTTTTTTATAGGTTTTGTATTTATTATTAAAATAATAACAAAATAGCAATTTATCTTATTTTATCGAATTGCTAATTGTTTATATTGCTATATATAGTTTTTATCTTTATTTTGTATTGTAAAAATCAGTTAGTTTACATTAAAACCTAAGACAAATTAATTAAATTTGTTCGGTATTAAATTTATAATAATTAATGAGTAAATATAATCAGTCGATTCTTTTTTTATCAAGTTGGTATCCAAACAGAACAAATCCAACGCTTGGTAATTTTAATGAAAAATTTGCCGAATCTGTTGCTTTTTACAATAAAGTTACGGCTATTCATATAGTTTCCGATTCGGAAATGACGCAAGATTACGAGTTAAAATATTCTATAAACAATAATGTAAAAACATATATAGGATATTTTAAAAAGGTAAAAAATGAGAATTTTCTGAATAAGATTTTTAAGTATTTTAATTACTATAAATACTATTTTAAAGTTTACAAAAAGGCAGTTAAAGACGAAGGTGAATTTGATTTAATTCATTTAAATATTTTATTTCCGGTTGGTATTATTGCATTATTTTTTAAGTGGTTTTATAAATTACCTTATGTTATTTCAGAAAATTGGACAGGCTATTTGCCTTCGAACGAGGTTAAGCAATCGTTTTTTATTAGATTAATTAGCCGAATAATTGCTAAAAATGCTACTTATTTATTGCCAGTTACCGATAACCTTAAACAAGCTATGATAAAAAAAGGTTTTGAAAATAATTACATCATAGTTCCTAATGTTACCGATATAAAATATTTTTACTTGCCAAAAACATACGGGCCAAAAGAGAAAAAAGTTATTTTACATGTCTCTTCATTAAAAGATGATCATAAAAATATTACAGGTATTATTGATGTAATAAAACGATTAACTTTAGTTAGAACCGATTTCGAATTAATTATAGTTGGCGATGGCGATGCAACTCAACATATTTTATATGCAAAGAAAAACGAGTTGTATAATAATGTTATAAAATTTCGTGGAGCAATGACACCAGAGGAAATAGGCAATATTATGAGAGAATCGGATATGTTTCTAATGTTTAGTAATTATGAAAATCTTCCTTGTGTTATTGTTGAAGCATTTGCCGCAGGACTTCCAGTGGTTTCATCAACGGCAGGAGGCATAAGCGAGCATCTTTCAGCCGATAAAGGGGTTTTAGTTGAGCCCAAAGATGAAGAAGCTTTATATAATGCAATTAATAATGTTCTTGATAATTTAAAAAGCTATAATAAAAACATTCTTCATAACTATGCAGTTGATAATTTTAGCTATGAAAGCGTTGGTAAAAAACTATCCGAAATTTATTTTTCAATTATTAAAACGTAGATGGTAAAAAAAATATTCTCAACATTTGCAAGCAATATATTTATAGGAGGTTTAAATCTGCTAATAGCAATACTTGTTTCTCAAATTTTAGGAGCAGATGGCAAAGGAGAACAAAGCATAATTATTACAACAATAGCAATGATTTTATTGGCATGTAATATTGTTGGCGGAACATCTTTGGTTTATTTAGTTCCAAGATATGACAATAAAAAAATTATAATATTGTCGTATTTATGGTCGTTTTTGGTTTGTGCTTTAGTTTATTTAATAATGTTGTTAATACCATATTTTAACAATGAATTTATTCTTCATATTTCAATTCTTACTTTTTTTAATTCATTAATATCGGTAAATTCAATGATTGTTTTGGGAAAAGAAAAAATAGATGCTAAAAATATTATTAGCATTGTTCAAACTTTTTCAATTTTATTTTCATTGTTTTTTCTGTTTTTCATTATCAAAAAATCTGATATTTATACATATATCTTCTCTCTGTATTTCAGCTATATAGTAACTTTTCTTGTTAGTTCGTATTATTTAATAAAATATATAAAAATTAATAAAGTTATTGAAGACATTAAAGAATCATTTTTTAGATGTGTATTTAGACTTGGATTTTACAATCAGCTTTCGCACATAACACAAATGGTAAGTTTACGTTTAAGCTATTATTTATTGCTATTGTATTGGATAAAAGATAGTGTTGGTATTTATTCGGGAGCAGTAGCACTTGTTGAATCGGTTTGGTTGATAAGTAAAAGCATCGCTACAGTTCAATATGCCCGAATTGCAAATAGCGATAATACAAGGTATAAACAACAAATAACAATAAAACTATTGCGTTCTACCTTGTTTTTCAGTGTAATATTATTGCTAATAATGTCGTTATTACCATCGGCATTTTATCAGTTTTTGTTTGGAAAAGAGTTTAGTGATGTAAACAAATTAATTATTTTATTATCACCCGGAGTTTTTATGTATAATATATTTTTAATTTTAGGTCATTATTTCTCTGGAAATGGCAAGTATAATATTAATACAATAGCTTCATTTTTAGGATTTATTGTTACAATTATATTTTGTTTAATTTTAATACCAACACAAGATTATTATGGAGCAGCAATAGCAGCAGTAATGTCGTATTTAATAACTTCTTTATATGTTATTATTGTTTTCTTAAAAGAAACAAAATATAGGTTTGTTGATTTATTCCCAAATAAAGAAGATGTTAAAGAATATTTTAATTTTATAAAAAACATTAGACAACTAAAATGAAAAAGTTTATAAAATATATTAAAGGGTTAATTTTATTAATAAAGAACCCATATTTAATGAATAAAGTTTTAAGTAACGACAGTAACTTTAGGTCAGAAGTTGTAAAAAAATATAATCTTCCGCAAGGATTGCCGCAAATAGAAATAAGTGAATTGTTTAATACATTTAATGAAACAGTTGAACCATATTCGTATCTTGATGGAGGTTCAACAACTTTAGATATAGCTTTATTAAAAGCATTGGCAAGAAAATATGAAGTAAAAAGTTATTTAGAAATTGGAGCATGGAGAGGCGAAAGTGTTGCTAATATCTCGTCGGTTGTTGAAACTTGTTATTCTGTTAATTTATCAAAAAACGACATTTTAAAATTAACAAACGACGAAGCTTATGCAAACTCACATCACTTTTTTTCGAAAAACATTTCAAATGTAAAAATTATAGACGCTAATTCATTAACATTTGATTTTAGTAGTTTAAATAAAAAGTTTGATATGATTTTTATTGATGGCGATCATCATTATGAATCGGTTAAAAAAGACACCCAAACAGCATTTAGTTTGTTAAACGACGATAACTCAATTATTGTTTGGCACGACTATGCTTCAACACCTGAAATTATAAGATGGCGTATAACAAAAGCAATATTAGATGGTAGCCCAAAAGAAAAGATAAACTCAATTTATCATATTTCAAATACCCTTTGTGCCGTTTATTTACCCGAAAAAATTAAAACAACTTTCCTTGAAACATATAAATTACCAAATAAAAAATTTAAGGTAACAATAGAAATGAAAAGCGTGTAATTACTTTCATAAATACACGCTCAAATAAGTTTTTTTAATATATGTAATTAGGAACTATTCCTTCATATTGTGATAAACATTAGTAACATCATCGTCATCTTCAAATTTATCTAATAATTTTTGAATATCAGCTCTTTGTTCTTCGGTAACGTCTTTAGTATCGTTAGGTATTCGTTCGAACTGGAAGCTCCTGTTTTGTGCGCGACGTGATCGCTCTAAAAAACACCCTTTGATAATCAATG
>CAZJKL010000054.1:0-17305 GCA_964546655.1 uncultured Bacteroidales bacterium | reverse complement strand
ATTAATGTTATTTTATTTAATAAATTAAAATGTGTATTTTTACCGGACAATAATATAATTAAATATATTTATTGTGGTATAAAATATTTTTCAAAGCTATTTTAATCCTTCTAATTTTATAATCCATAAATGTCAAAATTAAAAAGCAACTCATAAAAAACTGAATTATCACGAGTTAAAGACACTTTTGCTCCAATCTTAAATGGTATTATTATATTTAATAAATGCAAATCTGATATTAATTTTAAACCATAAGCATAATTAAGTTTATTAAAATTATTTTCAGGTATTACATAGTCATAAAATAATTCACCACTAATTCTTTTAATATACAATAATGAACCTATATTAAAATCGGGATAAGCTAAAGGTAAAGCATAGTTTAAATTACCGGTTATAATTTCCTTATATCTGTTTGGGTTAAATGAATTTGAATAATCTACTATATATGAAAAAGTATTTTTTAATGTGTTTTGGCTCTGATAACCTAATGTTAAATAAAAACTGTTGTTATTTAAAAATCCTGGCAGGTAAAGTTTGCCTTTTAAAGCAAATACAGAGCTATAAATATCATTGTCTCCGATGGGTGTTTTATATTCAATATCTATTAAATGTCCATACTTTGAATACAAATCTCTTTTTGCTCTTTTTAATAAACTGTAATATCTTAACCTTAAATGTAATGATTTTAGTGAATTTAAATAAGAGTTATTAGCCCAAGTTTTGTAGCTTAATTTAACTGTTGGAATTAAATATCTGGTATATTTATTATGAGTTAAATTTATGGGAGCATAAGTTGTGAAATTTAAAATATTATTTAAAGAAGGTTTGCCAATATTTTCAGACAATTGATAATCAACCGAAAAAACAGGAAAAAAGCCTTTGTATGTTAAATTTGTAAAGAATGTATTTTTCTTATTCATATAACTATATCCAACAGAACCTACGGTTGTACCTAATATGTTTTGATTAAATAAAGTTATTCCGGGATATATCATTTGCATTGATTCATCAACATATAATGGAGCCCAAGTATGAATATTTATTTGATTTAAAGCCTTTCTATATTTTTTAGAATTATAAACACTGTCTTTTATTGTAGAAAAATTTAATGTGTCTTCTTTATAAATACCAGCAATTTTAATGTTATAAAAATCTTCTTTATTAATTGCTTCAAAATTATTAGTGTCTAAATCAACAGATGAAATATTATAACCATTTGCTGTGTAATTACTAAATATTAGTTTTTTGCCATCTTCTGAAATATCAAAAAAATCAGCACCATACTTAACAGATGTAATTTTATATAACCGATAATCTCTTTGCTTTAAAGCATAAACATTTTGAATTTTTCCATCGCCACAAGTAAAATAGATAAAATCACCTTCTTCTATCGGCTTTCCTATATGATGATAAATAGGATCTAAAACAATATTCCATAAACTGCTATAAATATTGTATTTGTAAATGGCTTTCCCTTTATTTGTGTTTAGAACTAATATAATTGAACTATCGTTTTTACTCCAATTTGGGTATTGCGGACTTAAATCATTAATAATTTTAACCTTTTCTAAAACATCTCCATTGTTTGCGTCAAGAATAACCAAGAAATTTTCATCTTTAATTGTATTTTCTATAGCAACAATTTTTTTTGCATCATTAGAAATTGATGGATAAAAGTATCTTGTTTTATTTGAAATAGTTTTTATTTTATTGTCAGAAAAATTGTAAGTTTTAATAACCGAATATTGTTTGTTTTCCCATCTAAAATGAGGAATTATTTCGTTCCAAGCAATTTTGTTTTTTGAACAAGACAAACTCAAATTATCGTAATATCCCAATGTTAAAATAGTTTTTTCATTTTTGTTTTTATCAATAACAACTAATTTTGAAATATCGTTTAAAGAAGTTTTTTCGGTAATAATTAAACTGTCGGAACAAAATTGAGAATAGCGATAATTAGTATAAGTTTTACTAATCTTATTTATTGTATCATATTTTTCTAAAATAGTATCATTTAAATTAGATTCATTTTTAAATTCATTTAAGCACGATTTATAAAACTGCTTTTTTGTTAATCCAGTATTTTTCTTTAAACTACGATTAAAACTAGTTATTCCCAATGGATTTTTACTAATATCCTTAAGCGTATTAGACCAAATATTATATCCATATTTATTAATGCCATAATTTACAAGCTTATATCCTAATTGATAGTCGTTGGCAGTATAATTTTTGTAAGAACCAAGAGTAGCTTTTTCATAAGAATAAATTTTAGGGTTATTTGTTTGAGCATAAAGAGGCATTAAAAAAGCAGAATGTCGGCCTCTTCCCATATTAAAAAAAGCAGTTTCGCTAACAACCGCATCACCTTCTAAAAACCATAAAGGAGCATACAAACCTAAAATAGCCCCAGTTGCACCTTGTCCAAAAAAATAAGATAAAACCTTTGAAAAACCTTTGTTAATTTTATCGGTTTGAACCACATGCCTAAACTCGTGAACAAGCAAATAGTTTAAATAATCTTCGTTGTAATCATCTAAAATTGAAGACAAATAAAGCTCAATTCGTTTAGGAGCCCAAACAACAAAACCATTGCTTTGCACAGTGCTATTATGAATTAAAATAGGTATTTTAGAAGGATAATGATCCAAAGATTTAGAAACTATGGGGTAAATAAACTCAACTTTATTTGCAATTTCTTGAGCTTTATTTTCTAATTCTATAGGGTAGATAATTTTAAAATGTTCAGTATTAATATAATTATATTTAACAGAAGCCGGATCTTGTCCTGTTTCGTAGAACTGAGAAAACACAAACTGGCTAAAAATTAAAAAAACAAATATTAATAGTAACTTCAATTTATTCATAATTCAAAATTAATGGTTTTTTTAAAATAATTTAAACTTATTGGCAAAAGCATAAAATATTAAAAATAAAAAATTAATTTTATGCTTAATTTTTTGAATTTTAATAGAGTATGAATAGAAGTGTATTATATTGGATTTTACAAATAAGTGGGTGGTTTTTATTCGTTTTAATAATAGGAACAGTTATAAAATTAAGTGAAGCAGTTTCGCAAGGAACTATAACAAACTATGATATAATTTCTGATATGATAATAATTTTTAGTTCAGGTATTATAACAACCCATATTTACAGAATTTTAATAAAAAAATGGCAGTGGGTAACAAAAAGTGCTGTAAAATTAACTTTTCTAATTATTGTTGGATCAGTTTTATGTTCGATTTTGTTTCATGTGCTTCACTCCGCTTTTGCTTATTTAATAAAAAATGATTTTAACTTGCAAATTTTTTCTTATGTTATATTAGCTAATATAGCTAGTTTTTCAGGTGTGTTTTTTATCTGGTCACTTATCTACTTTTTAGTAAATTATTTCGAAAATTATAAAAAATCAGAAATTGAAAATTTAACATGGAAAGCAACCATTCACGAAATTGAGCTAAATACATTAAAGTCACAACTTAATCCTCATTTTATGTTCAATTCTATGAATACAATACGAGCATTAGTAAATGAAAACCCCGAAAAAGCAAAAGATTCAATTACAAAATTGTCAAATATTCTTCGAGAAACATTATTGTTAAGCAAGAAAAAATTTATAACATTTAAAGAAGAATTAAAAATAGTTAATGACTTTTTAGATTTAGAAAAAACAAGATACGAAGAAAGATTAAATTATTATTTAGATATTGACCCAAATACATATGATATAGAAATTCCTCCTTTGATGTTGCAAACAATAGTTGAAAATGCCATAAAACACGGAATTTCAAAAATAAAAGAAGGCGGAAATGTTACAGTAAAAGCAAATATTGCTAATAATTTATTAAACATAGAAGTTGTAAATAGCGGAACCCTTATACAAATTACTGAAAACGAGGGGTTAGGAATAAAAAACACAAAAGAAAGATTAGAATTATTATACGGAAACAAATCATCTTTTAAGATAAATAACTCTGAAAATAATACAGTTAAAGTAAATATAATTATTCCTATAAATCAATAGAAAAATATAATACCTTTTAAATTTAATGATGTATTTTTTTTATAACTTTGCCGATAATTTAAAAATCTAATTATGAATGTATTAATTTTAGGTTCAGGAGGAAGAGAGCATGCTTTTGCATTAAAAATTTCGCAAAGCAAATTAATTAATAATTTATATATAGCACCTGGTAATGCTGGTACAAAACTTAATGGAATAAATATAAATCTTAATATAACTGATTTTGATGCAGTTAAAAACTTTGTATTAGAAAAAAGTATAAACTTAGTATTGGTTGGTCCAGAAGATCCATTGGTAAAAGGAATATATGATTATTTTATTTCAAACAAAGAACTAGCAAACGTTTCGCTAATAGGACCTTCAAAAGAAGGAGCAAAATTAGAAGGAAGCAAAGAATATGCTAAAAAGTTTATGGTAAAATATGGTATTCCAACAGCAAAATATAATAGTTTTACTAAAGACACCTATAATGAAGGAATAGATTTTTTGAAAAAACTTAATGCACCTTATGTTTTAAAAGCAGACGGATTAGCCGCAGGTAAAGGTGTAGTTATTAGCAATAATATTGAAGAAGCAATTTCTACTTTAAAAGAAATGTTATTAAATAATAAATTTGGCGAAGCAAGCAGTAAAGTTGTAATCGAAGAATATTTAAAAGGAATTGAACTTTCGGTATTTGTTTTAACCGATGGCGAAAATTATAAAATACTACCTACTGCTAAAGATTATAAAAGAATTGGAGAGGGAGATTTGGGATTAAATACCGGAGGCATGGGTGCTGTATCGCCTGTTCCTTTTGCTAATTCTGAATTCATGAATAAGGTTGAAGAAAGAATTGTTAAGCCAACTATTAGCGGTTTAAAAAACGAAAAGATAGATTATAATGGTTTTGTATTTATCGGACTTATGAATGTGAATGGTGAGCCTTATGTTATTGAATATAATGTAAGAATGGGAGATCCAGAAACAGAAGTTGTTATTCCGAGAATAAAAAATGATTTTTTAGAAGTTTTATCAAAAATTAAAGATAAAAAACTTAATGAAATAGACCTTAGTATAATTGACGATTTTGCTTGTACAATAATAGCTGTATCAGGTGGTTATCCCGAAGAATTTAAAAAAGGATATGATATAATTGGATTAGAAAATATTGAAAATAGCATTGTTTTTCATGCCGGTACAAAAGAGGAAAACGGAGTTATTAAAACAAATGGAGGAAGAGTATTAGCAATAACTTCATTAGGGAAAACAATGAAAGAAGCATTAAATAAATCATATAATAGTATCGAAAAAATTAATTATTCGGATATGTATTATAGAAAAGATATAGGGTTAGATTTAAATTAAAACATAAAATTATGATAAAGATTAAATTTCCTGATGGAAATATTAGAGAATACAATGAAGGAGTAACACCTTATGAAATTGCCTTAAGCATAAGCGAAGGACTTGCAAGAAATATACTTGTTTCGGAAATAAATGGTAAAATGTATGATATTAACAGAACAATTACCGAAGATTCTGAAATTAAGCTTTTCACATGGGATAGTACTGAAGGTAAAAATGCATTTTGGCATTCATCAGCACACCTTATGGCAGAAGCTATTGAAATTTTATATCCGGGAACGAAATTTGGCATCGGGCCTGCAATAGAAAGTGGATTTTACTATGATATTGACACGGGAGATAAAGTTATAACAGAAGAAGCTTTATTAGAAATTGAAAAAACAATGATGGAATTAACAAAAGAAGATAAACCTTTTGTTCGTAAAGATGTTTCAAAAGCCGAAGCATTATCATTTTTTGAAAATAAAAAAGATGAATATAAATTAGAATTAATTAATGAATTAGAAGACGGAACAATTTCTTTGTATGGTCATTCTAATTTTACCGATTTATGTAGAGGACCACATTTAATTGATACTAAAAAAATAAAAGCAGTAAAATTATTGTCTATTGCAGGTGCTTATTGGCGTGGAGATGAAAAAAGAAAGCAATTGACAAGAATTTATGGCATCACATTCCCAAAACAAAAAGATTTAACCGATTATTTAACTTTACTTGAGGAAGCAAAAAAGAGAGACCATAGAAAATTAGGTAAAGAATTAGAATTATTTACTTTCAGTAATGATGTAGGTCAAGGTTTACCATTATGGCTACCAAAAGGTGCAATTTTGAGAGAAAGATTACAAAGCTTCTTGATGAAAATACAACGAAAAGTTGGTTATCAACAGGTTGTTACACCTCATATAGGCGGTAAAAATTTGTATATGACATCAGGTCATTATGAAAAATATGGAGCAGATTCATTTCAACCTATTAGCACACCTGCTGAAGGAGAAGAGTTTTTATTAAAACCAATGAATTGTCCTCACCATTGTGAAATTTATAAAGCATCCCCAAAATCATACAAAGATTTACCATTCAAAATAGCTGAATTTGGTACAGTTTACAGATATGAACAAAGTGGTGAATTGCATGGTTTAATTAGAGTTAGAGGATTTACTCAAGATGATGCACATATTTTTTGTGAACCAGATCAAGTTAAAAAAGAATTTTCGGAAGTAATTGATATAGTATTGTATATATTTAAAGTATTAGGCTTTAGCGAATACACTGCACAAATATCATTAAGAGATAAAGAAAATAGAAGTAAGTATATTGGTTCAGACGAAAACTGGGAGAAAGCAGAAAGAGCTATAGTTGAAGCATCTAAAGAAAAAGGTTTATCAACTACAGTTGAATATGGAGAAGCAGCTTTTTATGGTCCTAAATTAGACTTTATGATAAAAGATGCCATAGGAAGAAAATGGCAATTAGGAACAATACAAGTAGATTATAGTTTACCAGAAAGATTTAATCTAGAATATACAGGTAATGATAATCAAAAACATAGACCAGTAATGATACATAGAGCTCCTTTTGGCTCAATGGAAAGATTTATAGGTATATTAATAGAACATTTTGCTGGTAATTTCCCTTTATGGCTAACTCCAGAACAAGTTACTATATTACCAATTAGCGACAAATACAATGAAAATGCTAAAAAAGTAACAGATATACTTGAAGAATCTGATATTAGAACAGTATTAGATACGAGAAATGAAAAGATAGGTAGAAAAATTAGAGATGCCGAAGTTAAAAAGATACCATTTATGGTAATTATCGGCGAAAAAGAAGTTGAAAACGACGAAATATCGATAAGAGAACATGGTAAAGGAGATTTGGGTAGTATGAAAATAGATGAATTTATTACTTTTATTAAAAAAACTATAAAAAATCAATTACCAGAACTTTGTTAAAAAAAATTAAATTTGCATATTTGCAAAAAACTTATAAGAAATAATTATTAATTAAAATTTAGGAGGAAAGTATTATAGCTAATTTATATCCAAGAGGAAGAGTTTATTCAGCCAGGAAGACCGAAGAACTTTATAAAATAAACGATAAAATTAAAACTCAAGAGGTAAGAATCGTTGGTGAAGACATCGAAAGTAGAATTATTTCATTAAGTGAAGCCCTTGAAATTGCTAAACAAATGGAATTAGACTTGATAGAAATATCTCCAAGTGCTACTCCTCCTGTTTGTAGAGTTGCTGATTACAGAAAATTTCTTTACGAAAAGAAGAAAAAGGATAAGGAAATTAAGCAAAAATCGGCAAAAGTTATTGTTAAAGAAATAAGATTTGGTCCAAATACCGATGAACATGATTTCGGGTTTAAACTAAAACATGCAGAAAAGTTCTTATCAGAAGGAGCAAAAGTAAAAGCTTATGTTTTTTTCAAAGGAAGAACAATTTTATATAAAGATAAAGGAGAAATTTTATTATTAAAATTAGCTCAAGAGCTCGAGGAACACTGCAAAGTTGAACAAATGCCAAGATTGGAAGGAAAACGAATGATATTAATTCTTTCTCCGAAAAAGAAAAAGTAGTATATTTGCAAAAATTTTTATAAACATAATTAATCAGGAGGAAACGAGTAAAATGCCAAAAATGAAATCAAATTCGAGTGCGAAGAAGCGTTTTTCGTTAACAGGATCAGGAAAAATTAAAAGAAAACATGCTTTTAAAAGCCATATCCTTACTAAAAAATCGACAAAACGTAAAAAAAGACTCGGCAAATTCTCTATCGTTGACAAAACAGACGCTAGCAGAGTAAGACAATTACTTATATCTTAATTAAGTAATAGGGTTTAAAATTAGTATTAACCAGATAATACAGCATTAAAGTGTAAAATTTACCGCTGTTTATCAAAAAATTAAAAAAAAATGCCAAAATCAACAAACAGTGTTGCTGCTTATAGCAGAAAAAAGAAAGTTTTCAAACGCGTAAAAGGTTTCTTCGGAAGAAGAAAAAATGTTTGGACTGTAGCAAAAAATGCTCACGATAAAGCATTAGGTTACGCATACGTTGGAAGAAAACAAAAGAAAAGAAATTTCAGAGCTATTTGGATTCAAAGGATCAACGCAGCAGTTAGAGTATATGACATGTCTTACTCTCAATTTATAGGTAAAATAAATAAAAGTGGTATTGAGATGAACAGAAAAGTTTTAGCTGATCTTGCTCTTAACAATCCAGAAGCTTTTAAAGCTATAGTTGAATCTGTAAAATAAGAATATTCTTATAAAAAATAATAAAAGCTGTTTTCTAAAAGAGGACAGCTTTTATTATTTATACAACTACTTAACTATATAAAAAAGAGGTTCGTTTTTGTCGAAAACATATTTTTGTGAAATATCGTTGGTTTCTTTATCATAATTAATAATAGAAACAGTAAAACCTACATTTTCTAATCTTTTTACATAATCCATTCCATACAATCTAACATGGTCATTTTGTTCAAACAATCTTTCTCTTTCTTTTGGGTCTGTTATTGTAAAATCTTCATACGTTTCTAAATTATTAATTTTAATTGGAACCTGTAAAATAGCTATTCCACCTTTTTTCAAGATTCTAAAAATTTCTTTCATCGCCTTATTATCATCTTCGATATGTTCTAAAACATGATTGCAAAAAACAATATCAAAAATTTCGTTTCCAAAAGGAATATCTAAAACATCTATTTTCATATCTGCCAAAGGAGATTCAATATCACCTGTTGTATAATCAATGTTTTTGAGGTTTTTAAACCTTTTTATAAAACTATATTCCGGTGCAATATGTAAAACTTTATTTTTATCTGTAAAAAAGTTGGTTTTTGTTTTTAAAAAATACCATATCATTCGATGTCTTTCTAATGATAAACAACTAGGACATAAAGCATTATCTCTTGATGCTTTACCTCTTCCATAAGGTAAAAATTTTCTAAATTTTGAATTACAAACAGGGCATTCTACTTTTTTACCTAAATAAAAAATTGAGATGCATTTTGCAATATAATGTGCAACATATTGTATATATGGCCGAGGTATATATCTTAAAACAAAGCTGAAAATTTTTCTTAACATAAAATTATCTTTCTCCAAAAATTGAACTTCCAACTCTTATTAAAGTGCTTCCATTATTAATAGCAATATTATAGTCATTCGACATTCCCATTGATAATTGATTAAAATAATTTGAGTTTTGAAAGTGATTGTTTTTTAACTTAACATATAATGTATTCAGGTATTTAAATTCATTATCAACTTCATTTAAATCTTCGGTATATGTGGCCATTCCCATTAATCCGCAAATATTAACATTTTTAAGGTTTTGAAAATCTAAACTATTTAACATTTCAATAATTTCTTCTTCATTAAAGCCAAATTTGGTTTCTTCTTTTGCTATGTGAACTTGCAATAAACAATTTATAATTCTATTGTTTTTAATTGCTTGTTTATTAATTTCTTCAAGAAGTTTAAATTTGTCAACAGCATGAATTAGCGAAACAAAAGGAGCAATATATTTAACTTTATTCGACTGTAAATGTCCAATAAAATGCCATTCGATAGTTTTAGGTAAAGCGTCGTATTTTGTGGTTAATTCTTGAACCTTATTTTCGCCAAAAATATTATGGTATGGTAACAATTCTTTTATGGCTTCGATAGGATGAGTTTTTGAAACTGCAACCAAACTGACTCCATTAGGTAAACTATTCTTTATTTTATTTAAATTACTAACAATGTCCATTTTAAATTTATAATAATTTATTATTACTCATTTCTTCTTCTAATTAGAAATATTGGTTAAATATAGAATTTAAAAAATGAATTTATTTACAAAACAAACTTTTATAGTTTATATAATTTTATGAAAGCATAATAAAAATTATATTTTCATAAAAGCAAACTAGTCTTCATTTTCGTTTGTTGACAACAACTTTCCATCAGATGAGTAAGAAAGTTCATAACTAGTTCCTTCTGTAATTACTTCTACAATATAATAGCTACCTTCTTCTGCAGATTCTAATAATTGATACTCTACAGTAATAGCTTTTGGATATAACTCTTTAACACTAGCAGGTATTTGCTTAGGCACATCGGTCTCGTTTAAAAAACTGGTAGTTTTAATCCATTTGCTTTTCTCTGAATATTCTGAAGCTTTTGAAACACCGTTTTGATCTTTAAATCTAACCAAATAAACTCCAGCATTTGTTTTTTTCCATTTTTCAATTGTAGCATTTTTATATTTTTTCTCAAGATTATATTTCAAAGTTGAAGGCAGTTCTGTTGTCTCCCATTTTTGGGCAAAAATAAAATTACATAAAGCAACAAAAAACAGAATAATCGCTAATTTTCTCATAAGATTTTGATTTTAATTGAAATGTAAATAATTAAATTTTAACTTTTCGTCATAAAAATAAATATTACATTTTACATATTAACTATTTTCATTAAAAAATTTATACAATATATTTGCTTTTGACTCTCCAATAGCTTTTTTTAATTCGGCTAATTCAGCCTTTTTTATGTTTTCAACCGACTTAAATGTTGTTAATAAAATCTTTCTTGTGTTTTCTCCAATTCCTTTAATACTGTCTAATTCACTTGAAATCATTCCTTTTTCTCTCCTTTTTCTGTGGTGTGTTATTCCAAACCTGTGAGCTTCGTCTCTTATCTGCTGTATAATTTTTAATGTTTCCGATTTTTTATCAATATATAAGGGAACATTATCATTAGGAAAATAAATTTCTTCTAATTTTTTGGCTATTCCTATAACAGTTATTTTTCCTCTTAAATTTAATTCATCTAAAACTTCCATTGCCGAACTAAGTTGACCTTTTCCTCCATCTACAACCAATAAATTAGGCAATTCAAGATTTTCTTCTAAAATTTTGCTATATCTTCTTAATAAAACTTCTTTCATAGTTGCAAAATCATTTGCTCCAATAACGGTTTTAATATTATAATGTCTGTAATCTTTTTTCGAAGGTTTAGCGTTTCTAAAAACTACTACTGCCGAAACAGGGTTTGTTCCTTGAATATTCGAATTATCAATACATTCAATACAAACAGGCAGTTCTTTCATTCTTAAATCAGATTTCATTTTTTCTAATACCCTATTAACCGAATTAAGTTTTTTATCTTTTATGCTTTCTTCTAATTCTTTTTCTTTTTTAAATAGTTTTACATTACGTTCAGATAATTCGAGAAGTTTTTTCTTATCACCTATTTTAGGAATTGTTACTGTTATGTTTTTTAATGGAATATTAATTTTTTTATTTAAAATTAACTCCGTTGAATTACTGTTAAATTTTTCACGCAAATTAATTATACCATACAAAAACAGTTCTTCTTCGGTTTCATCTAAGTTTTTAATTATCTCTATTGTATGTGCTTGAATAATTGCACCGTTAATTACTCTTAAGCAATTTATAAAAGAATAATTTTCATTCGAATCAATACTAAAAACATCAACATTACTTATAGTTGTGCTAACTATAGTTGATTTGCTTTTATATTTTTCGAGCGATTCAAGTTTAACTTTAACAATTTGTGCTTTTTCAAACTCAAGTTCAGCAGAAAATTTATGCATCAATTGTGTTAAATTTTTAATTAAAACCGAGATATTTCCTTTTAATATTTCTTTAATTTCAATTATTTTTTTTGAATAATCATGTTCTGATTCTAGACCAATACAAGGAGCTTTACAGTTTTTGATATGATATTCTAAACAAGGTTTAAATTTGTTAGATTCAATATTTATTGCATTTAATTTATTGCTGCAAGTTCTTATTGTATAAAGTTTATTAATTAAGTTTAACAATGTTTTAACCATAAATACCGAAGTATAAGGGCCAAAATATTCGTGTTGTTTGTTGTTTATATCTCTTGTTAAAAAAACTCTTTGAAAAGGTTCGTTCGAGATGCAAATCCATGGGAAAGTTTTGTCATCTTTAAGTTTAATATTATATAAAGGCTGATATTTTTTTATCAAATTGTTTTCTAAAAAAAGAGCATCTTCTTCACTTTCAACAACAAGATATTCTATAGTTTTTATTTTTTTTATCATGATATTTATCTTAGGATAATCATGATGTTTTTTTATAAAATAAGAACTAACTCTTTTCTTTAAATTTTTAGCTTTCCCTATATAAATAATTTTATTGTTTATATCCAAATATTTATAAATACCTGGTGAAGCCGGTAAGTTTTTAATATATTCTAATATGTCAAATTGGTTGTTCAAACAAAATTAATTTAGAATAAGTTTTTTGGTAACATAATATTTATTGGAAATAGCTATAATAAAGTAAAGCCCCTGACGGTAACCTTGAAGATTAATTTCATACTCTTCTCCGACAACAGGAACTTTTTGGTAAATATATTCATAATAAGTTTTGCCGTATAAATCCATAATAATTAATGTAATATCCGTTTCATACTTTGCTATAAGGGTAAAAGTTAATATATTACTATATGATTTAAGAGCAATAGGATTAGGGTAAAAATCAATACCTATATCTTCACAAATACTTTCAGTATAAAATTGAACACCAGCATTATGTAAAGCACAATCAGAATTTCGATAGGTTACACCATCGCAACCACAAACAGGTTTATAGTAGTTAGAGCAAACATAACCATCCCAAATTTGCATGCTGTCAACACAAGCGTTTGGATTATTTTGTGAAAACGAAACAATAGAAATAAAAATTATTATTTGAGTAAGAATAAATTTCATTTTATGATTTTTAGCTAATGTAATAAATTTTTTATTTCAAATGAGTTAATGAAATATAAAATTCTGAGTTTAAACATCATTCGACTTTTTTGTTTTTTCGTAATAATCGCAAATATTTGATATTCCACATTTATTACATTTAGGTGAACGAGCCATGCAAATATATCTGCCATGAATAATAAGCCAATGGTGTGAAAGATTTAACAAATCGCCAGGAATGTTTTTAACTAATTGTTCTTCGGTTTGTTTAGGCGTTTTAGTTTTTACTAAACCTATTCGGTTCGAAACTCGAAAAACGTGAGTATCAACAGGCATTGCAGGTTTGTTGAAATAAACCGAAAGCATTACATTAGCAGTTTTTCGACCAACTCCCGGCAACTTTTGTAAATTCTCGACATCGTTTGGTATTTCTCCATCAAATTTTTCGACCAACATTTTCGACATTGTTTGCAGATACTTTGCTTTGCTGTTTGGATAAGAACAAGATTTAATATATGCAAAAATTTCTTCTATAGTTGCAATAGACATATCATTGGCTGTTGGGTATTTAGAAATTAAGTTAGGAGTAATAATATTAACCCTTTTATCGGTGCATTGGGCAGATAAAATTATAGCCACTAAAAGATGAAATGGCGATGTATAGTATAATTCTGTTGATACATCAGGGTAATTAACAGAGAAGTAATTAATAAATTGTTTATATTTAGTTTTTAAATTCATTATGAAAAGTATAGTAATAATTATTTAAGCAAAATAATAAAAAATGTTTTATATTTGATTTTTTAAATTTGAAAAATATGTTTAGTAAAAAAAATGTTGCAGTAATTGGTGGTGGAAGCTGGGCTACAGCAATAGTTAAAATTTTATCACAAAATTTGAATAAAATTTATTGGTGGATTTATGAAGAAGAAATAGTTGAGCATATAAAAAGATTTCATCATAATCCGCAGTATCTAAGCTCGGTTCAATTTACTATTTCGAAACTAATAATAAGCAATAATTTTAAAAAAATTATGTCAAAGGCAGATGTTGTTATATTTGCTGTTCCTTCGGTATATTTAAAAGAAGTATTATTGCAATTAGACAAAAGTTATTATAGCAATAAAATTATTGTGTCGGCAATTAAAGGTGTTATACCCGAAGACAATGTTATGGTTGGTGACTTTTTTATTGATAAATTGAAAATTAATAAAGATAATTTTGCTACTATCACAGGACCTTGTCATGCCGAAGAAATTGCCCTTGAAAGACTATCTTATTTAACAATTTCTTGTAGCAATAGCGAAACAGCAAATAATTTAGCTTCTTTAATTGAATCTAGATTTTCAAAAACAACAATAAGTAACGATGTTCATGGAACGGAGTATGCCGCTGTTTTAAAAAATATATTTGCAATTGCAAGTGGTATTTGCAATGGATTAGGATATGGAGATAATTTCCAAGCCGTTTTAATTTCAAATGCTATTCAAGAAATTAAACGTTTTGTTGACGCAGTTCATCCGTTAGAAAGAGATATTTCGAAGTCGGCATATTTAGGTGATTTATTGGTAACAGCTTATTCTCAATTTAGTAGAAACCGATATTTTGGTAATTTAATAGGTAAAGGTTATTCGGTAAAATATGCTAAAGATGAGATGCAGATGGTTGCCGAAGGTTATTATGCCGTTAAAGGTGTTAAAGAAATGAATAAAAAATATAATATTGATTTACCTATTGTTGATGCGGTTTATAATGTTTTATATGAGAAAATTGCACCACGAATTGAGTTTAGAATTTTAGCTGATAATTTAAGCTAATAATAATGTATCGCATAATTAGCATTATATTATTAACTTTATTTTTAAATCAAAAAGGGGTTTCTTTACAAAAAGATACAATTATAGCAGATACTGTTGCAACACAAAACAGTATTAATAAAAAACGATTTATCCCGTTAATTTCGGCCGAAATAGCTACTTATTCTGTAACTATGGTAGGATTAAATAGTTTATGGTATAAAGATTATGCTAAAACACCATTCCATTTTTTTAATGATTCAAAAGAATGGAACCAAATGGATAAATGCGGACACTTTTTTTATTCATATTATTTGTCTTATATTACAACTACCGGGTTTAAGTGGACAGGCATGACCAGTAAACAATCGGCAATATGGGGAAGTGCATTGGGTTTGTTTTATATTTCATCAATTGAGATATTTGACGGTTATTCAGAAGCATGGGGAGCGTCACCTACCGATTTTTTAGCCAATACTATTGGGGCAAGTTTCTTTATGACTCAGCAATTATTGTGGAACGAAGCTAGGATTATTCCTAAATACTCGTTTACAAAATCAATATATTCAGATTATAGACCAGATTTATTAGGAAAAGACTTGGTTGAACAGTTAAATAAAGATTATAATGCACAAACTTGCTGGTTATCGTTTAATTTGCAGTCGTTGTTCAAGAGTAAAACTATACCTAAATGGTTTAATATAGCTATAGGTTATGGTGCCGATGGCATGACCGGTGGCCACGAAAATGCAACAGAATATAACGGAGTTGCAATACCCGAATTCAAGAGAATAAGACAGTTTTATATTTCTCCTGATATCGATTTCAGCAAAATAAAAACAAAATCAAAGTTTATTAATACAACTTTAAAAGTAATTAATTTTATTAAAGTCCCTTTACCTACCCTCGAATACAATTCGAATAATAAACTTAAACTTCACGCTTTATATTTTTAAAGGTTTGTTTTATAGTAAATATAATTTGAGTTAAATATATATTGATAGTATTAGATGACCTTTTTTAAAAAAATAAATGTGTTTTTTTTATGAGGATAAATATCAGAAAGAATATATTCTAAATATTGATAAGAGTAGGTTAAGCAAGACATTAACTTTGAAATTACATGAATTCAACTTTGAAATTGCAAGACATCAACTTTGAAATTGCAAAGAATTTTGTTTTTTACTTAGTGTGTTGAGGAGGCTAAATGATTGGCACAATACACTGTAATTGAAAGTACATTATTTAAAGCTAAAAACAATAGTGTTATACATAATTGACCCCTTAAAAGTTATTGCAGTTTGCGGATAGAATAAAAAATATTGTAAATTTGTAGCTGTTTGACTATTTGGTAAAAGTTACCGCCAACTATTGCAATACTGAATGTTATTTAAACACATAATTATGTTTGAAAAAAAAGACATAGCAGAATATTATAACACAACACAAACTCACTATGAACAATGGTGGAATTTAAAAAAACATCTTTCACTTCATTATGGTATTTGGGATGAAAAAACTAAAACATTTGGAGATGCTATAATTAATACAAACAAAATACTTTTAAAGTTATCTCAAATTTCTGGTACAGATAAAGTTTTAGACGCAGGGTGTGGTGTTGGTGGTGCGGCTTTTTTTATAAATAAAAGTACAAATGCTAAGGTTATTGGAATTTCTTTAAGTGAAAAACAAATATCGTTGGCGAAAAAAACTGCTATTGATAATAATGTTGAAGATAAAGTAGAATTTCACATTATGGATTTTACAAATACAACTTTCCCTTCCGAATCATTTGACGTAATATGGGCATGCGAAAGTGTGTGTCATGCATCAAATAAGGTTGATTTTATTGAAGAATGTTTTAGATTACTGAAAAAGGGTGGACGTCTTATTTTGTGCGATTTTTTTTTAACAGATACAAACCAAGACGATAAAAAACAGTGGATTTACAAATGGAAAACAACATGGGCGGTGCAAGACTTTGTAACTAAAGATTATTTTGTAACTAACCTACAACAAAAGGGATTTCATACAATTAATACTTGGAATCACACTGATGATATAAGAAAAAGTGCCAAGCGATTGTATTATGCATCATTAATAGGATTTATACCTTCGATAATATATAATTTATTTCATCCAAATATATCTCGATTTGCCAAAACACATTATAAATGTGGTTATTATCAATACCGAGCGTTGAATGAAAATTTATGGAATTACAATATAATTTTAGCAGAAAAATAGTGCTTAATACTTAATTTTTTTAGAAGTTAAAGCAGTTTTTTTATAAGACCATAACATTATAATTATAGCTACAAGCAATAGAAACACTCCCCTGACTTGTCCGGCACACAATTTTCAAATTATTAAATCGCTGATAATGTAGTTG
>CAZJKL010000053.1:0-18509 GCA_964546655.1 uncultured Bacteroidales bacterium | reverse complement strand
CCAGCCTGAGTTTTACCAAACAGAAGTTGTTTTGTAACTAACAAAAACAACAAGCAAATTGGGCGAAGGGTTTAAAAAAGTTGCTATGAAAATTTTCAAGTAATTATTCAACGACCCATTCAGGGTTAATGTTTTTGTCAAAACTCATTTTGCAATTGATTATAGCTAGAATTGTTAAAGTTTTTGGTTGCTTTTCAGGGTTATAAATAATCCGATATCCTTTATAAATAACTTCTTTAAGGTAGTAAATATATGTTCCTTCAAATTCAGGTATATTTCGTCCGCTTAAAGGAAATACTGATAATTGTGCCTCAACTGATAAAATTAATTGATTAACGAATCTGTATGCGTATATTTCTGAATCTTCAGCTATATAATTGTAAATATTTTGCAGATGCAAAGCCGATTTTTCCGACCATTTTATTTTTGTTTCCATTGAGAAAGCCTTTTCAATAGCATACTTGTTGAAATAGTATTTTTGTTTTTTTCATCTTCAAGACCTTCAAGCGTTTGTGCAATGAGATGTATTTGTGACATAATATCTTCGAGACTTGAGTCTTCTGGAAGTGTTTTTAATACATCAATAGACAAGTTTCTTAATTTATGAACATTCGTTTGCATATAAGTAATATTTCTAATGATTTTTAAATTTTTCAATATTCAAAAATAACAAAAAGTAACCTATAAAACAAAGCAAGTGTTTTAAAATTTAAATAGGAAAGATTTTTTTATTATCTCATACTACCTAAACAAAAATAACAAGTCACATATCATAAAAACAAAACCCAAACCATCGCTCTGTAATAGCAGCTTAAAAAAGTTGCATGCAAAACTTTCCGCATCAACCTTGTTAAAAATAAAAAAGCGGGTAGGCCTGCAAACATATTATTCGAAGTATTCGGTGATAAATTTACTGCGATTTTTTATATGTTAGAATTTATTGTATGTTTGCATTAATAAAAATACACCTGAACCAAGTTGTCGCATTGAAAATTTCAAAAAATAAAGAAAATAATATAGAAGCTCTCGAAACCGAGTATTTATACAAAAAACAATCTCAAATAGCTGATTCTGGTAATGGGTTGTACACTGCAATAGATATTTACAGAGACGAAATTATAGCCGTTTTTAAAGGAGAAATATTAACCGATATTCAAGCAAAAAAACGAGCAAAAGAAGGAAATGATAAATACTTTATTAATTTGCTTGATGGAAGCATAATGGACTCAATGAATATAAAATGCTTTGCTAAATACGCTAATGATGCTAACGGGTCAACAATTTCAAATTTTAAAAATAATTCAATAATTGCATTAGATGATAATGACAATGTTTGCATAAAGGCTATTCGAAATATAAAAGCTAATGAAGAATTATTTTGTGATTATGGAAAAAGGTATTGGAAGAAGCATAGCTAAATGTTTTAGTGTTTTTTTATTCAGCAATAATCGCATTTGAAACAATAAAATTCTTAATTAACAAACGCTTTAATATTCCTTCTTCATAATAAAATAAAACACCCTGGTTTTTCGAAAAATTATTTTCTTTTATTGTAGGTAAATAAACGTTTGAACTGTCATTTGTTTTTATGCCATTAGTATAAACAATAATGGTGTCTTTTCTACTTATTAAACTATTAATTTTTTCTCCTTTAAAGAAAGAATTATTAACATTAAATAAAATATTATCGGTATAAAGTTTATCTATCTTAATATTTGAATGATTTTTTCTAGATTTAAGTATTATAACATAGTTTTTGCCACTTATACCATTTGGTATTCCAGCAGAGTATTTTTGACTATATGATTCTATAATTTCAAAAGAACTGGAGCAAGAGCTAGATATAATTAAAATAGAAAATAAAAAGCCAAAGAAATAATTTCTGTTTAAAAGAACTTTAATTTTTTTGGCTTTCGACATTATTTAATTTTTTACAAAAGTAATATTATTCTTTAATTATTTTTTTAGTGTATTTAATATTTCCAATAATAAAATGCATAATATAAATTCCATTATCTAAGCTTGATATATCAACACTTTTATTGTACGAATTATTTGTTTTATCGCTAAATTCAATAACTTTTTTGCCAGTTACAGTAAATAGTTTAAATTCAATATCACTTTTGCCATTATAATTAGCGTTAATATTAATAAAATCACTAGTTGGATTAGGTGTTATCGAAATTAAATTATTGTTAGTTTTTTCACTAATAGAAGTTTTTATATCGCTTGGTGAAAATAAATCACTTTCCCAAAGACCTCTTCCGTAAGTTGCAGCTCTTAGTTTATTAACATTATAATTTATCTCTAGTTCTGTAACTATTACATTAGGCAAGCCATCATTAAACTGTATCCATGGATTTGCCGTATTTTGTAAAGAATCATTTGTGTAAAAAACACCTAAATCAGTCCCAACATAAATTGCATTTGTATCAGAAGAGTTATTAACACCCTCTTGATAAGCAATACAATGAACAGGGCAATTTGGTAAATTACCTGATATGTTTTGCCATGTCATACCTGCATTTGAAGTTTTATAAATTTTTTGACCATCATAATAACCAGTAAACGAAACCCAAGCTGTTTGCGGGTCATTAGGATGAATAGTAATATAATTTACTTTTAAAAGAGTTTCAGTTCCAGTATATTTTGGTAAACCAGATATTCTGCTTTTCCACGAAGTTGCACCACCTGCTGCACCACCATCTGTTGTAACAAAAATATTACCTTCTCTTGCTGCATAAATATAGTTTTCGTTAGATTTAGCTACAGCTAAAGCTCTATAAGAAGAAGCATCAACCCAACCTCTTAATTCTGTCCAAGTAGCACCTTTATCAGTGCTTTTCCATACTTGATTAAAAGCAGTATATAAAACATCAGGATTATTATAGCTCATAACAAAAGGAGTAACCCAAGCACCAGTTCCTGTTACGTTTTTTGTTAAATCGCCGGTGAAAGTATCACCACCATCTTCTGACCTAAATAAACTTCCGTTATAAGTAGTTGCATAAACTATATTAGGATTATTATGATTAATAATAGATTCCATACCATCTCCACCATAAGTTTTAATCCAAGTGCCATCCTCTTTCAATAAAAAACTTCCATTATCTTGAGCCCCAATAGCAATAACATTACTATTACTTCTGCATGTTCCTAATCTGTATATTTCTGTAATTCTTAATCCAGCAGTTATATCAGTCCAATTAGTTGGCAGTTCATAGCAATTAGGATATAAAAAGTTTTTATAATTCCCAGAACTAATAGCAGCATAATTAAGGCAAGCCGCTATAGAATCCCAGCTTCCGATTTCAAGTTCCGATAAAGGAGTTTTATAAACACCGCCATCATTTGCTACAAAAATATCATTTGTTTCTGGTTGAAAAACAGCATAATGTTGATCGGCATGAACACTTGGTCCTAAAGCACCAGAAGTATAGCTAACTATATCCCAAGATAAACCCGCATCAGCTGAACCCCAAATATTAATACCTCCAGAATAAATTTTATCAGAATTTGTTGGATCAACAGTTAAAAATAAGTCGTAAAAACCTTGTCCAGAATATTCAGGGAAATTAGCCATTGTGCCAAGACCTAATTTTCCGCCATCATACCAATGTAGAACATTTGGTGCTTCAATAGCTCCTGGATGATTTGCTAAATCAGTATAAGCAACAATAGCAGACCAATTTGCACCACCATCATCAGTTCTCCATAATGAATATAAACCACCGTCAACATTAGTTGTTATTGCATAAACTCTATTTGTATCAGAAGGTGCAATTGCTAATTCTATTCTCATTCTACTAGGAGATGGGTTTACAATATAATTGCAAGATTCTGTCCAAGTTAAACCAAAATCACTAGTTTTTAGTATCATATCATTTGAACCATAAGTAGAAAGATAAACTACTTTTTCGTTTTTTGGATTAGGTTCAACATCAATAATTTTATAGTTGTAAGCTGATTTTATCCAAGAATCACCTCCGTCAATAGAACGATAAATACCATTAATTCCACAAGCTAATAATACATCTGATGAATCGGGGTGAATTAAAACTTTTCTAATTAAAGTAGCTTCACCATAAGAAGGGCTTAAAGATAATCCAGTTGTATTCCAAGTAGCACCACCATCAACACTTTTTAATACACCAACTCCATATTGAGGAATTCCACCATAATCAGCAGGAATATAAACTCTGTCTATATCTCCTGTTGCAATATAAATTGTATCAGGATGCTTCTTGTCAACGGTTATTCCGCTAATGTTCATACTCGGAATATTGTCGGTAATAGGATTCCAATTTTGACCACCATCTGTTGTAACCCAAACACCACCTTGAGAAGCTCCAACCCAAAAAGTATTTGTATCAGTAGGGTGAAATTCAATGCAATTTATTCTGCCAACACCTTTGCTACTTCCAAAATCAGGTGCATCAGGTACATAACTTGGTGAAATAGAAGTCCAAGTAGCACCCTTGCTTTTAGATAATAAAGAAACATTATCCATTTTTAATTTAATCGATTCTTTCCAAGCAATAGAAGGATCCATTATATTTCCATTTAAATCAACACGGTCATCATAAAACCATTCATATCTTTTCCATTGTTTCCATCCGCCATATTTCGATAAATCTTTTCCTTCGCTCCATTTTTCAAAAGCAGTTTTTACATCATAAAAATTGATATTCGATTTTTTATTTAAATACTCTTCATTTAACCATAATTGAGAAAAACAAAAGCTATATAAAATAAAAACATTGAAAATTAATAAAGTGGTTTTTTTCATGGAATTATATTTTAACTATAAATAATAACTTTGAGTTTGAGCTTTAAAATTTTATTAAAAGTGAAATATTAAAGCCTTAAATTTAAATAAAATTTATTAAAAATAAAAAGTAAATAGGGATAAAAAAAATGAAATGATTATGTTTTGTTAAATATAAGGCATTAATTATTAGTTAAACTAGTACTTTAATGCAAAATTAAAAAACATAAAAAAACATCAATATTTTAAATGAAAACTATTTTTCAACAATAAAATAAGGATTAAGAAGGTTTTCTTTATTGTAAAGCAGGGTATTATTTTTATTTTCAGAAAGATAAACTTTAGCCCCTGAATACATTGCAATAGCCTGTCCAGCAGCAGTATCCCATTCCATAGTTGGCCCAAATCGAGGGTAAATATCAGCCTTGCCTTCAGCTATTAAGCAAAATTTCAAAGAACTACCTTTGCTAATTGTTTCAATAATCTTTTTCTCATTTTCTTTATTTTCGATAAATAATTTTGTCTCATCATTTAAATGAGAACGACTAGCAACAATAGAATAAATAGCAGTATTAGTAGTTGGTAATTTAAATGCAGATTTAATAATATCATCAACATCAAAAGAATCAACATTATTGATAATAGTTTTAAAAGAACCAATGTTTTTTTCGGCAAAATAAAGTTCATTAGATACCGGGACAAATATTACTCCCATTATAGGTATATTATTATTAACCAAAGCAATGTTTACAGTAAACTCGCCATTTTTCTTTATAAACTCTTTAGTTCCATCAAGAGGGTCAACAATCCATAAATTTTCCCATAGCATTCTTTCAGAAAAATCAATATTTTTACCTTCTTCACTTAAAATAGGAATATTTGTTTTTTCTAAAATAGAACAAATTATTTTATTAGCATTTTTATCGGCTAAAGTAAGAGGAGAATTATCACTTTTAATTTCAAAAGAAAAATCAGTATTGTAGATTTTTAGAATTTCTTTTCCGGCATTTATTGAAGCAATTATAGCTGTTTTTAAATTTTTATATACCATAATATTAATTTTACAATAAATTAAACTGCCAAGCCAAAACAAAAACAGTAACCAAAAGATATAATATAGTTAAAGGAGCTCCTATTACGAAATAATCTTTGTATTTGTAACCACCAGGCCCATAAACAATAAGATTAGTTTGATATCCAATAGGTGTTGAAAAAGAAGTTCCAGCCCCAAAAGCAACTAAAAGAGCAAAAGGAGTAGGGTCAATATTTAAATCACTAGCAATAGTAATAGCAATAGGAAATATAATAGCGGCTACAGCTGCATTTGATATAAAAGAAGTCAATACGGTAGAAACAAGAAATATCATACTAAGTATTGCAATAATACCATAAGGTTTGGCAAAGTTTACAAAAACATCAGAAATTAACTCAGCAAACCCCGATTTAATAATAGCAGTTCCAAGAGCCAGAGATAAAACAATAATAATAGCTAAATTATAGTCAATACTCTTAGGTAAATCTTTTGGAGAAGCGATGTTCATTGCTAGAAATATAATAATAAGAATAATTAAAGCCATAAATAAAGAAATGAACCCTAAACTAGATAAAACAACAGCAAGAAAAACCCCAATAATAATAGTAGCAATTTTATAGTTTTCCATTCGATGAATATCTTTAATTTTAGATACAAGATAAAAATCATGCTCATTAATAATTCTTTTTTCAAAATCTGTTCCTACTATTAGAAGTAATAAATCACCGGCTTTTAATTTAACATTACCTATTTTACCAGGAACTCGTTCCCCATTTCTATGAACAGCAAGAATAGCTGCATTATATCTTCCTCTAAAACTAGCCTCTTTAACTGTTTTATTAATTAAAGAAGAATTGTAAGAAACCACAATTTCTATAATCTTAGTATGAGATTTTTTTGCAAACATACCAACTTCAGATAGCTTTAGTCCGTTGTTTGAATTAACCATATCTGCAATTTTTTCTGTTTCTCCGGCAAAAATCATTAAATCATTTTTTTCTATAATCTCATTAGGAGAAACAGCCGAAATAATATGGCTATTTCTAACTATTTCGATAAGAAAAAGACCGTCTAGATTTCTTAAATTTGCTTCTTCTATAGTTTTTCCAATTACTTTTGAATTGTCTTCAACATAAACTTCAACAAAATATTCTCGTGAAGATGAATTTATCTCATCAATAATGTTTTTTCTTTCTGGTAAAAGTTTATTTGAAAACAAGTATAAATAAATAAATCCTATAATAAACATTGGAATACCTACGGTTGAAAAGTCGAATAATTTAAGAGGTTTCATTCCAACAATAATATTTTGTTCAGCAATTAATCCATTTACAATTAAATTTGTTGATGTTCCAATTAAGGTTATGCAGCCACCAAGAATAGTAATATAAGATAATGGAATAAGTAATTTTGAGGGATTAAAATTGTTTTTTTTCGACCAATTAAGAACGTAAGGCATCATTAATGTTACAATTGGCGTATTATTTAAAAAAGCAGAAAAACTGCCTGTTAATAACATCATTTTTGAGAGAAAACTTTTATAGCTTTTTGCATTTTTAAAAAGTTTGTCAAATAATATTTCAAGAATAGCCGTCTTATTAATAATATCACCAATTAATAGTAATAAAATTATAACTACAACTTGTTCATTTCCAAATCCAGCTAAAATTTCCGAAGGGGTTAAAATTCCAAAAATACCTAAAGCAATAACTCCTATTAAAAAAGTAAAAGCAGGGCCTATTAATTCTTTATAAAGAGATATGATTATAAATAAAAGTACAATCGAAACTATAATAAAATCTATATTAAACATGCCTTTAAAATTCTTCCGCAAGATAAATAAAAATAAATTTAAAAATAAATTTTTTATCTTTGGTTTAATAAAATAACTTAATTTTGTTTTTAATTATTAAAAATATATAAAATGTCTGACAATATTTTTCCTGTTTTTAATCAAATACAAAACAAAGAAGATAAAGAAAAATTATTAAAACAAAATGCAAAAGTAATTTGGATGACCGGATTGTCGGGTTGCGGAAAAACTACAATTGCAGCGGCTTTAGAAAAAGAGTTATATAAAAGAGGCTATTTAACGCAAATTTTAGATGGTGATAATATTCGTTCGGGAATTAATAATAATTTATCATTTACTTTAGATGATAGATATGAAAATATTAGAAGAATATCAGAAGTTTCAAAATTATTTTTACACTGTGGTATTATAACTATAAATTGTTTTGTTAGTCCTACTGCCGAAATTAGAGAAATGGCAAGGGGAATCATAGGAGAAGAAAACTTTATTGAAACATTTGTTGATACAACACTAGAAGTTTGTGAAGAAAGAGATATAAAAGGATTGTATAAATTAGCAAGAGCTGGTAAAATAAAAGATTTTACAGGTATTACATCTCCTTATGAGATTCCAGCAAACCCAGAAATACATATTATAACGAAAGATAAAACTTTAGAAGAATGTGTTAATGAAGTATTAGAATATATTTTAAAAGAAATAAAATTTGTTTAATTATAAATAAACTTAATAATGAAGAAATATAATTTAAACCATTTAAGAGAATTAGAGGCAGAATCAATTTATGTAATGAGAGAGGTTGCTGCTCAATTTGAAAATCCTGCATTATTGTTTTCAGGAGGGAAAGATTCAATTGTAATGGTTTATTTAGCTTGTAAAGCTTTTTGGCCAGCTAAAATTCCATTCCCATTAGTTCATATTGATACAGGTCATAATTTTGAAGAAACCATTATTTTTAGAGATGAACTTGTGAAAAAAATAGGAGCTAGGTTGGTTGTAGGTTCTGTTCAAAAAATGATTGATGAAGGAAAATTAGTTGATGAAAAAGGCTACAATGCAAGTAGAAACTTATTGCAAACAGGATCATTATTAGAAACTATAGAAGTTAATAAGTTTGACGCAGCTTTAGGTGGCGGAAGAAGAGATGAGGAGAAAGCTAGAGCAAAAGAACGATTCTTTTCACATAGAGATGAATTTGGTCAATGGGATCCAAAAAATCAAAGACCTGAATTATGGAGCATCTATAATGGCAAAAAAAATATTGGAGAACATTTCAGAGTTTTTCCTATTAGCAATTGGACCGAAATGGATGTATGGCAATATATTTTATTAGAAAACATCGAAATGCCGTCATTGTATTATACTCATAAAAGAGAAGTTTTTAACCGCGATGGGGTATGGTTGGCAAAAGCACCTTTTATGAAATTAAAAGATAATGAAAAAATAGAAACCAGAGAAGTTAGATGCAGAACTATTGGAGATATTTCATGCACAGGATTAACATTATCAACAGCAAATTCATTAGAAGATATTATTAAAGAAATTGCAGCTACAAGAGTTACCGAAAGAGGAGGAAGAGCAGACGACAAAAGATCTGAAGCAGCAATGGAAGACAGAAAAAAAGAAGGATATTTTTAATATTAAAAGAAATAAAAAATGGAAAATTTTTCAAGTAAAGGTTATTTAGATATGGAGCTTTTAAGATTCACCACTGCAGGCAGTGTTGATGATGGTAAAAGCACATTGATTGGACGTTTATTATATGATAGTAAATCAATATTTGAAGACCAATTAGAAGCAGTTAAAAGAGCTAGTATTAAAAAAGGAAATGAAACAATAAATTTAGCTTTAGTAACAGACGGTTTAAGAGCCGAAAGAGAACAAGGTATTACAATAGATGTTGCTTATAGGTATTTTGCAACACCAAAAAGAAAATTTATTATTGCCGACACTCCGGGTCATATTCAATACACTAGAAATATGGTAACAGGAGCATCAACAGCTAATACAGCTATTATTTTAGTTGATGCAAGAAATGGTGTTATAGAACAAACACATCGTCATACATATATTGCTTCTTTATTACAAATTCCTCATATTATTGTTTGTGTAAACAAAATGGATTTGGTTGAATACAAAGAAGAAGTTTATGAAGATATTAAAGATAAATTCTCTGCTTTTGCCTCAAAAATGGCTATCAGAGATGTGCGATTTGTCCCAATAAGTGCTTTAAACGGAGACAATGTTGTTGATAGATCTAAACATATGCCTTGGTACGAAGGAGCAACTTTATTGCATATCTTAGAAAACATGCACATAGGCAGTGACCACAATCATATAGACCCTCGTTTCCCTGTTCAATATGTTATTAGACCAGAATCAGATAAATATCATGACTTTAGAGGATATGCAGGTTCTGTTGCAGGTGGGGTTTTCAGAAAAGGAGATAAAGTAATGGTATTACCAAGTGGTTTCACTTCTGAAATAACAGAAATAAACACAATGAACGAATCTCTTGAAGAAGCATTTCCTCCTATGTCGGTTGTTATTTCGTTAAAAGATGATATTGATATTAGTAGAGGTGATATGATTGTTAAAGAAAACAATTCACCCGAAGTATCACAAGATATTGAAATTATGATGTGTTGGTTTAACGAAAAACCTATGCAAATAGGTGGTAAATATGCACTAAAACATACAACAAAAGATGTTAAATGTGTTGTTAAGGATGTTAAGTATAAAGTAAATGTAAATACTCTTGAAAAAATCGAAAATGATAAAACTATAAATTTAAATGATATAGCAAGAGTTAGTTTAAGAACAACAAAACCTTTGTTTTATGATTCATACAGAAAAAATAGAATAACAGGTAGTTTGGTTTTAATTGATGAAGCAACTAACGAAACAATGGCTGCCGGAATGATAGTATAAAACAATGATAGTAAACTTATTTAAAAATAATAATCCTGCTTTTTATTTAGTATTTGCAATTATTTGCTTACTTATATGGGTGTTTCCATTTTTAGGCAATGATTTTCTAATTATTGAAGATAAGTTTGCTCCATTATTTAATTTGTTTATTTGGATTTGTAATGGTAATATCCTTTTAATTGCAATAGTTTCATTAATACTATTAATTTTAAATTTATATCTATTTAATTGGATTTTTGATGATTCTAAGTTTTTTGATAAAACAACGTTTGTCCCAGCTTTTGCATACTTATTAATTTTCTTAAATTCTCATTTTACTTTCTTACTTAATCCAATTTATTTTTTTAATCTTTTTATTTTATTGTCAATTTTTAGCTTATACGGAGTATATCGTAATGATAACCCACAAAAATCATTGTTCGATTCAGGGTTATTTTTCGGAATAGCTTGTTTGTTCTTTTTGCCAGCTATCCCAATAATACTTTTTCTTTTTATCTTTATTTATTCAACTAGATCTTTTGTTTTAAAAGAATATATCATTAATATTATTGGTGTAATAGTTCCATTTATTTTTGCTTTTGCTTACTGTTACTTATTTGATAAATTATATTTATTAAATTTTAATTATTATAAATTTAATTTTCAAGCTATTGATTATCTTTTTAATAATATTGAATATATCGATTTTATAAAATACTTTTTTAGTATAATATTTATGTTTTACTTTGTTTTATCTTTTTACAATTCATTTATTTTGAAAAAGATAAAGATTAAAAAGTATTTAGCTATATTTATTTATTATACATTAATGCTTTTTATATTAATGTTTTTTGTTTTTCCTTATAGTAATTATTATCTACTAGTGTTTTCTTTACCAATAGCAGTAATTTTTTCTAATTATCTTTACGAAGTAAAGAAGAATTGGATATCTAATCTTATAGTTTTTGTACTTATTGTTAATTTTATATTATCAAAACTTGATATTCTATAATTTATTTTTCACTATTTCTCTTTAGTAAATCATTAATCATTTCTTGGGTCTGTTCTACATTTAATCTTTTAGCTATAATTTTCTTATTTTCATCTAAAACATAAATAACAGGAGTGCTGTATAGATCATACCAAGCTCTAAAATTGCTTTGAAGTTTTATGTCGGCAACATTTATCCATTTTAAATTATTTAATTTTAAATATTTAACCCACTTTTCTTTATCTGTTACAGTGCAAACCCCATAAACTTCAACATCTTCTCTTTTGTAGTTGTCATAAATATCTTTTAACTCTTGAGTAAACTTTTTGCAATGGCCACATTCTGGATCATAAAACAACATTATTGTATATTTTGCTTGCACATCATATAAAGGATATAAGTTATCTAAAGTATCAAGCAAATAAATTGGAGGAGCCTGACTACCTAATAAATTAGGCTTAATTCTAGTAACTCTTTCTTTAATTTTTGATAACATAGAAGAATCAGCCCAATAAGCATCTCCCGATAGATAATATTTTTCAGCTAAATTTACAAAAACCTTATCCATTCCCATATAGTTAGAAGATTCGTATTTGTTAGTAAGTTTAACAACTAAATATCTAAACATATTACTGTCTTTTCTAGATTTTTCGATAACAAACTGAGCTTCTTTTATAATAGAATCTGGGTCAGGATGTATCATATTATTAAAATAATTCATTAATTTAGGATGGAAAACAGGTGTGTATAATAAAACATCATCAGTTAAATCAATATTATCCCAATAATGTTTTTTTCTATATTTAAATTCCCAATATTCATCGGTATTATCTTTTGGTTTTTCGGGAACATCAATATCTCTCATTAAATTAATAACTTTTGAAATAAGCATATCTTTATTAGTTAAAGCAAAATCTTTTTGATATTTTTCAATAATATTATTTAACTCTTCTTGCTCTTTTCTCATTAATTTTAATGAATCTTGATTTGCAGTTAAAGTATCTTTATGTTTAGCTAACCAACTATTAATATCCATTAATTCTTTTTGATTTTTAATCATAAAACGCTGAAAATCATTAAAAACTTTATTTTCTTCGTCGCCTTTAACTTTTAGACTTTCAATAAAGTTTGAAGTGTCGGTTTCAATTTCAAAAAACTGATTTTTATTAATAACTAGTTCGAAATAATTATTTTTAGATAAGATAACTAAATAAATTCCTGGATTTAAAGCCTTGTCTCCTTTTAAATGGCAAATGCCTTTTGAGTCAAATTTAAATGTGTCTTTAACATATTTATTATCACCATAATGATAACCTAAAACGCAGATAGAATCTTTATAGCTATTAATTTTTAGAGTAATATCAAAACCTTTGTTCTTTTGTGCAAACGAATTTAAAGATATAAGAGAAATAATAAAAAGAACAATTAATATTTTTATTTTTTTCATAATATTTGAATTTAAAATTATTTGAAAATAGGGAGCAAATTTAGAAAAGATTTTATTTTATTTTTAATAAAAGAACTATTTTGTATAATTAAAATATGTTAAAAACTAAAATTAAACAGATTTGTTTTTATAAAGATGTCTAAGTTTAGCATATTTAATAAAGGTTGCATAAGATGAACTTATTGCAATTAGGAAACCGTTAAACCCGTCTAAAAACCCAAGTCTAAAAAAGTAAGTTTTAACAAAAAGAGCAATTGGACTAAAAAATATTTTAATAAACGAAACTTTTTTGTTTTTTTCAAAAAGCTCATTTGAAGCAATTTCGGTGAAATTGTTAAACTGACTTAAATGATCTTTAATCGAATAATAGGAGTAATGTAATAAGTCTCCATTCAAATGTTTAATATTAACATTTCCATTAAAAACAATTTCTTCGTGAATAATATTACCACCCCATTTGCCTTTTGAAGAATCCCAAACACGAATTTTTTTATCGGGATACCATCCGCCATATTTTATCCACTGATTACAATAGTTCGTTAGTCTATTAAACGAATAAGCATCATGGGTCCAATTGTTTTTTATTTCTATTATTGATTTTTCTAATTGTTCCGACAAAGCTTCATCAGCATCAATTGATAAAATATATTCATATTTGGCATTGTCGATACCGAAATTTTTTTGATTAGAATATCCGTCAAATATTCTTTCAATAAAATTAACATTATGTTTTTGGCAAATTTCTTTTGTTTTATCTTTAGAATAAGAATCAATAACTACAATATCGTCGGCAATATTTTTAACAGACTGTAAACATCTTTCGATATTTTTTTCTTCATTAAAAGTAATTATTACAACAGAAAGTTTAATCATATTATTTTTCTTTCAGAACCATATCAATGCAAAGAACAGCAGCTAAAATTAACATTCTGATAGGATTGTTTTCTTGAACATTATTGTTGATTTGTAAAACATAATTATCTGCAGAAGTAAAAAGTTCTTTACCAAGACCTGCCCATTTTTTTGTAACTAGAGCATATTCTTCATTTTCATTAGTAAAAGAAAACTCCCAGCTTGTCCATTTACCTTTTAATTGACATAGGTAATTATCTTTTGGGTCTAAAACATCAAAACGTCCGCCTATCGAGAAAAACTTTTGCTTAAAAGAACCAATATGGTCGTTGTTTTCGTTATAAACTTCAACTCTTGAAAGGAATAAAGAAAAACTTCTTTTAACTGTTAATATTGTTTTTCCGTCAGCGGTTTTAATAGCAATATTGAAAGGGGTCAAAGTTTTAAAGTCGGTAAAACGTAAAATTTTAGTTATTAAATTTAGACCTTCTTCACGACATTCTAAAATTAATTTATTTGATTCAGGATCAAAAATATCATAATTATTAGCAGCTTTAAAGATTCCTACATGTTCTTTAATAAAATAGATATTTGTATTTAATATTGGATTCATAGTTTATAGTTTTATTCAAGTATTTTAAATAATTCATCTAATTTTGGTGTTAAAATTATCTCAGTTCTACGGTTAATTTTTCTTCCTTCTTTAGTATCTGTATTATCAATAGGAACAAATTCAGCTTTACCAGCTGCTGTTAACCTTTTAGGTGCTGTTTTGCTATTATTGATTATAATTTTAACAATAGCAGTTGCTCTTAAAACGCTTAAATCCCAATTGTCTTTTATTTGACCGGCTCCATTGTATGGAATATTATCAGTATGACCTTCAATTAATACGTTTATATCTTCATTAGTTTCTAATACTTTAGCTAATTTAATCAAGGCTTCTTTACCTTTAGCAGCAACTTCCCAGCTACCAGAAGAAAATAAAAGTTGTTCGTCTAGAGAAACATAAACTTTACCGTTTTTTTGCTTAATAGTTAATCCATTATTTTCAAAACCTAATAAGGCATCAGAAACTTTGTTTTTAAGAGCATTAACAATAGAGTCTTTTTGGTTTAATATTGATTCGAGTTTGTTAATATGTTTAGCTTTTTCGTTCAATTCATCTTTTAAAACTGATAAATTCGATTGTTTTTTAGATAATTCTTGTTCTAAGTTTTTCAATTCTTCTTCTTTTCTAACAAGTTCTTCTTGATTCTTTTTATATTCAATTAAAATTTTCTCTTTTTCATCAAGGTTTCCTTTATTAATTCTTTCCATTTTCGAAATTAATTCGTCATTTTTATCATTAATGTCATTATATAATTTTGTCATTTTTCTTAATGAAGAAGTAACCAATGCTGTATCTTTTTCAAGTAATTTTATTTTAGTGTTTAATTCACTAATTTGGGAGCCAAGCTCGGTGTTTTCGGTTGTTAAATTCTCATTATTAGTTAAAAGTTCAGAATTACTTTTTTCATATTGATTGTTCTTAGCTTTTAAATCTTCAACAACTCTTGGCGAAACGCATGAAAATAAGATAAAAGAAATAAAAACACTTGAAATAAATAATTTTTTCATAATAAATAATTTATAATTATTAAATAATTTTCAAAGATAAGAATTGTATTAAAATTTCAATGATATGATGTTTATAATTTACATAATATGTTTTCAATAACCTTTGGATAGTTTAAATATTCGAGGTTATGAACTTTTGAAGCAATGTCGTTTACAGAATCACTTTCAGTAATCTCGCAATAGTCTTGAAAAATAATTTCACCATCATCATATTTATCATTAACATAATGAATAGTTATACCAGTTTCTTTTTCATTAGCTTCTTTAACTGCTTTATGAACATTGTCTCCATACATCCCTTTTCCACCATATTTAGGAAGTAAAGCAGGGTGGATGTTTATAATTTTATTAGGAAATTTTTCAATTAATAATGAAGGAATTTTTTTTAAGAAACCTGCTAAAACAATAAAATCAATCTCGAAGTTATTAACAATTTCTAAAATTTTGTTGTTATTTAAATCATCATTCGATACAATTTCATAATTAATTTTATTGTTAATAGCTCTCTGAATTACGAAAGCACTAGGGTTGTTTGTAATAATTAATTTAATATTTACTGTTTGATTGTTTTTAAAGTAATGTATAATATTTTCAGCATTAGAGCCAGAACCAGAAGCTAATATAGCTACGTTTTTCATATATAATGTTTTTTTAGGTAAATTTTAATAAAAATTAATGCCTCAAAGGTAAAAAATATTATCAAAATAAAACAATTTTATTAAAAACTCATTTTTTCTGCATTTTTAATTAGCTGAAAATCAGAATTGTGAATAAATTGTTGAAAGAAAGTTGAGTAATTTCTTTTATTATTTCTTTTCTTTTTTATTTCTTTGCAATCAGTTTAATCAAAAAATTTTTAAAGTTATGTCTGATATTACATCAAGAGTAAAGTCTATCATTGTTGATAAATTAGGAGTAGATGAAAACGAAGTAACAAATGAAGCAAGCTTCACTAACGATTTAGGTGCTGATTCATTAGATACTGTAGAATTAATCATGGAATTTGAAAAAGAATTCAATATTGCCATTCCTGATGATCAAGCTGAAAAAATAAGCACTGTAGGTGGTGCTATTAAGTACATCGAAGAAAATGCTAATTAATTAGCATTTTCTTTTTTTTAAGAAACTCTAAAAAAATAATATATGAAACTTAAGCGCGTTGTAGTTACGGGTTTAGGAGCATTAACGCCACTTGGCAATAGTATTCCAGAATTATGGAGTAATCTTGTTAAAGGAGCGAATAGTGTTGGTCCTATTACTCGTTTTGATGCATCTTTGTTTAAAACTCGTTTTGCTTGTGAGGTTAAAAACTTTAATATAACTGATCTTATAGACAGAAAAGAAGCAAGAAAAATAGATCCTTATGCTCAATATGCTATTGTAGCTTCTGATGAAGCTATGAGAGATGCTAATTTAGATTTAACTAAAATAGATTTAGATAAAGCAGGTGTTATTTGGGCGTCTGGTATAGGTGGTTTAGATACATTCTATGACGAATGTGTAAATTATGCAAAAGGTGATGGTACTCCTAGATTTAATCCGTTTTTTGTTCCAAAAATGATTGCAGACATTGCTTGTGGTCATATTTCAATAAAATATGGATTTAGAGGTGTTAACTTTGCTACTGTTTCTGCTTGTGCTTCTTCGAATCATGCTTTAATTGATGCTTTTAACTACATTAGATTAGGAAAAGCAAATGTTATTATTTCTGGTGGTTCAGAATCTCCAATTAACCAAGCTGGTGTTGGTGGATTTGGTGCTATGCACGCTTTATCTACTAGAAACGATGATCCATCTACTGCATCAAGACCATTTGATAAAGATAGAGATGGTTTCGTTTTATCTGAAGGTGGTGTTGCTTTAGTTTTAGAAGAATATGAACACGCTATTAATAGAGGTGCTAAAATATATGGAGAAATTATTGGTGGTGGAATGACTGCTGATGCTCATCATATTACTGCTCCTCATCCTGAAGGTTTAGGCGCTTATAATGTTATGAAAGTAGCTTTAGAAGATGCAGAAGTTAGTTTAGAAGAAGTTGATTATATTAACGCTCATGGAACTTCAACTCCATTGAACGATAAAATTGAACCAAATGCTATTGCAAGATTATTTGGTAGTAATGTAAAAAATATATCAGTAACTTCATCAAAATCAATGACGGGTCATTTATTAGGTGGTGCTGGTGCTATTGAAGCAGCTATTTCACTTCTTTCTATTAAAAATGGTATTGTAACTCCTACAATTAACCATTTTAATGATGATCCAGAAATACCAAGTTTAAATTTTGTTTTTAATAAAGCACAAGAAAAACAAATAAATATTGCGTTAAGTAATACTTTCGGTTTCGGAGGTCATAATGCTTGTGTTGTATTTAAGAAAATCTAAAAACTTGTTTAAGTTACTTTTTTCAAAAGACAAACATTTTATTAAATATTTAAGAAGTATCTTGGGGTTTACACCTCGAGATATTTCTGTTTATAAAATGGCCTTTCAGCATAAATCAATAACATTAGATAAAAGCTACGAAAGATTAGAATTTTTAGGCGATGCTGTCTTAGATTTAATTATTGCCGAATATCTTTATAATTTCTTCCCTACTAAAAACGAAGGTTACTTAACCTTAATGAGAACCAAAATTGTTAACAAAGACCAATTAAACGAAATTGCTGTTCTTTTAGGATTAGATGATTATATAAAATCTAATATAAGAAAACAATCTTTGTATCACTCTGTTACAGGTAAGGTTTTAGAAGCTCTTATTGGAGCTGTTTATATCGACAAAGGATATGAGAAAACTCAAAAATTTATAATTAAAAAAATTATTGATCCTTATATAGATATTCGAAAATTAGAAAATACTGTTATTGATTATAAAAGTAAAATCATCGAATTTGCTCAAAAAAACAAGAAAAATATTAATTTTAATGCTACCGAAACAGAAATAGTTAATGGGCGAAAATTATTTAATGTTACTATTTCTATTGATAATAAAGAAATTGCTAATGCCTCAAATATTTCTAAAAAAAGAGCAGAACAAATTGTTTCTAAAAAAGCATATTCTATATTAGTTGAAAA
>CAZJKL010000052.1:0-18628 GCA_964546655.1 uncultured Bacteroidales bacterium | reverse complement strand
GTTACAAAAGCTAAACAAAAACTAATTATTAAAGCCGCTAATGCTTTCATCTGTAATAATAACCTCGACAATGAGTCAAGATTCGATATAATTTCAATATTATACAATAGCAAAACGTATAAGATTAATCATATTGAATCGGCTTATTTTGCTATGATGTAATGATGTGATTCTAAGTACTTTGCATTTTGTAAAATATTTTTCATTTAAAATTAAAAAATATTTTGAAAACGATGCAATATGAATAATATTAATAAATTATATTTGTATGTGGTAAAACAAAAAACCCGGATTCATCACCAGGATATTATAACTGGGAGAGGAATGACCGGGACTACGATGCAAATATATATAAAAAAATGAACAAAGAGAAAATAATTGAAAAAATTATATCAAAAGAAAGGTTTAACCCATATTTAAAATATCATAATAATGATATAAATAAAGCATTAGAACATTATAAAATTAACATCTTAGTATCAGAATCTTTTTATCCTTTATTGTCAATTTTAGAAATTGGGTTAAGAAACTCAATAGATAGTCAAATGACTTTAAAATTTAATGATAAACAATGGTTTGAAAACAGTGATTTTTTCAAAATAGCATCAAAATTTCAAACGGATAGAATATTTGAAGCTCGAACAAACATATTGATTTCTGGCAAAGACATCTCTCATGGAAAAATAATATCAGAACTTTCTTTTGGCTTTTGGACTTCTTTATTTGATTTAAAATTCGAAATGACTCTTTGGAAAAATCTACGATTATCATTTGTTAATTGTCCAAAACAAATAAGAAAAAGAAAAACAATAAGTAGTAAATTGAATAAAATAAGAAACTTTCGAAATAGAATTTTTCATCATGAACCGGTAACATGGAATATTAATGTTATTAATTTATATAAAAATGAACTTTTAGAAGCAATTTATTGGATAGACAATGATGTTGTTGAATGGATGGGAGAATTAAACAAAATGGATTTAATATTAGAAAAAAACAAATATATTTTAAAAAACCACTTAGATTAACTAGCTATTAATGAGTTTTTTCAAGCTTTTTATAATAAAATACACTATAAAACAAAATGTTATGACATTATTAATAATAAAGAATAATATTTAATTTTAGTAATAATGGTTTTTTATCTTTGTATTAAATTTTTTAATGAAATTTAAATGATAGATTATAAAAAACATATATCAAAAAACATTGAACCTGAGAGTTCTCCTGCTATTAGCAAAAAAGAAAGATTAAATAAATACATTTCAAATTCAGGAATTTGCACAAGAAGAGATGCTGATAAATTAATTAGCTCTGGGAAAATAACTGTTAACGACAAAGTTGTTACAGAAATGGGCTATATTATTAATAAAAGAGACATTGTAAAATTCGAAGGCAATATTGTAAGAAACGAAAAGAAAATATATCTATTACTTAATAAACCCAAAAATTTTGCTACAACTGTTAATGACAAAATATCAAGAAGAAATGTTGTTGATTTAATAAAACATGCTTGTACTGAAAAAATTTATCCTGTTGGAAGACTAGACAGAGAATCTACAGGATTATTACTTTTTACAAATGATGAAGATTTAATTGCAAAATTAAGAGACCCTGAACACCGAGTAAAAAAAACATACCATGTTTGGTTAAATAAAGATATTAGTGAAGAAGATATTTTAAAAATAAAAAATGGACTTGAGTTAAAAGATGGCTTTTTTAAAGTAGATGATATCTCTTATGTTGAAGAAGAAAATGACACAAAACAAGTTGGAGTAACAACACATTCGAGTAAAAACAGAATAGAAAAAAGAATTTTCGAATTTCTTGGATATAGAGTTGAAAAACTCGATAGAGTTGTGTATGCTGGACTTACAAAGAAAAATCTTCTTCGTAGTAAATGGCGTTTTTTAACAAAAAACGAACTTCAATTTATAAAAATGATTTAATAGTTTTTAATATGAACAGATACTTAAAAAACTTACTATTAGCTTTGTTTAGCGGAATATTATTAGCCGTTTCTTGGCCAAAAAATGGAATAAGCTTTTTGTTGTTCATAGCTTTTATTCCATTATTATTTCTTGAAAACGATTATTACATTAAAAAAATAAAAAATAGCTCTATCCCCGTATTTTTATATTCTTGGCTAACATTTTTAACATGGAATATTTTAACAACTTATTGGATTAAAAATGCCACAGTTGAAGGTGCAGTAGGTGCAAATATTGCTAATTCATTATTTATGGCAATAACATTCACTATTTTTCATACTATTAGATGCAAAATTAATTCAAAAAACGATATCTATATTTTAATGTTTATTTGGATTACTTTTGAATATATTCACTTAAATTGGGACTTAGATTGGACTTGGCTAACTTTAGGAAATGGTTTGGCAAGCTCATGGAAAATAATACAATGGTACGAATATACCGGAGTTCTAGGCGGATCATTGTGGGTGCTTGGTTTAAATATTTTGGGATTCTCTATATTTAAAAAAATTATTCTAAAAGAAAATGGTTTAAACAAAAGCATAATTGCTTTCTCTGTAATACTTTTAGTGCCAATATCTGTCTCAATCATAAGATATTACACTTATAATGAAAATCACGAAAAACCAATTAATGTTGTGATGGTTCAACCTAATGTTGATCCATATTATGAAAAATTTGTTGAAGCAAATTTTGCAAAACAAAACCTAGATTATATTAATCTTGCAAAACAAAAAACCGATAATAATACCGATTTTATTTTAGGCCCCGAAACAGCAATTGTTGATGCAATATGGCTTAACAATATTGAAGATGAAATTGTTGTTGATTTGTTTGAAAACTTTGTTTATCAGTATAAAAAGGCTAATTTGGTTATTGGTATAAACTCGTTTAAGTTATATGAAAACGAAGGAGAAAAAACTAGTACCTCTCGAAAATTTTCAACAGATGGAGATGAATATTATGACGCATTTAATACGGCCATTTTAATTAGTAAAAATCAAAAAATACAATATCATAATAAGTCAAAATTGGTTATAGGAGTTGAAAAAATGCCTTATCCAGTGATTTTAAAATTTTTAGAAAGTTTGATTATTGATTTAGGTGGAACTTCTGGTAGTTTAGGTTTTTCAGAAAAAGCGAGTGTTTTAAAAACAAATAACAACATTACAGTAGCTCCTATTATTTGCTACGAATCAATTTATGGTGAATATGTAACAAGCTATGTTAGCCTTGGAGCTCAAGCATTATTTATAATTACAAATGATGGTTGGTGGGGCGAAACACCAGGATATAAGCAACATAATGAATATGCTCGATTAAGAGCTATTGAAACAAGAAGAAGTATCGCAAGATGTGCAAATACAGGAACTTCTTGTTTTCTTAATCAAAAAGGAGATATGTTCGACGAAACAAAATATAACACAGAAGCTGTACTCTCTAATAAAATTTATTTAAATAATGATATAACATTTTATGTTAAATTTGGTGATTATATCGGTCGAATATCAGCTCTTATTTCTGTTTTATTATTGCTACTCTATATTGTAAAATTGTTTAAAAAAGAAAAGATTAAAAATTCAAATATTTAATAATTTCTTTATTTTGAAACCCAATAAACTTCTACATATAGCAATACCATGTTTAGATGAATTAAACTATATTGATAAGTGTTTAAATTCGATAGATTCTCAAAAATACAAAAACTACAAAGTTTATATCTGTGTTAATCAACCTGATGAATGGTGGAGTGATGAAGATAAAATTGATATTTGTCGGAATAATACAAAAACTTTAGAATATTTAAAGCAAATCAAAAACAATAATCTAGAAATTATTGACAAGAGCTCTAAAGGGAAAGGGTGGGAAAATAAAAAGAAAGGTGTTGGTTACGCAAGAAAAGAATTAATGGATTTTATAGCTAAAAAAGCTAATGATGAAGATATTATTGTAAGCTTAGATGCCGATACAACTTTTAATGAAAATTATTTTGATTCAATAAATTATTTATTTCAAAAATATCCCGATGCAGTTGCTTTGTCAAATCCATATTATCATAATTTAACCGATAATGACGACATAATAAATAGATCTATTTTAAGATATGAAATATATATGCGACATTATGCAATAAAATTATGGGAAATAGGCTCTCCATATAGTTTTACAGCATTGGGCTCGGCTATTTCTGTTCCTATTTGGGCATATAAAGCAATTGGAGGTATTTCCCCAAAGAACAGTGGTGAAGATTTTTATTTTCTTCAACAACTTCGAAAGTATGGTAAAATAATTAATTATAATACAGAATTAGTTTACCCTGCTACAAGATATTCAAATAGAGTTGTTTTTGGGACAGGTCCAGCTTTAATAAAAGGTATAGACAATAATTGGAAAAGTTATCCAATTTACGACGAAAATTTATTTAATGATATTAAAAAACTTTATTCATTATTCGAAACCTTATTTGATAAAAATGAAGAAACACCATTAGATAATTTTATCGAAAATCAGTTTAAAGATAAATATATTTGGGATTCATTAAGAAAAAATTATAAATCTAAAAATCAGTTTGTTAAAGCTTGTTTTCAGAAAATAGATGGATTAAGAATTTTGCAATATTTAAAATCTAATCACAACTATGAAATAAGAGATGAACAGTATTTAAAACAATTCTTAGAGCCAACAAATAATAATAGCTTTGAACTAATTAATGAATTAAATTTTTTTAAAACATCAATAAAAGATTTAAATTTCATAAGAGATTTATTAAAAGAAATTGAAATTGATTATCAAAAAAATTATATCTTTGACAACTGTAATTTATTAAAATAAAATAATTTATATAAACAAACCAATGCAGAAGAAAAGTTTAATTTATACATTATTTGGTGTTTTATTTATTTTAGCATTAGCTTTTTCAAATACAAATTGCACAAAAAGCAAATTATCTAATATACATGGCAGATGGAAAGTTGTAAATTTTAATTATATTCCTGAAGAAAACGATACTGTTCCTGTTTACTGGGAATTTTTTGAAGCAGGTTATGTTACAACTAACGACCCACAAAGCCAAGAAGTTGATTCAACTTCATTTTCATTACAATCAAAAGTAAACAAAACATACCTTTATTTAGGAAATAAGCAATTTGGCAATAATGGATATTTTAGATGGAATGTTCACAAATTAGACGATAAAATTTTAGTTATTGTTTTTGACGAAGGTGCTGGCCAAAAAGCAATGGAATTTGTTAAAGAATAGCTCTAATGGCTAAAACTTCAACATCATTTGTTTGTCAAAACTGCGGACATCAATCGCCAAAATGGATTGGTAAATGCCCCGAATGTGGAAGTTGGAACTCTTTTCAAGAAGAAATTCAAATCAAAGAAAAAAAATCATCATTAATAAGTTTATCACAAGATATAATTAAATCGGTTCCGATATTAATTGATGAAATTGCACCACAAGATGATAAAAGAATAATATTTAAAGATAAAGAACTAACTCGAGTTTTAGGAGGAGGTCTTGTAAAGGGTTCTTTGGTATTGTTAGGTGGCGAACCAGGAATTGGTAAATCTACATTGCTTTTGCAAATAGCTCTTGAAGATGATAATCTTAATGTTTTATATGTATCTGGTGAAGAAAGTCCTCAGCAAATAAAACTAAGAGCCGACAGAATTAAAAACAGAAATAAAAATTGCAGTATTTATTCTGAAACAAATATTGAACAAATTATATCTTATTCTATAAACAATAAACCCGATATTTTAGTAATAGACTCAATTCAAACTCTTCATTCATCAGAAGTAGATTCGTTCCCGGGTTCAATTACTCAAATAAGAGGATGTGCTTCTATTTTAATTAATTTTTCTAAAACCACAAATACCCCAATATTTATAATAGGTCATATAACAAAAGATGGCGTTATAGCTGGTCCAAAAATTTTGGAACACATGGTTGATACAGTATTGCAATTTGAAGGAGATAAAAATTATTATTATAGAATATTACGTTCGATAAAAAACCGTTTTGGTTCAACAAATGAAATTGGCATTTATGAAATGTCCGAAAAAGGATTGCAAGAAGTTGCAAACCCATCGCAGGTATTAATTTCTGACAGAGATGATAATTTAAGTGGTATCTGTGTTTCAGCTACTATCGAGGGAGGCAGGCCAATTTTGATTGAAGTGCAAGCTTTGGTTAGCTCTGCTGTTTACGGAAATCCACAACGTTCTTCAATTGGTTTTGATGTTAAAAGATTAAATATGCTTTTAGCAGTTCTTGAAAAAAGATGCGGATTTAGGTTGGCAACAAAAGATGTGTTTTTAAATATAACCGGCGGAATAAAAGTAAGCGATCCGGCAATTGACTTAGCGGTTGTTTGTGCTGTATTATCTTCAGATTCAGATATTCCAATTTCAAGAAATGTTTGCTTAGCCGGAGAAATTGGCTTGTCGGGAGAAATTAGACCCGTTACTAAAATTAGCCAAAGAATTGCCGAAGCAAAAAAACTTGGTTTCAATGAAATATACACTTATTTACATAAAAATGATGATGTAAATAAAAATCAAAAAGATGTAAATATTAAAAATGTAAAAAAAATTGAACAAGTTTTCGGATACTTATTTGGATAAAAAATGAAAATTAAATTTTCTTCAGCACCTTTAGGGTATTATTTTTTACAGAATTATTACAAATTTCCTAATAATAATGCAATTTTTGTTGACGACAAATATTATTCATACAAGCAATTATATAATCTAGTTTCTTCGATATATTACGAAATATCAAAAATAAAAGGACTGCGAAATATTATTGTAACCGACAATAATGATATTTATACTTATGCATCAATGCTTGCTGTTTCGTTGTTAAATAAAACGTATGTTCCCATTTCTCTGAATAATCCTTATGAATATAATAAGAATATTATTGAAAAAACAAAATCGAAGTTTATGCTTACTTCAAGTTTAAATGATGAGTATTCAATAAATTATATTAACACAAAAACATTAAAAGAAACTAGTAAGACCGAAATAAAGTGCGATGTAAATAAAAACAATGATGCCTATATAATTTTTACTTCAGGAACAACTGGAAAACCTAAAGGAGTAAAAATAAAAAACAGCATGGTAAATTATTTATTCGATTATTACTTGTCGAAAGAATTTAAATTAAACGAAAACGACAGATTTTTACAAATATATGATATAACATTTGACGTTTCGGTTTTTTCGTTCTTCTTCCCATTATACATTGGAGCTTGCACATATATAGTTCCTAAAAATAATCATAAATATTTATCAATAATAAAACTATTAGAAGAAAATAAAATAACGGTTGTTAGTCTTATTCCTTCGGTTTTAGATTATGTTTCACCGTATTTTGATTCAATAAATTTACCCGAATTAAGATATAATTTTTTTTCAGGAGATAAATTATATGAACAAACTATAAAAAAATGGTCTAATTGTATTCCTAATTCCGAAATATACAATTTTTATGGACCAACAGAAACTACTATTGTAAATACGGTTTATAAGTATAATAGGAATGGAGAAAATCTTTCAGAAAATGGCATAATATCAATAGGAAAACCCATAAAGAAGAATGAATATTTTATATTAAAGAACAAAGGGGAAGAGATAGGTGAATTATGTTTTAGAGGAGAGCAAACAATAAAGTCATATTTGAATAATACAAATAAAAATAAATTTTGTTTTTATAAAGGAGAAAAATATTATAGAACAGGAGATGTGGTTAGAAAAAATAAAGATGGTAATTTGTTATTTGTAGGAAGAACCGACAAGCAAGTTAAAATAAATGGCTTTAGAATAGAAATACCCGAAATAGAATTCTATATTAAAAAATATTTCGATGTGCCAGTAGCGGTTTTAAAGCAATCAAATAAAAATAATATCGATTATTTAATTGCTTTTATAGAACAAGAAAAAGAACTAAATATTGAACAAGAATTAAGAAAATATTTACCTGATTATAAAATTCCGAAAGAATACTATTATATTAAAAAGTTCCCATTAAACAATAATGGAAAAATTTGTGAAAAAGAATTAAGAATAATGATGAAAAAATAAAACGATAATAATAAATCTTTATAAATTTGCAATAATTTCTTAACTAAAAAATAAATAAATATGAAAAACAACATAACAAATACAATACTTGCAGTTTTATTTTCAACATTACTGTTTTCTTGCGGACAAGAAATAAAAGAAGAAAATGCAAAACTTAAAAACGATAACACATCTTTAATTAATACCATAAAAGGCAAAGAAGAAACAATTGCAGAATTTATTACAACATTTAATAGTATCTCTGAAAACTTAGATAAAATTAAAGAAAAAGAAGAAATAATTTCAATAAATGCTTCAGAAGGCGGCGAAATCAATAAAAACATAAAAGATAAAATTAATACCGACATTCAAGATATCTATACATATATTGAAGAAAACAAGAAAAATTTAGCATCATTTGAGCAAAAATTAAAAAATGCAAAAATAGAAGCGGTAGAATTAAAAAAAGCAATAGAAGGGCTTAAAAAATTAATTGAAGAAAAAGATTTAGAAATAGCAACATTAAAAGAAGAGTTAGCTAAATTAAATATAGTTATAACCGACTTAGTTGCAGTTGTTGATACATTATCTAAGAAAAATACCGAAAAAGATAATTTAATTAATGAAAAAATTGAAGAAATAAACACAGCATATTACATTGTTGGAAACGAAAAAGCACTTAGAGAAAAAGGTATTATCACAAAAGAAGGTGGTTTTATAGGAATAGGAAGAATTGAAAAAATTGGAAGTGATGTAAATAAAAAAGATTTTGTAAAAGTTGATATCACAAAAATTTCAACAATTGATATAAACAAAAAGAAAGTAAGAATAATTACTAATCATCCATCAAGCGCTTATAGTTTAAAAGTAAACAGCGATAAAATAACCGAAAAACTTATGATTAAAAATCAAAAAGATTTTTGGAGCGTTTCTAAATACATGGTAATTGTTACTGAATAATATACATTTTAAATTTTATTTAAATATTTTAAAATAATGTATTTTGTTTCAGATGTCTTATGTCCAAATATGCTAATAATCAATTAAACTAATATAATAATAACTTAAAACTTAATATATAATGGAAAAAAATCCAAATATTAAAGAAAGAGAAGAAGTAGTTGTAAAATTTGCCGGGGACTCTGGTGATGGAATGCAATTAACAGGTACTTTATTTTCTGATACTATGGCGTTAGCAGGCAATGCGTTATCAACATTTCCTGATTATCCCGCTGAAATTAGACCACCGCATAATACTATTGCTGGTGTTTCTGGATATCAAGTACGTTTTGGTTCAACAAACATTAATTCATCTGGCGATTTTTGCGATGTATTAGTTGCGTTAAATGCAGCTTCATTAAAGAAAAATGTTCAATGGGTAAAAAAAGGTGGGTTAATTATAACAGATAAAGATGCTTTTGATGAAGTAAGTTATACAAAAGCAGGTTATACTTCAAATCCTTTAGAAGGAAACGAATTAGCTGAATATAAAGTTATAGATGCATTTATTCATGAATTAACAAAAAAAAGTATAGAACATTTAACTACCGATAATAAAATTGCATTAAAAAGTAGAAATATGTTTGCTTTAGGCCTTCTTTATAATATTTTTGGAAGTAGCACAGAAGATACAATATCTGTTTTAACTAAAAAATTTAAAAAGAAACCAGAACTTATTGATATAAACAAAGCCGTTTTAAATGCTGGATTTGCTTACGGAGAAACAATCGAAGCAGTTGAATCAAGAATAATGGTTAGCAAAGCTGATTTAGAACCTGGAAAATATCGCAATATAACTGGAAACATTGCTACTGCATGGGGTTTATTAGCTGCATCAGAAAAATCGGGAAGACCTTTGTTTTTAGGTTCATACCCTATTACTCCTGCTACCGAAATATTAATTGAATTAAGTAATCATAAATCACTAGGTGCAAAAGTTTTTCAAGCAGAAGATGAAATAGCTGGTATTTGTTCGGCTATCGGAGCTAGTTTTGTCGGCTCATTGGCTTGTACTACAACTTCTGGTCCTGGTTTATCTTTAAAAAGTGAAGCTTTAGGTTTGGCTGTAATAACCGAATTGCCATTAGTTATTGTTAATGTTCAAAGAGGTGGTCCTTCAACAGGTCTTCCAACAAAATCAGAACAAAGTGATTTATATCAAGCATTATATGGCAGAAACGGTGAGGCTCCTTTAATGGTTCTTGCAGCATCAACTCCAGATGATTGCTTCTATTATGCTTATATGGCAGCTAAATATGCTATGGAACACATGACTCCTGTTATTTTATTAACAGATGGTTATATTGGACAAGGTTCTAGACTAATGAAAATACCTAAAGTAGCTGATTTACCTTCTATAACCCCGCCGATTGCAGAACCTAACTCAGACTATAAACCATACAGAAGAGATCCTGAAACTTTAGTTAGACAATGGGCTATTCCTGGAACAGAAGGTTTAAGACACAGAATAGGTGGATTAGAAAAATCTGATATTTATGGTGAAATAACAACTGATCCTATTAACCACGAAAAAATGGTTCAATATAGAGAAGATAAAATTCAACGAATTGCAAATTTCTTACCTGAACAAGAAGTTATGGGTAAAGAAGAAGGTGATTTATTGGTTGTAAGTTGGGGCGGTTCAGTAGGAGCAGTTTCAAATGCTGTTGAGCAATTGCAAAAAGAAGGGTATGATATTTCTCATGCACACTTCCATTATATTATGCCATTACCTAAAAACACAGAAAAAGTCCTTAAATCTTACAAAAGAATTATAGTTTGTGAATTAAATGCCGGACAATTTGTTAATTATTTAAGAATAAATTTCCCTTATATTAATTATATGCAATATAATAAAGTTCAAGGACAACCATTTTTAACTAGTGAATTGGTTGATAAATTTAAAAGCATAATTAAATAAATTTGATTTAAAGATTTAAAAACATAAAAAAATGAAAGAAAATTTAACAATAGATCGTTCACCGGTAGAATTAACAAAACAGGATTTTATTAGTGACCAAATAGTAAAATGGTGCCCAGGTTGTGGTGCTCATGCTATATTGTCTTCTGTAGCAAATGTTTTCCCAAAAACAAATTATAAAAAAGAAAATTTCTTAGTTGTTTCTGGAATTGGTTGCTCTTCTCGTTTTCCATATTATGTTAATACTTATGGATTTCATGGTATTCATGGTAGAGCAGCAGCTATTGCCTCAGGATCAAAAATTGCAAATCCACATTTAAGTGTTTGGATTGCAACAGGTGATGGTGATTCAACTGCTATTGGTGGTAACCACTTTATTCATTTAATAAGAAGAAATATTGATGTTAACTTATTGTTATTCAATAATCAAATTTATGGTTTAACAAAAGGACAATATTCTCCAACTACTCCTCTTGGGTCAATTACTAAAACTTCTCCTTTCGGAACAATAGAAAATCCATTTATTATTGGAGAATTAGTTATGGCTTCTAGAGGCACTTTCTACGCAAGAGTTCCTGATAACAATATTAAACTTATGAATGAAGTTCTTGAAATGGGAACAAAACATGACGGAACTACAGTGGTTGAAATTCTTGAAAATTGTATAATTTTTGCCGATAAAACTCATGAAGAAATATTAGGGAAAGAACATCGTGATGACAGACAATTAATTCTTGAACACGGTAAACCTATGCTTTTTGGCAAAGAAAAAAACAAAGGTATTATTTCAAGAAACGGTAATTTGCAAGTAGCTGTTATTGGTGAAAATGGAATTACTATTAATGATATTTTGGTTCATGATAGATTCTCAACTGATTCGGGATTACATCTTCAATTAGCTAAAATGTCATACCCTGAGTTTCCTGTTGCTTTTGGCGTTATACGCTCAGCAGCTTTTGCAACTTATGATGATTTAATGGAAGAATCAATTGAAAAAGCAAAACAAGAGTCAAAAATTAAATGTGTTGATGACTTATTAAATAGCGGAAAAACTATTGAAATAAAATAAACATTAATAAAAATATATTTAATTGGTACCCCAAAGGTTTTTATTTAACTTTTGGGGTTATTTTTTAAGTGTTAAAACGAAACATAAACTTTAAACATTACCCTAAATTTGTCAAGATAATCTAATACGAAATTTATTCCGCGATACTGTTAAAAAGCGCGAATGGCTCTCACTTTAAAATCATCTCTGAATTTTACAGCTGTGTTTGATACGTTCCCTCCAGAAAAACTCTGCCCATAAATAGTTGTTTCCCCTGTTTCTGTGCTGGTTGTATAAAAGTCTGTTGAAAAATTACTTCCTCCATTTGAAATAGCTGTAGCGTTAATTATATTTCTGTTGTTGTACATTAGAACTAATTCGCTAATGGAGGGCAGGTACCAACCCCCATACGATTTACCACCTTCTGTTATTAGTAATTCATTGCATAGGCGGGCTGCGTAAATCACCCCCGTCCCTTCTCCTTGTGAGGCAATTATAATGGCAGTATTTAATTCGCCTGACTTTGGACCATTACCTCTGGCCATGGTTTTAATATTTGTTCCTGCAGACCACATTGCAGTGCCCTGATCGGATTTAGCACAAACCAAGCCGTGTTGTCCTGATTCATCCACCCAAAAGACTATGCCTCCATGCGCGAAATCCCCGACTTTATAGGTTTTAGCATTCTTGGCATATAGTGCGTAAGGCACGCTCAATAACTGAGTAGTACCTGAAATCGTGTAATTTGTACCGCCCGTTGGATCAGTTTCCGTTTTAATGTAGTATTCTCCATCCGACCAGTCAATATCTGCAAATACGCCGCCTACAATTGCACCGGCACCAATTTTCAGGGAGATCAAGCCATTTTCGTTCGTTGTTGGGGTGTGGGTTTCGATATACACATTTTGGTAGGTTGGCGGTAAGCCAAGCACGTACTTTTGGATGCTTATTTTCATCCCAACCTGCGTATTAACAACCAATTGGTCGCTACTGTTGCGAATGACTGCCTGATAACTCATTTTTTCGGGTGCTTGAGCAAAAACACATACATTCACTAGTATTGCTGCACAAATTGTAATTATTGTTTTCATGATTATTTATTGTTTAATTATTTTAAATGATTGAACTTTTTTGTTGTCTTGATTAACAACATGAATAAAGTAAGTTGCAAGAGGTAAGCTAGCTGTGTTTATTTGTATTTGCTGTGCCGTTACTTGTCCCTTGCTTAATAATTTTCCTTGCATATCATAAAACTGATACGACAACTTTTCGTTGTTGTAGTCGCTTATTTGCAAAGTTAAATTATCGGCAGTAGGGTTAGGGAATACGGAAAGCGAAATATTCAATTCCGCTTCATTAATTCCTACCGTAAAAATTTCGTATGCTTGTTGTACTCCTTGGCTTACGGTGCCTGAAGCATCTGAGTTTGTGGTGCAAACTACTTGTCCTACACTGTAAGCAACGGTTCCTCCGCTGCCTGTGGCTTCTCCGCCACTGGTGGTAGTTGCTTGTTGTGCCTGTGTTGTTATGCCAATAGCTAACAGCAAAACACTCAACTTGATTTTTTTGTGTTTCATTTTAGCTTTGTTTTTAATTGTTAATACTCATTTTATTTATTGTTTTATTTCTTTTTGTCTGTGTCGTTTCTGTTTTTCCAATTCTGACTAACGTTAAATTTAGTTATTGATTATCAATTAATTATTCTTTATTCTAATCTATCTATATGCGTAAAAATTCAACCCCAATTTTTTTCGTTAGCTTGAGAAATTAATCTGTTTCTCTGATGTGGGGGATGAACGCTTAACAGAGCTTGTTGCCAAATTTGGCGGAATTTCACTTCCTTATCAAGCCGTGATAAATTTACAATATTTTTATTCTAACCGCAAGTAAAGTTGTTTTTTTTAACCACCAATTGTGGGCAACATAGTGTTGGGCTTTCGTGCATTATTTTTTCAGTATTTCAATTAAATCCCTATTAATGTATAAAGTTTCTCTTCCTGCTTTTTGGGATTCCACAACTCCAATGTCTTCAAGTTCTTTTAGATATCGAGATGCTGCTTTTCTTTCCACTCCTAATTTATTCACAACGAATTCAATTTTAGAATATGGTTGTTCAAATAATAACTCTACAAGTTCTTTTCTATAAATTTTTGGTGCTTTCTCTTGAACCTTTATTATCGTATAATCGAGTTGTTCTTTAATATTTGAAATCCTTGTAATAGTATCTCTAGAGGTGCTTTCTACTGCTTTAAGCATAAACATTATCCATTCCTCCCATTTACCTGAACGATTTGTTTGATTTAATAAGCGATAGTATTCTGGTTTATTCGCAATTATATAAGAACTTAAATATAAAATTGGAACATCAATTAAGTCGTTTAATATCAAATACAAAATATTCAATATCCGACCTGTTCTTCCATTTCCATCGTAAAAAGGGTGAATGCTCTCAAACTGATAATGCAATATTGCTAAATTAATCAATGGAGATAAATCATCTTGTTGATTAAAGTGATTAATGAAATTAGATAACAAATCAAGTATTTCTGTTTTATCTTGCGGTGGAGTGTAAACAATTTCTCCTGTTGTGTCATTCTTTAATACAGTTCCTGGTGTACTTCTTATTCCAGCAGTATTACCAACTAATTCTTGTTGAATACTAATAATATCATTCATTCTCAAAAATCCTTGACTTTTTGCAAGATTATATCCATGAAATATTGCTTTACGATAATTTATTACTTCTTTGGTTTCAGCTGAAATATTAGTTCTATTAACTGTCAATGCCTTGTATAGTTCATCTTGTGTCGTAATTATATTTTCAATTTCTGAACTATCTTTTGCTTCCTGTAAAACAATTGCATTAATCAACATTGCCTGATTGGGGATTATCTTTGCAATACCCTTTAATTCCGCTAATGCCGATGTTGATTTGTTTGTTTGTCGTAAAAGTTCAATTGTCTCAACTTTCTCTCTCAGAGGGGGAAGTTTCTCGAGGTCATAACGTGGTGCACTTTGTCTCATATTATTTCAATTTGTCCCAAAAATACAAATTATAGTGCAAATAACAATAATTGTAGTGTGTTTTTTTGTATGAAGCCCAACTATAATATACCCCCAAATACAACTAACTTTTATGTATTAAAAACATTAAAATATTATTTTTTTACAAATAAAATTATTCAATCTAAAAGCGTTGGCAAACGGCTAGTATCCCAACTCAAAAAAGAACAATGTGTTAAAACGAAACATAAACTTTTTTGCTTTTCCATTTAACCATATCTATCTTAAATTGTTTTTTATAGACATTTTTCAAATAAATAAGTTTATCTTTTGGTAAAGGTCGGCAAGTGAACTATTAGGAAATTGCAACCTTACATCTAATACTTTTTGTGCTACTATTTCAATTGCTTTTTCTTTATGCTTCATGAGTTATACCTTTTTGAAAAGCAGTGAGCAAAGAAAAAGTATACTCAATATCAACATCTAATTTCCTAGCCCATTCTTTGGCTATAGCAGATTTTGAGGCATCTTGTAAATTAGTTTTTAAAACCTTTATCACTCTTTCTGATATAGCTTTAGATTTATCTAAATACAATCTTGTTTTTCTTCCTAATACTTCTGCTGCAATAATTTTTTGATCAAATGGTTCCTTATCTAATGTATCATAGTGGATTTCCACAATTTCATCCCATTTTAGGGCGTAGTAATGCTCTATGATTATTAGAATATCTGAAAGATCATTCTCTCTTTCTTCTGGACGGTCGCTCCAAGCAATTAGTTTTAAAATGACCATACCTTCTAGAGTTGGTATATTAGCAATTTTTTCTTCAATTTGCACAGGCACAGCTTCTTCCATGACTTCACGAAAACCAAGCATATGCAAATCGGTGTATCGTTCATTGAAGTTAACAGTATAGTTTTCTTCTATTTCACCAAATGGAAGTACATCAATAGCCACCTTAAATATATCTGAATAAAAAGTCCAGGGTGCAGCTACTTTATTAAATTCTTTTGCTTCTAATGCGGCACAGATTTGCTCATATTCGTTCATACTTGAAATCATTACAGCAAAATCAATATCCTTAGTACCACGGCTAGGTTTTATTCCTTCTTTTAGCAATTCAAGTGCAATGGCACTCACCCCAATCAGGTAATAAGGAATATTAAGTTCTCTCATCACTTCATCTATACAATCAAAAGATTCTTTGAAGTATGGTATGGCTAATTCTTTATAGGTTTGGTTTGATGTAGTCATTGTAAATTTTTTCTGCTGTTTCTTTATTTCGTTTTCCTCCTTCTAACATCAAATCGGCATATACTAATAGTGGTGGTACCGTTTTGCCACCTTCTTGTTTCCAAAATAAATCCAATACTTCTATTTCGCCATTCTTATCAGGCATGAGCCTATAGTTTTTCATTAACTCCACGCGATTTTCACGTGTGTAAATCAAAAAATTCTCAGGTCTTAAATGATTAGTTAGTAAATCTGCTGCTGGCTCACCTCCCCAAAAAGTATAGTTATTATTAAGTGCTATTTCTTGCCAATTGCCTTTTAATGTGTATTTTTCTTTTAATAGCTTAGGCCTTAAAACAGTTGCGTATTCAGCTATCCATCTATCTACAAGTTTTGCCAAGTTATCCCATACATATGTTTTATTGTTCAGTGCTTGCAAATATCCTGTTGCCTTCAATCCATCAATAATCTGTGGTATATTTCCCAGGCCCACATTAGCTTTTTCGGCCAATTCTCTTTGAGTAAGGTTGATGTCTTCTTTATTTTGCAATAAATAGAATAAGACTTTTAATCCTGTTTTGGTAAATGCCCTGTTTCCTTTGTCCTTTTCTGTTTTCATGGCTTTTGCCGTATCCACCATTAGGAAGATGTCATCTTTTTTTAGAAAGATGTTTCCATTAGCTTCTAGGTAGGGAATGCCTTTTTGCCTTAGCTTTTCTTTGATTTTTGGAAAAATACGGTTAGCTACCAGCATTAAATTATCATACTGTTGTAAATAATCTTCAATTTGCCTAAATTCATGCTCTCTGATTTCTCGCTTAATAGCTACTACAAAGCGGTGTTTTATGCCATTAATATTAAGGTCTAAACCACCATCCATTGGGCCAGTTTCTTCCCAAAAACCGTCAATGGCAGTATTCTGAAGAAGATTTTCTAAAGCGATATGTATCATTTCTTTTTTCATTTTTTACTATTTATGTTCACAAATATACAACGTTCACGTAACGTGAACAAGAAAAAACTGTGAACAAGCAAAATAATTATACCCTTGAACTTGAAAGATCATAAAAAGGTAACAATACTTCATCTTCCACAAGCAAGTTGTTTGGCATTCTATCACCAATGGTTACAATGGTTTTGAAGTCTTTGTCTTGATAGCATTGCTTGAACCCGGCACGCAAAGCTTCTTCTCTAACTTCTTTTATTTTATCTTTTATTTCTTCAGACATTGTTTTTATATTTCAATTATTTTTTCAACATTTTGTTTTAATTTACTAAATATCATGGTTTTATAGTTTATTTGTTGTTTTAGAAAATACTTGATTTTTTATAAGTGATTTATATGTTTATTAAAAAAAATAACAATATCTAATTTAAGTAATTTATTACAAAGACCGCTTCAATATATCAATAAAATTAGAATATTTTTCTTCTAATAAATTGCGTTTATTTAAACCTACAATATATTTTTGAGGTATAGAATTATACCCAAACTTTGCTCCCAACAAACTACATGCAACACTTGCATTAGTATCTGCGTCACCTCCTTCGTTTATTACTTTAATTAATCCTGTTTCAAAACATTCTGCATTAAAATAAGCCCATAGACCAGCTGATAATGTTTTTAATGTATAACCCATAGAACTTTGTTCGTCAAGATTTAATTCTGATATATCTTTAGACAAAGATTTTTCAATATAAGGTTTTATATTGCAATCATATTTTTCAGCAATAGTAATTATTTGACTAGGGTTTAAATAAATATTTTCATTAAGTATGTGTGCTATTATAGAAGTTATTATAACACAAGAACCTACGCATCTTTTATCCCAATGAGTTACTTTTGCTATTTTTTCTGTATTTGATTCAACCTTGTCATAGTTCCAAAACTCATAAGCACCGAGTATAGATGTTCTCATAATAGCACCATTAGCTGCATTTTTATTTTTAGATAATTTCCAAATTAATTGAGCTGCTTTATGGGGAAACTTTGTAAATTGAGGCAAAGATAAAACACGATAAACAGTCATTCCTATTCCTAGAGGATAACCCTTAAACCAATTATATAATTTCTCGGCAAAAACAAATTCATCAACCTTATTTGCTTCAATAATTGAATCGCAAATGCATAAAAACTGATCTGTGTCATCAGTCCAGTCTCCAATATTCCATCTTCGTCTATGTTCATCTTGTATAATCTGAGAATAATCAATAAGCCCATTAGGATAAACCTCAGCTATTTTATTTTTATTTAAAAACTCACTACCTAATCCAAGAGCATCTCCGATAGCTTGACCATAAAAAATGGGTCAGTTCAATTTTCTGGGGAGCAGTTTAAATTAGGCGAATAATTTCTGTAA
>CAZJKL010000051.1:0-22330 GCA_964546655.1 uncultured Bacteroidales bacterium | reverse complement strand
AGCTATCGGGACCGCTACAAAAAGAACCTCATCAGAAATGGAGAGGTTCTTTTTTTTTTGACTTGTACCTTTTAGTGTGGTATTTTTAATTTCGCAATAAATTCTATCATTTTTTGTGTTGGATGTGTCTGTATCTCAGTTAATTATAAGCTACAAAACATCAGGTTAACTAACATTAAATTACATCCCCTTCTTTATTATAATAATAATCAATAAACTATTGATATAAAACAATAAAAAAAATGATAATTACTTTGTATTTAAAAAAAATGAATGGATTTAGATATTGAGAAATTAATAAATTGAAATTTGTATATTTGAGGAATTTTCAACTTAGATTGGATTATGATATTAAAATATTTTAATTAGAATAATTGAAAAATAGATATAAGTCTTCAACTCGATAAAAAAATATTTTGGTTTAGTTTTATATGAAATTGAAGATTTTTATGTGTGAGATAAATTAGTTAAATCAAAATATCCAAAAGTAAAATGTTAAATTTATTAATGAGAAAAATAATATAAATATGAAAGATATAGATAAAATAAATAAAGTAATTGAGGAGTATTTTGAAAATAAGACATCTGTTAAAATAATTCCTGTAAAGGAATTGATGCCTTATTTTATTAAGGCAGGTGTTTTTTATAAGGATAATAAAAATGGAAAGCCAATACGTGAAGTATTAAGAGAATTGAAAAAAAACAATCAATTGCATTTAATACCTTTTGTTCATGCTGAGCAAAAAGATGAAAATACCTATTGGTATTTTATCCCTGACAATGCTCCCAAACCTACAACTTTTTATAAACAAGAACAACCCTCAACTAAAAAGGAAGAAGTAATAAAATCACGTTTGCATAGCGACGAAACTTATGTTATGGATTTATGCGATACAGCTTTAAACCTTATATCAGAGCGACAAAAACGATTTGGTTTTCTTCTAGGTGATTTGCATAAAGACGGTGTTTCAAGAACCCGATTACCTGTTGATGCTTATTATAAAAGTTTAAATTTAGTAATAGAATATAAAGAGCCACAACACACCGAAGAAATTAATTTTTTTGATAAACCAGATGTAAAAACAATTAGTGGTGTTAGCAGAGGAGAACAAAGAAAAATATACGATGAGCGAAGAGCCGTTGTTCTTCCCGAAAATGGAATAAAACTTATCGAAATATCTTATAACACTTTTAAATGCGATAATCAGAACAGAATAATCAGAAATAAAGAAGAGGATTTAAAGAGGGTTGGCAAAATTTTAATGAAAGAAAAATTAATGAATTAAGGCTATAAAGATGAAACCAAATACTATAAATAACAGAGAAAATTATTATTAGTATGAGAGAAATAAAAGACAGCCTCAAAGCTCCTGAAAATAGTTAGTTTTATTTGCAGAAGAAGAAAGGTATAAAAACTATCGATACTCTGCATATGTAACCAATTTAAATCTCCCTTCTGCTAAAATCTGTCGGCAGTACAGAGGAAGGTGTGATGCCGAAAATAGAATCAAGGAATTAAATTGATTTAAAATACAAATCTATTTTCTGCTTGACCCCATAATTTTTGCATATAAACTTGAATGTATATAATTAAAAAAAGCGTTGAAAATCAGTTGTTTTCAACGCTTTTTTGTCGTTTCTGGGCGGAGAGATAGGGATTCGAACCCCAGGAGGTTTGACCCTCAACGGTTTTCAAGACCGCCGCAATAGACCACTCTGCCATCTCTCCGCCACAAAGATAAAATTCTTTTTTTATTTTGTAAAACTTTTAAATAATTTTTTTATTTTTTTTTATATTATGTTGAAATTAAATAATTTATATTTAGAAATTTAATAACTATATTTTAGTAATTTTGCAAAAACAAACAAAATACTAAGTTATGTTACATCCGAATACAGTTTTGAAATTTGTTAATGACGATTGTGGTTATGGCGTTTACGCTAATAAAAATATACCTAAAGGAACAATTATTTATGTTAAAGATGAATTGGATATTGAACTAAATCCACAAAAGTTTTCATTACTAAATCCAAAACTTCAGGAGCATATGCTTACATATGCTTATCTTAATAATAATGGTAATTTAGTTTTAAGTTGGGATAATGCCAAGTATGTTAATCATTCGTGCAGCCCAAATACTATGCTTACCGCTTATGGGTTCGATATAGTAGTAAGAGATATAAAAGAAGGTGAAGAAATTACATGTGAATACGGACTGTTGAATATTCAGGAAGAGTTAAACTGTATGTGTAACAATAATGATTGCAGAGGAATAATTAAAAACACCGATATTGAAAAGTATTCTAAACCTTGGGATGATGAAATTATATCAGCATTGAATTTAATTAATAAAATTAATCAACCGTTGGTTTATCTTATTGATGATAAAAACAGTAAATTATTATCCGATTTTATTAATGATAATAAAAATTATATTTCGGTTGTTAAAACTAAAAATTATAACTTAACTAATTATTTTAATTTGCTTCTTGAAAGTAATACACTGAAAAAACAAATTCTTTTCAGTATTTCTTAAAAAAAATATATTAATAAATGTTCTTTTTATTTGTTTAATGTTTTTAAGTTATAAATATTATTACTTTTGCGGTGTAAATAATTTTTGAAATTATTGCAAAAATGGGAAAAACAAAAAAATATAGTTGTCTTTTATTTTTAATACTTAGTCTGATTGTAATTACAATTGATTATGATTATAAACATATTGATTCTTATATAGAAAACACAGAATCTTCTGAAAGCAGTAGCCATTCTAATTCAATGTTTTTCGAAGATAATATTGTTTCAACTGTTTCTGATATTAAAACAAATATTATTATAAATAAAGTAGATTTTATTCAAACCTCAGAAATCAAATTAAAAAACAACCTTAACACATTTATTTGGCAACCACCTAAACTTTCTTAATTTATTATCAGTTTATAATTTAAATTAATTGCAGAAATTCTGCATGTTTTTGATTTGTATTTTTAATAATAAGTTATGATAAAAGAAAAAGAAAGAGTAGCATTAATATCCATATTTGCTGCTATATTTTTAACTGGGTTTAAATTAGTTGTTGGAATTATAACAGGTAGCTTAGGTATTTTGTCTGAGGCATTGCGCTCAGCTCTTGATCTTGTAGCTGCGGTTATTACATACTTCTCGGTGCGTATATCAGATAAACCAGCATATAAAAATCATAATTATGGGCATGGAAAAATAGAAAACTTCTCGGCTTTTATTGAAACAATTTTATTGGTTATCACTTGTACTTGGATTTTATATGAAGCTATAGAAAGACTTATTTCTGGGAAAACAGAAATTGAAATAAATATATGGAGTTATATTGTTATAATTAGTTCTATAATTATTGATATTAATCGTTCTCAAATGTTATCCAAGGCAGCTAAGAAGTATAATAGCCAAGCTCTTGAAGCTGATGCATTACATTTTTCAACAGATATTTGGAGTTCTACTGTTGTGTTATTCGGTTTGATTTGTGCTAATTTTGGATTCTTTTTCGCTGATTCTGTTGCCGCATTAGTGGTTGCATTAATTGTTTTGGTTGTATCATATAAGCTCGGCAAAAAAGCCATGGATGTATTGCTCGATAAAGCACCTCAAGATACAATAAATATTGTTGAGCAAAAAATAGCAACATTCCCTTTTGTTAAGCATTTTCATAATTTAAAAGTACGTACATCAGGAGCAGATACATTTATAAAGTTTAATATACATTTAGATCCAGATTTGCCTCTAAAACAAGTACATAATTTGTGTGATAAAATCGAAACTGAAATAAGTTCAACTATTGCCAGAAGCGAAATATTTATTCATGCAGAACCTCATGATTTAAATCATATTGAAATTGAAGAGAACGAGGATTTAAATAAAATCATTTAAATAAAATTAAAACACAAAAAATATAAATTTATTTACACAAAAAACATAAAAAAGAATGGATAGTTTTATAGAATTTTTCAAAATACTTCTTGATTCCGAAAAACTTATTGCATACGGAGGACTAACTCTATTGCTAATAATTATTTTTGCTGAAACAGGATTGTTTTTTTGTTTCTTTTTACCTGGTGATGCACTATTGTTTTCTTCAGGATTATTATGTGGAACAAAAAATCTTGATGTAAATATTTTTCTTTTGCTTTTTTCCATTACTATTGCTGCAATTTTAGGAAATACTGTCGGATATATTTCAGGAAAAATATTCGGTAAAAAATTATTTGAAAAAGATGATTCATTCTTTTTAAAAAAACGTCATCTCGAAAAAACAAAATTATTTTATGAAAAATACGGAGCAACTTCTATTGTAGCTGGTCGCTTTCTTCCAATTGTAAGAACATTTGCTCCAATACTTGCTGGTACAATAGATATGAATTTTTGGAAATTTAATTTATTCAATTTGATAGGAGCATTTTTGTGGGTTTGGACTTTAATACCACTTGGCTATTTTTTAGGGAAAGAATATCCCCAGTTAATTAACGAAATAGAATATATTATTATCGGGTTCTTTTTAATAACAACAATAATTTTGATAAGAGAAGCAATGAAATTAAAGAAGTTAAAGAAGTTAAAGAAATAAAAACCTATTTAATAATAGAATCATAAACAACAATAACAAGAAAATTTACTTATATATTAAAAAACAAACAACTGTTTTAGTAAATAATTTTTAAAAACAAAAATATGATTTGTCCAAGATGTAATAATAATTTAGTGTTGTCTAATACTCAAGGAGTAGAAATAGACCATTGTCCAAATTGCAAAGGTGTTTGGTTAGATAGAAGGTGAATTAGATAAAATAATTGAACGTTCTAATTCTTATGGTTCAACAAACATGCATGAAAATCAGTTTGGCAATAGCCATCATCAATATGAAAAACATCCTGAAGATAAGCATGGTTATGGTCATCAATCAAAAAACAGAAAAAGCTTTTTGTCAGAAATATTTGATTTTTAATTTGCTTTATTTAAGTGTTTTTATTCAAATAAAAATTTACGAACTTTTCTGGTAAGAAAAATAAAATCATAAACTTGTCTTAGTTTGACATATAAGAATACGTATGTTCTATGCTTTCGAGGCTAGGTTTGTTTGGTGCTTTCTGTAATAAAATTATAAAATTTGATGACATAATTATAATGTCGGTGTTTCCGATTGCTCGATAAAATAAGATAAGTTATAAAATCTTTATTTCATTTGTAACTTCAATAGCTTTTTTATACAAAGCATATACTCCGCAATATTTTTCTTCTGAAAGTTTTACGGCTTTTTCTATTTTATCAAAAGGTAAATCCTTGCCTTTAAATTCATAAATAACTTTCATTTTAATATATTGTTTTGGGTATTCATCGCTTAAATCGCCTTCAACTTTTATGTTAAAATATTCAGGTTCAACTTTCATTTTTTTTAATATCGAAATAACGTCCATGCCAGAGCATCCTGCTAAAGCTAATAACATTAATGGTTTTGGTCTTGGTCCTTTGTTTTCGCCACCCATTTCTTCATTTGCATCTATCGTAATCTTATGGCCATTTATTTCTGACTCAAAAGACATATTATTTATCCATTGTGCATCAATTATGTGTTTTTCCATATCAATTAATTTTATTAAGATTTTTTATAGTATTGTAAATTTCACTTGGATTAATGTCTTTAATGCATTCGCAGTTATTGTTTTTTCGACATTTATTACATTCATTCTCTTTAACAAAATATTTAGCATTAATTCCTATAGGAGCCCATCTTGTTGGGAAAATTGGTCTCATAGGGGCGTAAATACCAAGAGCATGTTTCCCTAAAGCAGAAGCAATGTGAAGAGGGCCTGTGCTACAAGCAATTAAAGCATCCGTTTTACTTATAAAATATACGAAATCCTCTAAAGTCATTTTTCCGGTTAAATCAATTACATTTGAAAAATTAACAAGTTCATGTCTAATCAAATTACCTTCTTCTTCGGTTCCGGTTATAAAAATTTTATATTTTTCTTTTGGCAATAATTCAATCAAACTTTTGTAATTATCAATACCCCATTCTCTTGCACTTCCTTTTGATTTTGGATGTATAATAATATTGAAAAAAATTTCAGAAATATTGTTGTTAATTATTGTTTTAATATTTTCAGAAATATTGTTTTCGTTTACACTTAATCCATATAAACCTTTTATGCTATCTAAGGTAATATCGATATTGATATTTAAAGGTTCAAGTAGTTTTATGTTTAATTGAGCTTCATGAAGATTCGATTTTTTTCGACCAATATTAAGCAATTTATTACAAGTGAAAAAATGAAAAAAGCGATGAGTTGTGCCAATTCTTATCGGTATGTCGGCTTTTTTAGCTAATTTAGAAATAATTTTATTTGGAAAAACATTTATAAAAACATCACAATTATATTTTGAAATAAATTCTATTTGCTCTTCTGTAGATAAACTTTTAACGTGATTCCAAGAAATAAATTCTTTTATAAAAACACAATTATCAATAATCGATTTAGTATAATCACTTCCTAAAAAATAAATATTACTATTAGGATAATATTCTTTAATTAACCCAATCATTGGTAAGGTTAAAACAACATCACCAATACTGTCGGTTCGGCTTATGATTATGTTTTTATAATCATTCATTAAATTAATTAAATTTTATTATTTAAAATGGCATCAAGACCTAAATCATAAGAATATAAGCCAAAACCAGAAATAATACCAACGCATTTTGGCGAAAGATATGAATGATGTCGGTATTCTTCACGAGCAAAAATATTCGACAAATGAACTTCTATAACAGGAGTTTTTACTGCAGATATAGCATCAGAAATAGCAATTGATGTATGCGTAAAAGCACCGGCATTTAGAACAATGCCATCATAAGAAAATCCTTTTTCTTGGATTTTACTAATAATATCACCTTCGCAGTTACTTTGAAAATATTCTAATTCAATATTTTTATATTTTTTTTTCAATTCTTTAAAATAATCATCAAATGATTTTTTACCATAAATTTCAGGTTCTCTTTTTCCTAATAAATTTAAATTAGGGCCATTAATAATTATTATCTTCATTTGAGCGTTTTTTTATAATATATTTTAAAATGAAATCATTAAAAATTAACTTTACACATAATTATAATTATTCAAAAATATAAAATAATTTTATAAAATCATTAAAATAATATAATGTTAGGTTGGGACATTCACATAAAAGGATTTAAAGCATATTTAAAATTAGAGAGGTCTTTGTCTGAAAATACCGTTGTTTCGTATCTTAACGATATTAATAAGCTAGCTCAATATTTTGAAATACAAAAATTAGAAATTAGCCCTAAACAAGTAAAATTAAAGAATTTAAAAGAATTTATAGTTTGGTTAAATGGTTTTGGAATAGCTAAAAATTCACAAGCAAGAATTATTTCCGGAATAAAAGGTTTTTACAAATATTTATTAATTGAAAACATTATTCAGGAAAATCCAGCTGAATTATTAGAAGCACCTAAATTGTCACGTAAACTACCAGATGTTTTGTCGATAGAAGAAATAAACAGTTTGTTTTCAGCTATTGATTTAAGTAAATACGAAGGTCAAAGAAATAGGGCTATGTTAGAAACTTTATACAGTTCTGGGCTAAGAGTTTCGGAGTTAGTTAATTTAAAAATTTCGAATCTCTTCTTAAATTCGGGATATATTAAGATTATTGGCAAAGGCAATAAAGAAAGGTATGTTCCAATCGGAGATATAGCATCGAAATATATTACAATTTATATACAAGATGTTAGAGTTCATGAGAAAATAGTAAAGGGATACGAAGATTTTGTTTTTCTAAATTCAAGAGGTAAAAATATCTCAAGAGTAATGGTTTTTTTAATAATAAAAGAACTTTGCCATATTATAGGATTAAAGAAAAAGATTAGCCCACACTCGTTTAGGCATTCATTTGCTACGCATTTATTAGATGGCGGTGCGGATTTAAGAGCAATTCAAGAAATGTTAGGACATGAGTCTATAACAACTACTGAGATTTATACACATATTGATAGGGAGTATCTTAAAAGTGTTATTCTTGAATTTCATCCAAGAGCAAAAAAACAATGTTAATAAACTGTTAAAAACTTTTCAAATTTTGTTAATAACTAAAAACTTTTTTTATATTTGTGCAAAGTTATTGCAATCTTATAATTTATTGAAAGTATGAGAATATCAATAAAACAAATATTTTTCGTGATTCTTCTCGGATTATTATCATATATTTCTAATTGTCAAGAAGATAATAGAGATAGTGTTAGGTATAAACAAAACATTTTAAAAGATGGTTGGGGAGTTAATTTAAACTTTGGATCAAGTCTATTTTATGGCGATTTAAGAGTTTATGATTTTTATCCTGTTAGTAAATACAATAATGAAAGAAAGTGGGCAATAGGTGGAATGCTAACAAAAGATATAACTACTTTAGCCACGTTACAAGTAATGTTCTTATCAGGTAAATTAGCTGGCACAAAAAGATTATGGTCAGATGGGACTAAAGCAGGTTTATTTTTTAATTCAAGTTATACCGAATTTAATTTAAATGCAAAAGTTAATATATCAAATATTTTATTTTCTTATAATCCAAAGCGAAAGATTAACTTTTATGGTTTAATTGGTTATGGTATAGTAAATTACAGAACTATCCAAAGAAAATTAGGAACTGAAGAACTTGAAGATGTAATTGGTTATTCTGAAGACGGACAAAGAAAAGAGAGTCCGCAAAGCGAAGCTATAATTCCTATGGGATTGGGATTAACCTACAAATTAGACGATCATTTTTCTCTCGATTTCCAATCATCTATACGAAAAATGTTTGTTGATAATTTAGATGTATTAGAAGGAAATTCAGGGGTGAATGATATGTATGGTTACACATCATTAGGCGTTACTTATAATTTTGGCTTTAGTAAGAAGAAAAAAGAAGAACTAGAGACCCCTTTGTATATACCTGAACAAGTGGCTCAAAAAGAAGAAGTAGCTATTGATGATCCATCAAAAGTAGTAGTTAGATCTTTAATGCCAAGCGGTATTATTTATAATGAGTCATTTAATGTAAAGATAATAATTAGCAAAAATAATATAGAAGGACCTGGGAAATTGGTTCAAGAATTCCCAGCCGGGTTAACTCCTATTGTAAGAGATTTACCTGAATGTAGTATGGAAATTGAATCTCAAAATTTAATTATTAGATGGGATGAAATGCCTAATACCAAAGATATAGTTATTGAATATACTGTTAAATCAACTAAAATGCCAACAGGTTCGCAAAACATTAATGGTCGTTTTGATTATATCTTTGAAAATAGTCCCAAATCGGTTCATTTTATTAATAGAATTTATGTCGAAGATCCTTTCAATCCTAATGATACAATTTCAAAACAAGTTGTTGAAACAAATATTTATGATGAAAACTACAAACCTAAAAAGGCAGATAATAATTTAAGTAATGCCGAATATAAAGATGAAGATAGCGACATTAATAAAGTTTATGAAGTTGTTGAAAAAGATAAAAAGTTAAATGATAATATTGATTCTGAAAATAATTATTCAGAGAACAATAGACCTAATGATTTCAATGATTCTGTTTCAACTTATACTAATGAACCAGCAGAAAATACAGTCCAAGATGGAGAAGAGGTTCAGGCGTTTATTGAAATTAATAACAAATTGCCCGAAGCAGGTGTTTATGGTGATATTGAATATAAAGTTCAAATTTGTGCTACATACAAAGAAAAGGCAGATATTAATAGATTGTTTAAAAATTACAATATAAAAGAACCAATAACCGAAGATATTTATGGTGATTGGTATAAATATACTATAGGGTCTTTTAGTGATTATAATGAGGCTATGGCTTATCGAGATAAAATTCGTGAGACTACCCCAGCTAAAACAGCATTTGTTGTGGCATTTAAAAATACCGAAAGACTTGGTTATGCAAGAAATCCAAATAATCAAAAGACCTATCAACAAGTTAATAGGTATATAAAAAGTGAAAAAGGAATATCTTTCAGAGTTCAAGTAGCAGCTTCAAAACAAAATAATAACACTACTGCAGAGTTTATTTATAAGAGTTTTAATTTAAATGAAACTGTTTGCCGAGAAGAAATTGACGAATGGCATAAATTTACAGTTGGTGATTTTGCAACCTATAAAGAAGCTAAAGAACATTGTAATATTTTAAGAGAAAAAATAGACGGAGCTTTTGTTGTAGCTTATAAAGATGGAGTAAGAATTTTATTGTCAGAAGCTCTTAAATTAGTTAATAATTAATTATTTTAGAAGGTATGAATTACGATTTAATAGTATTAGGAAGTGGTCCTGGTGGTTATGTTGCTGCTATTAGAGCAGCTCAGTTGGGAATGAATGTTTGTGTTGTTGAAAAAGCTGAAATTGGCGGTATATGCTTAAATTGGGGTTGTATTCCAACAAAAGCTTTAATGAAAAGTGCTCAAGTTTATGAATATTCTAAACATTCGGCTAGTTACGGAATAGAAGTTAATGGTGAAGTTAAACCTAATTTTGAAGCAATAATTGCTAGAAGTCGTGAAGTTGCTTCTAATATGAGTAAAGGTATTCAGTATTTATTTAAGAAAAATAAAATAGAAGTTGTTAATGGTATTGGTAAGTTGCTTCCTAATAAAAAAATAGAAGTAAACACTCCTGATAATGGAACTCAAATAATAGAAGCTAAAAATATTATTGTAGCTACCGGTGCAAGATCACGTGAATTGCCAAATATTAAACAAGATGGTCAACATATAATAGGATACAGAGAAGCTCTTACTTTAAAGAAACAACCTGAATCAATGATTGTTATTGGTTCAGGAGCAATAGGTTCTGAGTTTGCTTATTTTTATTCAACTATTGGAACTAAGGTTACTATTGTAGAATATATGCCTAATTTAGTGCCATTTGAAGATGAAGAAGTTAGCAAACAACTAGAACGTTCATTTAAGAAAAATGGAGTTAAGGTTATGGTAGGTTCTGCTGTTGAAGGAGTTGAAATAATTGATAATAAATGTATAGCTACTGTTAATACAAAAAAAGGTGTTGAAAAAATTGAAGCCGAAATAGTTTTGTCGGCAGTTGGCGTTCAACCTAATATCGAAAATATTGGTCTTGAAGAATGTGGTATAAAAATAGAAAAATCGAAAGTAATAGTTGATGATTATTATAAAACAAATATCGAAGGTTATTACGCTATTGGCGATATAGTTCATGGCCCTGCTTTAGCTCATGTTGCTTCGGCCGAAGGTATTGTTTGTGTTGAAAAAATTGCAGGATTAAATCCTAAACCAGTTGATTATTCTACTATTCCTGCTTGTACTTATACTTCTCCTGAAATAGCATCTGTTGGTTTAACCGAACAAAAAGCTTTAGAGCAAGGATATAAAATTAAAGTTGGAAAATTCCCATATACTGCTTCTGGTAAAGCTTCAGCTTCTGGCGCAAGAGATGGTTTTATAAAAAGTATTTTTGATGAAAATACTGGAAAACTTTTAGGTATGCACATGATAGGAGCAAATGTTACCGAGATGATAGCAGAAGCTGTTTTAGCAAAACAATATAATATTGTTGGTCACGATATTTTAAAAGCAATTCATCCTCATCCAACAATGAGTGAGGCTGTAATGGAGTCGGTTGCTGCTGCTTACGGTGAAGTAATTCATTTATAATTATTATTTAATGTGCGGAATAACTGGCTTATATGCTTTTAATGAAATAGGAAAATCTTTTCAAAAATATATTGATAACTCAACAGATTCTCTTAGTAAAAGAGGCCCAGATTCTCGAGGTACTTTTATTCATAATAATATTGCATTAGGTCATCGAAGATTATCGGTAATTGATGTTTCTGATAGTGCTTCTCAGCCATTTTCTGACAATACAGGTAGATTTACTATTATTTTTAATGGTGAATTTTATAACTATAAAGATCATAAGGCATATCTCGAAAATAAAGGATATAAGTTTAAAACCCAAAGTGATACAGAGGTATTATTATATTTATATATAGAAGATGGTATAAGCTGTTTAGAAAAAATAAATGGCTTTTTTGCTTTTTCAATTTATGATCAACAAGAAGAATCTTTGTTTATTGCAAGAGACAGAATGGGAATAAAACCATTGCATATATATCAGGATAATGATAAACTTATTTTTGCATCAGAATTAAAAGCAATTTTTAATTTCAATATTCCAAAAGAAATTAATTATTCTTCACTTTATACGTATCTTCAATTAAATTATTTACCAACTCCTTTTTCAATAATTAATAATGTTTATAAGCTTGAACCAGGAAGTTATATTTTTATAAAAAATAATATAGTTGAACAAAAAAAGTATTTTCAAATTAATTACAACTATGAATTTGCTAAAAACAATTCTGTAAAATACGAAGATGCTCAAAATAATATTAAAAATTTATTAGAAGAATCAATATTAAAAAGATTAGTTTCAGATGTGCCTCTTGGAGCATTTTTAAGCGGAGGTATTGACTCTTCAATAATTGTTGGACTAGCTTCAAGGCATAAACAAAATATTAAAACATTTACTATAGGATATAAAGATGAACCTTTTTTTGATGAGTCTTCTTATGCTAATATAGTTGCTAAAAAGTTTAATACAGACCATACGGTTTTTGAATTAACTAACAATGAGTTGTATTCGAATCTACATGATGTTTTAGAATATATTGATGAGCCTTTCGCAGATTCATCAGCTTTGGCTGTTCATATTTTAAGTATGCATACCCGAAAACATGTTACGGTAGCTCTTTCTGGAGATGGTGCAGATGAGATATTTGCTGGATACAATAAATATTTGGCAGAATATAATGCTTTGAAATATTCCAATATTTTAAAATTAGCATCAATTTCGTCTCCTGTTTTTAATCTTTTACCACAATCACGAAATTCAAATTTCAGTAATAAAGTACGTCAAATTAATAGGTTTTTAAACGGAATAAAATTGCCATATAAAGAAAGATATTGGCTCTGGTGTTCATTAAATAATGAAAGTGATGTTGAAAATTTATTATTAAATAAATTTGATAAGAACGAGTATTATAATAAAAAAAATGAAATATTAAATCTGTTAAAAAACAAAGGAATAAACGATGTTTTATATGCCGATTGTAATAATGTTTTATCGGGAGATATGTTAGTTAAAACCGATTTAATGTCAATGGCTAATAGTTTAGAGGTTCGAGTTCCATTTTTAGATTACAATCTTGTTAATTATGTGTTTTCTTTGCCCGATAAATATAAAATTGATGGCAAAATGAAGAAAAAAATTCTTCAAGATTCATTTAGAAATATTTTGCCAAACGAAATTTATAATAGACCAAAACATGGATTCGAAGTTCCATTATTAAAATGGCTTAGAACAGATTTACAATCAATGATAAATGATGATTTATTAAGCGAAAATTTTATTAAAGAACAAAATATATTTAATTTTGAAGTAATTTCTAATATGAAGAAGAAATTATTCTCAAATAATCCTGGAGATATTCAAGGACAAATTTGGGGATTAATTGTTTTTCAGTATTGGTTTAAGAAATGGATGATGTAAGATGCCAAAAGTATTAAGAATAATAAATAGATTTAATTTAGGTGGACCAACTTTTAATGCTGCATATTTAACTAAATATATGGCACCTGAATTTGATACCCTTTTAGTTGGTGGCCAAAAAGATGATTCCGAAGATAGCTCAAAATTTATAGTTAATGATTTAGGTATTCATACCTTAGATATTAATGAAATGAGGAGGTCTATAACTTTAACAGACGATACAGTTGCTTTTAATAAACTCAGAAATATAATAAATAGGTATAAACCAGATATTGTTCACACTCACGCTTCAAAAGCTGGTACTCTAGGTAGATTAGCAGCATTTGCTTGTAATACACCAGTTGTTATTCATACATTTCATGGTCATGTTTTTCATTCATATTTTGGAAAAACTAAAACAGTTATTTATAAAACAATAGAAAGAAGATTAGCTGTAAAAACAAGTAAAATAATAGCGATTAGCGAAAAACAAAAACATGAATTATGTGAAATACATAAAATATGTGAACCCGAAAAAGTTGCTATTATTCCATTAGGGTTTGATTTGCAAAAATTTCAAGAAGATATCTTAAATAAAAGAATATTATTCAGAAAAGACTATTTACTAGAAGATGATGAAATAGCTATTGGAATAATAGGAAGAATAGTTCCAATCAAAAACCACACATTGTTTTTACAAATTCTTAAAAATGTATTACAAAAAACAAATAAAAAAGTAAGGGCTTTTATTGTTGGAGACGGTGAAGACAAACAAGAAATGATGAATTTAGCAAAAGCTCTTAATATTGATTATACCGATTTTACTCAAGATAAAAGGAAAGCAACATTAACTTTTACTTCTTGGATAAAGAATATTGATTATGTTAATGCGGGGTTAGACATAGTAACTTTAACATCATTAAACGAGGGAACACCGGTTAGTCTTATTGAAGCTCAGGCTGCAAATAAACCAATTGTTTCAACAAATGTTGGTGGAATAGAAAACATTTTAATCCCTAATATCACAGGTTTTTTAGTTGAAAATAACGATATTGATAAATTTACTGAATATTTATTAGCACTTATTGAAAATGATTATTTAAGAGAAAAAATGAGTAAAGAAGGTTGGAGTTTTGTTAAAGATAAATATCATTATACAAGATTAGTTAACGATATGAAGAAACTATATTTTTCATTATTAAGTTAGTTTTTAATACATTTGTATAAAATTAACATTATTTATAATTTTTAAAAAACAGATATTTGTAATATTACATTTTATAAGAAAAATATGAGTAATAAAATTAATAAATATATTCTAATTGTTGCTATTTTTATAAGCATCTCAATTTCATCATGTCAAGTATTTCAGCCAAGTAAAATGCTTAGAACAGGACCAAATTATGAATATTCTGATTTCCCTGGTGTAACAGAAAATGAGTATAAAATTGCTCCTAATGATGTCATTTCTTTTAGACTTTTTACTAATAATGGATTTAAACTTATAGATTTAACGGTAGAAAATAGAAATCAACAAACATATAATCAAAATGAGTTTACTGTAGAATCTGATGGATTAATTAAATTGCCTGTTATAGGCAGAGTGCAGGTATCTGGCAAAACTATTAGAGAAGCTGAAGAATATTTAGAAAAATTATATTCAGAATTTTACAATAACCCGTTTGCGATTTTAAAAGTAACAAATAAAAGAATTTACTTATTTCCAGGAAAAGAAGGCTCTGCAAGAATTTATTATTTAACAAATAATAATACAACGTTGATGGAGGTTTTAGCAGAAATAGGTGGTATTTCTGATGGGAAAGCGAATAAAATTAAAATAATTAGAGGTGATTTAAAGAAACCAGATGTGTTTATTATTGATTTATCTTCCATAAAAGGGATGCAGAAAGCAAATTTGGTATTGCAAGCAAATGACATTATATACATTGAACCAAGAGATAGATATGTAAGTAGAGCCATTGAAGCATTAAATCCTTATTTAACAGCTCTTTCAACTTTAACTACTCTTTTGGTATTGCTAAGTGTTTCAAAATAAGATGATTAATAAAAAAATATAAAAATGGCAGAAAAAGATAAAAATAAAATATGGTTTATTAATGATGATTTTGATTTAGGATTAGTTTTATATGTTTTAAGAAAAAATATTTTTTGGATACTAATATTATTATTGTTGTCAATATTTTCAGCTTTTGTCTATATAAGATATACACAACCAATATATGAAGCCACTTCAACAGTTCAGTTAAAAACAATTAACAGAAATACAGAATTCTTAGAAACCACAAATATATATGAGCAAGGATTAGCACAAGAAATTGCATTGTTAAATTCTCCTGTTTTTTTAGAAAGAGCATTAAAATATTTGCCTCTAAATATTAGCTATTATAGAAAAGGAAATTTCTTAAATTATGAAGTTTTTAAAAATACGCCTTTTGTTGTTGATGTTTTTGTTAAAGATGCTGCTATATATGATGCAGAAATTGAAATAACATTTGAAAACAAAAATAAATATATTTTGTCTTATTCTGTTAATAATAAAACATATAAAAAATTATGTAAAACTAGCGGTTTTTATGATTTAGAACATTTTAAAATATTAGTGACACTTGCTAATTACAAAATAATTGAAACCGAGCAAAATATTTTAAATTCAGGAGCATATTATTTTAAAATTAATAATCCTAACAATATTATACCAAGACTTTCAGAAAAAATTATAGTAAATATATTAAACAATGAAGCAAAAACTATAGAAATTAAAATTCAAGATGAAAATCCTAGTAAAGCAGCTGAAATCGTTAATACTATCGCCAATGAATTTGTTATTTTTGATGAAGAAAAGAAAGCCGAAAGTGCAACTAAAGTTTTAGCTTTTATTGATGACCAATTAAGCTCAATTAACAAAAAGGTTTATGAACTAGAAAATAAAATCTTATATTATAAAGATAAATATAAAATTGAAGACGAAAATAGCGAAACTCAAAAACAAAAGGCTTTCGAAATGGTTGAAAACGAGAAGAAAGTTACTTTATTGCAAGAAGATCTATTTAATCTCGAAGTTGAACAAGAAATGATTAATAAAATAAAAAAAGATTTTATTAGTTCTGAAACTTTAGATATTTACAAACTTGTTTCAACAATTACAGTTAGTAGTCAAAAAAATAAATCAATAATTGATAATTTATCTGAGCTTCAGAAATTGCTTCTTAAAAAAGAAGAACTAATGTATGAAGTTACACCTAATAGTAAACAAATTGAAGCATTGGAATATCAAATTAATATTCAAATGAAGTTGATTTTTAAAATATTAAATGCTTCATTAGATAAAATTGAAATTGAAAAAAGAAATATAAATAACAAGATTTATGAAGCAAAATTTACTAATAAGGAGCCATATAGTAATGATAGCTTAAATCTTTTCGAATATTATAAATTGCTGAAATTAAGAGATTTAAATAATGATTATTACAATAAACTAATTGAACAAAAGGCTGAGTATTCAATTTCTAAAGAAGGTTATGTGTCTGATAATCAAATTTTAAAAACATCATTCCCTCCTGAAATACCAATTTCCCCAGTAAAGAAAGTAATATATGCTATTGCTATAATAGGAGCCTTATTTGCAGGGCTTATTTATTTAGTTCTAAGTTACCTCTTCCATAATAAAATAATTATGGTTAATGATTTAAAAAAATATACGGATATACCAATTTTGGGAATTATACCTTTTTATAAAAGAGCAGATGCATATTCTCAGCTTATTGTAGATAAAAGACCAAAATCATTGTTGTCAGAGTCTTTTAGGTCTATTAGAACAAATCTTCAATTCCTTGAAAATGTAAAAGGGCCTAAATTAATATCTGTTACTTCTACTATTTCTGGAGAAGGTAAAACTTTTATTGCAATAAATATGGGAGGAATAATAGCTATGTCTGAACAAAAAGTTATTATTTTAGATTGTGATCTTAGAAAACCTAAAATTCATTTAGGTTTTGATGTAGCTAATGAAGAAGGAATGAGTACAATTTTAATAGGTAAAAATAATTACAAAGAATGTGTTAGAAAATCATCTATTCCTAATTTGCATTTTATTACTGCTGGTCCAACTCCTCCTAATCCTTCGGAGTTAATAATTAGCATAGCTATGGATAAATTAATTGAAGACCTTAAAAAAGAATATGATATTGTTATTACAGATAATCCTCCTGTGGGGATAGTTATTGATGGTGTTTCTAATTTACAAAAAGCTGATTTCCCAATTTATGTGTTTAAATCTAATTATTCGAAACGTATTTTTATAAATAGCTTAGAAAGTGTTGTTAAAGACAGTAATTTGTCAAAACTTTCTATTGTTCTAAACGGAGCAGACAGTGGTGTTTCTGGTTATGGTTATGGTTATGGTTATGGTTATGGTTATGGCTACGGTTATGGCTACGGCTACGGCTACGGTTATGGTTATGGTTATGGTTATGGTTATGGGAATACAGGTTATTACACCGAAGAGGACAATAATTCTCCCGGTGGGTTTTTTAGTAAAATAGCAGATAAAATTATTAATTTATTCAAAAAATAATAAAGAATAATGTAAGGTTTATTTATGATAAATTCAGATTTATATTATCAGATAATAAAAGATAAATTAGATGAGTTTATTTATAAATATTACAAAAACAAAATTTTTAAAGGACTAATTTTATTTTTTACTTTTTTCTTAATCCTATTTTTAATAGTTGCAATATTCGAATATTATGGAGAATTTAATCCTTCTGTAAGAACAATATTATTTTATACTTCTTTAATAATTATTGTTTTACTTATTTCGATATTCTTTATTAACCCACTCCTTAAACTCTTTAAACTAAGTAAAACTATATCTTATGAAGATGCTTCAATTATTATAGGAAAGCATTTTCCTGAAATTAGCGACAAACTTTTAAATATTATTCAATTAAAAGAAAAAAACAATAATAATTATTCTTTAGAATTACTTGAAGCAAGTATAAAGCAAAAAACCGAGAACCTTAAACCTTTCCCATTCCCATTAGCAATTAATTTCAAAAGCAACTATAAATATCTAAAATATTTATTGATTCCTCTGTTTATTTTAATTTCTATATTAACTATTTATCCAAGTATTTTATCAAAAAGCACAAAAAGAATTATATATCATAATACTGTTTTCGAAAAAGAATATTTATTTAATATTTTAATTAAAAACAAGAAATTGTCGGTAGTACAAAACCAAGACTATAAATTAAATATTGAAGTTATTGGAAGTGAAATACCAGAAAAATTATTCATTAAAATTAATAATAGCAATATTGAGTTAGAAATGAATAAAGAGTCTTTATTGAATTTTTTTTATACATTTAAAAATGTTCAAAAAGACTTAGATTTTATAATTTATAATGAAGATTTTATTTCGAAAAAACACACACTTAAAGTAATACCTAATCCTGTTATTTTAGATTTTTATATAGAATTAGAATATCCAAAATATATTAATCAAAAAAATAAAATCATTAATAATACCGGTGATATTCAAATTCCACAAGGAACAGTAGTTAAGTGGAATTTTAATACTGTAAACACCAAAAATCTGCTCATAAGTTTTAGTGATTCAATAAAATATAAAATAAATGAAAAAAACGGTAAATTTTATTTCACTAAGAAAATATTTAAGTCGAAAAATTATATAATTCAATCATCAAATAAATTTATAATTAATAAAGATTCACTCAAGTTTTTTATCGATGTTATCCCTGATTTGCACCCGATAATTAATGTTGAGAACAGAAAAGATTCTATAAATGAATATGAAAATTATTTTAAAATTGACATTAAAGATGACTATGGTTTTAATAAACTTACTTTCAATTATAGAGTTTATTCTTTAGATAATGAAAAATCTAAGTTTTTTACTTCTGAGAAAATCGAGATTGATAAAAAGAAATCAGAAAACACATTGTTTTATTTTAAAAATTTTGCTGAGTTAGTTTATGAAAATTCAATAATTGAATATTTTTTCGAAGTATGGGATAATGATGCTGTTAATGGCTCAAAATCAACAAAATCAAATGTTATTTATTTAAAAACAAAAAGTAAAAGCGAAGCCGAAAAAAACATTAACGATATTAATGATAATATAATTGATAAGTTAAATGAATCTTCAAAAGAAATTGATAAAATAAAGAAACAAACAGATGATTTGAAAAAGAAATTATTTGAAAAACAAAATTTGTCGTGGGAAGATAAACAGAATTTGAAAAAAATGCTTGAAAATATTAATAGCTTAGAAAAGTCAATAAATGAAATTAGAAATGATAATTTAAAAAATATTCAGAATGAAGAAAATATTAATACCGACAAAAGTATTATAGATAAACAAAAAGAAATATCAGAATTATTTGAACAAATAATGACCGATGAAATGCGAAAATTAATCGAGGAATTACAGAGTATGTTCGAAGAAATGGATAAAAACAAAATGTTAGAAAAAATTAATGATCTAGAGTATAATAATAAAGATATTGAAAAAGAATTAGATAGAACTTTGGAATTGTTTGAAAATATGGAGTTTCAGCAAAATCTAGATAAAACAATTGATAAACTCGAAGATTTATTAAACAAACAAAATGAATTAAATAAAGAAACTGAAGATAAAAATAATTCGAACGAAGAACTTCAAAAAAAACAAGATAATATTAATAAAGATTATGAAAACGTAGCGGAAGATTTAAAGAATTTGATTGAAAAAAATGAGAAACTAGAAAAATCGTTTAACCTTGATGGAGTTAATGATTTAAATAATGCAGTAAAAGAAGAAATGCAAAATTCTTCGATGCAACTTAATAAAAACAACAGAAAAAATGCTCAACAATCGCAAAAAGAATCGGTAAAAAGTTTAGAAAGTTTATTAAATAAATTAAATAATATTCAGAAAAGCTTTAATGCTAAAAAATCAGAGGATATTAATTCTCTACGACAAATATTAGATAATATATTAAAGCTTTCTTTTAAGCAAGAAGAGCTAATTTTAACATCCAGAAAAACAAGTATAAATGACCAAAAATTTGGTAACTTAGGTCTGCAGCAAAAGTATATTCATGAAGATGTTAAACTTATCGAAGATTCATTATTTGCTTTAAGTAAAAGAAATATAGAAATAAAATCATTTATTAACAGAGAAATTAGTAGCATAAACTCTAATATTAATGAAGCTTTAATTTTGTTTAAAGACAGAAAAATGCAAGAAGTTTATGGTAAACAACAATACTCAATGACATCACTTAATAATTTGGCTTTGATGTTGAATGAAATTATTGAACAAATGCAAAAACAAATGCAGAGCAATAGTCCAAGTCAATGTTCAAACGGTAAATGCAATAATCCCGGGCAAACGCCAACAATGCCTAATATAAAACAACTTCAAGAACAGTTGAACAAACAGTTAAGTGAACTAAAACAAAAAATGAAAGATGGAAACAAACCAGATAAAAGCAATAAAGGGAAAGGTGAGTTTAGTAAAGAATTTGCAAAAATGGTTGCAAAACAAGAAGCCATTAGGAATTATTTAAATAATTTAAAAAATCAGTTAAATTCAGAAAATCAAGGATTAAATAAATCTTTAAATTCATTAATAAAAAAGATAGAAGACTCTGAAAAAGATTTAGTTAATAAAATTTTAAACGAAGAAACAATTAACCGTCAAAAAGAGATCTTATCAAGAATGTTAGAAGTTGAAAAATCAATTAATCAACAAAATATAGACGAAAAGAGGACATCAAAAGAATCAAAAAATAATTATAATCGTAACCCTAAAGAAATTTTTGAGTATAATAAAAAAGAAGAGGAGGAAAACGAGATTTTAAAAGTATCTCCATTCTCTTTGAAATTATATTATAAACAAAAGGTAAATGAATATTTACGCTCTTTAAAATGATTATATATGAAAACTATTAATTCTGTAGAAAGCAAGGAACTTATAATTTCTTCAGATGAGGATAATTTAACTTTAGTCGAAGATTTTATAGATGAATTTGTAGAAAAATATAAAATACCAATTTGTTATTATGCTAATATTTTAGTTGTTGTAACCGAAGCAGTTCGTAATTCGGTAATACATGGCAATAAATCTGATATTGATAAAAAAGTAATTATAACTGCTAGCTATAATAATAGAAAAGTAGATTTTATTATAACAGACGAAGGCCTAGGATTTAATTATAATTCATATTTAAAAAAGATTCAAAATAAATCAAATTCATTAGAAGGGAATGGAATTTCTCTAATTCATAATTTAGCTGATGAAATTAAATATTTAGATAAAGGGAGTAAATTGCAGTTACAGTTTAAAGTATAAACTGTCCAAATTTTTTTAGTAATAAATATTACAAATAACTTAGCTTAAATAAAACAAAATCTAAAAACATTAATGTATCATATACTCAAGTAAGTTAAGTCATATATTTTTCAATTCTAACTATGAATAATAATCCAATAAAATATTTTTAATGTTTTAAGCTATATTTATTTATTTAATAAGTTAATAGTATAATGCTTTTTATTACTTTTGTTTTAAATTATAAAAAATTGTTTTTAGTAAAAGATGTTTTTAAAATATAAATTTTCCCCACTCCTGTTTTGTGCGCGACGTGATCGCTCCTGACTTGTCCGGCACACAATTTTCAAATTATTAAATCGCTGATAATGTAGT
>CAZJKL010000050.1:0-22486 GCA_964546655.1 uncultured Bacteroidales bacterium | reverse complement strand
TTAATCTCTGTAGAAATACCAAATTCAGTAACAAACATAGGAGATTATGCATTTTCTGGTTGTACAAGTTTAACGTCTATTACGATTCCAAATTCAGTAAAAAGTATAGGGGTTGATGTATTTAGTTATTGTTCAAGTTTAACTTCTATAGTAATCCCGAATTCAGTTATAAGTATTGGATATTCGGCATTTTATAATTGTAGCAGTTTAATTTCTATTAATGTAGCACATGACAATATAAACTATTCATCACTTAATGGAGTGTTTTACAATAAAAATGCAACAACTTTAATTAAATATCCATGTGGAGTACAAGGACTTTTTGAAATTCCAAATTCAGTTACAAGTATTGAGGATGGGGCATTTGGTAATTGTGGCGGTTTAACCTCAGTTATAATCCCAAATACAGTAACAAATATAGGAAGTTATGTGTTTTATGGTTGTAGTAACTTAGAATCAATAACTTGCCTTACTTTAACCCCACCAATATTGGAAATGAATGTTTTTGGGAATGTTCCCAAAAACATTCCATTATATGTTCCATATCAAAGTGTTTATTTATACAAACAAGCAGATCAATGGAAAGATTTTAATGTTGTTGGAATAATACCCAATATTGGTTCTGGAGAGTATTTGGTCTCAGGTAAAGTATATTTAGATGAGAATTCAAACAAACAAAAAGATGTTAATGAATTTGGAATGCTAAATCAAGAATTATTGATACTGCCAGATAGTATTTATACAGGAACAGACGATAATGGAAATTATTACTTTAGAACAAGTTCAGGAAATTATGAAGTTAAATTATTGATAAAAGACAATTGGCAGTTAACAACGGATTCTGTATCATATAAAGTAATTGTAAATAATTCGGATACAAGCGGATTTGATTTTGGCATAAAAGGAATTAATGATATATCAAAACTTGAAACATATATAACCTCATTGGATGCAGGAAGGTGTTTTCAATCTACACCATTTTATTTGACATATAAAAATACTGGGACAAAAATTGAAAATGGGTTGTTAAGTTTTTATCCTGATGAAAAATTAAAAGAAATAATATCTTCAGTTCCTATGTATGATTCTTTATCTTCTGATACAAGTGCAATTTATTGGAATTTTTCTAACTTAAGACCATATGAGCAAAACAAGATTAAATTAAATTTAACAATGCCAGATTTCACATCAATGGGCGATACTTTAATATCTGTAATAACAATTGATAATGGTATTTCAGTTCAAGGTTCAGACACATCAAAAATAGCAGTAAGATGCTCTTATGACCCTAACGACAAACTAGTTTATCCAGAAGGTGTATATGATGAAAAATTTGTATTGATGAATGAAACTTTAAATTATACAATTAGATTCCAAAACACAGGCAATGATACAGCATATCAGGTAATTGTAATTGATACATTAGATTCATCACTTGATTTAAACACATTTGAAGTATTGTCAAGTAGTCATGACTTGCAAACAAGTTATACTAAAGATGGTATTGTAGAATTTAGATTTGATAATATAATGTTGGTTGATAGCACAACAAATCAACCAGAAAGTCAAGGATTTGTAAAATATAAAATAAAGGCAAAAAGCGGATTAGAAGATAATACTGTAGTTAAAAATACTGGATATATATTTTTCGACTATAATCCACCAGTAATCACAAACACTACAATAAATACAATGACTTACAATATAAGCAAATTAGAAGTAGAAGAGCAATCAAAACAAACAGACAAAGTAAATTTCTATCCAAATCCATTTAGCCAAACAGCTAAGATAGAGTTTGATAATAAAAACAACGAAACATATCAGTTACAGATAACAGACATAACAGGAAAACAAATACAAACTCAAAAAAGCAATAGAAATGCAATGATAATAGAAAAAGGCAAAATGCAAAGTGGAATGTATTTTTATAAATTGCAAAACACAAAAAGCGGAGAAAGTTTTAATGGTAAGTTTGTGATAGAATAAAAAAAAATGAAAAATCCATTTAAGACATAGTTTTTTTTTATCCAAAGATTTAATTATTTTAGTGTATAGTTTTTTATATGCACTAACAAAAGTTAAATTTCAAAACTTACAAGATAATGTTCAAATTTAAAAAGAACATATATTTGTTTTTGTATTATAATTACACATAATAAGATAAAAAAACAAAACTTTTTATCATTTAAATGAAAAATTTATTTTAAAACATAAAGTCTCAAACTTTTTATTATCTCATAAATTTTAATAATTTTACGGCAATAAATTTTAAATAAAATTAAATATAAAACATTATATATTACATTGAAAATGAAACAAATACTATTAAAAAAAGTAAATGCATTTACATTAACCGAATTACTTGTTGTTTTGGTAATTATAGGAATATTAGTTTTATTAGCATTGCCTAACTTAATGCCACTTATTAGCAAAGCTAAAAGCACCGAAGCACAGCTGCAATTAGAGTTTGTTCATAAATTAGAAAAAAGCTATTTTTATTTACATTCTAAATATTCAAACGACCTTACTACTATTGATTTTGAACAAGAAAAACTTGTAACTCAAGGTGGTTCTGCAAATTATCAAATAGAAGTTACCGAAGCTTCTACCAATACATTTAAAGCAAGAGCATCTGCTGTGGTTGATTTCGACGGTGATGGTGCTTTTAATGTTTGGGAAATAGACCAAGATAAAAACCTTATCGAAGTTACTAAAGACTAACTTATTATGGTTTTAGTATTAACTGTTTTAATTTGTTTATTAATGCTTATTTTGGCTTATCAGGACTTTGCTTCCCGAAAAGTCTTATTTATCTTAATGCCAATATTGTTTTCTTTGTTGATTTATCGAGGAATTATTGAAAACGAATTTAAAGTTATTCTTACCAATACAGCCATTAATCTTATTTTTATATTAATACAGTTTTTAATTTTAACAATTTACTTTTCATTAAAAAACAAAAAATTCTTAAACATTATAGATAATTACATCGGAATAGGCGACTTACTTATGTTTATTGTTTTAAGTTGTTGTTTTGCTGTATTTAACTTTATAGTTTTTATAATATTGAGTTTAAGTTTATTATTGCTAATATATACTTTTGGAATTTTATTTAAAAAGATTGAAAACAAAAAAATACCATTAGCAGGGTTTTTAGCTGTTGTTTTCGTAATATTTGATATAACTTTAAGAATTTTGGGATATAACTTTTTTTCAGATAATTTATTAATGCTTTATAATGGATAATTTCTCATTAACAGTAGAATTACAACAAACAATTACTGCCGAACAGGCTTGGTTTTATAATATAATACCAAAGTCGGTTGGAAAAGATGAATTATCATTTTTTATTGATGAAAGAAAAAATGTAGAAAGCATTAAAGATGAATTAGAACTTTTATTTGGAAAAAGGATAGTATTAGAAAAAGTAGATTCAAATATAATAAGCAAAACATTAAGCACAAATTACCGAAAACATAATTTGGGGCGAAAAGTAAACAGTGTAACAAATGTTGAAGCCGAAGATTTTTTAAATCAACTTATCTCCGAATCAAAATCTATTGGCAGTAGTGATATACATGTTGAAGTTTATGAAGATTCGTGCAGAGTAAGAATGCGTATCGACGGTAAATTAATTGAAAGATATGTTTTAAAGAAAAAAGACTACCCTTCGCTTATAAATAAAATTAAAATTAAATCAAATTTAGATATTGCCGAAAAACGGTTACCACAAGATGGTCGTATTATATTTAAATCAGGTCAAGACGAGTTTGATATAAGAGTTTCGGTATTACCAACATTGCATGGCGAAAAAGTTGTGTTAAGATTATTAAGCAAAGACACAGTAAATGTTGATATAAATAATTTAGGTTTTTCAAAAGAACAATTATATAATTATTTAGAAGGCGTAAAAAAACCACATGGAATCATATTAATAAGTGGTCCAACAGGTTCGGGAAAAACAACCACTTTATATGCAACTTTAAAAATATTAAACAAAGAACAATTTAATCTTTTAACAATCGAAGACCCTATAGAATACACATTAGAGGGAGTAAATCAGGTTCAGTTAAAAGAAAGCATAGGATTAACCTTTTCAAGTGCATTGCGTTCGTTTTTACGTCAAGACCCCGACATAATTATGCTAGGTGAGATTAGAGATGGCGAAACAGCACAAATGGCAATAAGAGCCGCTTTAACTGGTCATTTGGTTTTATCAACAGTTCATACAAATTCAGCTTGGGGTATAATTTCAAGATTAGTTGATATGGGAGTGCCACCGTTTTTATTGGCAAGTACATTAAATTTGGCAGTAGCTCAACGATTGGTTCGGTTGCTTTGTCCGCATTGCAGAAAAGAAGTTGCATTTAATTCAAATATATTACCTCGTAGTTTCGAAAAACCTTATGAAATAGATAAACACTACGAAGCAACAGGTTGTGAGCATTGTTATTACACAGGTTATAAAGGAAGAATTGCAGTTTTTGAAGTTATACCTATAGACTATGAATTAGGTCAAAAAATAAAATCATCAGATTTTGATGTATCAAAAATGCTAAAAGAAAGAAATATAAAAAGACTATCAGACCAAGCCTTTGATTTATTATCACAAGGTAAAACAACAATAGAAGAAATTTATTCAATGTTATTGACAGATTAAAAAAATATAAAAAATGAAAAAAAGAATTTTCAGTTTAATTTATTTGGTATTAATAATTTTATTAAACACAGCAATTACGGTAGGTCAGGCAACCGACAGATTAACCGAAATAAAAAAAGGGTTAAATAAAATTGCAGTAACCGATAGTGGTTTATATAAAACAGTTGATTTATCGGTAAATGGAGTATCAATTCAAGAGTTTGTTCGAGGAATAGCAATAGCAAATAATGTAAATATTGGAATAGACCCATTAATTAATTCGACAATAGTAAACAATTTTTCAAATGTAACAGTTATAGATGTTTTAATGTATTTATGTGAGAAACACGATTTAGATATTAAATTTTATGGTAATATTATTTCAATAACAAAATACACAGCTCCCGAAAAAGTGATTAAAGAGACTGTTTATAAACCAAAAGATTTAAAAATTGAATACGATAAAAAAGAAGAAAAAATAACATTTGATTTAGAAAATGACAGCATTACAAGAGTTATTAAAAAAATAACCGAATTAACAGGTAAAAATGTAATAATATCATCAGAATTAAGAGACAAAAAAGTTAATGGATACATTTTAAAATTACCATTAGAAAATGCATTAGAAAAATTAGCCTATTCAAATGATTTTACTGTAAACAAAGAAAAAGACGGTAACTATCAAATATCAAAAATTGATGCAAATACTAAATCAACAACATCAAACTCAAACAAATCGGGATTAAGAGGAACAACATCAAGCAAAGAAAGCGAAACCGAAATTAAAATTGAAAACATTGATAATATTTCTATAAATGCACTTAATGCACCAATATCCGATATAATTACCGAAGTTTCTAATAGTTTAAAATTAAACTATTTTTTATTTTCCGAAATAAAAGGCAATACAACAGTTAATTTAAACAATGTATCATATAAAAATATGCTTACATATATGCTAAATGGAACAGATTATACATATAAGTTAGATTCAAATATTTATATGATAGGCGAAAGAAAGTTAGAAAGATTAAGAGAAACAAAGGTTATACAATTGCAACATAGGTCAATAGATAAAGTTTTAGAAGTAATACCTTCGGAATTACAAAAACAAGTAACCATAAAAGAATTTCCTGAAATAAACAGTTTAATTGTAAGCGGTTCATCATTATTAATAGACGAGATATCACGATTTATTATAGATATAGATAAGGTTGTGCCAGTAGTTTTAATCGAAGTTATGATAGTAGATGTTAAAGAAGGTTATACCATAACAACAGGCTTAACAGCAGGTTTGGGGACAGCACCAGCAACCACAGGAGGTTCTGTTTACCCAAGCATTGATTATACGATGAATGCTAATTCAATAAATAATGTTCTTGAAAGTTTAGATGGAAAAACAGGTTTTGTAAAATTAGGAAAAGTAACACCAAATTTTTATGTATCGTTAAAAGCAATGGAAGAAGAAGGAAACATTAAAATGCGCTCAACACCGATGCTTTCAACACTAAATTCGCATGAAGCAACATTAACTATCGGAAATACCGAATATTATTTAGAAGAATCAAATAATATTATTGGTTCACAAAACCCACAAAATATAATTACAAGAAATTATAAGCCAATATCGGCTAATATGACTATAAGAATAAAACCAAACATATCTGGAGACGATCAAGTTACATTAGATGTTGGGGTTGAACAATCTGATTTTACATCAAAAGCCTCACCTAATGCTCCTCGTGGTCAGGTAACAAGAAGTTTTAATTCAATTATAAGAGTTAGAAACGGAGAAATGGTTTTATTAGGAGGGTTAGAAGAAAAATCGATAATTAGCACAGGTTCAGGATTACCGTTTTTATCTAGAATACCTGTTATAAAATGGATTTTTACCAGTCAGTATAGGAAAAAGTCAAAAAGCAAATTAAATATATTTATTAAACCAATGATTGTTTACTAGGTGAAATTTTTAAATAATAATATTAGTAAAATTTATAGTTCAGAAATTGCTTCTGTAGAGGCAATAGTTTTATCTGATAATGAGGTAAAATATAATATTGTTATATTAAAAAAGGCTAAAAACAGATTATTTATTGAAACCACAAAATTGTCGGTTTCGTCTATTGATGAGATAAAAACAATTGTTTCTGAAAAAACACCTATTTGCTTGGTAATTAATGGTAAAGGCATAATTTATCGTAAAATAAACAATATTAACGATGAAACCGATGTTTTAAATACAATTTTGCCAAATGCAAATAAAGAAGATTTTTTAGTTGAACACGACAATACAAATTTTGTAACTATTGTAAGAAAAGAAACAGTTGAAAATATTTCAGATTTATTTTCAAATAATGGGTATTTTATTGTCGAATTATTTATTGGTCCTTATACAGTAAAAACATTATATCCTTTATTAGATTATAAATCAAATATATTAAAAACAGGTTTTTTTAATATCACTTTTTCTAATGAAGAAGTAGATTCGTACGAAAATTTAAAAGAAGAAGAATATTCAAATAACATATTAGTATCAGGAGAATCGGTTGAAAACAGGGCTATAATACCTTTTTCGGCTTGTTTGCATTTTATTTTAGAACAACAATATTCTACTTTAAGTAAAATTGATAAAATACAATTGTCAAGTTCCGAATTTATTTATTCAAGAATATTTAAACTTTTGGGTATAGGTGTTTTATCATTTATGTTTGTATTGCTTTTGTCTAATTTTATGATATTTAATCATTATAAAGATAAAAGTAATTTATTATTTACCGAAGCAGGATATTATAAAGACTTAACATTAAAACATAATAGCTTAAAAAAAGAGGTAGAAGACAAAACAATATTTTTTAAAAAAATAGGATTGGTTAATTCTTCAAAAATATCATATTATTGCGATATAATTGCTTTAACAATGCCCGACAAAATAAGTTTAAAAATAATGGATATTTTTCCAGCACAAAAAAAGTCAAGTCAAAGCGATCCGATACAGTTTGAGAAAGAAATAATTAACATTATTGGAATTACTAAAAACAGTAAAGAAGTTAATTTATGGATTAATAAATTAAAAGAATATAAATGGGTAAAAGATATTTCATTAATTGATTATAGTTATAATTCAACCGAAGGAATAGCCGAATTTAAAATAAAAATAACAGTAAATTGATAAAAAATATTACATATAAAAAGAGAGTGGTATTGCTTATTGTTGCATCGTTTTTATTTGCAATAATAGCATATAAAATGGCAATAAAAAAAACAGTGGTTTTATATAATGAATGTAAAACCTATGATAATTATATGGCAGAGGCACAAAATGCACCTAAAGACATTGCTTTGCTCGAAAAACAGTTGAAAAAAGTTGATGCCATTTTACAAAATAACGATACCTCAAATATTAAATTGCAATATAAATTATTAGATAAAGCTAGTGCTTATTGCTTAAATAACCCAGTTATTTTAAGTTCTTATATTGAACCCGAATTTTATCAATATCAAGATTATGATATTGAAACCAATAAAATAGTTCTTGAAGGAGGGTTTCATAATTTATTAAAGTTTATTTATAAATTAGAAGTAGAAGAGCCTATTGGAAAGGTTGTGTCGGTTAAATTTGAAAAAAAGAAACAATTGCGTACAGAAAATAATAAATTGTTTGTGTCAATTTATGTTCAAGGAATAAATAAAATAGAATTTTTAAAAAGATAAAAAAATGAAAAAGTTATTTGTAGTTTTTATAAGTTTATTGCTAGTGGTTTATGCTTGTAAAGATATAGAAGAAACTGACCTTTCTAAACAATCGGTTAATTTGTTAAGTCCCTCAAATAATGCAAAAATATATAATTATAATGTTCAACTTTGGTGGGACGATATTGAAGAGACCGAAAAATTTAACTTACAAATAGCATATCCATCTTTTGATAGCATTCAATATTTGGTTTTAGACACTAATATAAGTACAAATATTTTTTACATAAATCTAAATCCTGGCAAGTACGAATGGAGAGTTAAAGCTTTTAATAATTCAAGTCAAACAATTTATTATTCTCGAAAATTTGAATTAATTGCAAATGACGATTTATCAAATGAAGTTCTTATATTTAAAACACCTTCTCCTTCGGATAATTTAATAACCAATTTAACCACATTTAAATTTAAATGGGACACACTGGGCAAAGCCGATTCGTATGAATTTGCAGTTTGTCAGGGTGCTTTTAATTACAGCAATGTTTATTACACCAGTATTGTAACTAAAGATTCTATAAACTACACTTTTAATGAAGGAGCATATTCGTGGGGAGTTAGAGCATTAAATTCAAATTCAAGTTCAACCTTTTCTGCAAGAACTTTAACAATTGATTTAACAGCACCTTTAACACCAACTAATTTAATTCCACAAAGTGATTCGGTTTGTAGAAATGCACCATTAAGTTTTTCATGGACAAGAGGAGCAAATACAGGTTCAACATTAAAAGATAGCTTGTTTATTTACGGTAATCAAACAAAAACAATAGTTAAAAAGAAACTAGCATTAGATAACCCTCTTTATAGCGATTCATTAGGAATTGGCGAATATTGGTGGCAGGTAAAATCATTTGATATAGCAGGAAATCAAGGAACATTAACAATTTTGCGTAAGTTTACAATTGAATAAAAATGAAGAATAATAAAATAACTCAATATTTATTATTAATCTTGGTTATAGTTCTTTGGGCTATGATATTTTACCGTATTTTCTTTAAAGAGGAAGACGGTTTACCGTTAAAACTTTCAAACGATAAAACTATGGTTGAAGAAGAAGTTTTTAAAGATACTTTTTCATTAAATCTTAATTATAAAGACCCATTCTTAAAATATAGTTATACCGAAAATAACGAAACACTAGAACAAGAAGTAACTGTAAAGAGAGTAGAAAGCAAACCTATTCCAATATTAGTTAAAGAAGTTGAAAAAGAAGTGGTTTGGCCATCAATAAAATATGGAGGATTAATAAAAAATTCGAACACAGGCAAACAAGTAATAGTTTTAAGTTTTAATAATAAAGAGTCAATATATTCAATAGGCGATCAATACAATGGTATTAAGATAAGAAAAATATATAAAGATTCGGTCGTATTAGAATACAATAACAAATTCAGAACAATTAAAAAATAAACCCATGAAATTTATCTTATTAGTAGTTTTCTTTATTTCACTAAATTATGTTAATGCTCAAAAAGAGGAAAACAATTCAAGATTACATTTAATAACTGTTCAATACAATGATGGAACTGTTATTAAGACAGAGATACAAGATACCGAATTAAAAAATTTAAAAACATATTCAAATATATTTTATTATTGGTATTATAACAATAAAATTCATAGAACACAAGGCGATTATAGTGGTAAATTACTTCAAGGATCATATACCGAATATTATAAAAATGGTCAATTAAAAGAAAAAGGCATTTTTAAAAATGGAATTAAAAGCGGTGAGTGGAAAAAATGGTTCGAAGACGGAACATTAAATGTAATTCAGAATTATGAAAATGGTATTAAAAACGGAGAATATAAAGAGATTAAAAAAGACGGAACTATTATAACTTCCAATTATAAAAATGATTTAATGAATGGAGATTATAAGGAAGTAAGAAAAGATGGAACCATTATAGAAGTAAAATATAAAGAAGGTATGATGAGTGGTAAATATATTGAAACTTTAAATGATAAAATAATTGAAAAAAAATATAAAGAAGGCATCGAAATTATTAAAGAAAGTAAACCTAAAAAAGAAGAAGTTAAAGTAGAAAAAACAAAAGAAAAAAAGGATAAAAACGTAAAAAACAAGAAAGAAAACGTAAGAAAAGAAAAGGCAAAAAAGGAAAATAAAGACATAAAAAAGAAAAAATGTTCTAAAAATAAAGAATGTAAAAAGAAGAAATGTTTCTTTAAAAAACTATGTTGTAAAAAAGACAAGCAAAAAGAAAAACAACAAAAACCAATAAAAGAAGAAAAGCCCAAAAAAGAAAGAAATCCTAAAGCATAAAAAATATTAAATTAATAAATGACGGGAATAGACTTAAATACTAAAAAGAAAAAAACAAAAGAAAAAGAAGAAAGTTCAATTTTTGCTTTTTTAAACAAAGATATTAAGCTATTTGGAGATAATTTAAGTGATAAAAAAAAGAAAGACATATACAATGACCTTTATGTGCTTTTATCATCAGGATTAGATATAAAAACAGTATTAGAAATAATTGAAGAAGACGTTAAACCAAAAGAGAGAAAGCTAATAATACAAATAAAAGAAAATGTTTTATCAGGAATAAGTTTATCAAAGTCTTTAGAAAAAACAGGTAAATTTTCTCCTTACGAATATTATAGTTTGCAAATAGGCGAAGAAAGTGGTCATTTAATAGAAGTTTTAAAAGATTTATCTAATTATTATGATAAAAAAGTAGAACAAAAAAGAAAAATTGTTAGTGCATTTTCTTATCCAGCAATTGTATTTATTACAGCAATATTAGCAATATTGTTTATGCTAAATTATATTGTTCCAATGTTTCAAGATGTGTTTAAGCGTTTTGGTGATGATGATATACCTTGGCTAACAAAAAAAGTTATTGATATTTCAAAAGTATTTCCATACTATGTTTATTTCTTAATTTTTATAATTATTACTATAATTATTATTTCAAAAATATTTAAAGAAGAAGATTGGTTTAGAAATATTTCAGGTAAAATTGCTTTAAATATGCCTTTTTTTAGCGACATTATAAGAAAGATATACATAACACGTCTTTGTTTATCAATGGAGCTTCTATCTAGTTCTAAAGTCCCTTTAATAAAGTCGATTCAACTAATGAAAAAGATGATAGGGTTTTATCCGCTTGAAATTGCTTTAGGTGAAATTGAAAAAGATATAACCAATGGTATGTTGCTTCATGAAAGCATGAAAAAGTTCAAGATTTTTGATAAAAGAATGATTTCATTAATCAGAGTAGCCGAAGAAGTTAATAAACTTACCGAAGTTTTTAAAAGATTAAAAGACCAATACTCAGAAGAAGTAGAACATAAAACAAATATGATAGGCAGTGTTTTAGAGCCATTTATAATTATTTTCGTAGGGCTTTTTGTTGCTATAATTTTAATTTCGATGTATTTACCAATGTTTCAATTAAGCACATCGTTCATGGGGCATTAATGAAAAACAAGACAAAATTATATAAATTAAAAATTAAAGGTTATTCGTTGCTTTACGCAATATTAATAATGCTTATTGTATCAATAACTTCTGCCTCTTTAATTTACAGTTCATATTTTAATTTTCTTTATTCAACCTATGTTATAAATAAAAACAAGGTTATTAATAATGTAAATTCAGGGTTAAACTTATTAATTTCAAAAGATAGCGATATAGGAATAGATGAAAGTGTTGAAATAGAGCTATATGAAGAAGAAGAAAATAATTTAGTTAAACTTACTAGAAATCAATGGGGCTTTTTTGAAATAATATCATCACAGGCATCTTATAAAGATTTTGTTTTTCAAAAAACAGCATTAACTACCGAAAAAATAATAGACAATGATATTGCTTTATATTTAGCCGATTTAGATAAAGAACTATCATTGTGCGGAAAAACAATTATAAAAGGCAGATGTTTTTTGCCAAAATCGGGAGTTAAAAGAGCTTATGTTGAACGAAAAACTTTTATTGGCGACAAGCTAATAGATGGTAAAAAAGAAGTGAGTGATAAAAATTTACCTACTCCAAAACAAAAAATATTAGATTGCAATTATGAAAATTTCTTAACAAAATATCTTCAAGAAAGTAAATATAAAATTTTGTTTTTCAAAGAAATAGAAAATGATTCAATAATTACAAAATTTTCAGACACAACAACTATTGTTTATTCAAAACAACCAATAAATCTTTCAAATAAAATAATTATAGGAAATGTAATAGTTATTTCCGAATCAAATATAATTATAGACAACAATAACACAATAGAAGATGCTATTTTGTCGGCACCATTTATTAAAATTAAACGAGGATTTAATGGTAATATGCAATGTTTTGCTAGTGATTCTGTTTCGGTCGAAGAAGATTGTTTATTGAAGTATCCTTCGGCAATAGGCGTTATTAATAATTCAATAGCCGAGTATAATTCCAGAATAAATATTAATAAAAATTCTATAATCGAAGGAATAGTTTTATTATACAAAAAAAACATTAAAAAAAACAATATGCCAGTGTTATCAATAAAACAGGACGCAACAATAAAAGGTCAAGCATACAGTAACGGAATAGTAGAACACGAAGGCAATATATATGGGTCGGTTTATTGTTTAAAGTTTTTATTAGGCACACGTTCTTCGGTGTACGAAAATCATATTTTAGATGCAGTTATAGACGTATCAAAAAGGTCTAAATTTTATGCAGGAATCAATTACAATGAAGAAAATTCGAGAATAGTTATTTTAAAATGGCTATATTAAATGAGAAAAAAAGTAATAAATATTAAAGTTTCGGGATTCACTATAATAGAAGTATTAGTAGCCATAATTATTATAATGCTAAGTATAGGAATTTTCTTTTCAATATTTATTAATGTACGAAAAACCGATTTTAACCACACAAAAACAAAAGCATATATCGAAGCAAATAGTATAATTGAAAAATCAATTAAAGAAAAGCTATTTGAAGACGAAGAATACGTGTATGAAGGATTTAAAATAGTAAAGAAAATATCACAATATCAAGATTATTCAGACATAATTTTATTAAATATTGAAGTGTTAAATAAAGAAAATAACAACTTAATATTATCAATAAAAAAGACAGCAATAAAAGAAGAAGAAGATGTATATTAAGGCATTTACCATAATAGAAGTTATAGTTACAATGATAATAAGCATGTTTGTAATTATTATTGCTTTTACAGGCTTTAATATTATTAATAGCAGTTATATAAATTATAATAAAGAAAACGATAGAACCGAAAAAACATTATTTTTAAACAATATACTATTAACCGATATATCATCATCAAAAATTATAGAACGCAATTACAATGAATTAATATGCACAAAGCCAAATTTAGAAAAAGCAGTTTATACTTTTAACGACGATAAAATAATATATTTAAACGGACTCATTAAAGACACCTTCTTAAATGAAATAGTAGAATATAAAACAACATTTAATAACCAAGATATAACAAGCGGTATTGCCGATGAAGTATCAATATCGTTTATAAAAGACAAAGACACATTGCAGTTTAATATAATAAAAGAATACGGCATAGATATTAAAATGCAATATGAAGAAGAGTAATTTTGTAAAGAAGAAAATTATTAATCAACATCAATATTATATTCCCCTAAAAACTCAATAATACTTTTTACTTCCAAAGGAGTAAAAATATGTTTATGAGAAAGCCTAATTTTATCATTAATAGGTTTTAGCCATTTACGAAGGGTAATAGTAGTTACTTCATATTTTCCTGCAAGAGAAGTTAAATTCTCAGGTTTATTAAAGTATTTATTAAAACGATCAAGTGCATCCATTTTGCTTTTTTCATTTAAAAATAATCATAAAAACAATTAATAAAACAACACTGATTTGTTTGCATTTAAATACTTTTTAGTTGAAAATAATTTTTATTTATTATTTGAATTTTAAAGTTTTATAGTGGAAATATTACACTTATATTTTGTGTAATATTTAAAAGTTAGTTATATTTGGGGGTATGTACTAGTTGGTGGTAAAGTTAAAAACGAATAAACTTATATTAAAACTATGAAAACAATATTATCAGTATGGAATTTAGGAAATAAAGGAAAAACTGAAACTTTGAGAGAATTTGCTAATTTATTATTAGCAAATTCTCCAACTTATATTTCAATTTTCCCTTTACCTGCAACTGTTCCAACATCAGGTGATTTTAGACTTGTTATTCAAATCAATGGAATAATAATCGGGGTTGAAAGCAAAGGTGACCCTAATACAAATTTACAAAATCGACTGCTGGACTTAGCTGATAATTTCAACTGTGAAGTTATTCTTTGCTCATCAAGAACTAGAGGTGACTCTGTAGACGCTGTAAATAATTTACATCACAAAAGAGGTTTTGACATAATTTGGTCTTCTACATACCAAATAGATGGAAAACCACAACAAAGTATCGTAAACAATTTAAAAGCAAAACATATTTTAGACTTACTAAAAACACTTGGACGAATTTAATTAACTATAAAATAGATAAATATGGCAATGTCTCCAGAACAATTTGATGTGTACATCAAAACAAAAAGTGCAGAATTAACAGACGCATGGAAAGCTATCCCACCAACAGCAAACGAAGTAATAGCAAAAGCAATTTTGGACTACCAATACAAGGCAACAGTGGCTTTAATGAATGCTATACAAGAAATGAATAATGTTATATCACAAAGAGATTTCGCAATTTTGGAAAAACTTGAAGAAATTGAAAAAAGATTTAAAAAAGAAGAATAAAAACAACACGGTTGGATAGATAGGTGTTTCAAATAACCCGCACTACAGCATGTCCGCCATCCGTTAGAATTAATGATTGACTCGTCCTAAAATATGGCTACAAAAATATAATGATAAAAAGGAGCATTCGCTCCTTTTTATCATGCAAACTTGCTATACAAGTGTTGCATATCCCTACCAACTTTTTTATCGAGCAGTCGGGCATAAATTTTAGTCATATTAATACTGCTATGTCCTAGCATTTTTGATACACTTTCAATAGGAACATCATTATTTAATGTAACAGTTGTAGCAAAAGTATGTCTTGCTATGTGGCTTGTTAAATTCTTTTCTATACCACACAAATCAGCTATTTCTTTTAAATAAGCATTCATTTTTTGATTAGATAAAACTGGTAATAAAACGTTTTTAGTTATGCAAAACGGATTTGTTTTATATTTCTCAATAATTCTTGCTGTTGCAGGTAATAATGGAATATTACTCGCAACATCTGTCTTTTTACGATTAATTTTTACCCATAAATTACCATCACTTCCTTTAATAATGTGTTGTGGTGTTAATCTTTTTAAATCAGAATGAGCCAAACCTGTAAAACATGAAAACAAAAAACAATCTTTTACTTGCTCTAATCTTTCAAATTTAAATTGTTTATTCAATAAAATATCTAATTCCTCGTCAGTTAAATAATCTCTATCTACTTTTTTTAGTTTCATTTTGTAATTAGAAAAAGGGTCTTTTTGTATCCAATCATTAGCTAAAGCTATTCGAACTATTTTTCTTAAATTTTTTATATATCTCATGGCACTATTATGAGAACATTTACAATAAGTTTTTATATAAACTTCATAATTAATTAAAAAATCATAATTAAGATTTAACAACGGTAAATCGTCTTTTTTATAATGTATTTTTATAAAATCACGAGTTTTATTTAATGAATTTCTATATCGTTGAACTGTTATTGGCGAAAAATCAATATTAACTAATTTTTCAATATTATCATTGTGTTCTTTATATACATCAATTAATCCTTTTTCTTTTTCTTTTATTCCTAAATACGAGTTTTTAATAGCAATGGGGGTTAATTCAATTTCTTTTTCTCTTAACAGTTTAAAATGCTCATAAATAGATGTTTTTATTGAAAACAAATCAGCATTAATATCTTTAGCTAATTTGTTGTTTCCAACAACACAGCTTTTTTTAATATCCCATAAATTTAAATCAACAAAACGATGAGTTGCCATTTCTGTTTGTTGCCCATTTATAGTAATTCTTAAATAGATAGGCACTTCGTTGTTTGCATTAACTCTATGTTTTTTAACATAAAGCAATTGTGAAAATGTGTTTCTTTTTTCCATAATAAACCTCCGTTTTTAATATTATAAAATTAAACATTTAAAGGCAAAACACAAAATGCAAAATATTGAAAATCAACGCAAAAGCACCTGAATCGTGTCCCAAAAACCCAAAATAACTTGGACACGATTTGGAAGCTAAAAAGTTAACGAAATTAGATGTTTTTTTCTCGGACTAGAAACAAAAAACGCCTAAAAATCGGTGTTTTTAGGCGTTTGCTTTTGATTGCTTTTGTTTCAAGTGATCACGTCAGGGTTCGAACCTGAGACCCTCTGCTTAGAAGGCAGATGCTCTATCCAGCTGAGCTACGCGACCTTTTTTCTTTTCAGAAGTGCAAATATAGAAATATTGTTCTTTATAGAAAAATAAATCCTAAATTTTATTTAATTATATTACAATTTCTCTGAATCGTAGTTCTTTTTATTTTCAATTAAAGCTTTAACAGGTTCCATTCCGTAAACCGAGTTTTCTTGAATTGCTTTTAAAACAGCTCCACCTCCTGTGAAAATATAATATTTTGGATGTCCTATCGCTACTATATAAAGACCTGGCAATAATCTTTTTAACTCTTGCATTGTATCACCACCGCCATATAATTTAACAGCTTCACTGTTTTTATCAATTAGTTCATCTAATGCAATAGTTCCTTCGTTAAAGTGAGGTGTAAATCCCATAACAGCATTAACAAAAACTGTTTTAGCATTCATAAAAACATCAATAATGCTTTGTTCGTGAAACGATAAATTAGAAACATCTAAAACATAATTTAAGCTATCTCCGCTTTTTAAAGAAGTAATATTATGAACTCTGTATTGATTTTCGAATTTACCTTCAATTGAATCAGATTCAATAATATAAGGTAGTTCAACAACTTTATTAGGATATTGTTTTGCAAACTCAACAAATTCTTTTGCCTGAACTATATCTTCTTCTTCAATACCTTTTATTGAAATATTATATTTAGCACATAAATAAGCATTATAAATAACACCACCTAATACTAATTTATCTGAAATTTTAAGTAAAGCTTTTAATGATTGAATTTTAGTATCAAACTTAGAACCTGCAACAACCGAAACAAATGGTTGCTCTGGATTTAAAACTCTTTCTAAGTTATTAATTTCTTTTTGCATTAAGAAACCTGCATAAGAAGGTAAGTATTTACAAATACCAACCGTAGAAGCGTGTGCTTGCCATGAACCAAAAGCATCATTAACATAAATATCAGCTAATCCGGCTAATTGATGAGCAAATCTATCTGCTTCTTCGGTTTTAGACTCTTCTCCAAAAAACCAACGTGTATTTGGAAGATAAATACCATCTATTTTACTGTCTCTTAAATCTTTAATCATGTGATTAACAGACGTTTCAATTCCAATATAACCTTTATCTTCGAATTGATGAAATTCTGGAACTTTTAAATTAATGTGTAATTTATCTTTTAAATATTCAACAATTGGTGTAACAGAAGTATTCTCGCTAATATTAATTGTACCACTTTTTTTATCTTTAGGTCTTCCAACATGTGTCATTAAAATTAACTTTCCTCCTCTTGCACAAATATGATAAAGAGTTCCTATTGTAGCATCAATTCTATAAGGATCATGTATAATTCCTTTTTTAACTACATTATGATCAAGTCTAACTAAAACTATTTTGCCCTTTAAATCAGCATCTTGAATTAATGGGAGATTTATTAAGTTTGTCATATACTAAAAGGGTTTTATATTTATTTTTTCTTCTTGTTTTTTTCTTTTTGAATATCATTAATAATTTTCAATGTTTGTTCTGTTATTAACTTCGATAATTTATCAAGGCTTTTAGTTGAGCCTTTAATTTCATAATTTTTTATCACATATATTTTACCTTGAGTTAATTCTATTTTAACAACAATTTTATCTTTAGTTACACTATAAACTCCATTAACATTATAAACATTGCTAGAAACATAATCTTGTTTAAATGAATATTGCGATGAAGCATCCATTAAAACCTCTTCTTCTATAAAGATATCATCTACCATACTAGATAATTTTAAATTATCAGATAAAGCTTCAAAATCTAGTAAAGATGTATTTGTTATAATATTTTTTCCCTCATCAACCGAACCATTTTCGTTTTCAACTTTTTCAATTGAAGTTACTGAATTATATTCAAATGGGTCATCAACTATATTTTCTTCATTAACTGCTTTTTTAGCTTTAACTTCTACTCTTTCATAATCATTCTTTTTATCTGCAACAACTTCTTTTTCAACTTCTTCACTATTATCTTTAGGAATTTCAATATATTCATTATCAACTATTTCTTCTTCAACTACTTTTTCTTCTTCAACTACATTATTATTTGAAGATTCAACTGCATCATTATAATTGTATTCGGTATTATTATTTGAATTATTTTCAGAATAATTATATGTTATTTCAGTAGTTTGCTCCTGACTGTTTTGTAAATATTGTTTTGGTGCATTAGGAATATTTGCATAAATATTTGTTTTTGCATTTGGACCATATTCTAAATTAATAAATTTTTGAATATCCCATTTTGTTGATAAATAGTTTATTTCAGATCTTCTGTTTAAACTTTTAGCAATTTCTTTATCTTTTTTATTTGTTAATTTTGAAATGTATCCGTAATCTATTACATCGCCTTTTTTAAATGGACCAAAATCTTCGGTAATTACTCTTGGTTGGTTTTCGCCTAAAGCTATAGAGACAACTCTTTCTTGGCTAATTCCACTTTGAACAAAATATTGCTTAACAATTTCTGCTCTTTTTTTCGAAATATTATAATTATATTTAGGATCTCCTGTAGGATCTGCATGAGAGCTTATACCAATTATTAAATTTTTATTTTTCTTCATAAGATAAATAAAAGGCTTTAAGGTTTCTTTATCTTGTTTTGTTAAATAAACTTGTTTATAATCGTATAAAATTGCTGGTAAATCAATTTTTGTTTCATCTTCAAAATATTTAATATTTTCTTCAACAACAATATTTTCTTTTGGTTCTACTTTAGCTTTTGGTTGAACTTTATTTTGTTTTGTTTGTTGAACTGTTTTCGAAAAATAATAAATATCATCTCCGCCTTTACCACCTTTTCTATTTGATGTTATAAGTCCTTCACTTAAATAATCATCAATAAAACTTATAGCATAATCATCATAAGTTGAGTTTATTGGCATATTTAATATTTTCAAATTCCATTCGCCATAAATTAATTCAGCCGAATAAATATCTAAACCACCAAAACCAACATGACCATTAGAAGAAAAGAAAAGTTTACCGCTTTTGTGAATATACGGATAGTTTTCATCTCCTTGTGTATTAATTTTACTTCCTAAATTTTCTGGTGTTCCCCATTCGTCAGCTCTACTTGACCTTGTTACTTTCCAAATATCCATTCCTCCTAGGCTTCCCGACATATTTGAGGAAAAATATAAAGTTAATTCATCTGCTGATAATGATGGATTGCATGTAATTGTTGTATCGCTAGTATTTAAATTAATTATTTTAGGTTCAGCCCAGCTATTAGCTATGTTTTCAATATAGTAAATATTGCAATTTTTACCTTTTCCTGAATTTTCACTGCATTTTGTAAAAGCAATTGTTTTATTATTAGGACTACTTGTTTCAACTCCATATTCAGAATTTAATAAAGGTATTGAACTATAATTTTGTGCAGACGTATTTGAACTATATTGAGCATAATAAATACTTGCAATACTATTAGATGAGCTATTTTTACTAAATGAGAATTGTTTTTTACTACTATTAGTAACTCTAGGATAAAACTCATTTTCTGAACTATTAATTCCAGCAATATTAACGCATTTATAAGTTTGTTTGCTGTTTTTAGCTTTTGCTATAAAGTTTATAGATTTTAAACGATTTGATGCAATTTCATCACTTGGAAAAAGTTCTAAGTAAGTTTCAAAATTAGTTTTAGCATTAGCATAATCTTCTATAACTAAAAATTCATTTGCTCCATACAAATAAACCATAGGGTTTTTATAGAATAAATCGATTGATTCTTTATACCATTTTGCTGATTCTTCGTGGTTTCTTAGCTTATTATAGCATTGTGCTATTTGAAACGCCACTCTTGCTTTAGTTGTATTATTTTCTATTGTATTGTAAACTTCGCTATATTTATCTTTTGCCGAAACATATTTTGATTCTCTGAATAATTCATCTGCTTGATTTATTGCTTCTTCTTGTGATTTTACTGTTAAAGTTATAATAAAAAATACCGCTAAAAATAAACCTATTATCTTCATAAAACTTTTGATTTTTATTATTAAATTTTCAAACGATAAAAATAATCAAATTAGTTAAAGTAAATAATAGTTTTTTAATAATTTTTCAATATTATCAATTTTAAAATTTGATTAAATCCATAAACTCACTTATTTTTGTACAAAATTTAATTAAATTAAGTTCTTAAATATTGTAAATTCGTAATTCGTAATTTTAAATTATAAATTGTAATTGATATAAAGATGAAAGTATTTAAATTTGGCGGAGCATCGGTAAAAGATGTCGATTCGGTTAAAAATGTTGCTACTATTATTAATAAATTTCCTAATGAAAATTTAATTATAGTTATTTCGGCAATGGGCAAAATGACTAATGCTTTAGAAGAGTTAGTAAAATCGATTTACAATAATAAAAGTGATAAGTTCGAGATTTTTAATAATATAAAAAGCTATCATAATAATATTATTGAAGGATTATTTTCAGAAAATAAAAAAGAAATAAATAATGAAATAAATAAGTTTTATAATGAAATTGAAGAAATTATAAAATTAGATAATCATAAAAATTTCGACAAATTATATTCTCAAATTGTAGCTTTTGGCGAATTATTAGGAACAAAAATAGTTAGTCTTTATCTTAATGATATAAAAATTAAAAACAATTGGATTGATATAAGAAGTTTAATAAAAACCGAAAAACTTTATACTGATGCTAGAGTTAAATGGCAAGAAACAGTTGAATTATTAAACAAAAATTTTAATGGTTTAACTACTAATGAAATAATTTTAACACAAGGATTTATTGCTTCTGATTCAAACGGAGACACAACTACATTAGGAAGAGAAGGTTCGGATTTTACAGGAGCAATTTTAGCATACTCACTAAATGCCGAAAGTTTAACAATCTGGAAAGATGTTCCTGGTGTTCTTAATGCCGACCCAAAATGGTTTGATGAAACTCAAATTTTAAGTAATATTTCATACAAAGAAGCTGTTGAACTTGCTTATTTTGGAGCAACTGTTATTCATCCAAAAACAATTAAACCATTACAAAATAAAAACATACCTTTATTAGTAAAATCATTTGTAAATCCAAACAATCCTGGTACTATAATAAATAATAACACATCCGAAGATTCAATAATTCCTTCTTTTATTTTTAAAATGAATCAGATTTTAATCTCAATTTCTACAATAGATTATTCATTTATTATGGAAGATAATTTGAGTGAAATTTTTGGTTTATTTGCAAAACACGGAATTAAAATTAATTTGATGCAAAATTCGGCAATTAGTTTTTCTGCTGCATTTGATTACAATAAATTTAAATTAGAAAGTTTACTTAATGATTTAAAAAACAGCTACACCGCTTTGATTAATGAAAACTTAGAATTGGTTACAATACGCCATTTCGACGAAAAAACAATAAACAGAGTAAAACAAGGCAAAGATGTATTAATAATTCAACAAAGCAGAAGCACTATTCGAATGATTATGAAAGATTTAGGTTTGTTTAATTAGTTTTCACATTATTATTTATAAAAAGACAAAACTCAAAATAAACCTAATTATTCTTCGAGATTCTTGTATTTTTTTTTGTGATGCAAAAACCCTGAAATATGATTCATTTTATTTAGTGAAAAAGAATCGTAATTCGTAATTCGTAATTAATTTTGGGTCACGGACAAAAGTTGGGGAGTAAATAAAAAAATGTAACTTTGTAAAACAT